>JAEUHK010000084.1 GCA_016795465.1 Verrucomicrobiaceae bacterium | reverse complement strand
CTATCACAGCGTCGCCTGCGATGTGGAGGTGAAGGAAGGTCGCGTGGCGGCGGTGATCATCGCGAACAAGGACGGACTCACGCGGGTGGAGGCGAAACAAGTCATCGACTGCACCGGCGATGGCGACATCGCGCACTGGGCGGGTTGCCCGACGATCTCGTCGAAGCCGCTCATGCCGCTGACGCTGCATTTCCGCATCGGGAACGTCGTTCCAGTTAAGGAGACGAAGGACGCGGCGAAGAAGGTGCTCATCGAGGCCCACAAGGAAGGCCGCCTCGTGAATTTCTACGGCCCCGGGCTGATCTTCGCCTTCGCAAAAGACGAATGCTACGTCCACGCCACGCGCGTGCCGGCGGATGCGACGAACGCCGCCGATTTCACCCGCGCGGAGATCCAGGGCCGCAAGGACGCGTGGACCATCTTCAACGAATGGAAGGCGAAGGTGCCCGGCTTTGAAAACAGCTACTACATGATGAGCGGTCCCTACATCGGCGTGCGTGACACGCGCCGCATCGTCGGGCTGAACGTGCTCACGCTCGAAGATCTGCAAAAGACCACGCGCCACGATGATGCGGTCGCCACGGGCTGCTGGTTCCTCGACATCCATCCGCCGGAGGTTTCCGTCGATAAGCCCTTCACCGGCTCCGGCTTCCAACCGAAGCCTTACGACATCTCGTATCGCACGCTCGTGCCGCAAAAAGTGAGCAATCTGCTCGTCGCCGGTCGCTGTCACAGCGCCAGCAGCGAAGCCAGCGCCTCCAGCCGAGTCACCGCCACCGCGATGGCGCTTGGCGAGGCCGCCGGAACTGCCGCCGCGCTCGCGATGAAGGCGAAGAGTGAGGTCGGCACGCTGGATGGCGTGAAGGTGCGTGAAACGCTCGCGCAGCAGAATGCGGGACCTTTCTCCGAAGCTTGATGTGGAACTCCTCAATCATGAACACCGAACCCACCCATCTCACCCGCCGCGAAGCGCTTCTGAAC
The DNA here is from genome assembly GCA_016795465.1 of Verrucomicrobiaceae bacterium. GTDB lineage: Bacteria > Verrucomicrobiota > Verrucomicrobiia > Verrucomicrobiales > Verrucomicrobiaceae > Prosthecobacter. The sequence goes on along the minus strand of JAEUHK010000084.1, from coordinate 8,161 downwards.
GCCCTCAAAGGCACAGTCGCTGTCGCCGTGGCCACGCCGAGCATCGTTCAAGCTGCGCCTGAAGCTCCTGCTCAAGCCGAAGCCACTTTTGTGCCGGAAAACGATTATCCCTTCTTCGGCTACGAGCCTGATTCAGTCGCATGAAAGCAGTTCTCCTCATTCTGCTCACCTCCAGCGCCCTCGCGGCCGATCTCAAACCGAACGCGAAGCTCACCTTCGAATTCCCGGAGCTGCCGAACACGCTCGCGGGCATGGTTTCGGGCACGACGAAGGTGGCGCGGCTGGGGGCGATCTTGCCGTCGAACTACGCGACGAAGGCGAAGCATCCGCTCTTCGTTTACATCAAGGGCGGCAGCGGCGGGCCGGAGGATGGAGGGGAGATGGCTCGCGACATCGTGGGCGCGGAGGACTTCATCGCGGTGCAGGTGCCGCTCTTCAAAAAGAACCAGCCGAAGGGCAAAACACTGCCCGTGATGGTCGAGGACCTTGCCGACGTCAGCGCGGCGTATCGCACGATGCTGGAAAAGCTCTCCGCCGAGGTGCCGAACATCGATTGGCAGCGCAGCGTCATCGGCGGGCACTCGAATGGCGCGCACACGCTCAGCGTGCTGCTCGCGGGTCGCGATGAGTTCATCACGCAGCACTTTCACACGTTCTGGCTGCATGAGGGCGGCTTTCAGCTCATGCCTGCGGCCATGCCCATCAAAGACAGCCGCTTCCTGCTGCTCGTGGCCGATGACGCGATGACCGGCGGCTCGGAGTTCCGGCAATTGATGCTCGATCAGACGTCGCTGCTCGAACGTCAGGCCAAACTCATGAAACTCGACTTCAAGAGCATCATCATGCGCGGCTACGGTCACGACGTGCCGCCGGAATACATGCGCAACGTGCGCCAGTTCGCCCGCGGCGAGCCTTTGGAAGACATCACCGCGTCTGAAAAAGCCGCCGCCGCCAAAGTTACACTGCCGCTGCGCACGCATCCCGACTCCAGCGCGTGGAATGACCTGCTCGTGAGCGATTTGACCAACATGCGAGTCCCCGGAGCCATCTGGAGCTATCGCGACGGCATCCTCACCGCCACCGAGGATCAAAACATCTGGACCAAGGCCACGCACGGCGACTGCGTGCTCGATTTCGAGTTCAAGTTCGAGCCCGGAGCGAACAGCGGCGTCTTCCTCTACAACAGCGACGAAACCAACTGGATGCCCGCCAGCATCGAAATCCAGATCTGCGACGACCGCGCCAAGCAATGGCAGGAAAAGCCCGCCAACTGGCGCTGCGGTGCCTTCTTCGGCCATCAGCCCGCGACCAAAAGCACCGTCAAACCCGCCGGCGAATGGAACCGCATGACCCTCACCGCCCAAGGCCAAAAAATCACCGTCGTGCTCAACGGCGAAGTCGTGAACGAAATCGACCTCACGCAGTGGAAGGACGGCAAACTCAATCCCGACGCCTCCGAGATGCCGAAATGGCTCCAAGGCAAGCCGTGGACCGAAATGCCGTTCAAAGGCCGCATCGGCTTTCAGGGACGACACGCGGGTGCGGGCATTGAGTTTCGGAAGGTGAAGCTGCTGAGGCTGTAGCCGCTGCCACCTTTCACGCCTGATGCCCGAGCTGTCGCGAAAGCTGATCGGCGAAGTGCTTCACTTTCGCCCCTAGCTTGTCGAGACTTCCGGGCGTGACGCGATCTGAGGGGCCGCTGATCCAGATGGAGGCGACGGGATGGGCGCGATGATCGAAAACAGGCGCGGCGACGCAGGCGAAGGTCTCGCTTTCTTCGCCGCGATCAAGCGCGTAGCCGGTTTGGCGGGCTTGCTTGAGTTCGGTGAGGAAGGCGGTGGCGCTGGTGATGGTGTGGCGGGTGTGTTTGGGGAACTTCATCTGCTGCACGAAGGCTTTTTGGGCCTCGGGGCTCCAGTGGGCCAGCATGGCCTTCGCGGGCGCGGCGGTGTGCAGGGTGAAGGCATGGCCGATCTCGACGACGACCTTCACCGGATGCGATGACGCGACTTGATCGAGCACGACGCCGTGATTTCCGGCCAGGGTGCCGAGGAGCGCGGTTTCGCCGGTGGCATCGCGCAAGGCGGTGAGGATGGGCGCGGCGGCTTGGATGAGTCGCTCGCCGCCCACGGCGGCATGACCTAGGCTGAGGAGCTTGCGGCTGGCGCGGTAGGCTTTCGTGCTTTCATCGCGCTCGGCATAACCGCGGAGCGTGAGCGTGGTGGCGATGCGGAAGACGGAGTTCTTCGGCATCTTGAGCGCATCGGTCATCGCGGTGAGTGTGAGGCCCTCGGGATGCCGCGAAAGCAGCTCCAGCAGGTCCAGGGTGCGGTCGAGGATGGGCACCTTGTAGCGGCTGAGAGGGTTGGCGGTGGTTTTTCGGGGCTTTGGCATGCGTTTGATATACAAAACAAGATTTGCCATTGCAAACGCGTAGTTCGTGACCTTCAATCGGTTCTCCATTTCAACTCACCGCTCAAATGACAAACCTGACCTGTTCCACTGTCATCGTCACCGGCGGCTCGCGCGGCTACGGCGCGGGCATCGCGGAGGCCTTTGTGAAGGCTGGAGCACGTGTGTGGATCACAGGACGCAACGAGGTCAGGCTGCGAGAGACCGCCAACCGCATCGGAGCCTCGCCTTTCGTGGCTGATGTGGCGGACGGAGCGGCTTGGGATCGCTTGATGGCGAAAGTGATTGCGCAAACCGGTCGGCTCGATGTTCTGATCAACAACGCAGGCGAGGGCGTCAAAATCGGCCCGGCCAGCGAGCAGTCCGATGACGCCATCGCTCAAAGCCTCGCCAGCAATCTCACCGGCGCGTTGCTTGGCTGCCGTCGCGCGGCTGCGATCATGCAAAAGCAGGGCAGCGGTCTCATCGTGAACATCGGCAGTGCCTGCTCCACGCACGCGTGGCCGGGTTGGAGCGTGTATTCAGCGGCGAAGGCCGGTTTGCTCATGTTCACGCGCTGCCTGCTCACCGAGTTGCGACCTCACGGGGTGCGCGTGACCTCCGTTTTGCCTTCTTGGGGCCAGACGGACTTCACCGAGGCCGCGAACCTCCCGCCGCGTGATCCCGCCGTGTTCGCGCAATGCATCTCGCCCGCCGATCTCGGCCAGCTCCTCGTTCAAACCGCCCAACTGCCCGCGCACCTCGTCGCCGAGGAGATCAAGCTCTGGCCGATGGTGCAGCCGATGGCTCAACTATGATCTCACGACGGCCAGTGCCAGACGATCAGGTCGATGGGGTAGATCAACCCATCCGCCGCCGCTTTGATGAAGTTTGTCTCCACCCGCAACAGAACAGGAACGAATCGACAGAAGAATGGGGACAGAAGAATAAATGTTTGGATTCTGCTGTCCCCATTCTCCTGTCGAAAATGATCTCAGCTTTGACGCTTGAGGGACTATCTAAGATTTCATCTGCACGGACATCGTCGCCTGAGCGCCATCATCCTTCAGGTGACGACGGACTTGGGCGTAGGCTTCCTCATAGCTCAGCTTTCGTCCCGTCTGGGGCGGAAGGCGGAGTGGCACTCCCGGAGGCGGGAGTTGGGGAAGGCTGTCGTTCGCTGACATGCCACCAGAGTAACCGCCCGCCGCGCCCCGCGCAACCCATGACTCCACCATGAAAACGATCCTCCAGCCCACGCTCTTCCTCCTCGCCCTCGCGCCGCTGCTGCATGCTGCGGAGCATTCGATCAAGCCCGGCGACAATCCGCAGGCGGTGATGGATCGCGCGGCTCCGGGTGACAAACTCGTCTTTCTGCCCGGTTTGCATCAGCATGGACTCACGAGGCATCGCTCCATCCTTTACGTGGACAAAGCGATCCACATCGAGCTCAGCGAAGGGGCGACGCTGAAGCTCGCGAACGACACGACGAAGCTCGAGGCCGAGCCCGAGATCACCACGGATCAGGACGCTGGCAAGAAGCTCGACGATTTGGAGATGGGGGGCCGCTTTGACCTCATCAAGCCGTGCATCTTCACCATCAAGATCGACTCCGAGGGCAGCGAGGGCGGCGCGGACACTTTTGCGTGGGGCGTGTTTGAGAGCGCCGACAATCCGCAGGGCTCCGCCAAACTGCCGCCGTCCGCGAGCAAGTTTGCCGAGACCCCGCATCAGCGCGTGGCGATCACGGGCGACTGGCAAACGCTCGCTCACGGCGTGCAGGTCCGCTTTGGCAGCAAGACGGGGCACAACAAAGGAAGCACCTGGTTCAGCACCTACGATGGACCCGTTGCGTATGGCATCCGGGTCGGTCATGGCCGCCAGCCGGAGACCATCGAAAACGTGCGCATCACCGGCAAGGGCACCATCGACATGAATGCCACGCACAACGTGCAGCCCGGCTTCCTCGTGAAGGACATCAATGCCTGCGTGCTCATCCATGGCCGCGTGCACGGTGTGCTCGTGGAGGGTATCACCATGATGGACACGAACCGCTCCGTGATGTGCTACGGCGAGCACACCGGCAAGTTCCTGCCCGGCGGCAAAACTGGGCTCGGCGAGTCTTTTGACGCCGAAGACATCACCATCCAGCGCACGCGCACGATCAATCCGAACGGCGCCGCCTACCTGCTCGGCCATCCGTCGTTTCGCGGTCATCTGCGCAACGTGAAGTGCAACTACAACTACATGGAGACCGGCGTCACCAGCATCGAGCCGAACTTCAATCTCGATGGCTACGAGGTCATCGGCAACGTCATCAAGAGCGGTGGCAGCGCGATTCATTGCTGGCGTTGCTCGCGCAATGGCTTCGTCATGGACAACCTGCGCATCGACGACATCAAAGGCCAGCATGTGGTGCATCTCGGTGCCCCGCGCGGATGGGAAAGCCCCGAGCCACCCTTGCAGCGGAACAATCGCAACCTCCTCAGCGATCCCGTGCCGGATCGGGAAAGTGGCTTCGGCTTTAGCCGAATCAGTCCTGACAATGCGGCTAAAGCCGCAACCACTTTTGGCCGTCGCGTTCTCGTCAGCGACTACGGCGGCAACAAAGTCGCCATCATCGCCGCGGATGGCCGCGTCGAGTGGGAGCATCCCGCCGAGAAACCGCAGGACGTTTGGATGCTCGCGAATGGCAACGTCCTCTTCAGTCATCTGCGCGGAGCACGCGAGGTCACGCTCGACCACAAGGTCGTCTGGAGCTATCGCGCTCCGGAGAAAACCGAGGTGCATGGCTGCCAGCCCTTGCCCGATGGCAAGGTCATGGTCGTCGAGTGCGGCACGAAGCGACTCGTGGAAGTCGGTCGCGATGGCCAAATCGTCCGCGAAATCGCCGTGCCGGTGAAAACGCAAAACACGCACGATCAGATGCGTGGCTGCCGTCGCACGAAGGATGGTCGTTACCTCATCAGCGCCAAAGGCGACCGCGCCATCCTCGAACTCAACGCCGAAGGCAAGCTCCTCCGCTCGATCCAAACACCCGGCGATCCCCACGAAGTCCGCGAACTGCCCAACGGCCACCTCCTCATCGCCTGCGGCGAGGGCGAGGCCATGCTCGAACTCGACCGCGAAGGCAAGACCGTGTGGAAGCTCGGCACGCAGGACGTGCCGAACAATCCGCTGCGCCTCATCAGCGGCTTCCAGCGCCTGCCCGACGGCCACACGCTTGTCATCAACTGGCTCGGCCACGGCTACCTCGCCACCACCGCCCAGTTCTTCGAGCTCGACGAGCAAAAACGCATCGTCCGCCAGTTCACCGATCACGCCCGCTTTGTGAGCATCAACAAAGTCCAGCTCCTCGACGTGCCCGGCGATCCCGCCAAGGATGAGGTCTGGCGTTGAGAAAATGTGGTGCAGTCCTCCGGACTGCGTCATTCAGATGAGTCCAGAGGACTCACCACACTTCCACATGCGCTGTTCCATCATTCTACTCTGCCTCGCTTTGTGCCTGATCGCCTTCTGGCTCATGCGGACGGCTTTTCAGCCCCAAGAGACGAAAAAGCCTTCTTCGACGCCTCAAGTCGTCGCCAAGCCTTCCACCAGCGTTTCGACTCCAACTCCGCCGAAAGTCGAAAAGGCTCCCGCAGCTCGAAAACCGCTCAAAATCGCCTCGAAGGGCAAAGTGCGGCTCAAGCCGGGTGAATCGGCTGTGCTGGGCTATTGGGAGATCGCTCCGGGCATGAACGGCATGGCCATCGTGACGCCGGAGACGACGCCGGAAGGTCATGTCAAGGTGACGGCCAAGCTCCTGCACCTCTCCGATGCCGCCGTCTCGGATGCGGAGGCACACGACCTGTTTCCCGACCTCTTCGACTTCGAAAACTACAGCGCCATCGGCCCGGAACGGCTACGTGACTTGCAAAGCCGTCTGGAAAACATCCGTGGGCTTGATCAACTCGTTACACCCACCTTATACACGCCCGCAGGACAACGTGCCGCCATCTCCATCGGCAACTCGAATGACTCCATGCTCTTCTTGGGCCTCCAGGCTGATCCAATCGCCGAAGATGGCGGCTACGACCTCAGCCTCGATCTGCAAAGGCAGGAATGACAAAGCGGCTTCGGCTAGAGCCGAAGGCCTTGGCGGCATTTTCACAAAGTTTGGCGGATGATCACCATACCCATGCGGGAGGGAATGTATCATCGTGGGGTCGTCACCTGCTTCACGCTTATGCTCAGAACTCTACTCTTCGCTCTCGTCGCCATGGCTTCGCTTCATGCGGAGGAACCGGTTTTGCCGTCGGAGGCGAAGGCGTTGTTGGGGGATGCGCCGTTGCAACCGACGCAGCCGAAGGCTGAGGAAGGTCGCATCACGAAGACGGAGGCCGGGTTTCTGCTCGAATCGCCGGGGAAGCTGGAGAAGAGCTACAACCTCGCGGTGAGCCGTCGCTTCACGCAGGCGCTGGCGAAGGATCAGGTGTGCCTGGCGGTGATCAAGGCCCGCACGACGCAGACGGACAAGGCGGATGGCAAGGGGCGTATCACGGTGGCGGTGCAGAACACGAAAAACTATGGCGCCACGCCGTTGTGGAAGGGCTGGGTGGTCGGCAAGGAATGGGACACGACGTTTTTCAGCTTCGTCGCGGCGCACGAGGTGCCGGAGGGCGCGGGCATCGCGAAGATCAATGTGGGCGAGACGCAGCAGAGCATCGAGATCGCGGATTTTCAGATCTACACGTTCCCGGTGGGCTTCGACATCTTCAAAGCGCCGCAGATGAAGAAGACCTACGCGGGTCGCGAACTCGATGCGCCCTGGCGTGCCGCCGCGGCGGAACGCATCGCGAAACTGCGCCAGGGGAAGATCACGGTGCGAGTCGTCGACGCGGAAGGGAAGGCCATCGAGGGTGCGAAAGTCAAACTCGCGATGAAGCGGCATTTGTTTGGCTTTGGCAGCTCGGTGGACGTGCACATGCTCTCCGGGCTGACGACCGCCATCTCCATTGAGGACCAGCGGAAGTATCGCGACACGGTGGACGAGCTTTTCAGCCGCATCGTGCCGGAAAACGGCCTGCGCGTGGGCAACATCGACGGCGATCCAAAGCCCGACAAGCCTTGGAAGGCCAATGGTTTGCGTCGGATGGGCACCGCCGTGCAGTGGACGCTGCAATGGGCGCAGGATCGGAAGATGACGTCGCGCGGGCATTACCTCGCGTGGTGTTATCTGGAGCCTTGGGCCACCGAGGAGGTCAAAAAGGGCGGGCCCGCCGGCCTGCTGGCGCGATACGATCGCCACTTCAAACACGTGCTGCCTTTCTGTGCGCCGTATGTCGATGAATGGGACGCGCTGAATCATCCGGTGCCGTTTGTCGAGGCGGATGCGCTCTACAATGTCGTCGGCCCCGATGTGTATCCCGAGCTTTATGCGAAGATCCGTCCGCAGACCGACAAGCTGCTGTTTGTGAACGAGGACACCTTCAATCCCGACCGCACCGCGGGATTCGAGAAGCATGTGAAGCACATGATTGCCAAAGGCCAGACGCCGGACGGCTGCGGCTTTCAGAGTCACTTCAGCGACTACGCCATCCCGGCCATCGACGAGGAATGGCAGATTTATGAGCGCTTTGGCAAGCTGGTGAAGCATCTCACCGTCACCGAATACGACCTGCAAACGCTCGACGACCAGCTCCACGCCGATCACCTGCGCGACATGATGACGCTGTGCTTCAGCCATCCGCAGATGACCGGTTTCGTGATCTGGGGCTTCTGGGAAAAG
>JAEUHK010000065.1 GCA_016795465.1 Verrucomicrobiaceae bacterium | reverse complement strand
TCGGCATGTCACTGTCAAGTTCCCGAATGGGAACACATGAGCAGACGTTTCCGAAATATCCTTGGCCCCAAAGTCCGCAGTTTGCGGATCAAGGCCGGGCTGTCGCAGGATGACCTCGCCGCCAGACTCCAGCTCGCTGGCTTGGAAAACATCGACCGAGTGGCTCTGGCTAAGATTGAATCCCAGATCAGGTCCCTTTTCGATTACGAACTGCTTGTCCTGTGTTCAGTCCTCAAAGTGTCCGCTGAGGACTTGTTGACCTCTCCGACACGTAACCTGCGCACTGCATTATCAACGCTGACAAGTGGACGCATGCGCGGCGACACTGAGATTTGAGGTCCTAGTTAACAAAAAGCCTGCCCCGCGCCGGGGACGCCGGCGCGGGGCAGGGTTTTAGGCCGCCAAGCCTACATGCGTGTCCAGCAGGCTAGGAGACATTCGTTCATGGCTGCTTAGCTTGGAAAAGCATGTTGGAATACCCGAACACCACCTTGGTTCGCTCGAAGCTCTCGCGCTCGGCTAATCCGGCTAGCGCTTTTCAATGAATGACGAGCTCCTCGTAGCTTAATAGGCAAAGGAGGTGCTTGGCGCGGGAACATGCGACATAAAGATGCTTTGCCGAGAATTGGTTTTCATCAGGCGTTGGTTCGACTTTTGGAATGTCGTGAACAATAACGGCATCGGCTTCCATGCCCTTGAATCTGCGCAGAGTCGTATGCAGGACGGCCTTGCCTGCCCTCCATTCTTCGAGGTCTCCTGTGACACGCCAGCGACCGATTGAAGCGCAATGCCGCAGCGAGCTTCTTGAAAGTGATTGGGCGCTCAGTATGGCGATCTGCTTGCACGAGAGGCCACTGGTTCCAGACAGCCATTCATCAAGACATGCCGCCACCTGTGCTTTCTGCGCTTGCTCGTTTGCAGCGATCCTGATCGTCGGGGGTCTGCCTTCAGGCTGCCCAGGTTTCACGGTTATGGCATGCCCTATAGCTTTTGCGCAGAAATCAGAGATTTGCTTGGTATTTCGGCAGTTGGTTGGCAGATGATACGGCGTCCCGAGTTGGGGGAGGCGCTGGGGTGTTTGGTGCTGGAGCTGCTGTGCTGGGTCGTAAAACACATAAAGCGGGCCGTCGGAAAGGTCTCGATTGAGCCATTCCACACTGTCCCACCACGATTCGTGGAAATCCTGACCTTCATCCACAACAACCGCATCGAACCTGTCGCTGTCCAAGCGCTCAATGGCATTCTCAAACAGCCTTGCCGCTGAAGTGCTCCAGAAAGCTTCATCCTGACCGCCTGCCGGAAAAGCAACTTTTGCCCTCCCACACCATTCGAGCGCCATGCGATGATAGTTGATGGCAGTTATGCGGTCCTTTTGCTCGGCGACTTGTTCAGCCAGCCAGTCTGCGAGCATTCGATTGTAGCAGAGAAGTAGCACACGCTTTCCCTCGTCAGCAAACTGCCGGGCCTTTGCGAGTGCTAGCTGCGTCTTGCCGGAACCCGCAACTCCTCGGACGGCTGCGCGGCGGTGCTGATTGAGGAAGTTGAGCAGCAACAACTGATCCTCCGTGAAACGAAACAGGACGCGCTCCTGCTGCTCGATCTCTCTCCACAATGCGGGTGTGAGCTTGAACTCGGACGTGAGCGTCTTCATCAAGCCATCGAGAACAGGGGTGGGCAGCGGCGCATGGTCTTTACGGCGGTCAAAAGCGCGGAAGAGAGCTTCCAGGCGTGTGCCGAGTTTGCTCAGGTCACTGGCGGCGAAGAGATTGGCATTCACGGCTCCAGGTGGTGCAGTGCCGGTCCATTCACAGTCAGGAAACACAGCGCAGTAGCCGCGCACGAATGGCAGTTCGTTTTTGAAGTAGCGCTCTTTGGCGGTGGCTTCGAGGGCGTGCATGTTCTTGGCTGCCTGCACAAAGGGGTCTTTCATTTCATGGCGTGCTCCATGCCGCTCCCAGCGCATCGTTTGCTGGTCGTAATAGACGTGTCCGCCTTTCACCTCCACGACCATGATGCCAAAGCGTGGATGCAGGATGACAAAGTCTGCCTCACCTTCGTGGAGATTCACTTTGCCACTGCGCTCGTGCCTCTCGGGCCGTAGCCAGGGGTAGCTGTGAAAGACGACGACTTCAGGCGGCAGTTGCGCACAAAGGGCCTCGGCTACACTGCGCTCTGAAGGGTGCTCAATTGTGGAGGTGTCGTGATGAGGGACGAGGCGTGCCATGTGGGTCAGGCGTTGCGGTGGATGATAGCGAGTGGCGTCAGCGAGTTGTACTCTGTCTGGCTCAGACGAAGCTCGGGTGAGGCACCTTCCGTTTTGCTCAAACGCACCCGCCAACTGCCATCGTCGAGCGCACTCGCATACCATCCTCCGGCTGCGATGCCTCCGGGCAAGCTGACATGTCGCAGGATCACAGGTGTCCGAGGTGGAGGCTTGGCAGTGCAGACTTCACACTGCGCCATGTCGGTGACGCCAGCGATATCGTTGAGGCGATAGGTGAGTTCAAATTGCTGCGGTGGGTCTTCTGTGAGGAGGCGGTCCAGTGTCCAAGCATCTTCTGGAATGGGATCATCCACCACCGCGACAGGTTCTACCGCACTAGCAGCATTCCGGGCTTGCTGCAGAAAAGCGAGTGTTTCCACGGGCACCATGTCATCCGTGGCATCGGAGGTGAGCACACGGCGCATGGCTTCGCGTTGGCGCACACTGTCTGGATAGGTTGGTTCCACGGTGAGCAAGGCGATGGTTTGGTCGATCCATTCACGGGCACGCTCGGGGTAGCTCGGGTGGGAGAGTTGTGCCAAATGACCAGCGCCGCCCGCCAGAGTGTCGTAGAGAACGACGGAGGTGTAGCCGCCAGTTTGTGGATCGAGAGAGGGCTCGATAGCCCTTATCTCCCGAGCATCCTGCTCCAGCACATTCGCCGCTGCTAGTCGCAGTGCTTGTCCGAGGGTGCGAATCAGCTCTTCACTCAATGGTTGACCACAACGGGAAAAATCCAATTTCAGAAGATGCGTCGTCTGCCGTGCGGCGAGATGCTGGCGACGCCACACTGGCGCTTCCTCATCTTCCCAGCAGCGCCTATCACCCCAGCGGGCTGTGGATTGCAGTGCGTGGTGTCTTTCATAGTGACTCGGCAGATTCACCCGGCCTTGGCCTGTGGAGTGCAGCTCACTGTCCGCGTAACCGCACTTCTGACAGATGGCGAAACCTTTGCCAAACTCACCTCCATTCAGCAGTAGCAACTCTCCACCATGGCAGTAGGTGGCGGTGCAGCCCGGAATGCCGCCAAAGCCCGGCTGAGGTGCATCACAGCGCGCTGCATCCTCAAAGGCGATGGTATAGACCTCGACTGAACCGACTTTCTCGAAGTCGCTTCCATGGCGGGGTTGCTCAGAGGTGGAGGTGCAAAAGCCAGTCTTCGGAAAGATCATCTCTCCAGACTTGGGCGGCGATTGTGGACTCGCGTTGGTCGGCTGGCGCGGTGCCTCAGCACTGCAACTGTAGTGAAAGTAGCCGTTCTGGGTGCGAATGAAGCGTCCACGGAGTCCCCAGGATTCATTTGCCACCATCGCACCCGTCCAATGCTTCAGCAGGCCGCGAGATGTGACGATCTTTCCACCTGCGAGCAGTTGCGAGCCTGGCACATACTCCCGCATCGCCATCATGCTGTCTCGTTGCAGGCGAAACTGGTCTTCTTCGCGGAGCTGATAGCGGCCCGTGTGTGGATCACGTTCCGAGACTTGGACATGAAGTTTGCACTGGCCGATGGGGAAGCCGTAGCGCGGGAGCACTCTGGCATCTGCCAGTGATTCGATCACCGTCATCTGGTGGAGCGTCCTTAGCTGGTAGTAGATCGCATTCGCCTGCGCACGGTTCGCAGCAGCAGAGCTGTGAACAGGTGGGATGGCTGGCACCTCATCCCATGCAGCCAGCAGCGAGCGGACATCTTCACGCCACCTTTCATAGGCAGCGGCAAATTCGGCGCGGATGGCCTGGACGACTTGCGGCCATGAAATGGCCGTGTCTTGAATCAAAGCCTCTAGCTCAGGACAACCGCGCCACAGATGTGCCAGCGCTGTCTGCATCCGTGTTGGGGTTGCCGTGGCAATTTGATCGAGGTAACTCAAAAAAGCATCAGCTAGGTTCGCGGCGTTCCTTTCGGGCAAGACAGGCTTTGCTGGCTCATCACTGCTCCACTTGCCCGGCAATGGTTCGCCCGTGAACGGCCCCATCTTGCCATACGCGTCCATGGCTCCCGTATGTTCGCCATGGGCATATTGGCTGCGGAAGAACTCTCCCAGCAGCCACGAGTGCGCATGGCGGCGCACGATGGCCGCACGATCCAGAAAAACCGTAGGGCGGCGTAAGTCTCGATTCAAATAGCGGCGGAAATCCAGAAACACCTCCCGCTCATAGGGAGATGGCCGCGCAAAACCTAGCACAGCACTGGATCCATCTGCACGGCGACCTGCACGACCTGCACGCTGGAGGTAGTTTGCCTTACCAGGCGGCAGATTTCCTAACAAGACAGCGCTAAGGCCGCCGATGTCTATACCCAGCTCCAGCGTGGTCGTGCTGCTGAGGATGTTCCGCATCCCATCACGGAAGAGGTCTTGGAGCCTCGCATTTTCCTGCGGCGATAGCTGGGCGCTGTGCTCCTCTGCCCATAGACCAAGGCGGAAACCCTCCCACTCCCGCAACTCACGCCTGCGCCGCCCGAGGCGAGCATCCTGATCCAAATCATCCGCGCTGATCTCACTGAGTGAGGCGCTGGCAGCTCCAGGGTAAAGCCCTGCGATGCTGCGAGGCCATACCTGACCGGTCGATTCGCAGCGGTAGAGCCGCGAAGGCACCCGCAGTCCCAGCAGCGGGAAGCGCATGCGCATGGATGGCACCACATGATCGCCTCCATTGGTCTCAGAACTTGGTTTGACCTCCAGCCAGTTGAATGAGCCGCTACTTGCATGATGGAGCAGTTGATCAAAGACATGCTCCATGACTTCACCCGCACGTTGAACCGCTGCTTCCCGTGACATCCCACAGGCCAAGAGATAATCCCTTGTGAAGGCGTTTCGGCGCGAAGTCTGCTGACCCTCGAAATGCACGCCGATGAAGGGAATCACCTCCCTTTTGAAGCTATCCCGAGCTGAAAAGTATTTCCCCATCAGCGCACTTCCGTATTTGTAATCATCATCGTCTCTGTCCCGGCCAAGGGTGATGCAGCCTTGATTGCGCAGTGCATCTAGCATGCAGGCTAGATAGCCTGCCCAAGTCTGGCGCAGCGCTTCTGCGACCTCCATCGCCACAGTGCCGCAAATCCGTGGCGGTGGCGCGAGTGTCTCAATGCCTGGATAGACCACCTCCACCAGCCCCAGCGTCTCTAGACCCGGCTGCGGCCAAGTGGGGCGTCGGGCTAGTTCTCTGCCCAACAGGCTTACCAGCGAGGCCTGCACTTGCTCGGCATTCCGCTGCCAACGCTGCTGGCGGTTGCCATCATGGAAATCGTGCTCCGCTGCCGAATCCAAGTCCACGATCTCAGCAATGAGTGGCGACTCCTGCAACCGATCTGCCCACTGCCGCACGCTGCCGCCTGATTGCAGCCCTTGCAGTGAATCCTGAGCATCGGCGAGTGAACTCTGGAGCCTCTGCCGGATCACCGGGCTGAGATTAGGCCGGGAGAGTTCGCCTTCAATCCGTGCGATCTCCTGCTGGAAGTAGTCCGCATCTCCATCGCCCCCAGCTTGCGTGAGGTTTCCCAGTTCATGAATCACCGCTGCACGAAAGAGCTGCAACTCATGCTGGCGGGTGAGCCGTGGCCCCAGGCGGGCAGCCTCCGCTCGACTATCTGAAAAAACCAGCAACCGCCGCCCACGAGCAGGTTTCCATGCCTTGTTCGCATGGGGAAACTCCGGCATCGCAGCGAGCGCTGTTTCAGCGATGAGGCTGAGTTGGAGTCTCGCACGAGCGGCAAACCACCCGACGTTGCGCTTATCAAATGCCACGCCGCTCTGCGGACACTGCGTCAGCTCCCACAGCGGCACTCCAGGACCGTTGCCGGAGTAGCGGCCCGTCTGCGGTTCAAAATGACGGGGTTGCACGCCTTCGACCTCGGTCAGTGAAAAGAACTTCACAGGCATGGCCTGTTGCTGATTCGGGTTTTCCGGGTCGAAGAGGTCTTCCCCATCTTCATTCCGCCCGTGCAGCACGACAGAGGAAGGTACCGGCAGTAAAAGCCCATCCACCTGCCGAGCAGCCACACCCCACCAGCCGGATGTCTGGCAACGCACCAACGTTAGCGGATGATCTTCAAAGTCTCCGCAGGCTGCTGGGTCAGCCCCAGCACTGAAAACCTGACCAATGCCGTTCAGCGGATGATACGCAGGCGCACTCACATCACGGCGAAATGAGAGCATCATACCTTCCGGGCCGCGCATGAGGTAATGCAGCCGATTCGGCACCAGCGGCCACTCTCCAGACTCGCTGCGGGCACAGGCGCTCATTTGCAGCAGGATTCGAGTAGCTTGTTGGCTCGCCGCATTGTTCTGGCCGAACATTTGAGCCGCCAACTCCGGCAAAAGCAGACGTGGCATCGTTTCGTCAGCCCACAGCAGATTTTGCAGCCTCGCTAACGCAGGCGAGAAGCGCAGAACATCCGCCAGCATTGGTGCCACGAGCCTGTCGGTGCGGTTAATGGCTTCACTAACTCGCGGTTCTGGTGCCAGCAAAGAAAGCACAGCCCTCCATCGCTGCCCTTCCTCAGCATTTGCTGCCACAAACTCGCTATCGCCATCTGGCGTAACTCGCACGGTGCCGCTTTCCGGCGGCGGATTTGCCGCAAGCTGCTCAGCGAGGCTCAGCGGCAGAGGCGCTCCAGCATCAGCCACCTCCAACTCAGGCCGGATACGGCGGCCTTCGATCAATTGCACCAGGGATTCATCTTTACTGAACAACTGCGCTGCAAACGGCCTCAGCGCCGCCGCACCACCGCCGATGGTAGCACTGGTGGCGATGTGCAGCACTTCCTCCGGCCTGCGCCCGCAGCGCATCTGCACACGCCGCAGCAGCAGCGTGATCTCCGCCGCCAGATTGCCCGTGTAAATGTGCGCCTCGTCCAGCACTAGAACCCGCAGATTTCGCCCAAAGAACACGGCATCCTGTGGCCGACACAGCATGTATTCCAGCATTGAGTAGTTTGTGACGAGGATTTGCGGCTGCGGCCCGGAGCCGTCCTCGATCCTGTTCCCCTCCTGATCTTCAAATCCTCTTGCTTGCTGCCTTGTGCGAAAGCGTGCCCGAGTGGCCTCTGGTGTGCCTCGCTCATCCGCACGGCGCTTGTTCTCTGGCGTCTCGCTGGTGAAGTGGAAAAAGCTCACGCGATCCTGACCCTCCAGCCATTTATCCAGCCGTCCCACCTGGTCGTTCACCAGCGCATTCATCGGGTAGAGGATGATAGCGCTCACACCTTGTCTGTCTTCTGCCGGTTGTGTCCAAAGCCGCTCCAACATCGGCAAAAGAAAACTCTCCGTTTTGCCCGCACCCGTCCCAGCCGTCACCACAAGGGCTGGCTGCCCTTCTGGCATATCCCGGCTCTCGTGCGCAGCCTCCAGACTCCGCAACTGATGCGTATAAGGTGCCCGATTCAGCGGAAACTCACCCACGCGGTCTAGTTGACGCGCAAGAGCACTCGAAAGCACTCCACGAGCTGCCACTTGCTCCAGTGTCTCTTCCGCCTGCTCCGATGGAAAAGCTCCCTCCACCCAAAGCTCGCTCCCAAGTCCGCCGCGCTCCGGCGGCCCTGACAAAATGGTCTCCAAAACGCCACGAAGATTCGGATCAGCGACAAAATGATCGTCCAGCGCAAAGGCACTGATACGGGAGATAAGACGGTCACGGAGGTCGAGAGTATTGAGCTGGCTCATGGATAAAAACGTTTTTTGATCTCCTCCAGCCAAACGCCAAAGGCAAACTTTCGGAACTCTTCGGAGCCAGATAAACGGTGGTATGACAGAGGCAGATTTTTGTTCTCAACTTCCAGTGATTGCAGGCTGGGAATGCTCCGGCGCAGCCAATCGCCGTCTCGGTTGCCGTGGCGGCGGGCAATTTCCATCGCGCTTTCCTCAAGACAAGGGAAGCCTCGCTGCATCTGCAAGATCACTGAAAGCCCTTTCTGCTTCAAGGTGCTGACACATGAGCTTTGCAGTGTGGCCACCAGGAGTCTTGATCCGAAAAGAGGGTATTCAGCAATTGTGTCTCGAAAGCATAAATATAACGTGATGTCATTCACAGGTTGATCGAACTGTGAATGCGTGATGGATTCTAGGAAGTCTAACGCATGGCTTGGTGAAGGAACAAGACCCGAGTCGTTCAAGAGTATGTGGACAACATTTTTCCATTCGCCATCGATCCTTGGCACCGGCATCTGCTCCATGCCCGGTGCGGTGAAAAAACCGTCCGAAGCCAGCCAAACTGGCAAAACCTTCATCCAGTGCTCACGCAGCCAAGCGGCCACATTTGATCGATGATTCTCGTCACCGACACTTTGTAACAAAGGAGCCTTCCAGACTCTCAAGAGTGCTGCCATCTGCATCGGATCGGCGGGCGGATAGAGAAGCAAGGCACTGGACCATCTCGTGGAACTGAACCAGCTACCCAGGCGAGTGCCTTCATAGAGCAAAGCCACCCCGAGAACTGATCCACCCGGCGGAAATGGGAACTCCCAGCCAGATGCCGTATCTGTAAGCAGCTCTCGATTCACCCTTACGACGCATCCTGGCGTTTCTGACAGAGCGATCCAAGCCAGCAACACATGCCGGTCAGTCAGATCAAACTCGCCAAGCCGACTCATCGTCACTCTGTTTGTTTCGCCATCCACACGAACTTGCCGGATCACACCGCCATCAATGACCCGTGATCCCAGCTCCATAGTGTGCTCTATCCCATTGTAGGGATCTTCACTGATCCACGCAGGTGCCCCATAGCCTCCGAGTCTCGGCAAAATCATCGCCCGAGAGCGCACACTGCCACGAACAACATCCCCTTCCATGAACGAACAACGCCGCTCTTCCATCGAAAGAACATTACCGAGATCATCGCGCCGTTCAGGCAGCAGGAAGCTCCACATCGAGCGGCTGGCATCGCTAATGAGCATAGTCTTGTCGCCTCGCTGAATGACTGGCTTACCCTCTGTGCTCCACCGCACGCAGCCCTGCATCGGCGGCGGCAACTTCACGGGGATGGTAGCTGTTCGGCCCGTAGAATGTCGCACATTCACCCGCAGAGTCAGAGGCCGGGCGATGTCGCCTTCCACGAGCGACAGTTCTGCTGGTGGTGATGAATAGCTCATCATCTTTCCATCCGCACGAGTCCAGCGCAGACCTGCAAAACTCCAACTCCGATCCACGACATCAATCTTGAGCGGAACCTTCCAAGGCCAGACATGACTCGCTGATCCCGCAAAGTCCAATGTCTGCATCCAGCGTGCCCGCACCGCATTCAAAAGCAGCGGCTTCGGTGGCTCGCCAAATCCTGCACTCGTCCAAAGCGTTACATCATCCATCCTGGCCGCGATCACTCCCGTCCAGCCCTTGTCATACCGGTGCAGCCGATACCCAGCACCGATAACTGCACTCGACGTGGCCGCAGGCATGAGCTTCAAGTCACCAGCGGCGATGAGATCAAACGCTTGCCCCGTTCGCAGTTGGGACTCAGTGACCATCAATCCATCACTCGGCCTGAATAAAGAAACCTCAGCATCAGGATCCCAAAGCACGAGGGTCGCTTGTCGAACTAGGCTTTCATCCATGGAAACAAGGCGCAAATCCATCCGCGAGCGCAATGCCGCGCCCTCACCTAGCACGAGTGCCCCCTGCATGTCGGGAGCGAAGCCTCCCGCATCCTGTTTCAGCAACCTCGCCTGCACCTTGCCCTGCACTCGCACTTCCAAGTCGTCTTTTGTCTCGATCTCGTTCAAGTGGCACAACTCCACACTGAACGAAGGCAAACCCAATCCATCCCACTTCAACGTCGGCGATGTGTAAAACTGGCTAATGCTCTCCTCCTCGTCATTGGCCAACGGCGTAACATCCGCCGCCAGCGCTGCTTTCAGCAAATCTTCCGTCCACTCCGGCAGCACCCAGCAGCAGGACTTCAGGTGCTCTTTAATCCCCGTCTTCGAAACATTCCCCAAGCGATACTGCCGCAACCGATGCCACATCCGCTGAAACTCCAGTGCCCCAGGATCACGCTCCTCCAGCAAAGTCTGCACCGCCACCGGCGGAGCTTGCCCACTGAGCCAGTCCTTGAGCCGGGACATCGCATCCTCATGCGTGAACCCAATCTGAAGGTGAATGAGGCGATACCACTTGTGCGCATCCTCAACATCAAAGGCATGGCGTAGCTCAAGCCATTGCGCCGCTTTTTCGAGCAATTGCCCGTGGCTGCCCTGCAAGCTACCACTCGAACTATACAATCGCCCCCAAGTCTGAGGCTGCCAGCGGACGATGTCACGGTTTGACAGAACTGCCCAAAGTTGCCCCTCATGACCATACCTGCGAATCACCTCTGCATGGAGGCCCAACAACAGAGCCCCTGTCCGCCACGGTTGCTGATGGGCCAGCGCATCGAATGTGTGAACCTCCAAGCCTTCCGCCCACTGCTTGAGTTCCGCAAACAAGCGCGAAGTGCCGGCCTCTGCCAATGACCATGGCCGATGAAAAGGACGGTGCTCGTATATTTGGTCGTAGAGCATTTGGTGGTGATTTTAATCAAAGGCGGCTGCGGTTTTTAATATCGAGGCGTCATCGGTCCATCAAATCTGTTTATGAAGCCTCTCCCTTTCATTGAAAGCGCGTCCGCAAGATAAAATTGTTTGAGGGGTGTTCATGTCTTTGCGGACGATACAAAAGAAGCCGAGCTGGGTGCAGGGCCACATGGCGAATTTAGCGAAGGGAGGGCGGGAAAGGTGAGCGGGAACTGTCGGGGACGACTTTGGGGCGTCGGCTCACAGCGACGGTGGCGGCTGCGGCAGCGAGACAGAGCAGGCTTGTGAGCCGGCAGTGCTGGATGGCGAGGGGGCACGGCTCCGGCGAGGTAAAGGACTGTCAGAAGCACAGTGGGCAGGAGAGTGAGCAGGCGGCGACGGAAGCGCTGGAGCCAAGGACGGCGTTGATTCATGAGTGGCGGGAGGTGACGATGGGAATGCGATGGATTTCTGAGCGGTGGCGGTTAATGGCTTCTGCATGGGGGCGGAGCGGTCGAGGATGTAGGCGATTCTGGTGATGTATGGGTTCATTAGGTTGTCATTCTCTCACAGGGGAGGAGACATTTATGCGGGAGGTCGTCAGACAGCTAAAAAAAGGAATCCGGCAAGGCGTGCAGCCAAGCCGAATCCCCCTTCTTTTCACGCGGACAAACCAACGTGAGTGTCCAGAAGACCGTGGAGGGCTTCGGTGCGTTTGGGCAGTTCGGCGAGGTTTCCGTCTTTCAGGGACTCGGTGAACGCGTTGAAAAGACTCCAGACGTTACGACCCTCAAAGGCATCATGACGGGGCTCGCGCCATTCATGAAGCACTTCGGGGATCAAGCGGTTGGAGCACACACTGACATCGGTCGCCCGTATGATGAGGTCGTGGGCTTCGGTGTCGGTGATCTCGGCTTCCTTGTAGGCGGCGATGCGTTTGTCTTGATCGTGCCATTTTGCGAGCAGGAGACCGATGGAGCGGCTGACGAGCTGGGGGAGGTCGCGGACGATGAACCGGGTGTGTTTGCGGGCGAATTTGATCTCACCACTGAAGCTGAGATTGTCGCAGACGAACACACTGGCACCGGCAACGATACCTGCGGGGAACTGCTTGTCGTGGCTGTTCCGAAGTCCAAGAACCCAGCAATAGTCGTCGCTGGCTTTCTTGGCGTGGATTTCCATGAGTCCAAAATACCGCATTCCATCGTGGGTCAGGCTGTGGGCTTGGGTGCCGATGCGCAGACGGGTGGTCTTGAGGGTTTCTTGGACCGTGGAGATGAGCTGGTGATGGGGGATGGGACACCAGGTTGGGGTTGGATCAGGAGGCGGAACTTTGCGGACTTCCTTCAGATCGACGTGATGAGCGCCGCAGTGAAGGATGAGGTTTGGGGTTCGACGTTGGATTTGGATGGGGGCTTGGGGTGCGAGGTCTGCAATCATAACTGGCAAGGTTTTGAGGGTTGTTGAGCGTCACAGTTCTTGAACCATGCGCTCGATTCTTTGGATGGCAGGAGCGACGAGTTTCTTGGCGTTGAGATTGCCACTCGTGAACCAGCACAGATCACCACTAACATCACGCCACTCGACTTTAACGGTGCCGAGTTTGGT
>JAEUHK010000130.1 GCA_016795465.1 Verrucomicrobiaceae bacterium | reverse complement strand
ACACAAGCGCCACCCATCCGCGCCTCAAGCTCAAGCTCAAATACAACGACTCCAAGGACAAGACCCCGGTCATCCGCAAGCTCGACCGCGTCAGCAAGCCGGGTCTGCGCAAGTATGTCGGCAGCGACGAGATCCCCCGCGTGCTCGGCGGTCTCGGCATCTCCATTCTTTCCACCCCGCGTGGTGTCATGACCGGCGCCAAGGCCCGCAAGGCCAAGGTCGGCGGCGAACTCCTCGCCACTGTCTGGTAAACCTCCAACCCGTCACAAATCTCATGTCACGCGTAGGCAAACAAGCCATCACCATTCCAGACAAAGTCAGCATCAAGCTCGGCGGAGACCGCTCCGTGCAGGTCAAGGGGCCGAAGGGCGAGTTGGCCTGGACCATTCCCCAGGGCGTCACCGTCGCGGCTGACGCGAAGGAGATCAACGTCACCCGCGAATCCGACGAACGCCGCATCCGCGCGCTGCACGGCACCACGCAGCGCCTGATCACGAACATGATCGTGGGCGTCAGCCAGGGTTACACGCGGAATCTTGAAATCCACGGCGTCGGTTTCCGCGCCGCTGTCAAAGGCTCCAACATCGACCTCCAGCTCGGCCAGTCCCACGACCGCCTGCATCCCATTCCGAAAGGTGTGAAGGTGACCGTCACCGAGAACACCAAGATCGCCATCGAGGGCATCGACAAGCAGGTCGTCGGCCAGCTCGCCGCTGACATCCGTGCCTACTACCCGCCGGAGCCTTACAAGGCCAAGGGCGTCCGTTATGCGGGCGAGCACATCCGCCGCAAGGCCGGCAAGTCCGTCAAGTAACCCTTTTCCGTTCCGCTCATCATGGCTGTCATCAAACGCAAAGAAATCCGCCAGCGCATCCACAAGCGCATCCGTCGCAAGCTCAGCGGCACCGCCGCGCGTCCGCGCCTCACGGTTTATTTCTCCAACACCAACGTGTATGCCCAGGTCATCGACGACGAGGCCGGCAAGACCATCGCCTCCGCCTCGACGAAGGAAAAAGGTTACGGCGCGGGCAAGGCCAACGTCGAGCATGCCACGAAAGTGGGCGCCGCCGTCGCCGAGCGCGCCATTGCCAAGAACGTGTCCGAGGTCGTGTTCGACCGTTCGGGCTTCACCTATCACGGCAAGGTCAAGGCCCTCGCTGATGCCGCCCGCGAAAAGGGCCTGAAATTCTAATCCACCCGCATTCTTTTCTTTTATGGCTGAAGAAACAGTAGTTATCGAAACAGAAGCGGCCCCTGCTGCCGAGACCCAGGCACCAGCGCCAGCTCCTTCCTATGGTGGTGGTTTTCGTGGCCGCGACGACCGTGGTCCCCGCGAAGTGGACGGCGTCGAGAAGGTCGTTCACATCAATCGTTGCGCCAAGGTCGTCAAAGGTGGCCGCCGCTTCAGCTTCAGCGCCCTCGTCGTCTCCGGTGATGCCGCAGGCAAGGTCGGCTGGGGATTTGGCAAGGCCAACGAAGTGTCCGACGCCATCAAGAAGGCCACCGAGGCCTCCCGCAAGAACCGCTTCTCCGTCAATCTGAAGGACAGCACCATCCCGCATGAAGTGACCGGCGCCCACGGCGGTGGTTTCATCATGCTGAAGCCAGCGACGCCTGGTACCGGTATCATCGCCGGTGGTGGTGCGCGCGCTGTGCTCGAAGCAGCCGGTGTGAAGGACGTCATCGGCAAGTCCCTCGGCTCCAGCAATCACGCCAACGTCGTCAAGGCCACGCTCGCCGCCCTCGGCGCCCTGCGCCCGGCTGACGAAATCCTCCGCGCACGCGGCAAAGAAATCAAAGAGCGCAAGGCGCTCTGATTGGAACTGAGAACAGCGAACTGAGAATCTCCATGCAACTTCAAGACGTCAAACCCCGCCCCGGAGCCAAGAAGCGCCGCAAGCGCATCGGCTGCGGTGAAAGCTCCGGCCACGGCAAAACCTCCTGCAAAGGCAACAAGGGCCAGATGGCCCGTGCCGGCCGCGGCATCCGCCCAGGCTTTGAAGGCGGCCAGATGCCGATGCACCGTCGTCTGCCGAAGAAGGGCTTCAACAACGCCCTGTTCCAGGACGCCATCGAAGTCGTCAACGTCGGTGACCTCAATGAATCCTTCCAAGATGGCGCGGTCGTGAATGAAGCCGCCTTGCGCGAAGCGGGTCTGGTCAGCCGCAACTGCGACGTGATCAAGATCCTCGGCACAGGCGAGCTTTCCCGCAAGCTCACCATCCAGGGCGCGAAAGTCAGCGCCGCGGCCCGTGAAAAGATCGAAAAGGCCGGCGGCTCCATCGCCGCCTGATTTTTCCTGACCCAACCGTTTCGATGGGCCGGTTTCCGCGCGGTGATTGCCGCCAGGATTCAGGCCCATCTTCGCTTCCAGCCCCTCCCTCATGATCTCCGCTTTTGCCAACAGCTTCAAAGTCCCGGAACTCCGCTCGCGCATCCTCTTCACGCTGGCGATGATCGTCATCGTCCGCATCGGCACCTGCATCACGCTTCCGGGCATTGACCCCGCCGTGCTGGGTGAGTGGATCAACAACAAGGCCGGGGACAACGCCTCCGGCGCCGCCCAGGTGGCCGCGCTGCTGAACATCTTCTCTGGTGGTGGCATGCAAAACTGCGCCATCTTCGCCCTCGGCATCATGCCTTACATCAGCGCCAGCATCATGCTGCAGCTCCTCACCGCCGTGTGGCCTCCGCTGAGCAAGCTGGCGCGCGAGGAAGGCGGTCGTCAGAAAATCACGCAGTACACGCGCATCGCCACCATCGTGCTGTGCGTCTTCCAGTCCTTCCTGCTGGCCCAGTCACTCGCTGATCCTGGACAAAATTACCTCATGGCCGGCTTGCAGGACGCCATTGACCGTCTTGGCGGACGTCCTCTCGTGCCGAATTACGGTTACGGCTTCCTTTTCACCAGCGTCATCACCATCACCGCCGGCTCCATGCTCATGATGTGGCTGGGCGAGCAAATCACCGACCGCGGCATTGGCAACGGCGTCTCCATCCTCATCTGCGTCAACATCGTCTCCGACCTTCCTGGTGCTCTCATCCAGGTCTGGCAGACCTACGTCAGCAGCGCCAAGGCCGATCCGAAGAGTGCCTTCACCCTGGTGCTGCTCATGGGCTTCATGATTCTCGTCATCGCCGGGGTCATCGCCCTCACGCAGGCCATGCGCCGTATCGCCGTCACTTACGCGAAGCGTGTCGTCGGCCGGAAGGTCTATGGCGGTCAGACGCAGTATCTGCCGCTGAAGATCAATTATTCCGGCGTCATGCCCATCATCTTTGCTCAGGCGATCCTGCTGTTTCCGTCCACGATCCTGGCCTCCATCTTCAAGGATGTGAACTGGATCCAAAAAATGGCGCTCTACATCAGCAGCGGCTGGGTCTATTACGTCGCCTCCTCCTTGCTGATCTTCTTCTTCAGCTACTTCTGGGTCGCCACCATGTTCCAGCCCACGCAGATCTCCGAGGATTTGAAAAAGAGCGGCGGCTACGTCCCTGGCATCCGCCCGGGCAAGCCCACGGCGGACTTCGTCGACTTCACCATGAGCCGCCTCACTTTCGCGGGAGCCGTCTTCCTGACCTTCCTTTATGTCCTGCCAGGTTTTGTCAGCAGCTCCATGCAAATTTCGAGTTCCGCCGCCCAGTTTTTCGGCGGCACCAGCCTGCTCATCCTTGTCGGTGTCGTGCTTGATGTGATGCGTCAGGTTGAGACGCACCTCCTGCAGAGCCACTACGACGGCTTCCTCAAGAAAGGCCGCATCCGTGGCCGCGTGGACCGCATCCAGCAGGGTTCCCAGGCCGTGGACTCCACCACGGTCGTCTGGATGTGGGTCGGTCTCGCCGTCATTGTGCTCGTCGGTGTTGTTTACAAACTCACCCTCAAGTGAGTCTCTTCCATCGCGTCATGGCCTTCGTCAAATCGGGGAACATTCCCATCCGCCACGGCGCGCAGCAGCAGTCCATCCGCAGGGCCTGCCAGGTCGCCCGTGATGTCCTGCTCGCCACCGCCGCGCAGGTCCGCGCCGGAGCCACAACTGCGGAGATTGACCGCTTTGCCGCTGCGGACATGAAGGCCCGCGGAGCCACCAGCGCCTTCCTCAACTACCGTCAGTTCCCCGGACATATCTGCATCTCCATCAACGAGGAGGTCGTGCATGGCATCGGCGGCCCGCGCGTCATCCAGGATGGTGATGTTGTTAAAATCGACGTCGGCGTCCACTTCGACGGCTGGGTCGGTGACAACGCCCTCACCGTTCCCGTCGGCAATGTCGCGAAGGAGACACTGCATCTGCTCGCTACCACGGAAGAATCCCTCCTCAACGCCGTCAAATACGCCCGTGACGGCTGGATGCTCGGCGATCTCTGCCACAGCGTCGAGCACCACGTCACCCAATACGGCTACACCGTCGTGCGCGAATTCGTCGGCCACGGCGTCGGCAGAAAATTGCATGAGGAGCCCCAGGTGCCCAACTATGGCAAAAAAGGCGAACGTCCGCGCCTCAAGGCAGGCATGACGCTCGCCATCGAGCCGATGATCAACCTCGGCACCGGCAAGACGCGTATTCTTGAGGACAAGTGGACCGTCATCACCCAGGACCGCAAACCCTCCGCGCACTACGAGCACGTCGTCCTCATCACCAATGATGAGCCTGAGATTCTCACCGCCCGCGGCCGCATGTTTCCGCAAGGGGTCGCCGACCTCACGCCCCGCCCGGTGAGCGCGCTGGGTTGAGAGGCGGCTTCCTGGTGACCGGACCGGACACTCTCACCCTGTTTGATGGAAAACGCTGGCGCGGACGACTGGCAAGGCGCCGACATGCAGATCATCAGCTTCGTGATGAATCCCATCCGGCACTGCCGTAATTAGCTGTGCATCTCCCCATAACATCGCTCACCTCAGACCATGCCTTCGACTGAAACTGACGGATCAAGATCATTCATCGCCGCCTGGATCGCCACGATTCTCATGCTCGTGACCTTTTTGCTGGGTCTGCTCATCTTTCCGCCTTTGTATGAAGCGCCCAAGGTCGGGCCGTCGGGCACGGTTCTTTTCATCGGGCGGTTTCATCCGGTGCTGCTGCACCTGCCGGTCGGCGTGCTGGGGCTGCTATGTTTGTTCGAGTTGATTTGCTCCACCCGGCGCGGGGAGGAGAAATTTGGCGACGCTTCGCTGCTCATGCTCATCGTCGGCTCCGCCGGGGCTGTGATGGCGGTGTTCGCCGGGATCATGCTCTCGCGTGAAGGTGGCTACACTGGTGGAAATTTCAGCCTGCACCAGACGATGGGCCTCACAGGCACCGCAGGCGTGCTGCTGGCGCTCGTTGTGCGTCTTATGGCGATGAGACGCGAGAGCGCCGAACTGCTCAACGCCTACCGCGCCGTCTATTTCATCAGCTTCGGCATCATGGGACTCGGTGCGCACTTCGGCGGGAACATGAGTCACGGCAGCAAATTCCTCACCGAGCACGCGCCAGATTGGGCCAAGGGGCCGATGGTCGGCATGGAGAAATGGCTGCTTGGCTTTGTCGAGAAACCGAAGGAGGAAAAAATCGAGGAGAAAGCGCCCGAACCTCCGAAAGTCGTCATACCAGCACCGAAAGCCCCTGAGGCCGCCGCGAAGGCGAATCCACCTCCGGCAGCCAGCGCCCCCCCGGTACCGGCTTCCACTTCCGGGGACACCAAGCTGGTGTTTCAGCATGTCATCCAGCCCATCTTCGTGGCGAAGTGCAACAAGTGTCACGGTGAGGAAAAACAAAAAGGCGAGCTGCGTCTCGACACCTTCGAGTTCACGATGAAGGGCGGCGAGGAAGGCGGGGACAAAAACATCGTCCCAGGCAAGCCTGATGACAGCATCACCATCCAGCTCATCAGTTCCGCCGAGGACGAGGACGGCCACATGCCGCCGGAAGGCAAAGAACAGCTCACCCAGGAGGAGGCATCCCTCATCCGCTGGTGGATCCAGCAGGGGGCCAGCAACACCCAGAAATATGACGCCGCCGTGCTGCCCGCCGAGATCAAGGCCGCCGCCGAGGCCATCGTGAAAGGTTAGTCCGCTTCGCACCTTTTGTTGCCTTGTCCATCCACGTCCCACGTCACGTTTTCATGAAACCCACCTCCCTCATTCTCGCCCTGGCGCTCGTTTTGAACGTGCATGCCGCCGATGACAAAAAAACCGCTGATCCCGCCATCGAGGCGGCGATGAAACAGGTGAACGCCACCGGAGCCTCGCTCATGCCGGTCGCCGCCGGAGCCAGTGCTTATCGCTTCACCGCGTTGAACGTCGCCAGAGAATTCACTGATGCCGGGCTTGCCGTGCTCGCTCCCGTCGCGGACAGGATCGCCTCCCTGGACATCGCACGCAGTAAAGTCACGGACGCAGGCCTCGCGAAAATCGCGGCGATGAAGAACCTCAAGGAGCTGCATCTCGAAGGCACGACTGTCGGGGATGCGGGACTCGATCATCTCAGGGGACTTGCCGGACTCGAGTACCTCAATCTCTACAACACGAAAGTCACGGACGCCGGCATCGCCAAACTCGCCACCCTGGGCAGGCTCAAGGCGCTTTACGTCTGGCAGAGCGGTGTCACGAAGGCCGGCGTGACTGCGCTGAAGGCAAAACTGCCGGGTGCGCACATCAACAACGGCTGGACCGCCGAGGACGATGCCAAACCTGTCACCGTGGCTGCCGCGAAGCCTGCGGCCGCCGCGCCAGCCACCGCGAAGCCAGCCGCCCCGGCTCCTGCCGCCGCCAAACCGACTGCCACGCCGCCCGCCGCGCCTGCCGCCGGTGCGAAACTCGATGCCGCCACCGCGGCAAAAGCCGTCGTTTACCGCGATGTCATCGCCCCGATCATGCAGGCCAAGTGCGTGAGCTGCCACGGCGAGGAAAAAAAGAAGGGCAAACTGCAACTGCACACCTTCGCCGCCATCATGAAAGGCGGTGGTGACGGCGCGAACACCGTGATCGCCAAAAACATCAAGGACAGCCTCATGCTCGTGCGCGCGAACCTGCCGGATGATGACGACGAGCACATGCCGCCGAGTGACGAGGTGCAGCTCACCAAGGAGGAGGTCGCTCTCATCAAGTGGTGGATCGAAACCGGCGCTTCCGAGACTGCCACCGTCGCGGCAACAAAGCCTGCGGCGGATGTGGAAGCCGCCCTGGCCTCCCTGCTTGCCAAGGGACTGCCCAAAACCACCGTATCGGCCAAAGCCGCGAAACCAAAGCCGGCCGCGCTCACGAGCGCGGAGAAAAAACAAGTCGATGAGGTGCGGGCGAAGATGGAGGCGCTGGATGCCTCCCTCATGCCGCTGGCGCAGGACACCGAACAGCTCCGTCTCGGGGTCATCAATGCCGCCGACAAGTTTGGCGACAAACATCTGGCCCTCGTGAATCCCGTCGCGAAGCACATTGTGTGGGCGGATCTTTCCCGCAGCCAGGTCACGGACGCGGCGGCCGACACCCTGGCCCAAATGACCGGCCTTGAGCGTCTGCACCTCGAGAATACCAGGATCAGCGACGCCGGCCTCGGGAAGCTCGCCGGTTTGCAAAATCTCGAATACCTCAATCTGTATGGCACGAAGGTCACTGACGGCGGGATTGCCAAACTGGCGTCCGCGAAGGGTTTGAAGAAACTTTTCGTCTGGCAGACCGGTGTCACTCAGAACGGCGCGAAGGCGCTCGAAGGGCGGATTCCCGGCCTGAAGGTCAATGTGGGACTCACCGAGGCCGAGATCGCCAAACTCACCGCGCCACCACCCGCGCCTGCGAAGCCCGCGGCATCTGCTGCCGGCAGCGATGTCATCAAGGCGGCGATGAAGACCTATCACAAGCCCGAGAACGCCCTTTGCAAGAAGATCAGCGGCGGCACCGCGAGCGATGCCGAGCTGGCGACCATTCTCAAAGTTTACCAGGACATCTGCGCCGCCACGCCGCCGAAAGGTGACAAGACTGCCTGGGTCGCCAAATGTCAGGCTCTCATTGGCGCGGTGAAAAAAATCCAGGCCAAGGACGCGGCTGGCGTCGCCGCTTACAAAACAGCCGTGAACTGCAAAGCCTGCCACACAGCCCACAAAGGGTCGTGATGCGGCGTGCCGGCGGCATATTCCCAGGTTTGGGCGGCGAATCCCCGTCTTCCGGCGTATCTTCGTGCGCTGGCGGATGAAACTGCTAAACAACCCGTCCCCCATGCGTTCCTCCTCGATGAAACATCCCCTGTCATGCTGCGCGGCCTTCGCGTGCGGCCTTCTCACCGCGTCTTGCGACCGCCTCGCGGAGCGTGTGGCGATCACCGAGTCGCGCGAGATTTCCAGCCATGCCGCGAAGCCGCATGTGGACATTTCCAGTGCCACGCGGTTCTTTGACGATGCCAAGGACGAACAGCAACAACAGCGCCCTGATTTCCGCAGCCTGCTGACCTGGACGATTCCTGAAGGCTGGCGTGAGAACACCACCCCTGATCCGATGGGCATGCGTCTGCTCGACCTGCGCTTCGGACCGGGCGAGGAAGGGGAGTGCTACATCTCTCTCATGCCCGGCGCCGCAGGCGGCCTGGAGGCCAATGTGAACCGCTGGCGCACGCAGATGGGCCAGCCTGCCTACACGCCCGACGAGCTCGCGAAGCTGCCTAAAAAACCCTTCTTCAACCGCGAGGCGACCTTTGTGAGTTTTGACGGCGATTTCAAAGCCTTCGGCGCGGAGGCTGCGAAAACCGGCTACCGGATGCTCGGCCTCATCCATAGCGCCGAACAGGCGACGATCTTCGTGAAACTCACCGGCCCGAAGGCGCTGGTGGAGCAGAATGCGGCGGCATTTGACGCCTTCTGCCAGTCCATCAAGCCGAACCTGCCGCAGCAATGACGAAACCGGAATTGAGCCGGCATTCGTCATTCGGATTTACTCATCAGTCATCCCTTCCGTGTCTTCCTCCAACCAAAACCCTCTCGCGAAACTCATCGCTTTCTTCTCCAGCTTCGGTCTCGCCACCGTCGTGCTGGCGCTGCTGCTGCTCATCACCTTCCTGGGCACGCTGGAGCAGGCGGAGTTCGGCCTCGTGGCCAGCCAGGCGCGCTATTTCGAGTCCTTCTTCGTCGATCGTATCGACATCGGCGCATGCTGGCGCGCCCTGGCTCTGGACGCGTATTGGGACATCGGCAACACCACGCTGCCGGTGCATGTCCTGCCCGGCGGTTACACACTGATGGCGGTGCTGTTCGTGAACATGCTTCTCGGCGGCATCATCCGCATCCGCAAGTCGCCGCGCACCATCGGCGTCATCATCTCCCACTTCGCCATCCTCTTCATGATCGCCGGAGGAGCGGTGAGCTACCACTTCGCGGTCGAGGGAAACATGAGTCTGCATGAAGGCCGGACGAGCGATGAGTTCCTGAGCTTCCACGACCGCGTGATTGAGATTGAGAAGGTGCAGGCGGATGAGAAGGCGAAGCGCGTCGCGCTGGTGATCGACCAGTCGAAATACAACGACCTCTCCGCGGGCAGGGGACGCACCTTCACGCATGAGAGCCTGCCGTTTGATCTCATGATCACAAACTGGAAGCAGCACGCCCAGCCGAAACGCGACCGCGAGGGCGGCCGTGCCGACGCGATCGACGGCTACTACATCCAGGAGGTCAGCACGCTCGATGAATCCGGGGCGGCGCTGCCGGACGAGCAGCTTGCCAGCGCCTGCGTCGCCATCGCGAAGGATAAAAAGACCGGCACGGAGCAGAAAGGCATCCTGTGGGAATTCGCCGCCGCGCCGTGGACCCTGGCCGCCGGCGGGGACAAATATGTGATCTCCCTCGTCCACCGGACCTACAAGCTGCCCTTCGCCATCCGGCTCGACAAGACGGAGCAGGAGAAGCACCCAGGCACCGAGCGTGCGCGCCGCTTCACGAGCTGGGTGACGAAGCTCGAGGACGGGCGCGAGGAAAAGCGCGTCATCACCATGAACGAGCCTGTGCGCAGCGAAGGATACGCCGTGTTCCAGCAGACATTTGACGACGGTTCGCGTGGCGGCGGCAGCGGTGTGAAAAGCAGCGGCTTCCAGATCGTGCAGAACCCCTCCGATCACTGGCCTCTCATCTCCTGCGTCATCGTGGCGCAGGGGCTGCTGCTGCACTTTTTGCTGATGCTTGGCCGTTTCATCAAAGTGAACGAGTGGATCTTCTCCGTGAGCATCATTCTCGCCATGAACGCCGCTTTCGCGCTGGCGGTGTGGAAACTGCTCTGACACGCGTCCGCAACCCGCCTCAATCCATGAAAAACCTCCGCTTTCTCCTGGTCCTTCCTTTTGCCAGCCTTGTCCCGGCCGCCGAGTTGCCGCCGCCCGGTTTGTTGCGCGAGAAGGAGGTCGTCGAAACCTTCGCCTCGATCCCCGTGCAGGAGGCGGGACGCATCAAGCCGCTGGCAAACGTGGCCAGCTACCGTCTTCTGCGGTTTCGCGCCCGCCGCAGCATCTGGCTCACCGAAAACGGCGAGATGGACGGCAAGCCGGTCACCGACCCCGCCACGCGCAATCCGGTCGTGAAGGAGGGAGGCAAGCCGGTGAAGCTCTCCCCCACGGAGTGGCTGCTGCTGAGCTGGTTCCGGCCCGACATCGCGAAGATCGTGCCGCTGTTCAAGGTGGACAACTCCTCGGCGATCAGCGAGCTGGGCCTTCCGGCGAAGGCAAAGCGGGATCAATACAGTTTTGCGGAGATCGAGCCCGCGCGGCAGACGCTCATGGAGAAGATGAGCCAGTATCGCGAGATGCCCGCGAAAAACCAGACGCCGGAGCAGCGCATGATCGTGCAGCTCGCCGCGAACTTCCTCGACTACGAGATGATCACCGGGCACTTCGACTTCATCCGCTCGCCCGTGGGCGACAAGGCGGACCAACTGCCCGCCGGCATCGAAAAGCCCCTGCGCCTGTCGAAGAGCCTCAATGCGCTCGCCAATGCCGTGCGCACCAGCGGCGGCCCGCCGATGCAAATCCCGTGGTTCCGTGATTTCGGCAAAGGCGCTCTCGGCGCGATGATGAGCGGTAATGCCGAGCAGCAGCTCCGCATCTTCCCGCCCGGCCCCAAGGTGAACGAGGTCTGGCACGGCCCCGGCGAGACGATCTTTGGTGCCATCAACGGCGAAAAGGAAGTCGATGCCGAGCAGCTCGCCTGGCTGGCGGCTTATGAAGATGTTTATCTAGCCCTGCCGGATGCCGCGAAGTTCAAAGCGGCCTCGAAAGCCTTGCTAACCAAGATTCAAGACGCCGCAAAAGCCCGTAACGAAGGTCAGTTCATCGCCTTGGAGCGTCACTCGATCAAAGCGGACTACTTCTTCTATGCGCAGTGGATCTTCCTCGTCGGTTTTGTGGCCGTGGCGCTGTCCTGGATCGCTCCGGGATCGAAGTTGGAGAAGTTCACCAAGATCGCCGCCTGGCTATTTTTGGCCATCGCGACGGGTTACGCGGTCACCGGCGTGATCGTGCGCTGCATCATCATGCAGCGTCCGCCCATCACCACGCTGTATGAGACCATCCTCTTCATCGGTGCCTCGGTGGCGTTGTTTGGCCTGATCGCCGAAGCGATCACGAAACGCGGCCTCGGCCTGCTCGTGGCCGCGATCGGCGGCACAGCCTGCATGTTCCTGGCCATTCAATTCGAGGCCAGCGAGGCCACCGACACGCTCCAGCAGCTCCAGGCCGTGCTGATCACGAACTTCTGGCTCTCCACCCATGTGCCGCTCATCAACATGGGCTACGCGGCCTGCATGGTTTCGGCGCTGATTTCGATGATCTACTTCGTCGTCCGCCTGTTTGGCAGGCTGAACAAGGACGACGCCCGTCTCATGACGCGTGTGGCCTACGGCTTTATTTGCTTCGGGCTGTTTCTCGCGCTCGTCGGCACGGTTTTGGGCGGCATCTGGGCGAATTACAGCTGGGGGCGCTTCTGGGGCTGGGACCCGAAGGAAAACGGGGCGCTCATGATTGTGCTGATGTGCCTCGTCATCCTCCACGCCCGCCTCGGCGGCTACATCCGCGAGGTCGGCCTGCACAACTGCAACCTCATCCTCGGCTGCATCGTGGTCTTCTCCTGGTTCGGCGTGAACCAGCTCGGTGTGGGCCTGCATGCCTACGGCTTCACCGATGGCACCTGGCCGAAGATCTACGGCTTCTGGCTCAGCCAGATCGTGCTGCTCGGCTATGGCCTGTGGCTCGTGTGGTCGGACCGTGCTGACAAAACTGACCGCGCTGACGTGGTGACCGCGGCGAAGGTGGAAGCGTAGGCTTCTTTTTCGTAGCGGCGGGCGTCAGCACGCCGAGGGACGTGGCGAAGGCTGTGAGACGCTTGATTTCGGAAAACGGACGTTTTCCGCTACGCGGGCCTATTCTTCCTCATCCGGCACGCGGGCGCCGTTCACGGGGCGGGCCTTTTTCACCGGGGAGATATGCCGGTGGACCCACACGCTTTGCACGAGGCCCATCAGGAAGAGCGTGACGACCATAAAGGTGCCGCCGTAGCTGATGAAGGGAATCGGGATACCGATGACCGGCAGCACGACGAGGTTCATGCCGATGTTTTGGAAGCAGTGAACAAAGAACATGGCCATCACGCCGATGACGATGAGTCGCCCGAGCTGATCCCGAGCGGAAAAAGCCACGGTGAGGCCGAGCATGATCATCCCGGCGAGGCCGACGATGAGCCCGAAGGCACCTTTGAAGCCAAATTCCTCGCAGATGACGGCGAAGATGAAGTCGTTGATGACTTCATTCGGCAGGAAGGTGCGGTGGATGCTGGCCTGGTCCGGCACCTTTTTGGACTCGGGGCCCTTGCCCTCGATGCCGCCGGTGGCGATGGCCATTTGCAGATGCTTCGCCACCCAGCCCTCGTCCTGCATGTTCACCTTGTCCATCTGGCCGGTGAACATGTAGAAGGTGGTCTCGATGCGCTTCTGCTGATACGGCTTCAAAGCAAAGACATACACCAGCGGTGCCACGATGAGCACGAGCAGCAGCTTCACGATGAGGTAGCGAAACGGGATGCTGCCTACGAGCATGATGGCGAGGAACACCGGCCCCCAGACGAGACCCGAGCCAAGGTCTTCTTTGATGACGAGCATCGCAGGCACCGCCGCGAGCATGCCCGCGGCCAGGATGCGCAACCACGGCCGCCGGAAGGCGGGAATGATGCGCGGCAGCTCGCCAAAGACGACGCTGAGCACCATGATCCCGGCAGTGATGGCGAACTGCGAGGGCTGCACCATGACGGGCCCCACTTTGATCCACGCCTTGTTCCCGCCGATCTCGACCCCGATGGCCAGTGTGGCGATGAGGCCGCCAATGCCGAGCAGATAAGCGGGCCAGCAGGCCCAGCGGATCCATTTGTAGTCGATGAGGCTGGCGGCAAAAAAGAACGGCACGCCGATGCCGATCCAGCGGAGCTGGTCACGCCACTTATCCTCAAGGTCGGTGCCGAGCTTGTAGGCAGAGGCGTTGAAGATGGCATACACGCCAAAGGCCAGCAGGCAGGTCGTGAAAGCCACCAGCAGCCAGTGCATGCCGAGAAATTTTTTAAACAGCGGTGTCATGGGGAATCAATTCAGGTGCGGGATGGCGGCCAGGAGGCGCTTCGTGTAGTCGTGCTGCGGCGCTTCGCAGATGGCATCGGCATCGCCTTGCTCGACGATCTTGCCATGATGCATGACGACGATTTGATCGCTCATGTGCCGCACGACGGCCAGATCGTGGGCGATGAAGAGCAGCGTGAGGTTCAGCTCCTCCTGCAAATCTTTGAGGAGATTCAAAATCTGCGCCTGCACGCTCACATCGAGGGCGCTGACGGGTTCATCGCAGATGAGGAATTTGGGCTCCACCGCCAAGGCTCGAGCAATGCCGATGCGCTGACGCTGGCCACCGCTGAACTCGTGCGGGTAGCGTTGCAGCCCATCGGCAGGCAGGCCCACGCGTTGGAGCATGGCGGCGGATTTTTCGCGGCGCTCCTCGCGGCTCAGTTTCGGAAAATGAATCTCCAAAGGCTCGCCGAGGATGCTCTCGATGGTCATGCGCGGATTCAGCGAGCCTATGGGGTCCTGAAACACCATCTGCATCTCTTTGCGCAGCGGTCGGAAGTCGCTTTCGGCCAGCGGCAGAATGGAACGATCCCGAAACAGGATCGTGCCAGCGGTTGGAGGCAGTAGTTTCAGCAAGGCACGGGCCACGGTGGACTTCCCGCTGCCGCTTTCGCCTACGAGACCGACCGTGGTGCCCTCGGCGACCTCGAAGCTCACATCATCCACCGCCTTGATGACATCTTTCGCACGGCCTAGCAGGCCACTGCGGACGGGGAAATGGATTTTGAGGCCTTGGACGGAGAGGAGAGGCATGAGGCGCGGAGCCTATCATGCCGGGCGGAAGGTTCCAAGTTTCAGCTTTGAAGTTTCGAGCATCCCGCGCTCCGATGGCCGGATGCTTCAAACCACCGTCCTCGCGCTCCTCGGCCTCTCGGCAGGCCTGGCGCTGCACTTCCGCTGGCACCCGCTGCGGCGGGAGTTTTCGGACGCATGGGACTTTTTGAGGCTGCGGCAGCCGCTGGTGCTTCTGGTGGCCGGTGCTCTGCTGTTTCATTCCGAGCCAGGCCGCAGCGTGACGGAGTTGGAGGACTGGCAGGAACTTTGGCCAAACCTGCTGCGCGAGGCATGCGCCGGGACCGCGCAGCTTTTTCATGAGCTGGTGCCGCCATGGCCGCTGGTGCTCGCCCTGCCACTGCTGCTCGTGCTGCTGACCGTTCGCGTGTGGCGCTGGCCCTATCGCTACGGCGAGCGGGTGCCGGTGCCGGAGCAAAAGCTCGTGCTCATCGGTCTCTCGGCCACAGGCCTGCTCTGGCTGGGCATCGAAGCCGCCGC
This sequence comes from Verrucomicrobiaceae bacterium, assembly GCA_016795465.1. Lineage (GTDB taxonomy): Bacteria > Verrucomicrobiota > Verrucomicrobiia > Verrucomicrobiales > Verrucomicrobiaceae > Prosthecobacter. Next base: position 33,400 of record JAEUHK010000130.1, on the reverse strand, counting down.
GTGGCGGACGGTGTATCCCGAGTGGCTGGAAACGATCAAACTGGCTGCTCGCACGGTCTTTGCCGCCCTGACCACCGCGGGCGTGCAGGTCTGGCTGGTGCGTCTCGTGGTAGCCTGGGAAGCCCCGCCGGATACGGACGCGGATGGCGATGCCATCACGGCTCTCGAAGCCACTTTTGCCCGCTGGCAAAGCGTGGTGCTGCTGGGTGCTTTTAACCTCTTGTGGATGGCATGGACTATCTGGCGGCCTCACGATGAAGGCGCGGTCGCGTGGCTGCTGCCGGAGTTTTGGCTGCTTTTCGCGGCCTTGCCCGTGGCGGTGGCCGTTGCGAACGGCCGAACGGCTTTTTGGCAAACAGGTGCGGTGGCGTTGAAGGCTCTGCGCCGGGCTTTGCCAGCTCTGGCGGGTTATTTGATCTCCGCGGTGGCGGTCCTGATGCTGGCCCGTTATGCCGCGGAGATGGCGCAGGCCCTCGGTGGTGTCGATGGCTGGCTGCCATGGCTCGTGCGGGGCGTGTCCGCATTGGCGCTTGCCATGCTGCGAGGCTGGCTATGTCTAGCCGCCATTCTCATCATGCTCCGCCACGGTTTTTCACGCCCTTCCCCTGCCCTTCCGGCTCGCTGAGCACGCCCACGCCCCATGAGCAGCAGCCAGCTTTCCTCAGCCCAAATCGCTCGAAAGGCGAAATCGAACCTCGCCTTTGCGCTTGGCTGCCTCTCAAAGGAGCGGAAGCGGGACATGATCACCTTCTACGCCTTCTGCCGCGTCGTCGATGACATCGCAGATGATCCGGCCACGAGCGAGGAGGACAAGGAACGCGAGCTCAACCACTGGAAGACCTGTGTGCTCGAAGGCACGCCGCCCGGCCATTCGGTGCTCGATGAGGCGCTCGACCTGCCGAAGAAGTATGGCTTTCCCCGTGCCTGGATGGCGGAGATCATCGAAGGCGTGGCATCCGACATCACGAAGAATCGCTACGAGACCTTCGAGGAGCTTCTGGGCTACTGTTACAAAGTGGCGAGCGTGGTGGGTCTCGTGAGCATCGAGATCTTCGGCCATGAGAAGCCCGAGACGCGAGACTACGCCATCAATCTCGGCTACGCCCTCCAGCTCACAAACATCATTCGTGACGTGGGCCAGGATGCCCGCGAAACTGGCCGCATCTACCTGCCGCAGGAGGATTTGAAGCAATTCAATGTCTCCGAAAGCGATCTGCTCTCCGGCATTCCGAGCGAGAAGCTGAACAAGCTGCTCGACTTCGAATACCACCGCGCACGCGACTACTATGCTGCGGCGCAAAAAGCACTCCCGCAGGAGGATCGAAAGCACATGGTGGCCTCCGAGATCATGGCGGAGATCTACTCCACGATCCTCGAGAAGCTGAAACGCCGCCGCTATCCCATCTTTGAGCAGCGCGTGAAGCTGCTGCGAGTCCACAAGGCCTGGATTCTCGGCAAGCACATGCTGCGGGCAAAGTTCGGCCGCTACTGAGACATCACGCGCATGCTCTCCGACACCATCGCCGCCATCTCCACCGCGTCCGGCGAGGCCGCGATCTCGGTGATCCGCCTCACCGGTCCGAAGGCCCTCGATATCGCGTCAAAGGCCTTCAAGCTGCCGAGCAAGCTCGTGACGCGTCGCGCCCATCTGGTGAGCGTGCTCGATGAAAACGGCGCGGGCATCGACTCGGGCGTGCTGCTGCATTTTCAAGCTCCCGCGAGCTACACCGGCGAGGACGTGATCGAGTTTCACGGCCACGGCGGCGTGCTCGTCACGCAACGCGTGCTCGAGCGTGTGCTCGCCTGTGGCGCGAGGGCCGCGGAGCCGGGTGAATTCACGCAGCGGGCCTTTTTGAACGGCAAAATGGACCTCACGCAGGCCGAGGCGGTGATGGATCTCATCCATGCGCAGAGCACGCTGGCCCTGCGAGCCGCGAACGAGCAGCTCGGCGGTGCCATCGGCCGCGAGGCGGCGCAGATGCAGCAGATGCTCGTGCCCGTGCTGGCGCACATCGAGGCCTACATCGACTTTCCCGAAGAGGACATCTCACCCGAAACGGGCGCCGATCTGCTTCGTCGCATCGACGCCGTGCAAGCGCAGGCCCGCAAGCTCCTCGCCACCTCCGAGCAGGGCCGCATCCTGCGTCACGGTGCCCGCACGGTGATCTCTGGTGCGCCGAATGTGGGCAAAAGCAGCCTGCTGAATCTCCTGCTCGGCTTTGAGCGTGCCATCGTGAGCCCAACCGCCGGCACCACGCGTGACACCATTGAAGAAATCATCCAAGTGCATGGCATTCCGCTGCGCCTCGTGGATACTGCCGGCCTTCGCGATTCGCAGGATGCCATCGAGCGCATCGGCATCGAGCGCACCCAGCGCGAACTCGAGCGCGCCGATTTGATCCTCGAAGTCCTTGATGCCAGCCAGCCTCCGGAAGCCTCGCAACGCCTCGAAGTGACCGCAGGCCTCGCCAGCCGTCATTTGGCCATCTTGAACAAAACCGACATCGGAGCTCATCCGGCCTGGGAAGGTCAAAATAACGCCATCCGCATCTCCTGCGTGCAAAACGAGGGCATCGAAGCCCTTCGGAATGCCATCCGCGAAATCATTGCCAAGGCCGGACCACTGGCCTCGGATCATCCGATTGCCATCAATGCCCGCCACCAGGCCGCGTTTCAGCGCAGCGTGGAGCGTCTAACGGCCGCGAGGGATGCCATCGTGTCCCAACAAGCCCCCGAATTCATCGCGCTGGAGCTTCGCGAGTCACTCGCGGCTCTCGGTGATGTCATCGGGCAGGTGGACGTCGAGCAGATCCTCGATGTGATCTTCTCCACGTTCTGCATCGGCAAATAAGACAGATCAGCTGTCGCCAAAGCTAATGCCGACAGAGCGGGCGGCGCGAACGACATCGCCGTCCTTGCTGACGAGGCGGAGCTTGTTCACGGCCTCCTCAATGGCGACATCACCCACCTGATACTGCTGGTAGCTGACCATTCGGCCAAACTTGCCTTCCGCGATGAGGTGGACGGCCTTCACGCCGAAGCGCATGCCGAGGATGCGGTCCAGCGCCGTGGGCGCACCACCACGCTGGAGATGGCCAAGCGTGCAGGAGCGGGTTTCCTTGCCGGTGAGTTTCTCGATCTGCTTCGCGACGTGGTCACCGACTCCGCCGAGGCGGACTTCACCGGCTTCACCGCCGCCTTTGGTCAGCAGAGTACCTTCTTCGAGGCGGGCACCTTCTGCCACAACGACGAGCGTGCTGTGATGACCGGCGGCATCGCGTTTGCGGATGGCATTGGCCACATGCTCCATCTGGAAAGGAATCTCCGGCAGCAGGATCACATCCGCGCCGCCAGCCATGCCGCCGTAAAGGGCGATCCAGCCTGCGTGACGTCCCATCACTTCGAGCACCATCGCACGCTTGTGGCTCTCCGCGGTGGTGTGCAGGCGGTCGAGCGCATCGACGACGGCGGAGTATGCGCTGTCGAAGCCGAAGGTGTAAGCGGTGGCGCTGAGATCGTTGTCGATGGTCTTCGGCACGCCGATGACGGGAATGCCGGCCTCGCAAAGCTGCATGCCGGTGGTGAGGCTGCCGTCGCCACCGACGACGATGAGAGCACCGATCTCGAGATGACGCAGCGTGCCCTTGGCCTTGTTGATGATCTCGTCAGGCACCTTGGCGACATTGCCTTCGCCCACTTTGGCGACGAAGTGCCCTTTGTTAGTGGTTCCAAGGATGGTGCCGCCAAGCTTCATGATGCCCACGGTGCGCTCAGGATCGAGCATCATGTAATCGCCGGGAGGCAGCAGGCCTTCGAATCCATCACGGAAGCCCACAACCTCCCATCCGAGAGTGCTGGCAGCGCCGACGACGCCGTGAATGACTGCATTGAGACCGGGGCAATCCCCGCCGCTGTTCAAGATACCGATGCGCATGTGATGAGAGATTTGAGATGGGTGATGAAAATTGGGGGAGCAGGAAACATGCTAGAAGTCCGCCAGCATCTGCCGCTTGTCCGTGATCGGACGACCGGCGGCGAGCCAGCGATCATAGGCCGCCCATCCCTGCTGCAGGAGGCCACGGGCTTCGTAGAATGGATTCGCGCTGCCGAGCACCACGACGATCATGCGGTGGCGGTAGATGTGGTTCGTGTTGTCCGCCTGTGGAATGACTGTGGAAGCCCTTTCCGCAGAAACGACGCAACATCCGCCGGACATGGCCGTGTTCGCTGTCTTGATGCCATCGATGTTATCGACGCCGAGAAGCTGGTTCGTGTTCTTCACCGGCACCTTGATGGACTGGCCGTGGCGGTAGATCGTGACCTCCCGGGAGCCTTGATTCGTGTAAAAACGCATCGCAGGGCGAGAGGCGGCATACACGGCGAGACGCGCGATGTCTGCCGCGGTCGAAAAAGGAATGGGGCGCGAGTTTTCGAGGCCGTGCGGATTGGTGAAGCGGGTGCCTTTGCACCCCTCACGAAAGGCGAGCTGGTTCATCTGGCGCACAAACTCATCCATCGGATGCCCGCTGCGCTGAAGACGCGCCAAGTGGTCACGACCGACGAAGTCACCGAGCGTGATGGCAGCCACATTGTCGCTGCCCATCATCGTTGCGTAGATCAAATCGCGCAGCGTCATCGTGTCGCCCGCCTGCAGGCCGAGCGGTGAAGCTGCGCCAGCGATGGTCGCCGCGTAGTCCGGCACGGGAGCGAGCACATTCACGCCCACGCGAGAGGCCTCCGCCCAGTCGAGCGTGACCATGCAGGTGGCGATTTTAGCAAGACCGCCCACATGACGCTTCGCATTCGCGTTTCCAGCGACATGGACCTTCTTATTGAAAGCATCCACCACGAGCACGGAGGACTGTGCCACCGCCATGAGGCTGGTCAGAAACCACATGGCGAGGCCGAGCACGAGCGGACGCGTGAAACGGGAGCGGGCAAAGGCGGACGAGGGCATGGAGCCCCTTGCATTAGCGATCACTCCACGCGTCGCAACCGGCGATTTGGTCTTCGTTTCTAGCTGTTCGCATCAGCACCATCGTCATCACGCCGCGATGATTTCCTTCGCCACGGTGCCATAGACATCCGTCAGGCGGAAATCACGGCCGGCGTAGCGGTAGGTGAGGCGTTCGTGATCCAGACCGAGCAGCGCCAGCACGGTGGCGTGCCAGTCGTGGACGTGCATTTTGTTCAGCACGGCCTCGTAGCCGTAGTCATCGGTCATGCCGTAGTTCATGCCGCCCTTCACACCGCCGCCGGCCATCCACATGGTGAAGCCCTTGTTGTTGTGATCGCGGCCGTCATCGCCCTGCGAGTGCGGCGTGCGGCCAAATTCACCGCCCCAGATGACGAGCGTGTCTTTCAGCAAGCCACGAGCCTTCAAATCGGCCAGCAGGCCTGCGATGGGTTTATCGACCTGGTTGCAGTTCCGCTGCAGTGTGGCCTTGAGATTGAAATGCTGGTCCCAGTTGCCGTGGGTGAGTTCGATGAAGCGCACGCCGGCCTCGACGAGCTTTCGCGCCATGAGGCACTGCTTGCCAAAGGTGTCCGTTTCGTCCTCGCCGATGCCGTAGAGGGACTTGGTGGCCTCGGTTTCCTTGGTGAGGTCGAGCACCTTTGGCACCTCGGCCTGCATGCGGAAGGCCAGCTCGTAGCTTTCGATCACGCCTTCCACTTCCGAGCTTACGCCGCCGCTTTGCTGCATGTTCGATTTGTTCAGCGCCTGCACGAGATCGAGCTGCGTGCGCTGCGCCTCGGTAGTGAGGCGATTGTTTTTAATGTTCGCCACCGTGGCCTGCTCATTGCCGCCACCGAAGCGACGTGCCAGCGCGGCGGGCAGTCCAGGGATGCCGGAGCCGCCGACTTTCGTGCCCTGATAGATGGCGGGGAGGAAGGCGCTGCCAAAGGTGCGCGTGGCATTGCCGGGCGGATTGATCGTGACAAAGCCGGGCAGGTTTTGATTCATCGTGCCCAGGCCGTAAAGCGTCCACGAGCCGAGCGAAGGCCGCACAAACTGCGTCGTTCCGGTGTGGAGCTGCGTGAAGGCCTGCGGATGCGCGGGCAGGTCCGTGGCCATCGAGTTGAGCAGGCACAGGTTGTCCGCATGCTTCGCGACGTTTGGCCACAGCTCGGATATCCACAGACCGCTTTTGCCATGCTGGGAGAATTTCCACTGCGGTGGCATCAGCTTCGCCTGGCCGTAACGTCCCGCCGCGGAGGGCGCCTGCTTGCCTGCGTCGGCGATGAGCTTCGGCTTGTAGTCAAATGTATCGACATGCGAGGGAGCGCCCTGCATGCAGAGGAAGATCACATGCTTCGCCCGCGGCGCGAAGTGCGGCTGCTTCGGCGAAAGCGGTCCGGCGGGTGCGGCTTCCGCCCGCAGCGCCTGCTCATGCGCCAGCGCGGCAAAGGCCATGTAACCAAAACCACTGCTGGTGGTCTTCAAAAAGCTGCGGCGGGAGGGAATCGGCATGCTCATGGGGAGTCGGGTGTTGTTCAGGCCTGCTTAACCCGCGGGCGCGGGAATAGTTTCGCGGTGATGCGGCTCGTAGCATAGCCTTTCTAGGCTGTGCGTGGGATCGAGGCACAGGCTGGAAAGCCTAGGCTAAATGCCGCTTCGCCATCATCCGGGTTGAACTGCCTTCAGCGCCTCTTACCCTCTCTCATGAAGTTTGTGCGAACACGCTGGATCCTGGCGCTGCTGTCCCTCGCAGCCAGCATCTGGCTGATGAGGGCCGCGCTCAAGATGGCGGGAATCGGGGCCGCGGGGCCGGTGATCTTGAGCATGGTGGCGTTTGTGAGCGCGGTGCTCTTGATAGCCCCAGAAACGGCGTTTTGGCTGGCGGAACAGATCGCGAAGCCCTTCGCGAACCTTTTCTTCCCTTCCGACAGCTTCAAGAAGCCCCCGGTCTCCTACCTGCTGGCCCATCGCTACCGCTCGGAGCGCCGTTTCGAGGAAGCCGTGGCACAATACGAGAACATCATTGAGTTCCACCCTCGGGAGCGGAATGCCTATGTGGAGTTGATCGAGGTGGCACGGCAGCTTGGTGAAGATGAACGAGCGGAGAAATACACCGCGCTGATGCTGCGACGGTTTCCGCAGGTTCGACGCGAGCAAACCGAGTAGCATAGCCTTTCGAGGCTGTGCGATGGATCGAAGCACAGGCTAGAAAGCCCATGCTACTCCTCCGACTTCTTCCCCTTTTTGCCCTTCTTCGGCTCTTCGGGCGGCAGGAGGCCTTTCTGCTTCGCTTCCCATTCGGCGTAGCCTTTGCCGGTGCGTTTGCCGAGGTATTGGTAGGTGTCGAAGATGGCGGCGTTACCAGTTTCACGCGGGTCTTTCTCTTCCTTGAGCATCGCGTCGAGCTTCGTCCGCAGTTCCTGCTTCGTCGCGGCATGCTGCGGGTCCTTGGCGAGGTTTTTGAGGCACTGCGGATCGTTCACGATGTCGTAGAGTTCCTCCTCGGGACGGTAGTTGAAGGCGAGATCGTAAAAGAGGTCTTTGTGATCGACGATCCAGGTCTTCGTGGGGCCGTCGTCGCAGTTGCCGTAGCCGGTTTCGGGGTTGCAGGCGGGCCAGCGCTCGGGGTGGTAGTTGTGGCTGTAGAAGAACTCTGGCGTGCGGATGGCCCGCACGGGATAGCCCCAGTCGTTCGGACGGCCGATGTCGTGCCGCTCCTTGCCCGCGAGCATGATTTTGCGATCCTCGATGAAGCCGCTCTTCTCGCTGCGCAGGATGTTCACGAGGCTTTTGCCGGTCATCTGCTCATGCACGGGCACACCGGCGAGTTCGAGGTAGGTCGGCGCGAGGTCTCGCACGTTGATGAAATCCTCCACGACACGGCCGGGCTTGATGCCTTTGCCCCAACGCATGGCCAAAGGCAGGTGGTAGCCGTCTTCGTAGATCTGTCCCTTCACGCGAGGAAAAGGCATGCCGTGGTCGGAGGTGATCACGATGAGCGTGTCATCGAGCTGTCCGCTCTTTTGCAGCACGTCGAGCACACGCCCGATCTGCGCATCGGCCCACTCGACCTCGATGGCGTAGTCGGCGAGGTCGCCACGCACGACCTCATTGTCCGGCAGGTAACCGGGCACGATCACCTCGCCGAGTTTTTTGCCCAAACGCACGCCGCTGCCCTCCTCGTAACCGCGATGCGGCTCTTTGAAGCCCACCCAAAAGCAAAACGGCTGCCCGCTCTTCTGCGTGGCGAGGAAGTCGGTGAAATTCGCCGCGTAATCGCTCGGCGTGATGCCCTTCGCAGGCACGTCGATCTTGTGTCCATCGAACGACGGCCCCGCTGGATTCCGCGTGCGGCCTTCGAGATCGAATTTCCCCGGCCCCCAGCCCTTGCCGGTCAAACCGACGACGTAGCCGCTCTTCTCCAGCAGATCGGGATACACCGCGAACTTCGGCGGGAAGATGCCGCCATGACACACGGCCTCCTCAAGCTGCCAGGAATTGCGACCCGTGAGGATCGTCGCCCGGCACGGACTGCACTTTGGGTTCGAGGTGAAGGCACTTTTAAACAACACGCCCTCACGAGCCACGCGATCGAAGTTCGGCGTCTTCACCCAATCGCAACCATATGCCCCCGCATGCTGCCAGCCCCAGTCATCGAAGATGATGAAGAGGATGTTCGGACGCGGTGCCTTCTCGGCGGCGAAAGCCGGAGCAAGGGAGAGCAAAACGAGGAGCAACAGGACGAAGCGTGATTTCATGCCCCGCGAGAACGCGGGCGCTTCGCGGGCTTTTCAGGCGTCTTGGGCTTTGCGAGCTTTTTGACCTTGGTGACCGTGGTGACCTCTTTGACGGGTTCGGCGATTTCACCGAGCTCGATGCCGAAAAGGGCGCTGAGGTCTGCTCCGGCCAGTTCACCGGCATTCTCGGTGACGCCGGTCACCGCGGCATCTTTGGCCTTGGCGAGCAGATCCGCACCATCCACGCCACGCAGCGTGAAGAGCAGCTCCGGCTTCGCATCGAGCAGCACGCCGACGCCATACAGCACGGCGGAGACGTGTTTGCACATGTCCGCGTGATCCGGACAGGAGCAGTTGAATCGAATCTCCTTCGTTTTTGGAAACAAACCTTCCTCCGCATCACTCAGCACGCTCATCACGCCATCGCCGAGCTTGCCCGCGAGCAGATCGAGCATCGAACCGACCTGCCCCTCGCACTTTTCGACAATGTCCTGCCACTTCGAGGCCTTCAGCGGTTGGATGAAGACCTGCGTGTCATACAACTCCGAGCCTGCCACGACGGCCGTGACCTTGCCGGGCTCGCTTTCGACGTTGTAAACGTTCCCCTGCCGCAGGTAGCTTCGGCCTCGCGGCAGGCGGGACTCATATTCCTGATAGGTCTCCAGATGGCTGCACCAAGCTTTGCCCCAAAAAGTCGTGCAGACATGCTTTTTGCCCACAGCGGGCACCAGCGCCTCAAAAGCCTCGCCCTTCTTCTTCCGCTTGGCGATCTCGCGTTGAATGCGTTCCTTGGCTTCCGCCACGTCTTGATAGTCCCACCACATGCAGCGCATTCGAGCATGGAGAAGGCAGTTTTCCAATCCTTGTTTTATCTTGCAGAACGTGATCGACCAGACACGTCAGCGTTCTGGTGGACTCCACTACGGGCGGTGCCAGATCACGCCGTCACCTTCTTCACAAAGCAGGCCTTCAGGCCGATGGAGATGCCGTCCATCTTGCAGGAGATCTCGTGATCGCCATCGACGAGGCGGATGGGCTTGGACTTGGTGCCGACCTTCAGCACGTCGGAGGAGCCCTTGAGCTTGATGTCCTTGATCATGGCCACGATGTCGCCATCGGCGAGCACGTTGCCGTAGGCATCTTTGACGACGCGTTCGGCATCGGGAGCCTCAGGCGCGGCTTCTTTTGACCATTCATGACCGCAGGTCATGCATTCGTAACGTTCGGCGTGGTCCAAAACGTCGTTCATCTCGCACATCGGGCAGGCTGGCAGGCTCATAAGAAGGGCAGAGGACACCATGCGGAGGTGATGCACAAGCGACGGCCAGGATTGAGCTACATTTTCCCTGCTTCGGGCGAGATGCGGCTCATGCTGCGCCATGTCCCTGCTCGAACGCCTCTTTTCCATTCCAGCCATCCGCAAAGCCATCTGGCAGCTTTGGTATCCTTTTCTCACGCGACGCCTTCGCGGCGAGGAAGTGCTGTTTTTGAACTACGCCTTCGAAACGGACCCACCCGTCGGTTTGAGGCTCGATGAGGCTGATGAAGCCAATCGCGGCTGCATCCAGCTTTACCATCATGTGGCCTCGCAGGTCGATCTGAAGGGCAAAACGGTGCTCGAAGTGAGCTGCGGCCATGGTGGTGGTGCCTCGTGGATCACGCGGACGATGCAGCCTGCGGCTTACACGGGCCTCGATCTGAATCCCACGGGCATCCGCTTCTGCCAGCGGCGGCATGTGGTGCCGGGTCTCTCGTTTCAGCAAGGCGATGCGCAGCGGCTCTCCTTCCCCAATGCCTCGCTCGATGCGGTGATCAATGTCGAGGCCTCGCACTGCTACCCGGACTTTCCCGGCTTCCTCGCGGAGGTGGCGCGGGTCTTGAAGTCCGGCGGGCACTTTCTGTATGCCGATTTTCGTTTCGAGGCGGACATCGCCGAATGGGAAGCCGACATCGCCGCCGCGTCACTTCAGGTCGTGCAAACGCGGATCATCAATCCCGAGGTGCTCCGCGGCATGGACATGAACGCACGGCGCAGCCAGGAGCTCATCGTGCAGCGTCTGCCGGGCTTTTTGCATGCGCTGGGCCGTGACTTCGCGGGCATTCCGGGCTCGCGAGTGTATGAGGCGCTGCGTGCTGGTGAGCTGTCGTATCGCTCGTGGTGCTTTCGCAAGCTGTGAATCTTCCACTGGCATGCGCCACGCTCCGGCGCTAGGCAGCGGCACATGAAACTGCAACAAGGCCAGCTCTGGAAAAAGGACGATGACTACCTGCGCATCATCCATTGGGAACGCCTGGCCATCGAATACAAGCTCATGCACGGCTCACCCGACCGGAAAGGCTCGATGCATCGTGTGTCGAAGAAGGAATTCTGCCGCCTGCTGAAAGGCGCGGAGCTGGTGCCGAATGTGAAAGAGGCGGAAGACGAGCCTCTCGTCGAAGAAGCCTGACGGGGCAGGAATGCCCCGGTTACTTTCCAAACGCCACGAGCTCCTTGCCACTGGTGCCATCCCAGACACGGAGGAAGCTGTCCTCGCCGCCGCCGATGAGCATGGCACCGTTTGGCGTGCTGGCAGTGGCCTGCATGTAATCGGGCAGGTTGGCGATGCTGCGGATCTCGCTGCCTTCATCGGTCACGATGCGCACCTTGTTATCGCCCGCCGCGGTGACGATTTGGTTCGTGGCACCGATGAATTGCAGGGAGGTGACCTCCTTCGTCCAGCCTTCGACCTTCTTCTTCCGCTCGCCGATGATCATGTCCCAAGTATTCACGACGCCCTCGGCACCCGCGGTGGCGAGCACGCGACCATCCGCACGGAAGGCGAGGCTCATCACATGATGCGTGTGACCTTCAAACAGGTTCACCTGCTTGCCTGAGGCGATGTCGGTAACGCGGGTGATTTTATCCGCGGCACCGGAGGCGAGCAGTTTGCCATCCGGTGAGAAGTCGAGGCACAGGATGGTGTCGCTGTGTTTTTCCTTCCAGGTGCGCACGACCTTGCCGGAGGCCACATCGAAGAAGGTGATGTCGCCGGTGCGTGACAACTCACCGCCACCCGTGGCGAGTGTTTTGCCATCCGGGCTGAAACGAACGGCATTCACGCGATCCGCGAAGAATCCCTTTTCATTCAAAGTGCGCTCCAAAGTCCATGCGGGAGCACCACCGGCACTCAGCGTGAGCGATTTCACCGCGGTGAAAGAACCGTCAGGCCCGGCGGAGATCGTCGTCGTGCCCGCAGCACCGCCGCTGGTCTCCTCGATCACCAAACCGGTGGCCGCGGCCCACACGCGAAGCACGCCGTCCTCGAACAACGCAGCCACGCGGCCTGCATCGGCGGAGAAACCGACCGCCAGAGCCTTGGTCGGCGTTTTGGCGATCTGCTGTTTCAAGGCGGTGAGGTCGGCAGTGGCCTTGTCTTGAGCGGTTTTGGCCGTGGCACCGGCCGCGTTGGCATCGGCGATGGCTTTGGCGTTCTTCGCTTTTGAGTCGGTGATGCGTTTCACATCGTCTTCGGCATCCTTGATGTTGCTCTCCGTGGCCGAAACGGCCGCGAGAGCCGACACCTCGCTCATCTTGGCGGTGATGAGTTTGTCCTGCGCTGTCTTCAAATCGCGATCCAGCGTGGCATCCGGCTTGCCGTTGGGGACGGCTTTGATCTTCGCGTTCACGTCGTCCACAGCCTTTTGTGCATCGTTTTTCGCGGTGGTGGTCGGCGGCACGGCTTTCTGCTTCTCGGGCAGCACCTTCTTCATCGACGTGATGGCGTCGTTGGCCTTTTTGAGCAGTTCATCGAGGGCGGTGTTCTGTTTGGCGATGCGGTCGGCTTCGCTCTTTTGAAAAGCTTGCTCCAGTGTGTTGCGGGCGATGGTCCATTCGAGCTCGGCGATCTTCTTCGCAGCGGCCAGATTGCCTCGCAGCTCGATGATGGGCTTCGCGGTGCTTGCGTCCCAGAGTCGGACGGAACCATCCGCACAGGCGGTGGCGATCGTTTTGCCATCTGCGGAGGCTGCACTGGCCAAAACGGCCAGTTTGGAGCTGTCGGCGATTTTTTTCACGAGTGCCGCATCGGCTGGTTTGGAGGCCACGGGAGCCGCGGAGGCTTTGGAAGGCTGCACTTGCCAGATCTTCACCTCGCGGAAACTGCCGCTGGCAAGCCGTGTGCCGTCCGGGCTGAAGGCGAGCGATTGAACAAGCGCCCGATGCGCATCCGGGATCTGTGCGGCCACGCGGCGTGCAGCCAGATCGTAGATGAAGATGTCATTCGAGCGACCGCAGGCGGCGTAGCGACCATCCTTCGTCATCGCCACGGTGTAGATGGGATCAATGCTCGCCGCGAAGGCCTTCAACGCCACCGTGCGCTCGGTCTGTGTGGAGCTTTTCGCACCAAGGTCGATCCACTGCTTTAACAGGGCAATCTCGGCAGGAGTGAGGTTCACGGCGCCGGATTTGTTATTCGGCGGTGGCATCTCCATGTCCTCTTTATGAAGCGAGGCGGTGACGATGAGGCTTTCGGCGCTTTTGCCCGGAATGATCGAGGGGCCGGAATCACCGCCTTTGATCATGAGCTCGGGCGTTTCCATGTTCAGCCCGGCTTTGGTGGTGGTCTTGTTGTGGCAGGAGACGCAGTTGGCCTTCAGGAAGGGGAACACATCGCGGTAAAAGTCCGGCTCCGCGAGTGCGGCACCGGGCAGGGCGAGGAGGCAAAGAGGCTTCAGGAGCGATTTCATGCGGCGAAACCTACGCTCCGAGAAGCCCGCAGCATGCAGGCTGGCCTGCAGCGGAACAAAAATCGCACAAAGACGTGCATCCCGCGGCGTTGTCCCATAGATTTCCGGTCTTCAACCACCCTGCCCTGCCATGCTTCGCCGCACTTTGACCGCCTTCACGGTCCTCTCCCTCGCTCTAAGCAGCCACGCCGCTGACCCGAAGCCCGAGCCCAATCCGCAGCCCAAACCCGCCCCGTCCAAACCGGAGCCCAAGCCTGATCCCGCGAAGCCTGAACCCAAACCCGAGCCGAAGCCGGAGCCCAAGCCCGAACCTGCCAAGCCCCAGCCTGCTCCCGCCAAGGAAGAGGCTCCCAAGCCAGCTCCTGCGCCAGCCCAGCAAACCGCTGCGAAGCCCGCCGAGGACAACAAGCCCAAGAAAAAGTCCGTGGCGGAGTTCACGAAGGACTTCAAACGCATCGACGGCCTCTTCCGCATGTATCTCGACATGGAGAAAGGCTCGCCGTGGCTCTACATCGCGAAATCGCAGCTCGGTCCTGAGTTCATCTACTTCAACCACAGCGTCGATGGCCCAGTCGGAGTCGGTCACAACCGCGGCCGCTATGGCGAGGAAGTCATCGTCGTGCTGCGGAAGGTCTTTGACCGCGTCGAGTTCGTCGAAAGCAACACCTCCATCTACTTTGACCCGCAGAGCCCGCTGGCCCGTGCCCGCAACGCGAACATCAGCCATGCCATCCTCGCCAGTGAAAGCATCGCCGCGGAGGACAACGACGGCGTGCTCATCCCCGCCACGAACCTCTTCCTGCGTGAATCGCTCACGATGGTGAAGTTTGGCGAGCGCTCCATGCTCGGCCGTCTCTCCGAGCCGAAGACCAAGGTCATGCGCATCAACGGCTACCCGAAGAACACCGCCGTCATTGCCGAATACGTTTACGAGAACCAAAACCCGCCGCACGAGCACGACGAGGACATCGCCGACCCGCGTTACATCACCGTGCAGGTCCAGCACACGCTGCTCGCCATGCCCGACAGCGATTTCAAGCCGCGCCTCGATGATCCGCGCATTGGTTACTTCACCCACCAGATCACCGACATGACCAGCCTCGACGCCGCGCCCTACCGCGACGTCATTCACCGCTGGAATCTGGTGAAGCAAAAGCCCGGCACTGCCCTCAGCGAGCCCGTGGAGCCCATCGTCTTCTGGATCGAAAACACCACGCCCATCGAATTCCGCGACACCATCCGCGCCGCGGTGCTGAAGTGGAATGAGGCCTTTGAGACCGCCGGCTTCAAAGATGCTGTCGTCGTCAAACAGCAGCCTGATGACGCGAAGTGGGATGCTGGCGACATCGAGCACAACGTGCTCCGCTGGACCAGCAGCGTGAATCCGCCCTTCGGTGGTTACGGCCCGAGCTTTGCCAATCCCCGCACCGGCCAGATCCTCGGTGCGGACATCATGCTGGAATACAGCTACATCACGAAGCGCCTGCTCACGAAGAAGCTCTACGACGATCTCGGTCTCGTCACGGAGTCGAAGGATGAAGGTGCGAACCGCCTCAACCCGCACGCCTGCCTCGCCTGCAACTGCGCCCGCCATGGCATCCAGTTTGGCCAGACCATGCTGCGTCTGCAAAAGAGCGACCGCATCGAGGTGGACCGCCTCGTCAAAGAATCGCTCTACTACCTCGCCCTGCACGAGGTGGGTCACACGCTCGGCTTGAACCACAACTTCCGCTCGAGCCAGCTCCACAGCCCGGAAAACATCCACAATGCTGAAATCACCGAGAAGGTCGGCCTCACCGGATCGGTGATGGATTACCCGCCGGTGAATCTCGCGCCGAAAGGTGTCAAGCAAGGCCAGTATTTCACCACCAAACCCGGCCCGTATGACCACTGGGCCATCAACTTTGGCTACAGCGAGGCCTTGGAAGATCCCATCGAGGAAGTAAAGCGTCTCGAAGCCATCGCCAGCCAGTCGCACAAGCCCGAGCTGGCCTTTGCCAATGACGCTGATGACATGCGTGCCACCGGCAAAGCCATCGACCCTCGTGCGATGCTCTTCGACATGAGCAGCGATCCCATTGTGTATGGCGAGCAGCGCTGCGAGCTCGCCAAAGGAGAGCTCAAGAACGTGCTCAAAGACCTCGCCGAGCCCGGCAAGAGCTGGCAGGAGGTCGCACAGGGCTACATGTCGATCACCAAAGAGGTCGGCAACGCCCTCACCGCCATCTCGCGCTACATTGGCGGCGTGTATGTCGAACGTGCCGTGCAAGGCCAGGCAGAGGGTGTGAAGCCCTTCAAGCCCGTCGAAGCCGAAAAACAACGCCGCGCCCTCGCCGTGCTCGCGAAGCATGCCTTTGCGCCGGATGCCTTCGACGCGCCTGCGGAGCTTTTAGCTCACCTCCAGCAGCAGCGCCGCGGCTTTGACCATGGCGATGGCACCGAGGATCCGAAGCTCCACGACATCGCCTTCCGCACCCAGACCTCTCTCCTCGCCCATATCCTGCACCCCGCCACGCTCCAGCGCCTGCAGGACAGCGCCTTGTATGGCAATGAGATCAGCGTGGACGAGGTGCTGACCTCCCTCACCGCCGCCATCTGCACTGGCGACGATCCCGCGAAGCCCATCAGCACCATGCGGCAGAACCTCCAGCTCGAATACCTCGCCCGCCTGCTGGTCATGGCCCACAGCACGCAGTATTATCCGGCCACGCAAAGCAGCACCCTGCTTCAAATCGAGCGCATCAAAGCCCTCAACTTCGCCAACACGCCCGCCCACCAGCTCGCCATCAAATACCGCATCCGCCGCGGGCTGGATGAGAATTGATCGGCGCAAGAATCAGCGCGATGACGCCAGCGGAAACTTGAAAGAGTTGTCCTGCACCGGTGCTTTTCTGCCTTGATGCTCCGACCACTTTTCCTTCTTCTCTTCTTCGGCTTCTGCAGTTCCGCCTTTGCTCTTCAAGAAACCTGGGAAACCGGCTACAGCGGCGAAGATGCGACCGGAAAGCATGTGCTCGGGCATTGGAGCTTTGAGAAAGTGGACGGGCTGAAGCTCCACGGCGCGGTGTTGAATCCGAAAGGCCGGTTTGGCGGCGGGCTGGAGTCGTTTCCGGGGTTCCCAGTGGAGGACAAGCGGCATGCGGCGCTGGTGAGCGTGCTGCCGGCGAGGGGCGCGTTCACGATGGAGATGTGGATCAAGCCGAAGGGGGAGTTCAAACCGGAGCTGCGCTGCTACCTGCTCGACAAAAAGTATGTCGATCACACGGACTACCAGTGGCAGATCGGCGACGCTGACAAAGGCGGGCTGCGGCGCATGTGGGTGACGCTTGGCTTTGGCGCGGAGTCGAAGACCATCTACTCGCTGCCGTTCAAGCTGGGCGAGGAATGGCAGCATGTGGCCTTCACCTACGATGGCGCGGGCGAGGGGAAGTTTTATCGAAACGGCACCGCGGCGGGCGGCGCGAAGCTGGAGGGCTATGGCGCGATCGTTCCGGGCAAAAAGGAGCTCAGCCTCGGTGACCGGCTAGGCAGCAACTACGGCGGCTTTCCCGGCTTCATCGACGAAGTGCGCATCTGCGATGGCGTGCTCAGCTTTGAGCGGGTGCAGATGCAAATCGCAGCCACACGGACGGTGTGGCGCCGCATGGAGACCGCGAAGCCGATCGACATCGTCCTCACGAATCTCAAGCGCGAGGTGATGAAGGGCGCAAAGCTCAAAGCCTCGCTCGGCGGCAAGACGGAAGACTTCATCGTGCCAGACCTCGCCGCCGGAAAGAGCTTCACGGCGAGGTTTTCGCTCAACACCGCCCTCAAGCCGGGCACCTATGACCTGCGTGCACGCTTTGAGTCCGGCGACTACGCCACCGAGCAAAGCACGACGCTGCAAATCGTCGGCCGCATGCCGCCGCGCATGCCGGTGATCATGTGGGGTGCGGGCGGCAACGAGATCGCACGACTGAAGGATCTGGGATTCACGCACTTCATCGGCCTCGGCGCGGATTACGGACCGATGTGGCAAAATCGAGCCATCGCACCACCAGGGAAGCCGGAGGTGATCGCCAAAAACCGCGAAATGCTCGACGCAGCGCTCGCGAACGGCCTGCAAGTGGTCGCCAGCCTGTCACCAAGCCGTGTTCTGGAGTCAGACCCGAAAAATCTGCGCATCGGGCGCGATGGGAAACCGTATGCGCGGCAGGACATCTGCGCGTCGATGCCGGACTTTGCCCCCTTTTTCCAAGTTGTCGGCACCAGCGTGGGCAAGGCCTATGGAGACCACCCGGCTTTCACCACGACACTGATCGACACCGAGGTGCGCGACGCCTCCCAGCCGTCGTTCAACCCGGTCGATGTGGAGGCATACAAGAAATTCGCCGGCACGGACATCCCCGCCGAAGTGACGGGCCGCAGCGGGGTGGAGTGGTCGAAGCTGAAGGACTTCCCGCCGGATCGGGTCATCGACGACGAACATCCGATTTTGAAATACTACCGCTGGTTTTGGACCGTGGGCGATGGTTGGAACGCCCTGCACACCGCTCTGAACAAGGGCATCAAGAGCACCGCGAGCCGCAACTGGACCTTCTTCGATCCCGCCGTGCGGCAGCCGAGCATCAGCGGCGCGGGCGGGAGTGTGGATGTGCTCTCTCATTGGACCTACACCTATCCCGATCCGCAGCGGATTGGCATGTGCGCGGACCAGCTTTTCGCGATGAGTGCTGCCACGGGCAAAAATCAGCGGGTGATGAAGATGACGCAGCTCATTTGGTATCGCTCTCAAACCGCGCCGATGGGCAGCAAGGCACCGGGTGAGCTCGTGGCGTGGGAAGATCATGATCCCGAGGCCGCCTACATCACCATCGCGCCGATGCATTTGAAGGAAGCGCTTTGGACCAAGATCTCGCGACCCATCCAAGGCATCATGTATCACGGCTGGCAGTCGCTGGTGCAGACGGACAGCCCGGGCGCGTATCGCTTCACGAATCCAAACACCGCGCCGGTTTTGAAGCAGCTCGTTAAAGATGTCATCGAGCCACTGGGGCCGACGTTGATGGAAATCCCGGATGAGCGTAGCGAGGTAGCTTTTTTGGAGAGTTTCACGTCGCAGATGTTCGCGCGACGCGGCGGCTACGGCTCCAACATGGGCTGGGAGGCAGATGTGTGGCTCGCACTGCAGCATGCGCATGTGCAGACGGATATTCTCTTCGAGGAGGCGCTGCTCAAAAACGGCCTCAGTGGCCGCAAGGCGCTCGTGATGCCGTATTGCGATGTGCTGACGAAGTCGGTCGTTGCTCGCATCGCCGACTGGCAAAAGAAGGGCGGCAAGATCGTAGCGGATGAGTTTCTCTGCCCGGGCCTCAAAGCCGATTTCACCATCCAAACCTTCAAACGCGAGAAAAAGGCCGCGGAGGACAAAAACAAGGTTCTCGAGCTCGCGAAGACCCTTGGAGGCTTTTCGCTGCCTCAAAAGGCCATGTGCGACAATCCCGAGATCATCGTCCGCACGCGGAAGTTTGGCGATGCGACCTACCTTTTCGCTATCAACGACCATCGCGAATACGGCAGCTATGTGGGCCAGCATGGCCTCGTGATGGAAAACGGCCTGCCGTCGAAGGGCATCATGAGCCTGAAGGCCGAGTCCGCGAATGTGTATGAACTCACCGGCACTCGTTTCATTGTGCCAAAGCGCAGTGACGACGGCGTGATGAGCTGGCCGGTGGAGCTGGGGCCTTGCGATGGCCGCATCTTCGTGATTCTGCCCAAACCGCTGCTCGGCATGGAGCTCTCTGTTCCAGAAAACGCAACCTTGAGCAACACCGCGAAAGTCTCTGCCCGCCTCACCACGACTCAAGAAGGCCCGGTCAAAGCCGTGATCCCCGTGCGCCTCGACATCCGCGATGCGAACGGCAACCTCGCGGAAGGCAGTGGCTACTACGCCGCGGAGAACGGCATCCTCGAAGCAGAGATCAATCTGGCCCCGAACGACGACCCGGGCACCTGGGAGGTGCGGATCAAGGAGCTCGCGAGCGGCATGGAGGCCGTGAAGTGGATGAAAGTGGCAAAATGATGCCGGGCGGGTTGCGCGTGCAGAATCCGGCCCTTATCGTTTTAGCGATTCTGCATGATTTTGACGCCTTCCCCCACCTCAGAACCGTCTGTCGCATCTTATGTGCGGGATGCGGCGGCACGCTCGCCTGACGCCCTTTTTCTCTACGATGCCACCCGGAGCCTGACCTTTGCGGAGGCCTGGCAGCAGATTGAAAGCATCGCGGCAGGCTTGCGTGCGCGTGGCATCGGACACGGCGACCGCGTGGTAATGGTGACCGAGAACCGCATCGAGACTGTGCTGCTGTTTTTCGCCACGATTCAGGTGGGCGGTATCGCCGTCATCCTGCATCCGCAGCTCAAGCCGGAGGGTCTGCGCCGCGTGATCGATCAAACCCAGCCCAAGCTCGGTCTGCTGGAAGCTGCGACGGCCGCGTTGAGCGCGGAGTTTGGTGAAACACCCGTCGTCTGGGCCGAACAAGCTTCGTTCGAGGATCTGCTCACGAGTGCGAACCCGGAAGCCGTGCCGTTTCCCGGCCAGGGCACTGATCCAGCCTTCCTCGTTTTCACTTCCGGCTCCACCGGCACGCCTCGTGGCGTGATTTTGACGCATGCGGTGGTTCGTTTTGTCGCCGAGGCCATTCAGGCGAGATTGCAGTATCGGGCGGAGGATCGCGTGGCAGTTCTGTTGCCGCTCAGCTTTGACTACGGACTGTATCAACTCTTCTACGCGGCCATCGCTGGAGCCTCCGTCTTCATCGGAAGGCCGGAAATGGCAGGGCCGGAACTGCCGCGCATCCTCGCGGCGCAGGAGATCAGCGTGTTGCCGGGCGTGCCGACCTTGTTCGGAGGCCTCATCAAAATGCAGCGCTACCGCCCGGTGCCACTGCCGAAGATCCTTGTCATCACGAACACGGGCGATCATTTGCCGCAAAGCTACATCGCCAGCCTGCGCGAGCTTTTCCCGCAGGCTCGCATCCATCCGATGTATGGGCTGACGGAGTGCAAACGCGTCTCCATCCTGCTGCCGGAAGAGTTTGAGGCCCGGCCAGAGTCCGTGGGCCGACCGCTGGATGGCACGCAGGTCTTTGCGATTGATGAAGAAGGCCGTCGCCTGCCTGCGGGTGAGATTGGTGAGCTGTGTGTGACCGGTCCGCATCTGGCACCGGGCTACTGGCAGGCACCGGAGGAGACGGCGAAGCGCTACCCGATGCTCGATGGCGTGCGGATACTGCGCAGCGGTGACTACGGTCGCGTGGATGCGGAGGGCTTCTTGTTCATCCACGGTCGCAGCGACTTCCTGATCAAACACAAAGGCCATCGCCTCAGCCCTGCCGAGGTCGAAGAAGAAGCCTGCCGCATCGACGGCGTGGTGGCCGCGGGCTGCGTCAAAGACGAGGCGAAGGACCTGCTCTGCCTGTTTGCGAGTGTCTCCGATCCTTCGCTCGACGAGGCGAAAATCATCCAGGCACTCAGCGCGAAGCTGGAACCCGCCAAGGTACCCAACCGCGTGTTTTTGCTCCCCGAGCTGCCCAAGACCGGAAACCAGAAAGTCGATCGAAAAGCCCTGCGTGCGATGCTTTGAACCATGAAGCGAGTCAAGACCATGATCCTGATCTGGCTGGGAGTTTTGGTGTGTTTCCTAACCCCATGGCACACATGGACGGTAGGAGCCTACCCGGAGAATCTGTGGACGAAGGCTGGTCAGTGGCAAAAGCCAGCGGATCCCAACCGCTTGTTCCGCTGCGTCCGTCAAGAGCATGGATTGATGCTTTCCTGGCTCGTCTATGATCGCGGAAATGATCAGGATGCGTGGTATGTAAGGATCGATTATCGAATCCTCGTTGTATTCGCGATGTCAGCATTTTTAACCTCAATCATTCTTTGCCGATTCCTGACCTCCCGAACATGAATGCCGATTTCGCCCGTCAACTCCTCGACAAGCACGGCTCGCCGCTGTTCGCGTATGATTTGGAAGTCGTGAAGCAGCGTGCGCAGACCTTGCACGCGGCTCTGCCGGAGGGCTCGCGGCTGTATTACTCGTTCAAAGCCAATCCCCTGCCCGCCATCGCCAGTGAGCTGCGTGCACACGGAGTGCGGGCGGAGATCACGTCCGATGGCGAGCTGGCGGCAGCAAAGCATGCGGGCTTCACGGATGGCATCGTTTTCGGCGGGCCGGGCAAATCGGAACGTTTGATCGCCACGATGCTCGAGAATGGGGTGACGCATTTTTCCTGTGAGAGCTTCACCGATGCCACGCGGCTTTCGCAGATGGCGGTGAAGGCCGGTGTGCAGATCACGGTGATGCTCCGCGTGAATCCGCAGCAGGCACCCGATGCCCGTCTGGCGATGAGCGGCGTGGAGAGCCAGTTCGGTTTCGATGAGGCGCTGCTGCTGGCCGAGGGCGCGGCGGAGCGGCTGAAGCTGCCCAACCTCACGCTGAATGGTGTGCATGTGTATTTCGGCACGCAGGTGGCCTCCGTTGAGGCTTTGGCGAAGAACACGCAATGCGCGCTCGATACCGCGGTGCGTGTTGCCAATGCCGTCGGCTTTGAATGCGACGTCATCAATGCGGGCGGTGGCTTTCCATGGCCGTATGCCAGCGAGGCCACAGGCAGCGATCTCGCGGGACTGCGCGAGGCTTTGGAGGCGGTTTGGAGGTCTTCGCCGTTGTTTGGCAAGGCACAGCTTTGCTTTGAAAGCGGCCGCTACCTCTGCGCCGGCAGCGGCACGCTGCTCACCACCGTGCTCGATGTGAAAAAAGCGGGCTCGAAGACCTTTGTGGTGCTCGACACAGGCATTCATCACCTCGGCGGCATGTCCGGCCTCGGCCGCATTCCGCGTTCAGCGATCACGTTGCTCAATCTGACGGCTCAACGCGAAGGCGAGATGGTGGCGGATGTCGTCGGTCCGCTGTGCAGCCCGCTCGACAGCCTCGCCCGCGGCCAAAAGATGCCGCCGGTGGAGGTGGGCGATGTGCTGGCGGTGCCAAACGTGGGTGCCTACGGCCTCACCGCGAGCCTGCTGGGCTTCCTCAGCCATGCCACGCCAGTGGAAGCGGCCTACCGCGGTAGTGAAGTGATCGAAACATGGTCCTTCCAGTGCTGGCATAATCCGAATCGTGCGGTTTAGTGGCCGCCCCCCAAGACCATGACTGCGACTGACATCACCCCGAAACTCCAGGAAATCCTCCGCCCGAAGCTCCGCTTCCTCACGCCCGGCGCCGCCGTGCCGATGGACGAGGACCTCGGCAAGCTGGGCCTCGACTCGATGGCCTCGATCGACCTGCTGATGGAGATCGAGCAGGAGCTCGGTGTGCAGATTCCCGATGAGCTGATGACCGCGGATACCTTTGCCACTGGCAACCACCTCCTCGCGGTGATCGAGAAGCTCGTTTAGAGCCCCCAGTCGCCCTCTGCCAGCACGCTGTGCTTTGGCAGCGCCTTGATGGCCTCCGGAATGGCAAAGTGATGCGTCACGCGTGCCGCACGCCGGAGCAGAGCTGGCACCGAGTCCCATGTCGTATCGCCAGGAAAGCTCGTGAGAGTCAGGTAGAGCCCACCGGTCAGTGCCGCACGGTTTCGCACGATCTCGCCGACGAGAGCATGCAGCTCTGAAAAGTCCTCGCAGGTGCTGAAATGGTCCACCTCCAGCCAGCCGGTGATACCACGGATCTCCGCGGGCGTCAGAAACAAGTAGCTGGTGAGGCAACCGGTCTCGTCGAGCACGCCGATGAACTCATGCTGCCGCATCGTGGAGGCCGCAAACCACCTCAGATACTCCGGCGTGACCCATTTCTCGACGCGGTCGCTGCTTTGAAAATTCCTAGCGATGCTGCGCACCTCCGCCGGATCACGCGTGATCTTCTTCCCCGCCGGCAGCCGCGACCAGCGGCCACGCCATGGCAGGCCGAAAAGGCCCAGCGGCACAAAATGACGCTGAATGCTGGTCGCGGGTATCCACCCGCTCTTTTGCAGCATCACCTGCACATCGGGCGTCGGCGTCGTGTCCGCCATCGGCATCGTGGCAGCCAGTCGGCGCAGCTTCATGAGCATCGGCAGGCTGGCATTACGATGCGTCTCGGCCACGCACCACGTCGAGGCATTCATCGCCGGTGTGAAAGAGCCGCCCACGGAATAGGCCGCCGGAATGAGGGCCATGAAGCCAACCAAAGCCCCTTCATGCCGCAGCACCCAGCCGCGTTCGGTCGCGGCTGCCGCATACGGATTCGCGTCCCACCAGTAGCCG
Organism: Verrucomicrobiaceae bacterium; assembly: GCA_016795465.1. Lineage (GTDB taxonomy): Bacteria > Verrucomicrobiota > Verrucomicrobiia > Verrucomicrobiales > Verrucomicrobiaceae > Prosthecobacter. The sequence continues at coordinate 9,691 of JAEUHK010000130.1, read as the reverse complement.
AGACGGGCCACCCACTCCGCCGCATCGAGCGGATACGGCGCATGGATCACGAGCCATCGCGCCAACTCCTCGCGGGCTTGCGGAGAGTCCTGGTAGGCTTCGATTGTGCAGGCTGGCATCGGCCTTCGAGGTATCGCGATTCGGCCTGCGTGCAAGTGGCAGGACAAGAGGCGCTGTAAATGAGACGCAACTTGAGGGCTATCTCAGGGTTGAAGACCACAATCTCCTCCCCACGACCATGAAGGCCATTTTCCTCCCACTTGTCCTGATCACCGCCACACGTCTGCATGCCGCTGACGAGGCTGGAAATGCCCACGCAGGCCTCACGCCGGACCAGTTGAACTTCTTCGAGAAAAACATCCGCCCGGTGCTCGTCGAGCACTGCTACAAGTGCCACAGCAGCGACTCCGCGAAGATCAAAGGGGGCCTCACACTCGACACGAAGCAGGCCACGCTGCTCGGCGGTGAGAGCGGCCATCCCGGCGTGACCCCCGGCAGCATCACCGAGAGCACCGTGTATCAGGCGATGACCTGGAAAAACGATGACATGCAGATGCCGCCGAAGCAAAAGCTACCGGACGAGGTGATCGCCAACTTCAAAAAATGGATCGAGATGGGCGCTCCCGATCCTCGCGAGTCGAAAGTGGCCAATGCCACAGGCGGCAAGCGCGTGATCGACATGGATGCCGGCCGCCAGCACTGGGCTTTTCAAAAGCCCGTGAAGCCCGCAGCACCCGCCGTGAAGACCGAAGGCTGGGCGAAGACGGACATCGACCGCTTCATCCTCGCCAGCATGGAGCAGGCCGGACTGCATCCCGTGCGTGATGCCGACCGCCCCACGCTCATCCGCCGCATCGCCTTCGATTTGACCGGCCTGCCGCCGACACCAGATGAGGTCAAAGCCTTCGTCGCCGACACCTCGCCCGATGCCGTGAAGCGTGTCATCGACATGTATCTCGACTCACCGCACTACGGCGAGAAGTGGGCGCGGCACTGGCTCGATGTGGCCCGCTATGCCGAGAGCAGCGGCAAGGAGGTCAACGTGCTCTACCCGCATGCCTGGCGCTATCGCGACTACGTCATCGAAAGCTTCCGGAAGGACAAGCCATACGACCAGTTCCTCAAAGAGCAGATCGCGGGTGACTTGATGAAGTTCTCCACCAAGCACGAGCAGGCCGAAAAGATCGTCGCCACCGGTTTCCTCGCTGTCGGCTCGAAAGGGCACAATCAGCGTGATCGCCGCCAGTTCCAGATGGACCTCGTCGATGAGCAGATCGATGCCGTCTCGCAAGCCATGCTCGGCGTCACGCTCGCCTGCGCCCGCTGCCACGATCACAAGTTCGATCCCTTCACGCAACGTGACTACTACGCCCTCGCGGGCATCTTCCTGAGCAGCGAGACGCTCTACGGCACCTACAGCCAGCTGCAAAACGCCAATCCAGGCACGCTCATCGAGCTCGACCGTGCCGCCGATCAGGTCGCCGCGCTCGCCAAGCTGTCGCCTTCCGAAGTGGCTCAGCTCAAACAACGCTACAACGAAGCCAAGCAGACCGCCGACAACATCCGCGATCAGGTGCGCACCATGAGCGGAGCCGAACGCGAACGCCAATCGGCGCAGACCTTCCTCCGCGTGCGCAGTTCCTTTGATCGTGCGGACAGCATGAAGGCCGATCTCGATCTCTTCTACGATGACGGCACGCCAAAAACCCTCGTCATGGGCGTGCTCGATCGCCCCACACCTGTCAACAGCCCCATCCTCGTGCGTGGTGATCTCAAGCAAGCCGGCGACATCGTGCCGCGCGGCCTCGTCGAGGTGCTTTGCGCCAAGGGCGAGCCGCTGAACATCTCGCAAGGCAGCGGCCGACTCGACCTCGCCTTCTGGATCGCATCGAGGGACAACCCGCTCACCGCCCGCGTGATGGCCAATCGCGTGTGGTTGAAGCTCATGGGCTCCGGCCTCGTCACCACGCCGGACAACTTCGGTGCCATGGGCCAGAAGCCCACGCATCCCGAACTGCTCGATCATCTCGCCGTCAGCTTCATGGAGAACGGCTGGTCAGTGAAGAAGCTCATCCGCGAGATCATGCTGAGCCGTGTTTACCAGATGGGCAGCATGCACGATGCCGCGAACTTCGCGGTCGATCCCGACAACAAGCACCGCTGGCGCATGAACCAGCGCCGCCTCGATGCCGAGGAGATCCGCGATGCCATGCTGAGCATCGCTGGCGTCATCAACTACTACCCCGTCGATGGCTCACCCGTTGCTCGTGCCGGCGAAGGCCGCGAGGGCATCCTCAATCTGCTCCGCGAAGTGAACTCCAAACCGCAGCTCTACCGCAGCGTGTATCTCCCGCTCATCCGCGACCAGATCCCCGAGTTCCTCAGCATCTTCGACTTCCCCGATGCCAGCCTCGTCAACGGCGACCGCGACACGACCAACGTGCCCTCGCAAAGCCTCTTCCTCATGAACAACGTGCAAGCACAAGGCCTCGCCGATGCCTTTGCCCAGCGCATCGGCAAGATGGATGGCACGCCCGAGCAAAAACTCTCCCAGGCCTACCAACTCGCCTTTGGCCGCGAGCCGACTCAAAAGGAGCGTGATGCCCTCTTCGCCTTCTGGACCCGTTTCCCGCAAGAAGCCGGCAAGAACAAAGCCATCCCCAAAGAAAGCATCAAAGGCCTCACCCTCGCCTCCTTCTGCCAGGCCTTGTTTGCGAGCGCTGAGTTTCGCTACTTGAACTGATCTCAAGGAGCCTTCACCGGCACCACCTTGGATTGCAGATGCTGCAATGCGTCATTGATGCCTTTGCCCACGAGGCTTGCGAAGCTCACGCTCTTGGCATCCGCCGGGATGTCAAAGCTCACCTCCTTCTCCCCTTCCCCGCTCGCCATCACCTCGATGCGTTTGATGCGATCACCCTTGCCGTTTTTCAGCGTCACCTGCACTGGCTTCTCACCGAGATCCGCGGGAAAGTGATGCTTGAGCTTGACGACAGCCTTTTGCCCCGGTGACACGCTTTTCGGGATGTCGAGCTCGATGAGCGACTTTCCATCTGCCGCCTTCTTGAGCTGATTGTTGGCGGCTTGGCGTTGCTTCCGGCCCATTTGCTTCGATTCGAGGCTCTTCATGAATTCCTCGCGGAAGCCCGCGTCGTCACGCCGGCGGAAAACCTCGAGCAGCGGATCCTTCGTGCGCACCATCCAGTCCTCCAACGCCATCTCCAGCACAGCCACCTGCTCGGCGTGCTCAGGCTTCGTGACCAGGTTCGTCAGCGCATCCGGATCATAGCGCACCTCGTAGGCCTCTTCGGGCACGCGATGGTCAAAGAGGTCGATGCGGGCGGCCACCTGCTCGTTGTTTTTGGCCAGCACACGCATCTGGCGGCAGGTCACAGTGCCTGCCGTGGCACCGCCCATCACGCGGGTGCCATTGGACCAAGGGCTGAAAATATACAGCCAGTCCTTCGTCTGCACCGCACGCATTGGCGTGTTTTGGCCGCCAGAGTTCTCGTTGTGCTCTTTGAAGATCATCGTGCGCTTCGGTTGCTTTTCACCTTTGAGCACCGCGGCGAAGGAGCTGCCGTCAAAGCCTCCCGGTGAGGCGATGCCCAGCATGTCGAGGATCGTCGGCAGCAGATCGACCGTCGAGATCAGGTGCTCCTCATCCACCGCGCCGTCCTTCGTCACGCCCGGCCAGCGGATCATGAGGGGCGTGCGGCTGCTGTGATGGTAGAGCTGCGTTTTCGCAAATGGCAACGGCATGCCATGATCCGAGAGGAACACGATGATGGTATTATCCTCCTGCCCGGATGCTTTGAGCGCCTCCAAAATGCTGCCCACCGCATCATCCGCCCGCCGCACGCTGCTGAAGTAAAGCGCCAGCTCCTGCCGGATCACCGGATCATCCGGCAGAAAGCCGGGCACAACGACCTCCTCGGGCGTGAAGACCTTGCTCGGCACATTTGGATCATCAGCCACCTGCCCCTTTTTGCCCTCAGCATAAAAGGGCTTGTGCGGATCAGCCACGTTCAGCAGGAGGCAGAAGGGCTTTCCAGCCTGTTTGGCCGCCTCGATGCCTTTCGTGGCCGCTCTTCCCCACGACGCCGCGTTTTTCACATCATCCCGCTTCTCCTCACGGAGGTCCACATCCCACGGAAAGGGCGAATAAGGCGTGCTGTGCTCCACCTTGTGCCGGATGCCGGTGAAGTAACCCGCCTCCTTCACGATCTCGCCGAGCACCGGATAGCTCTTCTCGGCCTTCGGGATCGCTTTGAAGCCCTCGATATGGTTATTGTGCGGATACTTGCCGCTCCACATGACGTTGCGGGAGGGCATGCAATTGCCCACGACCACATGTGCATGGTTGAAGCGGAGGCTGCGTGCCGCCAACCGGTCCATGTTCGGCGTGGTGTCCTTCAGTTTGCAGCCAAACACGCCCATCGAGTCACAGCTCATGTCATCGGTGGTGATGACGAGAAGGTTGGGTTGCGCCGCGAAGAGCGCCGGAACGAGGGCGATGAGGGTGAAAAGCGTGCGAAACATGGCCCGCGTTGAACGCTGGAAGCCCCGCGGCATTTCAGCGTCTTTCCAGCCTGGCCGCCTCCGCCGCGAAACGCTTCCCGATTTCGTTTTGTGCCGCGGTGTCGAAGTGGACGCTGTCGCCGATGTGGGTCTTTAAATCGCGGGCATCGACGCAGGCGGTGTGCGGAACGGTTTTCGGCAGGGCGAGCTGGATGTCGTTCATCGCTTTGAGATTCGAAAGAGTCGGCTCTTCCTTCATTTCGCCGATGGTGCAGGCGATGAAGGGCAGGTCGGGCTGGGCGAGGTCGGTGCGAAAGGCTCCGATCATGGCGCGGAGGCGCTCGGCGTGCAGCGGGAGTTCCTGGGCGTTCGCGTTGGCCTCGCCTTGCAGCCAGAGGATGCCGCGGAGGCGGGCTTTGACGGGCGCGGTGGTTTGCAGGGCGAGTTTGGCGCGGCGCAGGGCGTCTTCGTAAAGCTTCGCGCCTTTCTGCCAGAGCTTGATGGAGGAACCGCCGACGGCGCAAGGCACGAGACCGATGGCGACGGTTTTGTACTGCGCGGCGAGCACTTCGGCAAAGGCCAGCCCGGGGCCGACGCCGGCGTTGTCGTGGCCTTGGAAGGTCTTCGCGTCGCCCGTGAGATGCAGCGGATGCCGCGCGAGATACCACTGGTCGTCTTTGAGATGCATCATGACGATGCGCGGATCATTCTTCGGCTCATCGGGCATGAATCCGCGGCCTTTCATGTTCGACTGCCCGCACAGCAGCCAAAGATCGAGATGCGTCGCGCCCTCCGGCAGCTTCGTGATGTCCACGCTGACCAACGGCGGCTTCGTCGGCGGCGGTGTGCTGGCTTTCTTGGCCTTCGCCGCCTTTTGGGCGAAAAGCGGAGAGCTGAGGGCGAGGAGACAGAGCAGGAAAACGCGGCGCATGGTGCGTGAACGAGATGCGGCGGTGGTTATTGCCTGCGGCGATGTCGATTTCGTGCCTGAAGTTCTGCGCCGTTTTCAGGCACCAAATCAACATTTGGTCGCTTTCGTGCCCAACTCAGTCAGAACGAAGAGGTAGGCAGGAGAATGGGGGCAGAAGAATGGATTCATGATTCTGCTGCCCCCATTCTTCTGCCTTAAGATCACCAGTCTCATCGACTGCGGCGAACTCGATCCCGAGATCGACGACCGGGATGATTTTGATCTCCTGGTGCCGGCGGAGAAGCTGCTGACGAGGAGGTAGGAACAGCGGAACCACCTCAAGCATCACTCATACTCTGCTCCTTTGCCTCTCTGCTCCTCTGCGGCAAAAACGAACGGTCAGGAAGCTCGATTTTGCCGCAGAGGGGCAGAGGAGCGGAGAAGCTGAATCTTCGATGTCAGGCACTCAGATCGAGTGCGTGGCCTTTATACGGTGAGCGAGTTTCTCCCCGTCGTTGGTTAGTGTGTGTGCCTTCACGAACGCTTTGGCTTCTTTGGAGGTGGTGGGCAAATTGCCAACGGAAGACCAGAAGCGATAGCCGGCCAAAAACAAGATTTCGACAGCCTTCCACGCGTCCAGATCGCCTGCTTTGGGTGCGCGAAAAGACCGGCCCATTAACTCCACGGGATTTTTGCATTCAGGGCATACATGCGGATTCTCGATGAATTCGGTGCTCGGCTTCTTGCCCGATAGCTTAAAGCTCAGCCATGCGGATTGCTCCTGCTCCAAAGTCAGATACTCGAACTTGAATGCCTTCCGGCATTTGAAGCACGCATGTTGGATTCGATATCTGTATTCTTTCTTCTTCACGCCAGGTTTGAGGCCGATACTACTTGGTCACTCAATGCTCACCAAGCGGAGTTTCCCCTCAAACTTCCCCTTCGCGGTGTAAATGGCCACGGGCACTTTGTTGTCGTGGCCGAGGCAGAAGTCTTCTTTGGGCTGGGTGCGGATGAGGCCGGGGCTGGTGGCGGTGATGGGGGTGTTTTGATCGAGCTGGAGGGTAAGCTGGCCTTTTTTGCCGAGGGTGGCGGTGATGCGGTGAGGTTGGTTGTCGGCGGGGTAGTCGGTCTGGGCGGTGGTGAGGGTTTTGCCGTGGCGGATGGCCCAGATCAGTTTCCCGCCGCTGAGATGGAGCGCGTAGCCGGTGCTGGCGCCGCCGTGGGCGATGAGGATGGCATCGCGTTGCGCGGTGGTGAGCTCGCAGGTGAGGGTGAAGGGCGTGTTGGCGATTTGTGGAGCACGATTTCCATCAAGTGAATCCCCAGCCTCCAGCAAAAACCATGGAAAAGGCTTGCTCGCTTCTTGCTTCCCCTTGGGCTGATCGCTCGTGGGATACATCGTGACGGGATTTTCGACTTCGCCGGGTGGACGGCGGCTTTGGGGTTCGTTGCCGCCGATTTCGGCGGTCATCTTTTCGGCGAGCGCGGTGAGTTTCGCGACGATGTCGGGATGCTGCGCGGCGAGGTTGGTGCGTTCGTCGATTTCTTGATCGAGGTTGTAGAGGCGCGGGTTCGTCTTCGCGTCGTCCTCAGTCTGGCCTTTGGCGCGGGCGTTTCCTTGCGTCGTGAGCGCGAGCTTCCACGGGCCATGGCGCACGGCCTGGAGGTTGTAGCTTGAGAAGTAGTAGTGTGCCTCGCGTGGCGAGTCTTTGCTCTGGCCAAAGAGCAGCGGGGAGAGGTCGCGACCGTCGATGACGGGCTGCGCGGGCACCTCGGCTCCGGCGATTTTCAGGCATGTGGGCAGCACGTCGATGGTGCCGGCGACGGCATCGCACACGCTGCCGGGCGCGATCTTCCCAGGCCACCACGCGAGCGTGGGGACGCGCACGCCGCCTTCCCAGGTGGTGCCTTTGCCGCCGCGCAAGGGACCGGCGCTGCCGCCATCGGGGCCTTTGATGAGCCAGGGGCCGTTGTCGCTGGTGAAGATGACGAGCGTGTTCGTGTCGAGCTGCAGCTCGCGCAGCGTGTCGAACACGCGACCGACGCTGGCATCGACCTCCTGCACCCAGTCGCCAAAGCGGCCGTTTTGCGAGCTGCCCTGGAAGGCCTTGCCGGGATGGATGGGCGTGTGCACGGCAGTGTGCGGGAAGTAGAGGAAGAACGGCTGCGCCGTATTCGTGGTGCCTGGTTCTGGGTTCTTTGTTGCCTGGGTGCCGCGGATGAACTTCACGGCCTCGTCAGTGTAGATTTCCTCGATGCGATCTTGGTCCGCCTCATCGAGCAGGCGCTCGACTTTGTCATCGCGCACGAGCGGCACGACGCGGCGGCCGTCCACGCTCGCGGTTTTGAGCATGTCATTGGAATACGGGATGCCGAGGTAGTGATCAAAGCCCTGCTTCGTGGGCAAGAACGCCGTCTGGTCGCCGAGGTGCCATTTGCCGATGCACTGCGTGGCGTAGCCGAGCGGCCGGAGGCGGTCGGCGATGGTGTGCTCCTGCGGATGCAGCCCGTTCTTCGCCCCCGGCGGATACACGCCCGGCACGGAAACGCGTGCGCCATAGCACCCGGTCATCATCTGCGCCCGCGACACGCTGCACACCGGCGCCGCATAGAACGACGTGAGCTTCATCCCCTCCCGCGCCATGCGGTCGAGGTGCGGCGTCTTCTGCTTCACCGCGCCGACGGGCCCGATGTCGCCGTAGCCGAGGTCGTCGATGAAGTGGATGATGATGTTGGGGCGCGAAGCAGCCGAAGCGAATGACGAAACCAGAATGGCGAATGAGGAAAGGAGGGCGAGGAGGCGCATGGGGAGATGGAGTTCGGTAGATGGACAGTTCTTCTTGTTCGTTAGAGAACCTCCTAGCCCTTTGGGCTTTCGGCGTTGGCCGGCTCTGGCTTTAGTTTGATCAGCTTCTCTACTCTGAACTGATCTATGCGGCTGCGCATGCTTACTTTGCGCAACGCATCCTTGATCTTTCCAATCACTATCTGTTCATCGCCTTGTTCCCGTCCGAAGCGTCTCAGAAACTCCTGCAATAGACCAACTGTGTCGACTGAGTCTTCAGTGGTGATCCATTGATAGTAATCTTCCACCGTGAAGGCGACCATGTGTTTTATGTCTCGTGGGTTCCAGCTATCGCTGCCTGCCAAATCAACAAAGAGCTCCTTCATCGAGTGGTTTTGCGTCTTTAACGTCAGCCGGTCTTGAATGAGTCCCAAAATGCTTGGGCCGACCCTCAAATGGTCCAAATCGTCTACATCCCCAATCTTGTTAGCTTCCACAAAACGCTCAACGGATCGAGCCAACACAGAAGTTAAATCGATTCTTGGATCTAGTTCGTTAATAAACGTGACCGATGCCGCAACATCTTGAAGACGCAGGTCATCCACATGTTTCCGAAGAAACTCGCACTGGGCATCTATAAACTCGGACTGACTCGCAACGAAGCTGTGATGGTATCGCTCCCAAATCCCCCGATGCGTCTCATTGATATCGCCAACTCGCATCTGTTCCTGGCGGCGCTTCAGAACATCCATCCACTTCATCAAGTCAACAAAGCCACTGGTAATGTAGTTGGCTATCAATTGGTCTTCATCGGTCGGGTGGTATTCGAGTCGCTTCATCACCTCGAACCTGCTTTCATCTCCGGCATTTAGGTGCTTCTTTTCCGCAAACAGAAGCTTCCAGTAACTTGTTGATAGTATCTCATCCAATGTGACTCGCTTGCTAAAAGCACTATGCACCACTGTAAGAACAGCACACTTACGGCAAAACGATGGCCAAAGGTCTGGGATATCTTTTGCGATCCTCTCCTCAAAGTATTCAATTACCCACCTCACGCGCTGCATTACACGCAAGTTGTTCAGCTCCGCTTTTTGAAAAACATCAGTTACGGCAGCAGGACATCCATGAGGCCAGATGATCTTAAGGTTAGCCTCAATTGTCGGCTCGTAGGCAAGCTCGATATCGACGACTTTCTCGCGATATGCGCTGATCTGCCTTTGTGTTTCAGCGTCTAGCTCCCCATCATTAAAAACAAGGATTACCTTGCATGACTTCTCCTCCTTGAGTTGCGAAACCAAACCGAGAATGGCGCCAGCGGTCAGACTTGACTCTTTGCGTTCCAGATCATCGAAGCAGATCAAAAAATTTTCGATGACTTTTGATTCAATATAGTCCGCCACGGGTGTTGAAGACCTTAGCAGCGGAATATTTGCGGACCGCAGAAGAGTCGACAATGGCCTGATCTTTTCGAG
>JAEUHK010000125.1 GCA_016795465.1 Verrucomicrobiaceae bacterium | reverse complement strand
GGCGTGAAGCTCGCCGCCGACTCGATCCACGCCTGCCTGCCGTATGCGCAGGAGCGCGGCATCACGCTGATCATCGAAAATCACTACAAGGACGACTTCTGGGAGTATCCCGAGTTCGCGCAGAAGATGGATGTCTTTTGCAAGCTCGTGGGTGCCGTTAACCACCCGAACTTCGGCGTGAACTACGACCCCTCAAACACCTACCTCGCCGGTGAAGACCCCATCGAGCTGCTGAAGCGAGTGTCGCACCGCGTCGTCACCATGCACGCCAGCGACCGCTACCTCGCCGAAGGCACCATCGAAGACCTGCGCAAAGAAGAAGGCGGTGCCCAAGGCTATGCCAAGCGCCTCCGCCACGGCGAGATCGGCAAAGGCCTCAACGACTACGACGCCATCTTCACCGAGCTCAAAAACAAGGGCTTCAACGGCTGGATCAGCATCGAAGACGGCGTCGATGGCATGGAGCAGCTCGCGAGAAGCGTCGATTTCCTGAAGCGGAAAATCGCGCAGCACTGGGGCGCGTAACTTTAGCGCCTCACGAGTGTTCGAGCTGCTCATGAACCGGCTCTTTTCCCTGCTTTTCTTCCTGTTCTCCGCCTCGCACCTGAGCGCGGCTGAATTTTTGTCCAACGGTGTGAAGATCGCCTACACCGTGAAGGGAGATGGCAGCCCCGTTTTGCTCATCCACGGCCTCCTCAGCAGCGGGGCCATGAACTGGACGCTGCCAGGAATCACCGCGGCATTGGCCAAAAAACACCGCGTCATCGTCATGGACTGTCGCGGGCACGGGCAGTCGGACAAACCCGAAAAAGAAGCCGATTACGGCGTAAAGATGGTTGATGACGTCATCGCCTTGCTCGACCATCTCGACATCCGTCAGGTCCATCTCGCCGGTTACTCGCTGGGTGGCATGATCGCGATGAAGACGGCCGTGCTGCATCCCAAACGCGTGCAAAGCCTGCTGCTCTGCGGCATGGGCTGGCTCCAGGAGGGCGGCATGCAGCAGGCGTTTTGGGCTGGCATCGCGGGCAGGCGCGGCAAAGGTATCGCGGCTTGCATGAACGGCATGGCGCAGCTCGCCGTCACGCAGGCGGAGGTGCGGGCGTTGAGAATGCCCGCTGCGGTCATCGTGGGCGACGAGGACATCGTGGACCGCCTTTACGTCATGCCGCTGGCGCAAATCAGGCCCGACTGGCCGGTCACACGCATCGCCGGAGCAGGACACATCACCTGCATTCTCAAACCAGCCTTTCGAGACGCTGTGGTGAAATTTGAAAAACCGCTGAGGTCGCATTCCGCACACTCTTTGTCGTGGCATTCGCGGTGCGGATTCCGTTATCCTTGCCTCATGAAGCTCCTTTCGTGCCTCGCCCTCGCTTTTGCCACCGCCACGCTCGCCGATGACAGCGCCAAACTCGCCGCGCTGCTCGCCAAAGATGGTGTCGTGACGATTCCGGCCGGTGATTACCATCTCGATGGCACAAAGCCGATCCCGCTACGCTCCAACACGACCGTCATGGCCCACGGCGCACGCTTCATCCTGCCCGAGACATTGCCAGACCAGGCTCGCGTGGTGCTTTTCGCTGGGCAAAACATCGCGCACTTCGCGTGGCATGGCGGCGAGTTTATCGGGCAGGTGTTTGATCCGGCGAAGAAGGACAACACCTGGGAACCGAATGCGAACACCAAGGGAATCGAGATCACCACGACGGTCGCCGGCGGAACGCACGACCTGCTTTTCCGCGATGTGAAGTCGAATGGTATGGCCGCCGCCGTGATCGGCGTGCATGGCAAATACGGCACGAAAAGCGAAAGCGAGGTCGAGCACTACGCGGAGCGTGTCGCCATCGAGAGCTGCACGCTGGTGCGCAGCGGGAAGTTCATGTGGGACTACGGCTACCTGTGGCAGATCGTGACCTTCCCCGAGGCTTACGAGCCCTGGGAGGTCGATCGGGCGATGAAATACTTCCGCACCGACTTAATGCGTGATGTTTCATTTGAGGGCGATCGCGTGCTTCTCGACAACACCAAGCGCCCCATCGCCATCAGCGCCTCCGACGAGCCCAAAGACGCACTCACCTTCCTCGGAGCCGATTTGCCGAAAAACATCGTCCGTGGCCGCCAATACTTCGTGGTCGAGTCTGAGCCCGATTTCATCCAAATCGCCGACAAGCCCGGTGGGGCCGTGATTCGCTTCGAAACGGCCAAAAAAGGCCAGCTCGCCTTCAATTTGCTCGGCACTTATCTCGGCGCGTATGCGCCAACGGGCAGCGGACCGGGCAAAGGAGCCTTCGACATCGTCGGCGCACGCGATGTGCGTGTCACCGGCTGCCAAATCAGCGCCATCGGCGATACGATGCACATTCAGCGCTGCCGAAACATCGTCTTCGCGAACAACCACATCCTCGGTAGCCGCATGGGTGCGTTCTTTTTGGCCGAGTTCTGCCAGAACGCCACCATCACCGGCAATCTCGTCGATGGCACCAATGGCAGCCGCGTCATCAGCGTCGAGAAGAGCTGCACGGATGTCACCATGACCGGCAATACCTTCCGCGGCGGCGGTCGCGGCGCGTGGATCAACCAGCCCGTGAACTTCATCATGACCGGCAATGTTTTCATCAACAACACCACGAAAAACGATCCCGATCCGCGCCTTGGCCGCATCGCCTTCCAGACCGCGAAGCCCGGCCAGTTCCCCGAGCTGTATTTTACGCTCTACGAGCCCGGCGCCACCTACGGCCCCATCATCGTGACGAACAACATCTTCCAACTCGGCGATCACTGCCCCGAGGAAGCAGTCACCTTCGCCCCGAACGGCCACGACCTTGTTTTCACTGGCAATACCTTCTCAAACAAAGCCGCCACCATCGTCGTCGATCCCACCTGCATCCGCAGCACCATTGAAGGTAATCTCGGTGCGAAGACCGTGAAGAAGCCCGTCGATTTCAATCACGGGCGGCGGTGAGCGCTTCAAGGCCCTGGACTGACCTCCACGCGGTAAAAGCGTCGCGTGGAGCTGCCGGGTGAGTCGGTCCAGGATTTGTTTGTGCCGTCGCCAGTGATCACGGCGGAGCCGGGTGTCCAGGTGGTGAGATCGGTGCTCCAAAACACGCGATACGTGCGCTGTGGGAGCGTGGGAAAGGCCACGACGACGTCGCCGCTGATCTCGCGTGTGGTGGTCCAGCCAAAGCGGTCGCTCGCGGCGGGATTGAGGCCGAAGAGATACTCGGCGCGGGCGTTGTTGCCGTCTTGATCGGTGTCGAGCAAGGCATCGGCGTTGCTGAAACGGTTCATGCCGTGGGCGAGCTCGAAAGCGTCTGCCACGCCGTCGCCATCGCTGTCGGCGGCGCCTTGTTTGATGATGGTGAAGGTGTCGGCGAGATCGCCGTCGCTCTCGATGTAGGTGGCGTTGAGGGTGTTGCCGTTGATGTCGAGATTGAAGCTGCCGAGCGTGTTGTAGCTCACAAACATGGCGGGATGATTCAGCGTGCCGCCATCGGCGCTGCCCGCGCTGCCGGTGAGTGTGTAAACCGCGCCAAAGTGATCCCGCGGCCCCGTGAGCGGCTTGATGTAGGCTCCATCGCCAGCAGGGCGGCCGTTCCCGGGCTGCTTTTTGTGCGAGGCGTTGAAGGTGCTGCTGAGTCCAGTGTGACCATCAATGAAAAAGCTGCGCTCATAGCTGTGGCTGTGGCCGGTGAGCACCAGATCGACCCCGCCCGCCTCCAGGATTGGCGTGAAGCGCTCCCGCATCTGCACGAGTTGCGACTCCACATCGCTATCGTGGCTGCCTTTGGAATACGGCGGATGATGAAAGATGGCGATGATCCACGTGGCCGTGATGCCAGCGAGGTCATTGCGCAGCCATGCGGCCATCGCGCCGTCGCTGCCAGTCGATTCGATGGTGGCGCGGCTGCTGGTTTGTGAGTCGAGGTTGATGATGTGGATGTTGCCGTAATCGAAGCTGAAGTAGCGCTCCGTGCCGCTCGCCACGCCGCCGCATTCACCCGCGGTGGGAAAGGTGAACATGTCGAAGTAAGGAAAGACCGCCGTGCTGCTCGTGCTGCCGTTGTTCGCATCGTGATTGCCCAGGCAGGACCACAGCGGCATCTTGCGTAGCATCGTGGGATACATGTTGAACACGGCGGCCTGATACTCGCTGTCCGTGCCGCTGTTGTAGGCGTTGTCACCGAGCATAAGGCACAGATCAGGCGTGCGAGTGCTAGTCCAAGTGTAGTAGGCATCACGCACAGCTGTCTGGTCGGCATTCGCGCGCCCGGCGTCACCGAGCACCCAGATGCGCGTGTCCGTGGCCGTGCCAGGGATGGGTGAGGTGCGGAAAGTGTGCTCCGCATCGCCGCCCGCGAGCGTGTCCGCCGCTGAACCGATGCTGTAGTAGTAGCGCGTGTAAGGCGTGAGGCCTGTGAGCTGCACGACATGCTCCGTCGTCGGAGTCACTTCATCGACACTCGATGTCAGACTGCCAAGCGCACTGCCAACACGCACGCGCCCCACCACCGGCTGACTGCTGCGCCAGCGGATGATAATGCTGTTCTGATTCGCCTGATTCAAATACGGACCTCGCGTCAGCGTGCCGCTCCCCGCGGTGGTATTCACATAAATCGTGGCCGCGGTGGACGTGGTGACATTTGCCTCATTGTCCGTCGCACGCGCGGTGACGCTATAGGTGCCCGCCGCCGCACCATTCCATACGAATTCATAAGGCGCGGTGCTGTCCTCGCCGAGTAGCGTGTTTCCTTGATAAAAACCGACCTTCGTGATGCTGCCGTCCGTGTCACTTGCCGTTGCGGCGAGTGAGATCGCATCGCCAGAGAGAAAGACGGTGTTCGAAGCAGGCGCGGTCAGCGACACGGTCGGCGGCTGACCGATGGGCACACCGATGGTGACGTTGTCGAGGCCGTAAATCTGATCGGGTGAGGTGTCGCCATTGTCATCCACCCACCGCAGCCGGAGCTGACCGCCCGCAGGCCACGGAGCCACCAGCGAGATCAAGGTGATCGGGGTGTTGGTGACACCGACGGTGCTCGGCACGGTGGCCGCCGTCGGATTGAGAGTGCTGGCGTTGGTCCATGTGGTGCCATTGTCCACGCTGTAAAACAGCCAATAACCCGGCAAATGATTCACCGCCTCGGTGAAGAGCCTTGTGTCAAAGCCCACGCGGATGGCGTTGATGGCGCTGCCGGTGTCGTTCGTCAGCCGGAGCTGAAGCACCACGCCCTGGCCGCTGGTCGGCGAGGTGCCGAGCGCCCGATCCGTCGGCGATGTCGCCAGCGCAAAATTCCACCCGGCGGTGTTGCTTGATGAAGCGAAGGTCGTGCTGGCCGTCAGCGTGGCATTCAGCGTGCCACCGCCGATGCCGCTGGCTGGAATCGTTGTCGTCCACGTCGTGCTGCTGCCACCCAGCGCCCCGTAAAACTCCCAGCCTGTCGGAGCCGCGCCGCCGGTGCCCATGCCGTCAAAGTTTTGTACGTAGTCCGTGCCTGTGAAGCTGACCTGCGCCAGCACCGGCAGCGTGAGAAGCAAAAAGAGCAGAGCCTGTTTCATGGCGTGGAGTGGGCGTGTTGCAGCGCAGCCAGCGCATGGTGTGCTTGTTGGGCGAGTTTCGACATCGCGTGCGATCCGCGAGCTTGGGGCGGCAGGCGAGTGAGGCGATTCGCCAGCATGCGCCAAACCGCCACCGATTCTGCCTCGCGCCCGTTTTGCGCCAGAAAGACGGCCTTCTTTGCCAGCAGCGGCTCTTTAATCTGCGAGGCCTCGATGAGTGCCTCCAGCCGCTTCAGCGCCGCCTCTGGCGCTTCGAGCTGCATCGCACGCTCGACAATCACGATGGTTTGCGGTGCCCGGTCGAGCAGCGCCAACGCATCGTGTGAACGCCCGGCGAGGCACAAGAAGTCCGCGCCTTCGAGAAAGTGGTCCGGCTCCGGGTGTGCCAGCCGTTTCATCGCTTGATGATAATCCTCCGCCGCCTCGGCAACACGTCCCAAGGCCGCTTCGGCCCTCGCCATCAGGATCGCAGCCATCGCATCGTCCGCCACCGGTCGCACGACCGCGATGGCATGCTCGTAATGTCGTCCCTCCATCAGCGCACGTGCCCTCAGCACCTCCAGCCCACCTTGTCCGATGCGCTCCGCCCTTTCGAGGTCCACGAGACAGGCCTGCCAATCACCGCGCTCCAGGTGCAGCGCCGCACGCCGCGTGAAAAGCGAGCCGTCAGCGGGCTTCGCGGCGATTTCGTCCGACAATCGCGCGATCGTTTTTCCCTCATCTTCATGCCCGCAGGCCGCCGCGGCGGCCAAGCCGAGGCAGAGCAGGCATCGTGGCAATTTCATGCCGGAGCCTAACGGGCTTCCAGAAGACTGAAAAGCATTCTGTGGCCGTGCCATGGTGCAGCCGGAGGTAAAAAATCCGCGCTCTAGGCATGACGAACGGTGCTTTCCATGCACTGTTCGACCGAACTCATGGGCCTCACGCGCAAACTCGAAATCCTGGCCGACGCGGCGAAGTATGACGCGTCCTGCGCCAGCTCTGGCGCGGCGAGGAAGGACTCGCGGGATGGCAAAGGCATCGGCTCCACGGGTGGCATGGGCATCTGCCACAGCTACACGCCGGACGGGCGCTGCGTTTCGCTGCTGAAGGTGCTCCTCACCAACGCCTGCCTCTACGACTGCCATTACTGCATCAACCGCCGCTCCAGCAATGTGCAGCGGGCACGCTTCACGCCGGAGGAGGTCGTGCAGCTCACGCTCGACTTCTACAAGCGCAACTACATCGAGGGGCTCTTTCTCAGCAGCGGCATCGTGCGCAGCGCGGACCACACCATGGAGCAGGTCATCGAAGTCGCGCGGCAGCTCCGCGAGGTGCATCACTTCCGCGGCTACATCCATCTCAAAACCATCCCCGAGGCCTCGCAGGCGCTCATCGACAAGGCCGGACGCTACGCCGATCGCATCAGCATCAACATCGAACTGCCCTCGCAGCAGAGCCTCGACCGGCTCGCGCCGGAAAAGAACCTCAAGAACACGAAGCAGGCCATGCACGGCATTCGCCAGCGCATCGACGAAAGCCTCGAGGCCAAAAAAGCCGCGCGACAGATCGTGAACCGGCCACGAGTCAAAGCGCCCGCCTTTGCCACCGGTCAGAGCACGCAGATGATCGTCGGCGCGGACGATAGCAGCGACGCGCTCGTGCTGCATCGCGCCGATGAACTCTATCGCGAGGTGCGGCTGCGTCGCGTCTATTACAGCGGCTTCAGCCCCATCCCGGAACCCAGCGTGCTGCTGCCCATCAAGCCGCCGCCGCTTGTGCGCGAGCATCGCTTGTATCAGGCCGACTGGTTGCTGCGCTTCTACGGCTTCGATGTCGGCGAGCTGCTTCCCAAAGAAGAGCCGAACCTTGATCTAGACCTCGATCCAAAGCTCGCGTGGGCTCTGCGCAATCGCGCCGTCTTCCCCGTGGACATCAATCGCGCCTCGCAAGAGTTGCTCTGGCGCATTCCCGGCCTCGGCACCGTGAATGTCGCCCGCATCCTCGCCGCGCGACGCTGGTCACGCCTCACCCTCGCCGATCTCCAGCGCATGCGGGTGAACCTCAAAAAAGTCATGCCCTTCATCATCGCCGCCGATCACCGCCCGCGCCTCGCCCTGCTCGAAAGCACGAATCTCCGCCAACACTTCCTCCCCGGCCCCCGCCAGCTCGAACTCAACTTCAACGCCCCGCCTCAAACCACGCCGAACGATGCTGCGATGGCACTTAGCGGGCAAATCTGAAACCGATCATGATCGAAGCCTTTCTCTTCATCCTTGCTATCGCTTTGCCGGCGCTCGCATACCGCTGGCTTCGCCGTCAGCGCCATCCTTGGCGGGCATTTCTGTTCTCCGTAGCCGCAATCGCAGGCTTGGTTGGATATACGAGTTCGCTTCTATCCTTTGGACACGGTGGGAGCTTGGGCTGGCTACCAGGATTCGTTTTGGCGTCGGTTTATGGATTCGTGATCTTGGTGATTTGGGCAAGCAACGGCGGGAAGTGGTCATAGGACGGCCAGAGTCGCTTCATCACCTCGCCCTGCTCGAAAAACCAACCTTCCCAACTCTTCCTCCCTGGACCCCGCCAACTCGAACTTAACTTCAACGCTCCGCCACCGACTACACAAGCTGATGCCGCGATGGCAGTCAGCGGACAGATTTAACTCACGCAAAGGTGCAAAGCAGCAAAGTTTTCAAACCCTCTGATCTTTGCGCCTTCGCGCCTTTGCGTGAGACCTGAAAAAACCACGCATGACCCACACTGCTCAAATCCAGCCCACCTTCGAAGCTTGGCGTTCCAAGGCTCGCGAGCTGCTGCGGCAGGGTGTGGCACCGGAAAACGTCGATTGGGTGGACGCCTCGCAAACCGCCAGTTTGCTCGCCGAACAGCCTTCAGAGTATCAAACCGCTCCCAACACCTCCGTGAAGGTCCCCGCCGACTTTTTGAGACTCGCGGCCAACGTCTGTGCCCACACCGACGAACGCCGTTTTGCCATCCTGTATCGCCTTTTGCATCGTTTGACGCTCGGCGGCGAAAAACACCTCCTCGGCATGCCTTCCGACCGCGACATGCATCAGTGCAACGCCTGGGCGAAGGCCGTCAGCCGCGACATTCACAAGATGCATGCCTTCGTGCGCTTCCGACTCGTCGGCGTGAACGAGCAAAACGGCCGCGACCAGTTCGTCGCATGGTTTGAGCCCGAGTATCGCATTACAAGGCTCGCCGCACCGTTCTTCGAAAAACGCTTCGCCAGCATGGACTGGTCCATTTTGACCCCCGACGAATGCGTGAGCTGGGACGGCGAAAAACTCACCTTCATGCCCGGCATGAGCCGACACGACGCCCCCGCCGCCGATGCCCACGACGACCTCTGGCGCACCTACTACCGCAGCATCTTCAATCCCGCGCGACTCAAGGTGCAGGCCATGCAATCCGAGATGCCGATGAAGTATTGGAAGAACCTCCCCGAGGCCGAAATCATCCACGACCTCATCGCCAGCAGCGAAACCCGCGTCCGCACCATGATCGCGACTCCCGAGCGCCCGGTGAAGCCAGTGCCCGACAACGCATATCTGCGCACGCTGCGGCAGCGAGGTGGCAGTTGATGAAACTCCAATCCGTGATGTGATGCGCCGTGTGACGAAAGCGTCACTTTTGTCCCGAGGCAGTGCCACCGCGCTGTGCGAACCTTTCACCGTTCAACAACCTATGACCCAACAACATTGGACGCCTGAGGTTCAGGCACTGTGGGAGAAGCTGGAAGGTTTCCAGCTCGATGACAACAACGCTGTGTTCGACTTTTCGGCACGGCTTTCGAAGGAAAATGGCTGGTCGCGCGAGTTCACCACCCGCGCCATTCAGGAATACAAGCGCTTCCTCCTGCTCGCGATGCACGCGGGCCATCCGGTGACACCGGGCGAGGCCGTGGACCAAGTCTGGCATCTGCACCTCGTTTACACGCGGTCCTACTGGCAGGTGCTTTGCGGCGAGATTCTCGGATGTCCGCTCCA
>JAEUHK010000102.1 GCA_016795465.1 Verrucomicrobiaceae bacterium | reverse complement strand
CTGCTCTACGCGTCCGCCATCGAGAAGGTCGCGAAGAAGCACAACCTCACCTACATCGACCTCTTCACGCCGACGAAGGAGATCGAGGCGAAGGGCGGCGAGGCCTTCACCACTGGCGGATTCGTTCCCACGGACAAAGGTTATGAAAAGATCGGCGAACTGCTCGCCACCGGCCTCTACGGCCACGCCAGCCGCGAATCGAAGGCCGATCCAAAGCTCGTGCACGAGGCGGTGATGCAGAAGGACTGGTTCTGGAACAACGACTACAACATCCTCAACGGCGTGCACACGCACGGCCAGCGCTACAATCCCTACGGCCCGCAGAATTACCCCGATGAAGTGAAAAAGACCCGCGAGATGGCCGCGCTGCGCGATGAGCTGATCCGCAACGTCGCCGCAGGCAAGACGACCGAGTTGAAGGTCGATGACAGCAAGACGCACAAGCTCCCCGAGGTGCCGACGAACTACGTGCCGAGCGTGAAGAACGGCAGCACGAAGTATCTCTATGGCGAGGAGGCCGTGAAGACGCTCACCGTGCCGGAAGGCTACAAGGTGGAGATGTTCGCATCGGAAAAAGAGTTCCCGAATCTCGCGAACCCCATGCAGCTCAGCTTTGACAACAAGGGCCGCCTCTGGGTCGCCACGATGCCCACCTACCCGCACTATCGCCCCGGCGATGCGCTGCCGGATGACAAGCTGCTCATCTACGAAGACACGAATGGCGACGGCAAAGCGGACAAGGAAACCGTCTTCGCCGACAAGCTGCATCTGCCCATCGGCTTCGAATTCGCTCCGGAGGGCGTGTATGTCTCGCAGGAGCCGAATCTCGTGCTGCTGAGCGATACCAATGGCGACGACAAGGCGGACAAGATGGAGATCGTGCTCGGCGGCTTTGACACGCACGACACGCATCACGCCATCAGCGCCTACACCGCCGATCCGAGCGGCGCGTTCATGCTTTGCGAAGGCGTCTTCCTCCATTCCAATGTCGAGACGCCCTACGGCCCCGTGCGCTGCGTCGATGGCGGCTTCTTCCGCTACAGCCCGCAGCGCGGTCAGCTCGAGCGCACCATCCAGATGAGCATCCCAAATCCCTGGGGCTTCGTCTTTGATCAATGGGGTCAGGATTTCTTCATGCACACCTCCGGCACCAGCATGAACTGGGGCCTGCCCGTCTCCGTGAAGCCCGCCTTTGGCAGCAAGACACCCTCCACACCCGACCTCGTCCCCAAAGGCCACAACGTGCGCCCCACCAGCGGCCTCGAAGTCGTCAGCAGCCGCCACTTCCCCGATGAAGTGCAGGGCGACCTCATCTACGCGAACGCCATCGGCTTCCTCGGCATCAAGCAGGTGAAGATCGAGGACAACGGCACCGGCTGGAAGACCGCGCATCGCCACAACCTGCTCCAGAGCAGCGATGGCAACTTCCGCCCCGTCGATCTCGAATTCGCGCCCGATGGCAGCCTCTACGTCATCGACTGGCACAACGTGCTCATCGGCCACATGCAGCACAACGCCCGCGATCCGCTGCGCGACCACGTCCACGGCCGCATCTACCGCATCACCTATCCCTCACGCCCGCTCGTGAAGGCCGCGCCCGTCGCCGGAGCCCCCGTCGAGGCCTTGCTGGAGAATTTGAAGGCCCCCGAGCTCCGCCAGCGCTACCGCACGCGTCGTGAACTGCGTGCGCATCCCGCCAGTGAAGTGCTCCCTGCTTTGAAGGCCTTCGTAGATCGGTCCAATCAGTCCGATCCGACCGATCATTTGAAACTTGAGGCGCTGTGGGTCACCTGGGGCCTCAATCAGGTGGACGAAGGTCTGCTTCGTCAGCTTCTCTCCAGCAAAAACTTCCATGCCCGCGCCGCTGCCGTCCGCGTGCTGCGCTACAACACGCATCGCATCGCCGATCACGTCGCCTTGCTCGAAAAAGCCGCGCAGGACGAAAACGGCCGCGTGCGCCTAGAAGCCATCGTCGCCGCGTCTTGGCTGCCAAACATCCCCGCTGCGAAAAACATCGTCGCTTTGGCCTCGAAGCTCCCGCTCGATGAATGGAGCCAAAACGCCGCCAAAACCGCTGCGGATCGCCTCGCCGGCGTCGTCGAGATCGCCAAGCCCGAATACAAAGTCGTCAAAGCCCCCGCGCACTTGAGCGATGTCGCCAAAGGCCAGTTCACTGCCGGCCAGGAAGTCTATTTCCGCGAAGGCCTCTGCGTCACCTGCCATCAGGCGAACGGCCAGGGCCTCGATCCTGCCTTCCCGAGCATCGCCAGCAGCCCCTGGGTCACCGACGACAAAGATCGCCTCATCAAGATCGTCATGTATGGCCTCATGGGCCCCATCAAAGTCGGCGGCAAGGAATACAACGGCCAGGTCCCGATGACCCCGTTCGCCGGCATGCTCAAAGACGAAGAAATCGCCAACGTCCTCACCTTCGTCCGCAATAATTTCGGCAACAAAGCCGACGCCGTCACTCCCGCCGAAGTGAAAGCCATCCGCGACGCCAACAAAGGCCGCATGATGCTCTTCACGACGGATGAGATCCTCAAGGCTCATCCGATGAAGTGAGGAAGCGGAGAGCGTAGGGCGGAGGGCGGAGAGTCTGAAGAAAGTGGAACAGGTTTTTAACCTGTTCTCAGGTTCTTCGTTCTTGGTCGGCCTACGGGAGACCCGGAAAGGCGGAGAGTCAGACGTGAGATGTCAGAAGTGATGCGGGCACTCCTGCCCGCAAGGAGGGCAGGATTCCATTCCTGCCGACGATCCTTGGTTGGCCTAGGGAACACGCGGAAGACACGGAATGCCTCCTTTACGAGCGCATGCTGCTGCTTGATCCTGCCAGCGTCGCTCGTATGCTTCCGCATGACACTCAAAGACTACTCCAGGCTGGCGCAGCAGGCGCGCTCGCGAATGCCGCGGCTTTCGTCCGCAGCCGCGTATGCCCAGATGGATCAGTTGATGGGGAAGACGGGGACTTCTCCGGCCCGGAGCGCCAGTGGGCAGCTCTCATCGAGTGGGCCGCTTCCGTCGGTGCAGTCCTCCCGCTAGATTTTCCTGCCCCGGAGCGGGAAGGCGGACGCGAGCACGATGTCACGCTGGATGAGGCCACCGGGCGCTGGATCAAATACACCAAGCGCTCCTCTTGTGGCTACACGGTGAGTTGGGATGGCCAAGGGGTGCCCTTCATGCACAATGCGCTGCCACTGGACTACCTCCAGCGTTTGCTCTGGCACAACGAGGTGCTGGGGGATGACATCCAGCTCATCGGGCTGTGGCAGGAGCATCCGCATCAGTGGCGAATCGTCACCAGTCAGTCAGGCCTGAAAGGCCGCCGCGCCACTCTGGAGGAACTCTCCGCCGCGTTTTGCGCCGCCGGATTCACACTGCTGCCCTGGCGCGGAATCGGTTATGAAGGCTCTCTGTCGCTCCGATGGGAAGGTTTCGACATCTGGGACGTGCATCCTGCCAATGTGCTTCTTTCACCCGAGGGTATTCCGCTCCCGATCGATGTCTTGATCACGCGAACGCCTTCGCCAACAACCTGAAGTGACCCAGATGAACGAATCCTCTGAGCCTTTCTTCTTACATGCAGGCCTGTCGAAGAAGCAGGAATCGATGAAGTCTCACGCCAAGGGCAACGTTCGCAAAGTCCTGAAAGCTTCTGGGAACCTTTGCGCCTTTGCGGCTTTGCGTGAGGCCTTTCTGGCCTCAGGCATCGAGCCTTGTGCTTAGAGGTTCACTTGCACGGGTGGTTTCAGCGCGGTTTCGCCTCCGGGCAGGACGAGGAGGGGATAGACGGCGGCGTTCGGCACCACGAGGCTACGGTGAAAGCCGTGGAATCCGCGCATGTAGGCCGCAGTGACGGGAGCGGTGGGATGCAGCAGCCGCCACAGGATCGCCTTGATCACATAGCCGTGGCAGAAGACCGCGATGCGGGACTCCGGGCGGGTTGTGAGTTCGGCCACGGAGGCATCCACGCGTTCGCAGAAGTGGCGGAAGGACTCCGCGCCTTCGCCATCGCACGCATCGGGATCACAGCGTTCCCAGTAGAGGCGCACCGGCTCGCGGCGCATCACCTCGGTGGTGCCGGCATACAGCGCGGGCTGGAGAAAGGTGAACTCATGCACCGGCAGCGTCATCACTTC
This sequence comes from Verrucomicrobiaceae bacterium, assembly GCA_016795465.1. Lineage (GTDB taxonomy): Bacteria > Verrucomicrobiota > Verrucomicrobiia > Verrucomicrobiales > Verrucomicrobiaceae > Prosthecobacter. The sequence goes on along the minus strand of JAEUHK010000102.1, from coordinate 34,823 downwards.
ACAGCCGGCATACTTCTGGCGAAACGGCTCCGCGGTGGCGGAGGTGCGCTGGTAGCGGGAGACCACCATCAGCTCCGGTTCCTCCGTCCATCGGGCCGCCAGTGCGGCGGCCTGCTGCTTTCCATGATCGCTCAAAGCGATGTCATCCGGCCGGTGCGTGGGCTGCCCGGCATTGCTGAGGCTTTCGGCGTGGCGGATGAACCAGAGGGTTTTCATGGGATTCGATCACACCGCAAACCTCTCCCCATCCACACGCGCTCTTCCGAGGGCGGCGAGGGATTCGAGGATTTCTTGGAGGGCGGCGGGTTTGGTGGAGGTGAAGTGTTTGGAGAGGTCGGCGGCGGTGACGGGGGCTCCGGCGGCGTGGAGCGCGGCTTCGACGGCGCGGATGCGGTCGGCGAGGGTTTTGGGCCACGCTTGCTTCGCGGCCTTCTTGACGGCGGGTGCCTTGACCTTGCCTTGACTGCCTTTCTTCGGCTTCAGCGCCAGCTCGTCTTGCTCTTCGCTCTTCGCTCTCTGCCCTCCGCTTTGGTAGTCGGGGCGCAGCCAGTGGATGATACCGCGTTTTTCTTCGTCGGCGCGTTGGGTGTTGAGGTGGACGAGGCGTTCGAGGATTTCGGCGTCGGTTAGGGTGGTGGGCCAGCCGTAGGCGGCGAAGACGGCGGCGTCGAGGTCGTCGTGGAGCTGCTGGAGGAGGGAGACGAGGCCTTGGTCGTGGATGAGGCGCTCTTTGTCGGTGAGGGTATGTTGTTCACGCTGTTACCCGTTCCGAAGTTGTTCATCAAGCGGCGGGAAAGGCGTCACGTTCAAAACGCCAGCCGCCGCCGGTTGTGAACAACTTCGCCGCGGCGAAAGCCGCGGTGGTGGATAAGCTCTCCACGTCCTCCGCCCGGAGGACCCGAGAGCGCCTGCCGCGCGACACGGTCCGTTCACGCTCGCCTCGCGAAGGCTCGCTGAAGAACACCGGTCCGCGTGCAGGCTCCCGCCCAAGGTCTGATAGAACTCCAGCTCATGAAGCTCCTGTAACAGCACGACCCCGCGCGGGGGCTGCGGCAGCCTCCCGGCCCACGCAACCCGCACCACCCATGACCCATCCACAACACACCCACTTCGCCGGCTTTGACTGGGCCGGCGACCACCACGACGTCATCATCGTGGACTCGGCCGGCGTGCTCGTGGCGGACTTCCGCTTCGATCACAGCGCCGCCGGCTGGCAGCACTGGCGCGATCAAATCGCCGCCTGGCCTCATCTCGGCGTCGCCATCGAAACAAGCTTCGGAGCCGTCGTCGAGCAGCTCATCGACTCCGGCGTCACTGTGTATCCGGTGGCACCCAGCAGCGCCAAAGGCTACCGCCAGCGGAAGTATCCCGGCGGCACCAAGACCGACCGCCACGATGCGTGGGCGCTGGCCGACGCGCTGCGCACCGACGGCCATGCCTGGCGTGCGCTCAGCGCCAAAGACCCCATCATTGAGGAACTGCGCATGCTTTGCCGTGACGAGATCGCGCTCATCGAGGAGCGCACCGCCTTGGTCAACCAGGCGCGTCAGGCCGCGCGCGAGTACTACCCCGTCGTGCTCGAAGCCTTCGAGGACTGGACGCTCCCGAGCACCTGGGCCTTCATCGAGAGCTTCCCCGACACACAAGCCCTGCTCAAAGCAGGCAGGCGAGCCTGGCAGAAGTTCTTCCACACCCACAAGCTCCACCGGGCCGAGACAGTCCAGCGCCGCATCGCCGTGCTGGAGGCCGCCGGGCAATGGCGCATCGCCGAGCCCATGGTCAAAGCCAAGCGGCTCTACCTGCTGACCAAGACGCGGCAGTTGCGCGCTTTGCACATCCAGCTCGAAGAGTATCGCCGCCGCATCGAGGCCGTCTTTGCCAGTCATCCTGACAGCGGCATGTTCGGCTCGCTGCCCGGAGCCGGAGCCAAGCTCGCCCCGCGCCTGCTCGGAGAAATCGGCAGCGACCGCGCCCTGTATGCCGACGCGTGCAGCCTGCAAAGCGTCAGCGGCACCGCGCCGGTGAGCTACCAGACGGGAAAACTGCACAAGGTGCAGATGCGCCGCGCATGCAACCGGCACCTGCGACACACCATGCACCTCTTCAGCGATCTGAGCCGCGCCCAGTGCGCCTGGGCCAAGGTGTATTACGACGGGCTCAAAAGCCGTGGCAAAACCCATGCGCAGGCGCTGCGCAGCCTGGGGCAGCGATGGCTCAACATCATCTTCCGCATGTGGCAGAATCACACCCGCTACGACCCGGAGCTTCACACGCGCAATCAACTCCAGCACGGCTCCTGGGTGCTCCAGCACAGACCCTCATAACCCATCTTCAACATCTCAAGACTATGCGAACAACTCTCTCCAAATCTCCACTTGCGACAGATAGAACTTCTTTAGCGTGCTCTGGGCGGCTTGGGGTGGTGTGGCGTCCGGGGAACACGCTGAAGCGTGAACAACGTACGTCCTGAGCTTCTCAAGGACGTTGTACATGCCAGTGAGGGTGAGGCCGGGATGCTGGGCCTGCACGCGCTTGCGGTGCGCGTCCAGCTCCTCCGCGAGAGCTCGGATGCGCTCCTTCTCCGCTTCGCCGCACACCGGGAAGGGGAAGGGATCAAAGCAGCGCGACTTGTTGTAGCGTGGGCGGTCTTCGAGCGTGCCGCCTGCACTCAAAGCATACAAACGATGCACACGACTGCTTAGCACTCCCAAGTGAAATGCATCATCGAGTGCAATCGCGATCAACATGTGATCAGGAACGATCTTTGAGTCCAAGAACTGGAAGATTCGATGTTTGGCTGTTTCAACCGTCGCAATGTATCGAGGAAGACCAGCTAGTGCTGCACGCAATGTCTTTCGAACTTCGGCAAACTGCCACCACACCTGCTTTAGACGAGGACGAGCATTGTTATCGCGCTCTGGCTTCACCCGGGACAAAATCCATTGGTAAGCAGCAGGGAATTTGCTCCGGGCTTCCTCATCAGAGAGGCCGAAAAAGTCGATCACCCAGACGTTGCGGGGTTCATCTGTTAAGTCTCGTCCGTTGCGGTAGGGGCGGACGTGCTTTTCCAAGTCAGCCACTGTTCCAAGCCCCAAAGACGCCACATCTTCGGATGGAACCAAGAAGCCTGAGCCTGCCAACATCATCCCGTTAACGCTTAAACCGGCATTAGAGGTCATGTCAGTCATCGAGGTGATTGCCGCACCAATTGTGATGTCTGGATTGATCCTTCCACGGAGTGCCGACAGCGTGACAAGCACCTCGCCGTTATCTGCTGGGAACTCGGTTTCGACATTCTGGAGTTCCCCCTCGTGCTGACCGGCGGCACCGACGGTCATGGCGATGCGCACGGCGGCTCCTTCCTCGGTATCGACCCACGGATGATCGGGGATGGCGAAGAGTAGGGAGAGAGGAGCGCGGGCACTCTTGCCCGCTTCATTGAGCTTCGCGGCTTCGCCGCCATCCTTATTGGTGCGGACAGGAGTGTCCGCGCTCCCTTCGAGGTGCATCTGGACGACGCGGCGGGCAAAGGTCTGACGAAGGCTGTTCGTGGTGATGAGGCCGAAACGGTGAGCGTAACCGCTGCGCACCAGTAGCGCGGCTTTGTGCCACCAGTAGAGCACGAGATCGGCGGAGTCGGGCACGTCGGGATAGGTTTCGCGCAAGGTCTCGGCATAGCCATCGCCGAGGTCTTCACGGAGTCGCACTTTGCCGATGAAGGGCGGATTCCCCACGATGTAATCGGCCTCGGGCCATTCGGCGGGGCGTGGGTTCGTGTAGGTGAGGAGCGGGACGCGTTTCGTCTCGTCGGGCACCTCGCGGCTCGTGACGGGGTCGGTCTTGAAGCTGCGGCGGTCCCACACGGTGATGACGTTCCCGGCTTCATCCTTCGCGGGCACAGGCTCGCCATCGTAGGCGAGCACGGCATCGCGGTTTTCGATGTTTTTGAAGGCACGCAGGATGGGCTCGCTGGGGGTGCGCTGGCCGTGGATTTTGAAATGCCACTGCAAGTAGCCGATCCACAGGACGAGCTCGGCGATGGAGGCGGCGCGGGGATTCAGCTCGATGCCGAGGAACTGGTGGGGATCGACGGTGTGGGTGTCGAGTTCCAGGCGCATGTCCTCGCCAAACTGGGCGGCGAAGTCGAGCACCTCGCCTTCGAGGATCTTGAGCTGCTGGAGGGAGACGTAGAGGAAATTGCCGCAGCCGCAGGCGGGATCGAGCACGCGGAGGCGGCAGAGGCGGTCGTGGTAGGCATTGATCTCGGCGCGGGCCTTTTTGAGGTCGCCTTTGTTTGCCTGGGTGATCTTTCTTCGAAAAAGCGGACAGCAAAGATGGGGTTAGTTGAGTTGGGTGGATTTTTCGAAGGCGAGAGGTGAGAGGAAGTTCAGCGAGCTGTGCAGGCGCATGGGGTTGTAGAAGGTCTCGATGTAGTCGAAGAGCATGGTGCGTGCGTGGGCTCGGGTGTCGGGGATGGTGGAGCCGAAGCATTCGGTTTTCAGCGTGGCCCAGAACGACTCGATGGCGGCGTTGTCGTAGCAGTTGCCCGCGCGGCTCATGCTCTGGGTGATGCCTTGCCGTTCGAGTTGATGACGGAAGGTGTGGCTGGTGTATTGGCAGCCGCGGTCGCTGTGGTGGAGCAAGTCACGCAGATCATGACCACGCCGTGTCTTCAAGGCGCGCTGCAAGGCGCTGCCTGGCAGTTCGGTGGCGAGGCTGGGGCCTGCGTCCCAACCGATGATGCGGCGGCTGTAGAGGTCCATCTCGGCGGCGACATACAGCCAGCCTTCGCCGGTGGGCAGATAAGTGATGTCAGTGACCCAGGCTTGGTTGGGCCGCGTGGGCGCGGGCTGTGCGCCGAGCAGGTTGGGCGAGGGGTGGCTGGTTTTGTCCGCCTGCGTGGTGCGCGGCACGAAGCGGCGCTTTTGACGCACTTGGAGATGTTGCTCGCGCATGAGACGGCGGACACGGTTTTTACCATGTCGCAGGCCGCGCTGGCGTAGGGCGGCGACCAGACGCGGGCTGCCGTAGGTTTGACGGCTGAGGGTGAACTCTTCGCCGAGGGCACAGGCCAGCACGTGGTCCTGCTGGCGGCGTTTGCCCCGGGGTTTGCGCCGATGGTCATGGTAGCCGCTGCGGCTGACTTCCAGGGCGAGGCAGGCTTCGGTGAGGTTCATGGCGGGGAGATCGCGGCGAAGGGTGTCGATGAGGTCGAAGCGTGGGCCTCCTGCTGGGCAACGATGGCCAAGGCCTTTTTTAAAATGTCATTCTGACGGCGCAGGGAGGCCACTTCGCGCTGCATGGCGGCGAACTCCACCGCCGCGGCGACGGCACCGGGGCCGCCTGCGCTCGCCAACGCGGCGCTGCGCGCCTGCGTGTGGCTCGCTGCGACAGCCCCGGTGCCGTAGAGCCTTTTCCAATCGCGCAGGTTCCAGGGGGAGACGCCCAGATCACGGGCAAGTTGCGCAGCCTTGCGGCCGCCCTCCAGCAGCGCGACGGCGTCGCGCTTGAACTGCTCGTCATACGAGCGTCTTGGTGTTGTTGTGTGGTTCATGTTCGGCTTGGGGTTGTTAACCCTACTTTTGCCGTCCGTGAAAACGAAGAAGGCTCAGAGCGATACAAGGACACGGGCGGTTTTTTCCTCCGCATGTGGGATCACATCGTGCTCTTTTTCTGGCTGATCTTCTGGGGCAGCATCGCTGCCACGATCATCTCCGAGGTCGTGAAGAGGCTGTTTTGACCCATGGCTGCGTGAGCATGCAGGCATGGGGCCACTAAATGGAAACGTGCCGCCCCTCTTCAGTGCACGATCTCCACCTCGTCACCGACGCCGGTGAGGGAGAAGAAGAGCTTCGCTTTGTCGTAGGGCAGGCGGATGCAGCCATGGGAGGCCGGGCGACCGGTGACGTAACCGCTGTGCAGGCCGATGGCGCTGCAGTTCAAGCGCATGAACCATGGCATGGCGCAATGATAGAGCGTGGAAGTGTGCGAGCGGTGCTTGTCCGTGATGACGTAACGTCCCGCAGGCGTGCGATAACCTTCACGACCGGTGGAGACCGAGGTGCTGGCGATGACTTTGCCATTCTTCGTGACCCAGGCACGCTGGCTGGAGAGATCGACGGTGACGAGTGTGTCAGGCTCCGCATCAGGATCGCGGCCGAGAAGCACGCGCATGAGGAAAAGGTACCCCTGTGTGGCGGCGAAATTAATCGGATAGCGGTGGTAGCGAGAAGTACACATGCCAGGCTTTGCGCCAGCTTTCATGAGCGTGACCGCACCTTCGACATCACCACGCGAAGCACAGCAGATGAGCGGCGTGACTCCACGATCACTTTCCATCGCATTGCGCAGGTCTTTGATGGTGCAGCGGTCGATCAATTCCTTGGTGATGGGGCTCTTGAACCGTGTGTTGGGATCCACACCGAGGCTGGTGAGCGCAGCAAGCACAGGCGTGTTGCGACGCATGGAGGCTACCAGGATGGGGGCTTGGTTTTCACGACCGGGCTCGTTGAGATCGACGCCGCACATGGCGAGCACCTGCACCATGTCTGCCTGCCCGCTTCGCACGGCTGCGCAGAGTGGCGTATCACCAAACTGGGTGCGCTCCGAAGGATTGAAGCCCATCGCGACCAGCTTGGCGACATGCTCGGCATCACGAAGCAGCACGGCCTGGAAGACCGCAGGGAGAGCATCAGTGCGTGGCCACAGTGTTGGCCAAAATTCATTCACAGGATCAAGGATCGGCCGCCACTTTCTCGGCACGTCAGGAATGCTGGATGCCTTCGCAAAGACCGGCTTGGCCGTGATGACGTTGTCTTCGAGAGCTTTGGGAACCTCCGCAGCCTTTGGAGCACTCGCGGAGGGCATCGCAGGCGGCGGCACCGCCTCGAGCTTTTTGAGAGAATCGATCTCCACAGGCTGCGTGGGCTTGATGGAGGCCACCGGAGGAAAACCAGCCTCGACAGACTTTGCCGGACGCAATTCACCACCAATCGGGTTGAGTGGTTTCTTAGCGGTCGGCGCGACATCCGCCGTGGGAAGATTCACCGGAGAGGTAAACAGTTCATTCTGCTTGAGCATGCCAATCAATGCGGCACACACACCAGCGCCAACTAAGGGCGGCAGGCAGAAAGCGACTAGGGTCTGTAACCAACGGGCTTTCATGTTTGCGACTCGGAGCGGCGGTTCATATCGTGTTTGATGAGGCTGTCGAGTTCTCTCTGAAGTCGTGATGAAAAACTTACTGCTGTTCGCGTGATGAAGGCATGGCGAGAGCAAGAAGTTATGGAAATCACAATCATGTATGGGACATTTTCCGCATGTTCGATGCCAACCGCGCTTTTCACCTCTCCCTCCGCTGCTCGCGGCAGGCGATGATGGCGTGCGTGTTAATCCTTTGCCTGGCCACTTCAGCACATGCCGTGTTGTTTTACGACACTGGAGATTCCTCTCATAACATCGCTGCCCCTACGGGTGTTTACGCAGACTCCGGCTGGCAGTATCAAGGCTACTACGGCGCTTATCTCGGCACGATGATCGCACCACAATACTTCATCACGGCCCAGCACATGGGCACGCAGGGAGGTTCGTTTGTGAGCGCGGGCCTTTTCAATGGTGGCGTGGATGTGACTTACTCCATCGACACCTCGGCGAACGGAGGCGCGGGCTTTTGGGACATCGCAGGAACGGATCTGCGCATCTTCAAGATCAACGAATACTTCTCCAGCTATGCCACACTCTACACGGGCAGTTCCGAGCAGGGGCTCGACATGGTCACGATGGGCCGCGGTGGCGTGCGCGGGGCCGATGTGATGGTTTCCGGCACCTTGCATGGATGGCAGCACAACCTCGGCGATGGCGTGGCACGATGGGGCAGCAACATCGTGAGCTCGGTGACGACGATTCCCACGCTCGGCAGCATGCTCGTCGCCCGTTTTGATGCGAGCGGTCCCGGCCACACGACGGAAGAATCCACGCTCTCGGTGGGCGATTCGGGCGGCGCGGTGTTTGTGAACGATGGCGGCATCTGGAAACTCGCGGGCATCAATTACAGCGTGGATGGCATGTTCGACACGAACAACACGACTGGTGATGGCCATGAATTCAATGCAGCGCTGTTTGATCGTGGCGGTTTGTATCAAGGCAGTGACGGACAAGGCTGGACGCTCATCCCCGATGTCGGCACAGACAATCCTTCCAGCATGTATGCCTCACGCATCTCGACCAACGCGGCCGCCATTCAAGCCATCGCCGTGGTGCCTGAGCCGCAATCAGCGTTTTTGATCGCCTTCGCCGCTCTCGTGGCCATTCGCCGCAGGAAGCGCTGAGGTCTTCAAGACTTCGGTTTAAGCTCCGCGAAGATCAAACGGCCCGCCGAGGTCGTGTGAGCACCGCAGACGACGACCTGCACCGTTTGTCCCAACAGGGCCGCGGCTTGATTCACGACGATCATTGTGCCGTTGTCGAGATAACCGACAGCTTGATGCTTGTCCTTGCCTGGCTTGGTGAGGGATAGCGTGAGTTCATCGCCGACACCGAGTTCGACGGTGAGTGCCGCCGTGAGTTCCGGAAAGCTCAGCACGGTGATGCCGCGCAGACGGGCGACCTTGGCGAGAGCCTCATCACTCGTGAGCAGCCGCGCATTCACCTCGCGTGCAAGCGAAACCAATCGCGCATCGACCGTCAGCTCGGCTCCACCGGCATTTTCATGCACCGAAACACGCGCATCGGGCAGACCGCGAAGCTTCTCCATCATCTCGAGGCCGCGTTTGCCCTTCTGTGAGGTGATGAGGTCTTCCGACTCGGACTGACGCTGCAATTCATCGAGCACGAAGCGCGGCACCACGACGGTGCCGCTAAGGAAACCGGTGCCAAGCAGGCGCAGCACGCGGCTGTCACCGGCCACGCTGAGGTCGAGCACCACCGGCTCGCCTTCGGAACCTTCGCGACGAAAGCGCACGAAAGGGATCAGGAAGGCAAAGTGATCGCGGTCACTGCGCAAAGCGAAACTGACACCGAGGAAGGCCAGCGAGCCGTAGATGCACACTTCGACGATGGTGCGCAGCATCTCGGCATTGGGCTGGCTCTGAAAGTAGGCGAGCTGGAACACGCCGATGCGCGTCACCAGCCAGGCGCAAAACAAGCCAATGGCGAGCCCCACCGTGGCATGAGAAAAGTCACGCAGCGTGAAACGGGCAAAGATGACATCGAGCGCCAGCAGCAGCGCCATGTAACCAAGCCCGAGCAAGGCCCCGACCCACGCCGGCTCCTCCATGCCAAGGGCGATGGCGATGCCCACGAAAACGGACAGCGCAAAAAACATCGCCCGCACGAGGCGGATGGACCAGGAAGGCTTCATAAGGCTCCGGGCTTAATGGGAAACGCGTCAGGCCGCAAAGCAAAAATGCCCGGTGGCAGGCTGGGCTTGCGCACCAAAATGCTGGAAAATCGTTCATTCGGAAGGCGAATTCTGCCCACGAAGACCGCTAGCAGGCCAGCAAAACGGCACCTTCAAAATCTTATTGCCTGCTTTCAAGGTTCTTGATTATCCTAAACACATGCCGCCGATGCCTACAGCTCCAGCACCCAGCGCACGAAGTTGTGACGTGATGTTCGGTCAAGATGGATGGCTGACAAGCTCCGGGAGGCGTGTGGCGGGCTGCGCAGCGTCCGTCAACGAGTGGGCTGCCAGAGTGGCACACGTCATATCGTCCGTCGTTTTCAGCCCTGCCAGTGGCACACGGCCCAACAAGCGGCTTTTGAGTGCTCTGCCAGCATGGCTGCGCACTCAACGGCGGACGTTGGCTGGACTGCCAGCCAGGCAGCCGCCTCCACGCCGCGCTGCGGGGGCTCTGCCACACTGGCAATGCACCCGCCGTCCCTCAGCGAGTGCTCTGCCACACGGTCAGCCGGTCAAAAAAGGGGCTTTGGCCCCGGCCGAATCAGGGCAGTCCACTCAGCGCCGCTCAACGTGTCGATTGCCAGCCACCCGCCACTGCCATGAAACCGCTCCACTGGGACGCCATCAATCCCTTCACCGGCAAACCGTTCACTTGGGACGATCCGAATCTGAAATTCATCAACGACATCGGCATGTATCTGGAGCCGGGTGATCCTGGCTTTGTCCCTTACCCTTCTTCCACACCGTCTCCCGCCCAACCTAAACCAAAGAAACGCAACTATATGGCCTCCAACCCCACGCCCGACCCCATCAGCGAACTCATCGCCGCTGGTGAAGACCTCTACGACGGCCTCGTGCAGCACGCCGTGGCCTGTGAAATCAAAAAGAACACCCCGGCGGACTTCCGTGCGGACCTGGACGCTCTCATCGCCGCGCAAAACGCCCTCGCCGCCGCCGAAGGGGCGGAGCCCGCCGCCTACGCCGCCCTGCGCACGGCGGATAGCAATGGCAAAGGCTTCATCGCCCGCGCCATCAAGGTCCTCAGTATCGCCTTGGGCAATGACTGGAGCGCCGAATGGACCGCCACCGGCCTGCCGGACCAAAAAGTGGGCATCCCCAGCACGCAGGACAAGCGCTTCACCGCGCTCAATGGCCTCGCCGCCTATTTCACCAATAACCCGGGCAAGGAAAACGCCCCGCTCAGCGTCACCGCCGCCATCGCCACCACCCTGCACAGCGCCGTCTCCGATGCCCGCCAGGGCGTGGGCAACGCGCTGAACCTCACCAAGACCCGCGTGCTGGCCCGGAATGAAGCGCGGGATGCCTTCCGCCTGCGCTTCCGCGGCACCATCAACGAGCTGGAGCAGTGCCTCAGCATCGACGACCCGAAATGGTATGACTTTGGCCTCAACCGCCCTGCTGATCCCGCCACCCCCGGCCAGCCCAGCAACGTCCACGCCACCGCCCTCGGCCAGGGCCGCGTGCTCATCCAGATCGACGGCGCCCGCCGTGCGAACAGCTTCAACTACTACAAACAGGTCATCGGCACCGACACGGAGCCCGTGAAGCTCATCAACACCGAAGGCACCCAGCACACCGCCGAAAACCTCCCCGCCGCAGCCACCGTCCAAATCACCGTCACCGGCGTGAATGACGCCGGCGAAGGACAGGCCAGCGAGCCGGTGAGTGTGGTGGTGACGTAATATGTACCCAAAGAATGACTTACAGGTTCAGAATCTCGCCCAACCACATCATCACCCTATGAAAACCAAATCAAAGTATCCACAGTTCCATGCTAATGTTATGCTCCTAGCCGGGGCAGCGATCCTCAGTGCGTTGCCTGCCTGCTCCACAGCAACTAAGCTTGGCGGACTCATCCCGCGTCACCCAAACTCTGAGATACTCAAAGGTGAAACAGTGACGATCGGTTATGCGGGAAAAAACCGGGCTGACCAAACGGGGACCGGAAAATCTGCTGTAGTTGGGGGGGCTTTAATTGCCGCACTCGCTGGGTGGGGGATTGATGCTGTCAAAAGCGAGCTTGATGACGAAGCGGAAAGATATGAACACCAACACAGTGGACAGGCCTGTTTCACCACGAATGAACTAGGGGACAAGGGGGCCTTGCTGTATGTGCGATGGACAAAGAGCAGCAACCGGACCGAAGAAGCCTTTGATTTGGGTGCTATTGCTGACCAAGTGGCTCCAAATGATCTCGCTAGCAGTGCAGATGTTCGTGCTGAACTCGAAAGCATGCGGCCAGACCAAGACAAGGTTCCTCAGATGGTGCTAAGCATGGGGATGAAGACCGTTGGGTCTAAATCTGTTTACCGGTTGGAACAACCGAAGCTGTGGGTGGCTGGTGTGGGAGCTAAAGTGGTCGGCTTCAACAATAGTGAATTCTGGAGTTGGCTAGGAGCTCTGGCTTTGAAGGTGGGAAATGAAGCGGCGATGGACATCCAAATGAGCGTCAAGGCATTGGCGATTAAAGATAAGAGCGAAGTCGGTGGAGAGCCTCATGCTGGCTGGGTGGAGGTAGAGCCTTCCAATCCAATCTTCACAGGGCTGAAGGTCGATCTCAGCGCAGAGCCGCCTAAACTTTACAAGCCAGGACCTCGCTCGGGTAGCTGGATGCCCATCCCCACTCTCAACGGGCTGGGGTATATAGTGGTCAAGATTACCGTGACTGAAAGAGACCCATCCAACGTGAGGAAAAAGATCGAGAAGGCCTCTGGCTACATCGAAAAAAAGAAAGAAGGCTGGATCGGCTCGCTGACCAAAGCGGTAACTGGCGGCTGATGCCACCTTTAGAGTGCTTCGTAGTATTGTGATTTAACACCCAACGTTCAAGCCTTCATGACTCTGCATTACAACAACATGCGAGTGTTTACACTCTGTCCATTTCTTGCATGCGTGTCATCGATGCTGCTGGCGCAGAGCCCTTCATCTATCATCAGTGGCAGGCTTCCCGCCGGAGAACCTAGGCAAAGGTTAGAGTATATTGAGGTATTGAAAACGGCAGGACAAGCTGCGCTGAGTGCTGGAGACGAGCCTGAAGTGCAATTTCGTGCACTCGCCGCCGCACTGACTGCCTCAAAAACACCTCTGCCCTTTGGCTTAGTCCAAGAGGCGATCTCTGCGAACAAACGGAGCCTGCTCAATGACCCAGTATATCAGAGTAACTTCGTGAACATCACCAGCGAGGGAACCGGCAGAGCTTGGGCTCCAGGCGGCAAGGCTCTGAGGGCTGACGAAGACATTTATCAGGCGTGTGTGGCGATTCTACGGGAGGGTGATGGAGTAATCGGAACCGGGGTGCTAGTGGAGGGTGAATTGGTGCTGACTGCGGCTCACATCTTTCAACCAAAAAGCGGAGTGGCTCCGCCGGATCATGTGTGGATAGGTAGCAGGTTCCCAAAAGATTTTCCTGATCTAGACCCAGGTGTTGATCGTGGCTTCAAAGTGCGAATTGATGCCTTGATGGTGCATGAGGAGTATGGATACCGCCAAGGCGGCGGAAGCTGTGATGGCTACAAATCCCCCTTGAGGAATGATCTTTTATTGCTCCGCATCGCATCCGCTGACCGGACTAAAGTAAAGGCTGTTGCGCAGTTCTATCCCCAACCTGAGCGTTTTCATCAAAGTATCGTGAATCGCGACAAGAAATCTGTTCTAGCGGTGGGCTTTGGTCTAAACACGGTTTCGCAAAACGGAGGCACCGCACCCAAATGGAGCAATGATCGCTGGAAGCGGCAAGTCAGCGTCGCCCTGGGCAGTCAGGATGTGAAAAAGTACGACATGCTTCACCACACCGTCATAGATGGCACGCTGCGCTACTACGAGATGATTGCTGCCATGCCCCTGAGTGCCGGAGGACTCAATGAAGAAGCGAATGGAAATACCTGCTCGGGTGACAGCGGGGGACCAGTTTACACTATAGAGAACGGCACTCCTTACCTCGTGGCCATCGTCAGTCGCGCCATGGAATGCGATCAGGATTGCAATGAGCCTGGCGGTATCTACACACTCGTAGGGCCTTACATTTCTTGGATTCGTGGAGCACGGGAAAGCAACAAGTGGCTCGCATTCAGCTCAGAATAGCAAAGGAGGTGAAGGCACATTTTCTCGGCCGTGAAGGCGCTTTTGATATCTTTTCATCAGCGCATCACGACAAACTCGTAGCGCCCAAGAGAAAGCGGTCGCACTGGCGGGCGGGCTGTTGAATCTGGTCGAGTATGCTTTGTGCCTGAATCCCCAAGTGCCAAGCCAGAGGCCAACATTCGAACAACCCGTCGGTGGACGCCTGCGCTTGAGCATGAACGAACCAACAGGCATTAGCGAAGTCCTTTATGGAGGCGAATGGAGCGAAGATTTGAACACCTGGACTCCGATGCCCGATAGCGGCGTGGGAACGTATCACGAGTTCCTGACGCCCACGGCGCTGATCGGCAGCGACCGGGTGTTTGTGAGGTGGGTGATACAGGTGCCGTAGCTGCGCCCTTTTTACGCTTCCATGCCGACCTGCTAAGTGGTAAACGGAACGGTCTCTGAGCGGTCCTCCAGAGACCGCCTGCCAACTCACCTCTGCTGCCATGTCCACACCCGCCACCGCACAAATAGGCGACTTCACGCCGCTGAACCATCTGGAAGACCAGTTGAAGCGCGTCCTCACGGACACGCAGATACCGCTGTGGGATTTTTACACGCCGCTGGCGTCGGCGGAATTGTGGATCACGGTGCCGGAGGAAGCCGCGAAGAAGCTGCATGCCGGGCATCCGCCCGTGTGTGTCTTTGAAGGCAAGAACCTCGCAGGCGAGCCCGCCAGGTATCTCGGTGTCTATTCCGCGAAGACACGCGCGGAGCAGGCGCTGAAGCTGTGGCAGTTTCCCGCGCCGATGACCTGCGTGTCGGCGAAGGGCTGGCGACTGCTGCAATACCTCATGGTGCAGGACGCGGACTACCTGTGGCTGAACTTTGGCCTGCGGGAGTGCCAGTACGGCCTGGACGCGGACATGATCGACATCCTGCTCAAACGCCCGGAGCCGCCTGATCCCGAGCCGCAGGTGCGGGTGACGGCCCCAGCGGGAGACCCGGCCAAGTTTCTCCAACCGGTGAAGGACCTGCTGGCGCGTGACGCCACGGTGCGTGCGGCCTGGATACTGGAGACGAAGCCGGAGAATCCGCAGCTACGCGGGCAGGCCTGCTACCAGATTGCCCTGCTGATGCAGAACCCGGAGGATGAGCATCTGCTGGACCAAGTGGAGCTGATGGTCAAAGCACTCACCCCAGTGCAGATGGAGTGGGAGGTGGCTCTGCTGCGCGCGGAGGACCACCAACTGAAGCGCTTTGCGGAAAAGAACGCGCCCTTTTATGCCTCCAAGGCCTTCCAGGTGGACATGGAGGATTGAGATCGCTGGAGAGCTTGCTGTATTGGCTGTCGAGGGACTACGGCGATCAAACGAATTTCGTGACGCCAGGACGCGGGATCGGACCTGGATCAAATTTGTCGCCAAACTGAAGATTGTCCGGCGCAAGGTCCTGCTGCGAAGAAAGCATCGCGGGCACGCTGGGCGCACGCGGCGCCGCGGCATCCTTGCCGCCTTTTTCCTTCTTCGCTTTGCGGTCCTCGGGAGCAGCGGCAGGCGCGGCATCGGCGGCCCACTGGATCTTTTGACCGGTGTAGGCGGCTTCGCGGCCCATGATGGCGATGAGCGTGCTGCTCATCATGCGGTCGCCATCGTTGATGACCTCGCCTTTGCGGATGGCGTTGAAGAGCGCCTCGTGCTCGAGGTCATACATGTTTTTCTCCTCGCCACGCCAGCGCCAGCGCTGCTCGCCGTCGATGAAGGGAGCGGAACCTTTGCCGACCACGAGACGGCCTTTCGTGCCGCTGACGACATCGATGACCTCGTTGTGGCATCCGACGATCTGACGGTTGGTAATGTGGCAAAGCAGGCCGCCATCCCATTCATAGGCGGCGTGGAAGTGATCGAAGATGTTTCCGCCTTCATTCGGGATCTGGCGACCGCCGGTGGCGATGACGGAGACCGGCGGCTTGTCCTTCATGGCCCAGCAAATCTTGTCGAGACTGTGCACGGCCTGCTCGACGAGCGAGTCACCGCTGAGCCAGGAGAAGTTATACCAGTTCCGCACCTGCCACTCGACATCGCCCATGCCGGCGGGACGACCGCTGGCGGGGGGCATCGGCTTCACCGGGCCGGCGTAGTAGGTGGCGAGAATGCTGGTGATATCGCCGATCTGGCCGTCGTGAAGGCGCTTGTAGGCCTCGATGCGGCTGGTGGCATAGCGCCAGCAGAAGCCGGCCACGAGATTGAGCTTCTTCTGCTTGGCTTTTTCGACCGCGGCCTGCGCCACGCGATAACCCGCGGCATCCACCGCCATCGGCTTCTCGCAGAAGATATGTTTTCCGGCCTCGACGGCCGCGGTGAGATGCAGCGGACGGAATCCGGGCGGTGTGGCGAGCAAAACGACATCCACGCCGCAATCGATGAGCTTCTTGTAAGCATCGAGGCCGGTGAATTTCTTGTCCGGCTTCACATCGACGCGATCCGGGAACTGCGTGGAGAGATTCTTGATGCTGCTTTCGATCTGCGTGTCAAAGGCATCCGCCATGGCGACGAGCTTGGCATTGTAATCTGCACGCAGCGCCTGGGCGGCCGCTCCGGTGCCACGTCCACCGCAGCCGATGAGGCCAATGCGGAGCGTTTCATTTGAGTCCGCCTTTTGCTGCGCCCGCAGCGTGCCTGCGGCGGTGAGGATGGCGGTGGTCTGGAGGAACTGGCGGCGGGGCTGGGAGGCGGTGGTGAGCATGGTCAGATCAAAAAGAAGGTCGGAGGCTGCCCCGGAATGGCAGCGTCATTCGAGGGGCGCATTCAATTCGCCCGGCGGCACGGTATCCTTTCAGTGAGGGATGAGTTTCGTGAGATTCGCGGCGCTCTCGGAGAGCGGTTGCGTGTCATCACTGCCCGCGTTTTGCGGATTCAGCACGGCATCGACAAGCAATTGCGTGTCGTCGAGGAAGGTAGAAGCGGCACTGCGCAGGAAATCGACCTCCGCAGCCTGCGTGTGCAGGATGAGCAGGGAGGTCTCGCCATGAAACAAGGCAAGCGCGAACACGCCTTCGAAGCCAAACCAGAACGATTTCACCTCACGATCCCCGCCGCTGGAAAAATGGCCGCCCGCATCGAGCAGCATGTGAAGGGCTCGCTCCGCCCGGAAGTCTTCATAAGGCAGCAGATTGATCAGGATCTGCCTCCGCCAGCCAAGCAGCAGGCCATTGACGGAGCCAGCGTGCTTCAAACGCTCCAGAGACGAACGGAGGGACGGTGTGATGGTGGCGGCCATGGCGTGAAATCAGGCTTCGAGTTCGTTGATGCGGTTCAGCAGTTCAAAGAAGGGGCGGTTCTCGCCGATCATGGCCCCGGCCCCCGGATCGAGAGCGCCAGTGCCGGCGTCGAAATAGGCGAAGTTCAGCGTGAAGTCCTCCTCCTGAAGCGTGCCGGTCCACGGCGGGCCGAGCTCGAGTGCCTCGCCCAGTTTGGCCCCAAAGTGCTTCAGGCCCTGAAAATCGGCCGCGAAGGCATCCACGAGGGTTTGGTCCGCCGTGCTCGAAACGAGGCCTTCGCGCAGGGTGAAGAGTTGCAGAGGCAGCGGGGGCGTTTCCATGGTCGGCAGGCGGTAGTTTGCTGCCGTGTGTCGTGTCAAAAATCAGCCACGAAGGCAAGAAAAATCCCCTACCCTGCCCAATTTCGCAGCGAAGTCGGCGTGAGCAGGACCAAACCAACTGCCGGGGAGACTTTTCCCCAATTTTCTCCTTCGGTAACGGGAGTTTTTGACAAGTTGTTCACAATCAGTTGTGGGCTTCTCACATCTGCCACGCTCCTCTCAATCGAAGTCGCGCACTTCAAGCCCCAAGGGCTGCCCAAAGCCCCAAGTACCTGCCGTGGAACGCACGAAATCACGACGAGGAACAGCCTGCTGGACGTGACGAACGTGTCACGAACGCCACGAATTCAGCCGACACGGCCCAAGCACCTCAAAAACGACGGATGAAGCTGAAAGCTTGATTTCACAAGGCTTCCAGCGTTTTCTCGAAGGAAAAGCCAGCCTGTTAAGAACTCCAAACAAACGGCTGAGAATCTGTTCCACGGGTGTTGGGGACGTTTCATGGCCTCTTAGCGGCATGGGCGGCGTTGGTTTCCTACTACAGCTGAGGGGAAAGGCCTCAGTTTTGAGTCTCACACTCGCCAAGTTGTTTCACAGCCAGAGGTATCAGCCGAAAAAACACCGTGTTTGTTCACACGGCATTCTCAGCGAAGGCGAAAACACGGCAAAAGCCCCTTCAGCGCCCCGTATGAGCCTCCATGAAGCCTCTTTCACTCCTCGCCGCTATCGCCTTTCACACCCTGGCTGCTGTTTCATCCGCCACAACGGTCGATGCCTCGAAATTCGCGAACCTCCAGGCCGCCTTGGACGCCGTTCCCGAGGCCGGCGGACTGGTGACCCTTCCGCCTGGCCTCTACGAGATCACCGAGCCCCTGCGAGTGAAAACCGGCGACACCCGCATCGTGGGCTCCGGGGCGGCCACACACATCCAAAACAAGAACGAGCAAGGTGCGCCGGCCTTCATCCTCCGCCCTGCAAACCTCGACGAGGACAAAAAAGCCCGGCTCTGGCGTGTCCAGATGGCCGACCTGCGGATCAGTGGAAGCGAAAAGAGCGGCGACGGCATCTTCGCCGAGTGCATCCAGGAGATTTACCTCGAAGGCGTGTCCATCGACCACCACGGCGGCCACGGCATCCACTTGAAGAGCTGTTTTGAGGACCCACGCATCGCGGACTGCATCCTGACTTACAACAAGAAATGCGGGATCGAGATCTTCGACTGCCACGACATCGTGGTGAACGCGAACCACTTCGAGGAAAACCAGGACGCGCTGCACTGCGCGGATTCCTTCAACCTGTGCATGAACGGCAACAATATCGATGACCACCTCGGCAACGGCATCATCATCGAAAACACCTACGGCTCGGTGGTCAGCGGCAACATGATCGAGGAGTGCAACGGCACCGCTCTGATCCTCGACCGCGATTGCTACGGCATCACGCTGAGCGCCAACGTGATCGCCCACCACCTGGAAGGCGGCATCGACCTGCGTGATGCCTGCGGCTGCACGCTGAGCGCGAACACCTTCACCATCGCTCATCGCTTTTCCGTGCGCGTGGCCGCGGCGTCGGAGCGCAACACGATCTCTGGAAACACCTTCTGCAACACCTACATCGGCGCAGGCCAGGACAAACGTCCCGCCGAGGCCAAAACGCCGATGGGCACCGATGAAGGAACAGGCATTCAAATCGAAAACGAAGTGAATGGCCTGAGCATCAACGGAAACACCTTTTCCGGTCTCTCCACCGAGGCCGTGTGGGCCGAGGGCGAGGTCAAAAACCTCCTCGTGACTAGCAATCTTTGCATGGACTGCGGCCGTAAGATTGCTAAGGGAAAACCGTGGCTCCGTCTTCCTGATGGTGCCTCCGTCCTGATCAAGGACAACCTCCTCCCCTCCCCCTGATTTTAAAGACGACCGATGCTCGATGTTCAACGCCACCGCGGCAATCCCTGCCTCCAAGAGGTCATTTTCACCCGGAAACTCATCTGGGTGCACATGATCGCCGGAGCCGCGGTCATCGCGCTGCTGCTGTTCCATGAGCTGTTTGGATGGTTCGGAGCCGCGCTCGGCTGGTATCTGGTCACGCTCGGGGCCATGGTGGGCTTTATGAACGAGTTCCGCTGGTGCCAATGGCTGCTGGCGGCCCTGTTTGCGGTGATTGCAGGCACGGGCATCTATTTTACCAACAACGTCTTTCCAAGCTTGGTCCCACCCAAGGCCCCGCTGGTGCCTCATTCCCTACTGCCCATCTGGGTGGGCATGACGAATCTGACCTATGGCGTGGGCTGCCTGCTGACGTTGTTTAGCAGCAAAGTCCGCAGAGCCGGTCAAGTAGGCTTCACCTTGTGGTGACCGCCTGAATTCAGGCCGCCGCTGTATTCGCGAGAGCCTGATTGACCGCGTCAAACAGCAGCTCGTGCTGCCAGGGCATCAAATGAGTCACCGGGTCTCCTTGAACGACCAGATCCTCCACCGTGGAACGAGAGCCGAGCAGCGAAGGCTCAATGTCGAGGCCATTCGCAATCGCCTCCCGCTGTACACACAACCGGTCGATCGCATCACGCTGGGCATCGCTGAGCCGTCCTTTGGTCTTTTTCGGGCGTTGAGGCCACTCAGAAGGGTGCGAAGCGGTGACGGCGGCCACGATTTCGTGAAACTGCTGCTTCCACCGTGGACGCCAGCCATTCGGTGGCATCAGCGAGATGCTGCCGGCCTCAAATTGCTCGGCATAGGCCACCATCTGCTTGTTCGACATGATCTTGAAGCAAGGCAGGTCACGCTCCTGCGCGATACCTTCACGCCAGTCCCACATGCCTTTGAGCAGGGCGAGCCCCTTCGGATGCAGGCGGCCGCAACCGTTCACTCGCCACGGGTCCTCACGCGGGGCGTTGTCGCGGGCGGCGACGTCATCCTGTAGAGAACGGCAGCTTTGATGAAACCAGTCCTCACGGCCTTTTTCACGCAAACCTGCCACGAGACGATCCGCCAGGGGCAGAAGATAACGCACATCATCTACAGCGTAGGCCAGCATGTTCGGCGGAAGCGGCCGGCGGCTCCAATCGGCCTTTTGCGAGGCTTTGCACAAATCGAGATCGAAGTGGCTCTTCACCAGCGCCGCGAGCCCAAACTGCCTCGCGCCGAGCAATCGAGCCGCGATCTGCGTGTCACGAATCACCCGCGGGCTCCAGCCGTAGGTGCGGCGAAGCAGCGTGAGGTCGTAATCGGCTCCGTGGAACCACAATTCGTTCGCGTCGAGTAATGCCAGAAGTTCGTCCACATCCGGCACAGCCAGCGGGTCGACCAGCGCATACTTCCCGGCGCAGTTCACCTGCAGCAGGCAGAGCTTTTCGTGATAGTGGTGAAGGCTGTCCGCTTCCGTGTCGAGGCAGCAGCGCTTGTCAGGGCTGGCGGCGAGCCACTGACGCATCTCGGCCAGCCAGGCAGAAAGCTGCTCGGAGGTGTCGATGAACACCCAATCCTTCACGGCGGGTGTTTCCGCAGTTTCAGCCCCGCTTTGCTGTTGAGTGCCTGAATCCATGCCGCGCGTCATTTCAAGCCACCGAGCAGGATCTCGGCATTGTTGCTGGTGCGGGCGATGTTGCGAAGCAGTAGCTCCAGTGCGTCCGTGGCGGGCACCTGGGCCAGTTGCCGGCGAATCTGGGCGATGCGGCGGAATTCCTCCGGATGGTAAAGGAGGTCGTCTTTCCGAGTGCCGGACTTCAGCACATGAAGCGCGGGGAAGATGCGGCGCTCGGAGATCTCGCGATCCAGTGTGGCCTCCATGTTGCCGGTGCCTTTGAACTCCTCAAAGATCACGTCATCCATGCGGCTCTCGGTCTCAATGAGCGCGGTGGCGATGATCGTGAGACTGCCACCCTCCTCGACATTGCGGGCGGAGCCAAAGAACTTCTTGGGCTTGAGCAGTGCGTTCTTACCCACACCGCCGGACATCAGTGCCCCCTTGCCGCTTTGCATCATGTTGTAGCCACGAGCCAGCCGGGTAATGCTGTCGAGCAGGATCACCACGTCTTTTTTGAGCTCCACAAGCCTGCACGCACGCTCGCGAACGACTTCCGCCACCTGCGTGTGACGCTTCGGACTCTCGTCGAAGGTCGAGCTGAAGATTTCCACACCTTGAACGGTTTCCTCGAAGTCGGTGACTTCCTCAGGACGCTCATCGAGCAGCAGGACAATCAGCGAAACCTCTTTGTGATTCGCCACGATGGAGCGGGCAATGTCTTTGAGAAGAATCGTTTTGCCACTGCGAGGCGGCGCACAGATCAGGCCGCGTTGCCCTTTGCCCAACGGCGCCACCAAATCCATGATCCGCACGCTCGGCGGACACGGTTTGGGCATCTCCAAGATGATGCGCTTATTCGGGAAAGTAGCTGTGAGTTTTTCGAAATCGGTTGGCGGCTGCCAATCATCAATCGGCGTGCCCTCCACCTCTGTGATGCGATCGATGGCGATGTACTTGTCCTTGTCCTTCGGAGCCTTGGCATAGCCCGCGATGCGCTGGCTGGCACGCAGGTTGAACTTCCGCACTAGGAACAATGGCACAAACACATCCTCGGGCAGCGGCGCAAAGCTGTATTTTGGATAGCGAATCAGGCCAAAGTTCTCCGCCCCAAGCTCAAGAATCCCTTCAACTTTCAACTTGGTCCGATGCTCTGCCATGAACGCGCAAAGGTCATAAATCAGCTGGTGCTTCGTGCGGGCGGCATTCAGGCGAAAGCCCACGGTCTCTGCCAAAGCCTGAATTTCGGCAAGCGTCGCGTTTTGAAGGTCGTTGATCGACACTTCCTGGGGGAAAGGGGGCTGAGCCCCTTCCTCCGCCCTGGGTGCCGGCTCTGCTACAGGACTCTCAGCGCCCCCTGCTGGTGTCGTTGATGGCTCCACGGGTTCAACGACTGTCGCTGCAGCCACAGGCGCAGCATTATTTGCCTGCTCACTGGCAGGGGCCAGTCCAGCCCCGACCTCCGTCGTAGGCAAGGTGGTTTCTATGGTATCGTTCATTCGAGGTTGAGTAGATTGGCAAGTAGCAGCGTCTGGCATTCCAAAGCCGAAGGGTCACCATCATTCCAAATGACCACGTCCGCTTTTTCCACCTTGGCTTCGATGGGCCACTGGGCATTCAGAAAGGCTTGTGTTGTTGCCTCATCCAAACCCCTGTTTTCCATCATACGCCTGACTTGCACCGACCGGCTAACAGCCACCACGATGACCAAGTCCGCTGAAATTACTTCCCCAATCTCATAGTGCAGCGGCACTTCCGCAACCAAAAGATTCCCCTCCCTTTTCCGACGGATGTCTTCAACTGCCTTCAGAACATAGGGATGCAGGATGGATTCGAGACACCTTCTTTGCTCCTCAGAGGGCAAAACATACTCGCGCAACCATTCCCTCAAACGATCTGCGCTTTCATTATTCTCAATGGCATGCCGCTGGTCCGGCCTCATTAGACCACCGAAGGCTTTGATCAATGCCAGACGCAGATCAGGCACGGCATAGGCCGTTCTGATGCATTCGTCCGCCCCAAACCATTGCGTCCCAGCATTCAGCTTGGAGCTCAGTAGTCTGACAACGGTGGTTTTGCCGGCTGCAATGCCGCCGGAAATTATGGCACACTTCATAAAAAACAGGTTCCTCGAATCGAGGAACCTGTCTGTAAGAAAGGCAAATCAAACTTTAGCATCAATTACCTCCGACTGTCGGCAGCAACGTGCCCACTCCCGTCGGTGCGGGGGCCGCATCATTGGCGACGGCTTTCACACGCTGCCCAGACGGGTCAATCAGGTAGGCTGTGACGAAAATCATCAGGTTTCGTTTGAAGTGCTGCTCAGCCTCATTTCGGAACAGGCGACCAATAAAGGGAAGATCACCGAGGATAGGCAACTTGTCCTCTACATCCTGAACGTCTTCACGAATCAAGCCGCCCAAGGCTACTGTTTGACCATCCCAGACCGTCACGCCGGTGGTCACCTTACGAACCGAGAAAATGGGTTGGTTGATGATATTGGGAGTGATCAATCGCTCAGGCTGACTGAGCGGAATGTAACCAGTCGTCGCAGCACCAACGGCACCGATAGCCTGAGTCTGAATAGCTTGGAATGCAGAACTAGAAGGCGAAAGAATTGGGGAGCCGTAGTTAACAAAACCATCAAACTCAACAACTTCAGGAGAAAGGTTCAGTTCAATCGTGTTTCCATCCGGCCCGACGGTTGGCTCTGCCTCCAATGTGACTCCGGTATTACGTGTCTCAAATGCCGTGGGTGTGGTGGGAGTGGCAATCATATTGGTGCCACCTCCACCTAACAACGCACCGCCAGCTTGGTTGCCTTGGGGCAACTGTGGTGGGTCAAATTCCGTCGGATAAATAAACTCTCTGACAACAGACATCGTAGCCCGCGTTCCCCCTTTTGTTGTCACACTTGGTGCGCTCATCAAATCGACTCCCTTTTTTTGACTCAACCCACGCATGACCGCTTGGAATTGCGGATCGGTGAAAACACCGGCCACTGAAAGTATACCAGGAGCTACAGTGCGCGTTGCCGTGGTACTGCCACTCGAAAGAAGGTTATCAATACTGTTGTCAGTAATCGCAAGGGAACCCGAGCGGTTGCCAGATGTCATTGGCCCCCCCCCGTTACCATATCCAGTTGCCCCCAAAGGAATTGGCCCACCAACCGCAGAAGCCAAGGTCTGCGCAGGAAACAGCTGTGTGGGAGGAGCGCCGCCATCAGTGATCGCAGGAATCGTTGCATTACCTCCAAAAGGAAAATTGTTTGGGCTGTATGGATTCCCGGAACCCGCTGAACCACCACCCGCAAAAACATTATTTCCATTGAATCCTACACCACCAAGAAGCCAATCAAAGCCTAGTTCTTCGGTATTCTTCTGGCTGACTTCAACGAATTTAGATGTGATCACAACCTGCTTGGGGCCGTTCTTGTTGAGTTCTTCAACATAGGTCTCGACAAGATCCAGATTGGGCTGAGTATTACGGACTACAAGAGTGGAAGTAGCCGCAGTGAATGAGGCTGATGATCCCTCAGGGAAAGTGATACCTGCTCCGGTCAGGACGTCCTTCGCTGTAGGACGGGCAGAGAGCGCCGAACCACCATTCCCAGCCGCGGGAGCAGCAAAAGGATCTGCAGCAGGAGCAGCAGGAGCGGCTGCGCCGCCACCACCTCCAGCCACCAAAAAGTCAGGTGGCACACGATAGGTGCGGGTGAACATTTCGGTGCTACTTTCAGAAATGGGGACCACTACCACTGCGTAAGCTTCTACCTTGTATTTCATCTGAGCAAGATCGCAGATATAACGCAAGGCCTCAGACATTGGCACATTTTTGAGATCGAGGCTGATCGATGCACCTGTTGGTGCATCCCCAGTCCTGATGATGATGTTCACCCCCTTCTTGGTGGGGTCCGGCTCTTCGGTGTCCAAGTCCTTCGATTTGAGGCGCAGGTACTCAATCGCTTCTTCAATAGTTGCATTCTCAAAAGCAACTGTTGGGAATATGATGGTGTCCATTTTCTGTGTCAGGTAGGCCCCAGCACTCCGCGTATTCACCGTCGGCACTCCCATTGGAGTGACTTTGAGCGGGACCTTTTCCTCCCACATTTCAGTCACCTGATTAAGCATTCTGGCACGCTGCTGATCATAAGCAGCGTCCAAATATCTCCCGCGTTGACGTTCTGCATTCTCCATCCCTCTGCGTGCAGCACTGTTGTATGGATCAACACGAAGGACATCTTGATATTGTGTGATCGCTTGATCATAGTTACCAAGTTCAACAGAACTGTTACCGAGAATGAGTCCCTTCTCAACCTTCTTCACATTATCGACATGCGAAGAAGTCAACGCAGGCGGCCACCGATCTGGATCATCAAGCTGACGAAGCAGCGCCTTCGCAGGTTTGTGATCTGGAAATTTCGCCACGGCTCCATCAAGCAATTGGCGAGCCTCATCGTATTTGCCGACTTTGGCGCGCTCCTTAGCAACAACCACAGCGCAATCAGCATACTTGAGTTCGGCGTACTGCAGCCATTCCGCTGTGTATGGTGCGTTCGGAATAGTCTGAACCGCAGCCTGGTAGGAAGAAAGCGCATCTTCATAATTCGCTTCACGGAAAGAATTGTCCCCGCGGGCGATGGCCATTTTCGCATCTTCAATTCGGGCGTAGCGACGCATGATTTCACGATTCGCAAGGCCTGACACAGTTTGAGACACAAGAATCTGCGGAGACACAGATACAAGCAGTGCACAGGAGAGGGGAAGTGCCAATCGGGAACGACGGATCATAGGAAGGCTCAGGAGTATGTTTTCGGTGAAAGTGAGGTTATTAACAGATTTGAAGGTGTCTTGGCGAGTTCTTTTTCGGCAAAGTGATAAGTTTTGGGCGCTATTTTTGGAGAATCTCAAGCTTCTGATCAATCAAAGACTCCCCACCTGCCCCTACTGGGCAAATAACCGCCTTGTTTTCCTGGATATCTAGAACCTGATAAGTGGTGCCAACTCGGGGCAATTGGAAGGTCTTACCCTTCTTTACATTGGGGATAATGTCCACCTGCTGCCAGCGAAACTCAAACTGGGCTTCATATTCCGCCAAATTCTTGTCCACACCTTGGTCTAGGGTGAACTCCAATTTGGTGGCGTTATCACGAAGCTTAAGCGTATAGGCATCGATTTCACCGAGTTTTGGGTGAACCACTTTCTTTTTCTCAAACGACAAGGCAACAAATCGGTTCACTCCTCTGTCGAAGCCGAACTCAGTGTTAAGGGCAACAAAAGTGCTTTTAGCAGGCTCAGGAATAAGGCGACGAATTTGGAAAGTTCCCGAATCCTCACCACTCAACAATTTGAGCACATAGTCATTACTGACACGCTGCTTTAAAACCAGTTTGTTTGTGAAAGGTGGCATTGATTTAGGATCACGCGGATTGGTCTTGGCTTCAAACTCCTCAAGATTGGAGAACCCGTCCTCATCCGCATCCAAATCACCCACATTGGGGGAAAACAGATTGGGCAAAGGTTCTTCAGGAGGGCTTTTTTCCTTGTCTCCCGCCAAGAAGATGTTTGTCATAGGAGGGCGGAAAATGGGCTTAGGGACTTGGAGATCAAAGATTTCACTACCTTTCATTACAAGTAACACAGACTTGTTCAGGGGGACTGCTTTCTTCTCGATCACCGGTGGTGCCCACCTGTATTGCTTGCTGACAGTTCCAATGGCATCCAGAACGCCCTGATTATCCGGTGGATTCATGTTGTTCTTCGACACTGCATCAGAAAGTAGCAACGATTCATCGAATCCCTGTGCCAGAAGCACCAGATACGCCGCAACTCCAATCGCGGCGAATGCCGAGACAATGAGGATAATTTTTTCGTAATTTCCTGAACTCTTCTGCATGGTGAGGATAGTTCGTCTTCTTTTATTGTCTGCTCTTCAATGAGGTGATCGGATTATGGAGTTACCGCAACCCTGATCGCATCAGAGAACTTTACGAGGTCGATTTCCATTTGAACTTTTAGCAACTCCTGGCCCATCACGGGGACAGAGTCCGCAGGTGCCGGGGGCGGAGGTAGCAAACCGACACTTGAAGCATCTGCTGCTTTGGCACTGCCACTTGGCGAGGATCCGCTAGCACTCTCGACAGGCAATCCGGCAGACCTCCGACGTACCGGGCCCTCCTTGGATTGATTCTCCACGCGAAGCACCCGAATGCTCGTAAAGAAAGATTGGTCAGCCTCAGGAAGCACCTTCATATCAACGGGATTGGCGAGTTGACTCATGATGCGCTGCAATGCTCCCTGATCTAAGGTCATCACCAGTGAGACATTCCTTTTCTCAACGAGTGGAGGCTGATTGACTGGTGTCGGAAGGCCCAGTTGCTGGGGTCGGGCAGGTGGGGTTTGTCTAGGTGTCGCAGCACCCTTCTCATTTGGCAAGGCAGCACGCTCAAGGAGGTCAATCGACTTCACACCGCTGCCCAAAGCCACCTTCACAATTGCCTCCACACCATCCAAGTAACCGGAAAGCTCTGTAGCAACTGCGTCAGAGCTGGGCAGCGCACCAAGATAATCGGTGAAACCCAATCCGAAGTCCGGAGGCAACGAGACCTTGAGGCCTTGAGCCAGGTTTTTGACCTGGAGCACCCGATCCTTGAGCTTCGTTTGAAACTCGGCCTGCTTCGAAGGGGCCGGCACAGGCTGCAAGAACAACAGCGCACCTCCCAGTTTGCCGACGTTGGTGCCATATTCGTCCACCAAAGCCTGCTTGGCTTTGAGATTCGCCTCCGTCGGAGCGAGGGCCAGGCCTTTGATTTGGGCAATTTGCCCGCCCAGAGCAACATACTCATCCCTAGCCGTTGAGTAAGCCCCCCATGCATCAAACAACAAATAACCCAGGCCGAGAACGCCTGCTGCAATCCCGCCGAGAATAGTGGCGAGCACTTTGTTTTCACGAATCCAGTCCATGAGGCCTTATTTAAATTGAGGGGGGTTCTTGAGAGGGAATTTCAGTTCAAACTGATAGGCAAAGCGGGCATCATCCCCAGCGCCTGTGTCGAGCTTGACGATGTAAGAGTCTTTTTTTGTCTCGAAGTCCGCGGCATCGAACCAAGGGAGCTTCGCTAATTTGGTGGCGTAATCAGTGACCACCTGCTGATCCCCCTCGTTATTCATTCGATAAAGGCCCTGAAGCCTGAGCTCATACTTCGGAGCTGCGTTGGCCGCCGCCTTGTCTTTGGTCGCCCCCGCTTCGTTACCCCCGCCCCAAAGAGGCTGGGTGAGAGCCTTCCCATCCTTGAGCGGCTCCACAACCGTAAGCCATACCAAATCGTTGGAAAAGGCTTGGTTTAAGTCATTGAGGAGCCTCACCCACCAAGACCGCTCTTGAACGATCTGCTGGAGTTGCTGCGCCCGTGTCCTGAATGACTCCTGCTTGGCCTCAAGCGCTTGGATGGATCGACCAATGGTCAGCAGGCCCTCGCCTTCTGCACGGAGCTGTGCATGACGATTCTCAATGGCCGACTTGGCGCTTTGGCACCAGTAAATTGAGGCACCCAACGCACCGAAGATACATAGGCCTGCCATGATCAACGCTGGCGCACGACGGACAGCATCCCTTGCTGTGGCTATGGCGTCAGGGACAAGTTCCAATTCGACCGGACACCCTCCGAAGCCACGAAGAGCAAGGCCTCCAAGTTCACCAACCGTGGCAGACGCTGCCCTCGCCTGCTCTTCATTGACACCACGGTCAAGTTGCACACCACGGAGACCGTCAAAATTCTCCACGGGAAGCTTTAATTTTTCAGCAAAAAACTCACTGATAAAGCCCATCGAGGCACCACCACCGGCGAGCAGCACGCGTTTTGGAGCGGCGCCGCCCTGATTGCTACGGTAGTAGTTGATCGTGCGCATCACCTCACCATGCAAACGGGTCATGGCGTTGCGCATAACCTTGGACATGGCGTTGATCGCCTCATCCGGGTGATCTTCGACCGCACCACCGAGCGCCACGAAGCCTTGCGAGATCTTTTGAGCCTCGGCCTCGGCAAAGGAGATGCCAAACTCCTTGGCAATGGCGTTTGTGACCGCAGCACCGCCCACAAGAAGGTTGCGAGTAAAGAAACGTCCGTCTTCGATGAAGATCAAATTGGTCGATCTCGCCCCTAAATCGATCACGAGAACCGGTTCATCCGCGTCTGGGTAGTTGTAGCAGAAAGAGTTGTAGAGGGCAGCAGGTGCCAGATCGACTCCAATACCCTTCACTCCTGCCGAGGAGACCTGCTCGTGGATCTCGTTGAGCGAATCAGACTTCATCGCAACCAGAACAACCTCTTTTTCGAGGCTGGACGGGTCGCTGACCTGCTCGTAATCCCAAGTGACCTCATCAATCGGGAAAGGCACATTCTGCTTGGCCTCAAATTCCACGATCTGGTCCATCTTGTCACCTTGCACCGGCGGCAATTTGACAAAACGCGTGAAAACTGTGTGTCCGGCGACGCAATACCAGACCGACTGGCCTTTAAGTTTCAAACGGCCCACGAGTTCATCCGCCGCCACCTTCAATTGTGGCAGACGGCTGACGTCCACGCTTGGATCACCATCCAATTCCACAGCGTCGAACCGCTTGAGAACAAGATCACCGCCCGGCGTCCTGCCAAAGACCGCACCGCTGACGCGCTGCGACCCAAGGTTAATTACTGAAATGCTTTTGTTGTCTGCCATGCTGGGAAGTTTTTTGTCCGCTCGTTTTAGGGCTGGGTCATTCTCGGGTTTTACCGGGTCTTGGCCTCAATGTCGTAATCACCAAACAATGTGGCAAAGGGAGTTTCGGATTTGGCTTTGATCACCCCATCGCGGAAGGCAAGGTTTTCCGTCTTTTCCCACCAAATGTTTCCAGCGGTGGGCTTTGGATTGCCTTCACCGGCCAAACGCTGGCCATTGGCAACAAATTCGATTCCCCATCCACGAATATCGGTGGACGAGGTGAACGTATCACGCTGAAGGATCGAACGAAGGTCCGATGGGCTCACATAAGCGAGCAAATGACATGATTCGGACGCCGGAACGGATGTTAGAGTCAACGTGGCCTTGGCGGCCTCATATTTTCCATCCTTTGTCTGCGCGTTAAAGACGAGGTAGATATTCGCTTGGAGGCCGGTGTAGCTGCCATTACGCCCACCAGCATCTTGCGGAACTTTGATCTCAAATTCGGCATCGAGTTCAAACCACTTTTTCGGGCGCCAGCGCTTCATGGTAACGTTGCCCGCTGAAAAATCGGGCGTGCCTTGTTCACCTGGCGTGGCACGCTTCATGTCCACCTTGACCAAGGGTGCTTCACCGCCCGGAGCCGCTTGTGAGTAGGCAGTGCCGGCCAAGGCGAGGATGGCGAGTGATTGGAGGAGATAACGCTTCATAACGGGTCGGGAATTCTGTTTGGAATATTGACTGTTTTATCAACAAAGCCGCTCTCACATCAAGGTTTGATTCGCAGAAAATCGCGAAAATAAGCGACTGTTTTTGTGATTCCCTCCTCGAAGGAGACTTTTGGCTCCCATCCGAGCAGTTTTTTCGCCAGCGTGATGTCCGGTTGACGCACTTTGGGATCGTCTTGCGGCAGTGGCTTGTGCTCGATGGGCTGCTGGACGCCTGTGATGCGCAAAATGGCCTCGGCGAATTGCAAAATCGTCATCTCGGCTGGATTGCCAATGTTCACCGGTTCGTGATAATTGCTCTGCGAGAGCTTAAAGATGCCGTCGATGAGGTCGGAGACATAGCAAAAGCTGCGAGTCTGGCTGCCATCACCGAAAACGCTGAGCGGACGCCCTTCCAGCGCCTGGCCGATGAAGGCGGGCACCACACGCCCATCCTCCAAGCGCATGCGAGGACCGTAAGTGTTGAAGATGCGAACGATCTTCGTGTCCACGCCGTGCGCCCGGTGATAAGCCATCGTCATGGCCTCGGCGAAGCGTTTGGCCTCATCGTAACAACCACGAGGGCCGATTGGGTTCACATTCCCCCAATACGTTTCTTTTTGTGGATGCTCCAGCGGGTCACCATAGCACTCGCTGGTGGAGGCAATCAGGAAGGTGGCACCTTTCTCCTTCGCCAAGCCGAGGGCATTGTGAGTGCCCAAGGAGCTGACCTTGAGAGTCTGAATCGGGATCTGCAGGTAATCGATGGGCGAGGCTGGCGAGGCAAAATGGAAGATCAGATCAACCTTGCCCGGCAAGTAGATGAACTTCGTCACATCATGCTTGATGAAGTCGAAATCCGGATTGCCAGCCAGGTGCTCGATGTTCCGCACATTGCCGGTGATCAGGTTATCCATGCCCACCACGCGAAAACCTTCCGCCAGGAGCCGGTCCGTGAGGTGAGACCCGAGGAAGCCTGCGGCTCCTGTGACGACAGCGGTTTTCTTGGTGGTGCTCATGCGAAGGAAAAAGAGGGGCGGACACTGGAGCCAAACCCTGATTGCGCAAGCACAGACTACCCGTGCTCACCCCATCATGCTGCGCTCTTGTGCCAGCGGTCGTTTCGTGGCAAAAAGACGCCTTAATTACCGGATCTTCATCGCCCGGTGACACCTGCCATGCACCTCCGACTTTCCAGCCTTCTGCTCGCCCCCGTCCTGCTTTCATCCTGCGAGCCGCCGGACGAAAACGCGAATGATCCGTTCGCCCAGCACAACAAAAAGCTCCAGCAGATGGACCAGCAGGCAATGACCTTCCAGCCTCCGCCCGAGCTGGCGGCCACGCTTGGACTCGAAAAAAACGACACGCGTGCCGAAGTGGTTTTCCTCCAATCTCAGACCACTGCTGCCTTCCAGCTCTACCAAAAGAGCATGCTGACCATCCTGATCGGCCGCCAATCCGGCAACCGTTTTGCTCCTTTCGACGCCTCTGGAAAGCCTGAAACCCAAGCACGCCAACTTCAGGAGGCGATCCAGCGCAAAGCAGCCGCCATCATTATTGACCCTGTGGAGAAATCGGAGCTCACCGGTCCCATCATGGATGCCATGGCGGCAGGCATTCCCGTCATCGGGCTAGACAAACGCCTGCAGGGCTGCACCACCCTCGTTTACTGCGATCCGCTCGCCATTGGCAAAGTCGCGGGAACATTGGCAGTCGAAGCTCTGAAGCGCAAAGCGGCCGAAGAAGGCAAAAACGAGGCTGCTGGACGTGTGGTTCAGCTCCGCGGCTCCGACGACTCGCCTTGGTGCAGCGACGTCGCTGCCGGCTTCAGCGAGGCTCTCAAGACGGCACCCGGTGTCGTCCTCGTTCACGATGCCGCCACGGAGTGGTCCGCCGATAATGCCTTCCAACGGCTCGTGGATGCCATCCGTATTCAGAAGCAGTTCGACATCGTTTTTGCCCACAGTGACACCATCGCCCAAGGCGTGGTCAAGGCCGCCACCACCTATAACATCCGCGAAAACCTCCTCATCGCCGGCGTGAACGCCCTCCCGGGGCGCAACGAGGGCATGCACCTTCTCCGGACGGGCGAAATCGATGCCACCTTGGGCAGGCCGCCACTGGTGGATGCCGCGCTCGAGATCATCATGAAGATTCGCAAGGACCCCGGCTTCAAACCGAAGGCTGAATACCAAATCGCCCCGCTGCTCATCACACCATCGAATCTCGATCATGTGACCGGAAATGGCTTCTACAGCCTGCCCAAGCTCTAACAAACGTCCCAACCGTTTTACTCAAACAGCTCCGGGTAGCAGCGAAGGGCGTGGGAACGCGTCAGTTCGAGAATTTCGCCCGGTTGATTGCGTTTGAGAGCCTCAACCGCCAGCGCCTGGCACTCCGGCACGTTCAATTTGCGGATCGCATGCTTCACGCGTGCCACCTGGGCCGCTGCCACACTGAGTTCGTTCAAACCAAGCCCGATCATGAGAGGCGTCAGTTCGAGGCTGGAGGCCATTTCACCACAGATGCCAATGCGGATGCCCGCACGGCGGGAGGCTTGCACGGACAATTCGATCAATCGCAGCACCGCCGGGTGCGTCGGCTGGTAAAGCCCCGCCACACGGTCGTTCAGGCGGTCCACGGCTAGGGTATATTGAATCAGGTCGTTGGTGCCGAGGCTGAAGAAATCCACCTCCGCGGCGATTTGATCGGCCGAAAGGGCAGCGCTGGGGATCTCGATCATCGCCCCCACCTCGATCTCATCCGGGATCGTTTGCCCTTCACGCTCCAGTTCGGCGGCGCACTCGGCCAGCAGGGCCTTTGCATCCAGCACCTCCTGCAAACCGGAGACCATCGGGAACATGATGCCCACCCGGCCGTGCATCGCGGCACGGAGCAGCGCACGCAATTGAGTGCGGAACATGTCCGGCCGGCCCAGCGAGAGACGGATGCCGCGCCAGCCGAGGAAAGGATTCGGCTCCGGTTCGGCGGCGAGCCGCTCGTCCACCTTGTCGCCTCCGAGGTCCAGCGTGCGGAAAACGACCCGCTTTGGCGCGAGCGACCTCACCACGGTGCTGTAAGCCGTCGCCAGCTCATCTTCCGTGGAATCGGGATTTTCGAGGTGGAGCATCTCCGTGCGGAAAAGGCCCACCTCCTCAGCGCCGCTGTCTTTGACGATCTCCGCCTCCTCGACGAATTCGGCGTTCGCGCCCACGCAGATCACACAGCCGCAGGTCGTTACCGCCTCGTTGTGGCGATCCACTTGAAAGACATCCTCACGCTTCTCCGCCTGCTCCTCACGACTGCGATAGCGGGCCAGCGTTTCGAGCGTCGGATTGAGGATGAGATGACCTTCCTCCCCATCGAGAAAGACCGCGTCGCCGCTGTGCAGAGTCTCGCAGATGCCGTGCAGCTTCACCACGGCCGGGATCGCCAGCGATTTGGCAATGATCGCCGCGTGCGAGACCGCGCTGCCGGTTTCCAGGGCAAAGCCCAGCACCTTCGAGCGGTCGAGCTGCACCGTGTCCGAGGGCGTCAGGTCATGCGCCACGATGATCACCGGCTCGTCAAACATCGGCGTCTCGAGCAATTCACCGCGCAGATGCCGCATCACTCGCTGCGTCACGTCTTTGATGTCCAGGAAACGCTCCCGCAGATAGGCATCCTGGAGGCCGCGGAGCTTCTCCATGTGCTTCGTCATCAGCCGGTAGTAGGCGTAGTCCACGCACACCAGTTGCTCGCGCACCGTTTTCTCCACCTGGCGTAGGATCGAGCCATCCTGAAGGATCAGCAGATGCGTCTCAAAGATCTCGCTCTCCGCGCTGCCCTGCTCGGCCCCCATCTGATGCTGGAGTGCCTCGATTTCCTGACGGGTCACATCCAGCGCCGCGTGCAGACGCTGCATTTGATGATCCGCACCATCCGGCGCGATGGAATCCTCGTCCGGCTCGTCGAAGTGATCTTTTAAAACATGGACCACCGCATGTGCCACGCCCGCCGAGACGGCAGTTCCTGTCCAAAGACGTTCGATAGTGGGTTGCGGCGCATGATCAGCCATTCGTAAGCATCTTTCACGCAGGCCATCGGATTTGGCAATGGATGACTTCAGTCCCCTGCCCTGCCCATGCGTCCTTCTCATGCTCCGCATGAACAAAATCCCCTTTGCGCAGGCCCGGCGGGCAGGTATGGACCCCGCCCCAAACTATGAGCAAAAAAAGTGACTTCGGACTCATCGGCCTCGCCGTGATGGGCCAAAACCTCGTTCTCAACGTCGAAAGCCGCGGCTTCCAGGTCAGCGTCTATAACCGCACCACCAGCGTCACCGACGAATTCGTCGCCAAGCACCCCGGCAAGGCCCTCGTCGCTGCCAAGACCCTCGAAGAATTCGTCCAGAGTCTCGCCCTCCCGCGCAAAATCCACATCATGGTGAAATCCACCGCCGTGAAGGACACCGACCGCGACGCCGTGGACGCCGTGATCGAGCAGCTCATCCCGCTTTTGGACAAAGGCGACATCGTAATCGACGGCGGCAACAGCTTCTACCAGACCACCGAGCGCCGCGACGCCTACATGGCCGAAAAAGGCCTCCGCTTCATCGGCGCCGGCGTCTCCGGCGGTGAAGAAGGTGCCCGCAAAGGCCCCAGCATCATGCCCGGCGGCCCTGCCAGCACTTGGGAAGTGATGAAGCCCATCTTTGAATCCATCGCCGCGAAGGTCGATGGCGAGCCCTGCGTCATCCACATCGGCCCCGGCGGCGCCGGCCACTACGTGAAGATGATCCACAACGGCATCGAATACGGCGACATGCAGCTC
>JAEUHK010000079.1 GCA_016795465.1 Verrucomicrobiaceae bacterium | reverse complement strand
GTTCTCGGCTTGTAGTTCGGGCTTTAGCCCGCGCTTTGGGTCATGGGTAATCGCTCGGCGTTGTGCGGTGATCGGTCGGGCTTGAGGGAGATTGGCTCGGCGTTGACCGGTCTTGGCTCGCGCGTGACCGATGATCGCTCGGTGGCGACGGATGACCGCTCGGTGGCGACCGAAAATCGGTCGAAGGCGACTGAATGGCGGTCAAACGCGACCTAAAATCAGCCAGCATTGACTGAAAATCGGTCCAATTTGACTGATTTTTGGTCAAATTGGGCTCCCTCGCGTTCGCGTTTTGGGGCGGAGAGTTCACGTTTGAGCGCTGATTGGGGTAATTTAGGCTTATTTTCGCCGATCTTGAGGCTTCCAAAGCCTCCATTGGCCGATTTAGAGCTGATTTTCAGACAACCAAGCTCGCCGCATTTACCAAAAAAGTGCTTTTTCGAGTGAAAGGTGCCTTGAGCACCGAAAAAGGCCTCAAAACCCAGCTTTCCGGCTCCGCGCCTCCCGGCGGGGCTGCCGCCGGGAGGGGGACTGGAGCGGCGGGATTAGGGCGTCGGCGGGGTGGGAGGGGCACCGCCGCCGCCGCGTTGGAAGAAGCGGCGCAGGTTCTGGTAAATGGCATCCGCGCCCACCACGGCGCGTTTCGCCGCCTGCTTCACGTTGTTGTAGAAGCTCAGGTAGGCCAGATACATGTCCGAGCCCACGGCCTGATGCGTGTCGTTGATGCCCTCGCACAGCTCATTGGCGCAGGAGCGGATCGTTTCCAGTTGGAGGATCAGGGCGGTGTCCTTGGCCAGTTCGGTCATATCGACAAAGGTGGGGATCAGGTCCGGATGCAGGTCCATTTCATTGGTGAAGGTGTCCACCATGCCGCCGCGCTCCGTGCCGATGTTCGGCATGCGGCGCTTCTCCTCCGGGGTGAGGTTGATGAGAAAGGGCAGCTTCGCCTTGATGGTGGCAAAGGCTGCCATGATGTCCGTCATGTCTTGCGCGGAGATGGCCGCGCTCACTTTGTTGTCGTTGGTCATGATGTGCTTCGGTTGAACCACAAAACCATTCCACACGGCCCCCGGTGCATTCCACACAAGGTTAGAATTCCATGTCAACGGCTGCGGCATGGGCACGATGAGAAGCCCGTCCACCGCGTCCCGGCCATGATAAAGCCCGACCACCTTTGGCATTTCCAGCCCCGCCCCGAAACGCTACGCGCACCTGCGCGCGCGAGGTCCAGCTTTCACCCGGTGTCGTCCACCCGAATCTAAACTTGGTGATTCTTATCTCCGTTACGAACTCCCGTCCCATGTTCTGACCTCGGTCTTACGAGAGGTCGGCAGCAAGTCGGAACCCATCGACATCCCTTCGGAGCCTCAAGGACCAATACCGGCCCTCCGCCACCCACCACTTAAAATTGAAATTCAGGTT
The DNA here is from genome assembly GCA_016795465.1 of Verrucomicrobiaceae bacterium. Lineage (GTDB taxonomy): Bacteria > Verrucomicrobiota > Verrucomicrobiia > Verrucomicrobiales > Verrucomicrobiaceae > Prosthecobacter. The sequence goes on along the minus strand of JAEUHK010000079.1, from coordinate 26,753 downwards.
TCACAAGACGGGCAAAGCCCTACACCTCATTCATACCTTCAACCTGGCGAACAACACCCCTCGCCCGCCTCCTTTCGAAGCCCGCGATTCGTCCATGCGCCGCTACGCCCACTACAATCAGATGAAGTTATACATGGAGTCCTCGCTAGATCTGCTACACCGACAGAACAGACCGACTGGGCAGGCCCGGCGGCAAACGCACCATGCATCTGGCCAATCGGATGAGTGTTTGCAACGTGTGAGCCACCCGCTACGATCTAAACGGTTCCTCAACTTATTCACTCTTCAGCTAAACATATGCCAGTGGCCTGCTGCTCGAATGCCTCCGCATAGGCAAGCATTGCCAACACACTCCACCCTCGCATGCCACACTACTCTGATCACCGCCGGCTCCGTGCTGGTGCCCTCAAATTTGTCGACCACGACGACGCCGCAATTGACAGCGGCGAGGCTACCACTCCCAATCACTAAAACTTATGGCCGTTTCCGACAGTCCTGAATACGCAAAGTTAGAAGAGCTATGGCTCGACCCAAGCAATCCGCGGCTTGGTGCCGAAAAGATTGCAGCAAAGCTAGATCAAGAAGAATTGCTGGATGCAATGCGCGATTGGGAGTTGGAGGAACTCGCTGATTCGTTTCTTGAAAGTGGCTTTTGGATTCAAGAATCACTTTTAGTTGTCAAAGAGCGGCATGACGGAGCCATCAGACTTGTGGTGGTGGAAGGAAATCGGCGCCTTGCTGCACTACGCTGCCTCAAGCTCGCGGCGGATGGACACCCAATCTCCCAAAAGTGGCGCGAGCTGGTTGGGAAACGTAAGCTTGATCAAAAATTGTTTGGACGCATTCCTTTCCTTCTAGTTGGCAGCAGAAAAGAGCTTAGTGGCTATCTTGGCTTTCGACATGTCTCGGGAATCAAGGAATGGCCCCCGAGAGAAAAAGCTGCCTTCATCGCCAAGTTGATTGATGAGGATAAATTAACCTATGCGCAGGTTATGCGCCGCATTGGCAGCAAGACCGAAACTGTTCGGCGCACCTATATCGCCTATCGTGTCTTGCAACAGATGCATGAGCATGATGAAAAGATTGATGTCGCCAAGGTCGAGAAGAAGTTTAGCGTCTTATTTCTAGCTCTTCGTTACCAGAGCGTTCAGAGTTTTCTTGGCATCGATCTTGAGATGGATGTCGAGAGCGCCAGAGCCAAGCATCCGGTCCCGGCCAAACGGGTCGAATGTTTGGTTGATTTGGCGTATTGGCTTTTTGGCAAAGGAGAATCCGACCCTATTGTCAACGATTCGCGTCAGATAGGAAAGTTCGAGAAGGTTTTAGCGAGCCAAGCTGCGAAGACTTATCTCAAAACAGCCCGCCACCCTGATTTAGATACCGCATATTTCACTGCTGGCGGTGAAGAAGGAGAAGTTTTCTCTGCCCTTGAGTCAGCAAGTTCTTCATTGCGTGAGGCGCTCGGGGCAATCTCCGGGCATAGGCGATCCCAGCGAATTCAGGAGTCCACGATCAAGGTGGGGCGCGCGGCACTGGAGTTATTGCGCGGCTTCCCGTCTATTCGTGCCGAACTCTTGGCTGACGAGAACAAATACGACAGCGCCACGGAAGCTGCGAGCAAACGTAAAGCTTGAATGTATCCATGCTCGCATTACCTGAAATTGGGTTTGAGGAATCAGTCAAGCGGCATAACTGCGACGTGGCAGTAGCAGCCGACTGGGTAGAAATTAGCCTGCTTGCTTGTGAGGAAGAGATTGGATTACCTCAAGTCAGTGATGTGCTACAGGAGCAGGGCATCTATCCACGGACAAACGACGGGTTGATTGGTGATTTCTGCAATCAGTTTCTCGAAATGGTTTGGGGTGAGTTGGAGCGGCGTAATTCGCTTCTCGGGGATGCCTCCTTTTTTTGTATTACTCCCACGCGTATTCAGCGCACTCGGTCATGGGAGGAGGTTGTCGCAACTTCATTTTGCCTCTTATTGTCTTGCGCACCCTATTTTCCCAGCCTGCGCAAAGCAAACAAGGGTCGTTATGTCGAACAAGGTGATCTTTTTGAAGAAGTTTGCGAGTTATCCCTGAACAACAACGGCTGGAACGCAACTCGCACTGGTTGGTCGAGCCGAGCAGGAGCGAAGAAGCTTGAAGCAACCGTAACGGCCGCGTCGCGAGCGCTCAATGAGCCTCACATAAATCCAGCAGAGGTTCAACTTGATCGTCACAAGAACGAGTCAGGCTGCGATTTGGTATGTTACCAACCATACCCTGACCAATGGACGGGAAGACCTGTGCTTTTAGTTCAGTGCGCGTCGGGCGACAACTTTGAAAGTAAGCTTGCTACACCGAGCATCGATAGGTGGCGGAAATACATAGCCTTTTCAACCATCCCCCTTCGCGGCTTTTGCACACCGCGCGCGTTTGAACGCAATGAATTCCGGAGCCACTGTGGAACGGTCGATGGCTTGCTCTTGGATCGCTTCCGTCTGCTTCAGCCTTTCGCGCGGAGAGGTCTTGTGATTCCTCCAAAGCTTGAAAAAAGATTAAAGGCTTGGATTCGACCACGAATGGCAGTGCTGCCAAAACTTCGGTAGGTATGCGCTTCATCGATTTATTCTCAGGATTAGGAGGCTTCCATGTCGCCGCGAGAGCTCTCGGCGGCCATTGTGTATTTGCGGCTGAAATCGATGAGGGATTGCGCCAGTTGTACATAAAGAATCATGGAATTGAGCCCGCCGGTGATATCCGCGATGTGAAGGCCGAGGACGTTCCGGCGCACGACCTGCTTTGTGCTGGCTTTCCCTGCCAACCTTTCAGCAAAGCAGGGGAGCAGATGGGATGGAAGGACAAGAAGCGAGGTACTGTCTTCTGGAACATCATCCAAATCATTCGTGAAAGGCAGCCAAGGCTTGTTCTGCTAGAGAATGTTGCCCATTTTGTGAAGCATGACGATGGAAATACTTATCGCAAGGTGCGGGCTGCATTGGAAAAGGAAGGATATGAGGTCGATCATCATCAGTTTTCCCCGCATCAATTTGGCGTTCCGCAGATCAGAGAGCGTTTTTACATGGTGGGTGCCTTTGGGGGGCTCAAAGGGTTCCAATGGCCGGAACCGGCATCAGTGGATGCCAACTTGAGTATTCGATCAGTCCTTGATAAGCACCCACTAGACGCCTTGCCACTGTCGCCGCAGATTATCCGCTGCCTCGAGGTCTGGCAGGAGTTTTTGGACTTGTTGCCGGAACCGATCAAACTACCGTCGTTCCCAATATGGGCGATGGAATTCGGTGCAACTTATCCGTATGACAGGGATAATCTCGATGAAGTTTCGCTGAGAAAACTACAGTCAACGCGGGGCTGTTTCGGCCAATCTCTACGCGGGCTGACACGCGATGAGATTATTACTCGGTTGCCGAGTCACGCAATCCGCGAGGGGATAGCTTTTCCAAAATGGAAGAAGACGTTCATTCGGCAAAACCGCGAGTTTTATATCGAGCACAGGCAGCGTCTGAAGAATTGGCTTCCAAAGCTTGCGGAGTTTCCGTCGAGTCTCCAAAAGTTTGAATGGAATTGTCAAGGAGTACGGCGTGACTTATGGCGGCTGGTGACCCAGTTCCGAGCTTCTGGAGTGCGTGTGAAGCGAGACAACACTGCGCCATCGTTGGTGGCTATGACGACCACTCAAGTGCCAATCATTGCTTGGGAGAAACGCTACATGACTGTGCGTGAATGCGCCCGCCTCCAATCTCTCGATTCCCTCTCATATCTCCCGGAGGGCGAGGCCGCCGTGCGTGCTCTCGGGAATGCGGTCAACGCGTCGGTGGTTAAACGCATTCTCGAGCAAATGCTGCCTTTATTGAATATTGGAAACTTGCAAAGGGGAACCACTTCTGCCGCCGCCTAGCACCCCAGTCTGGTTTTCCAGTGGATCCGCGAGTGGGCCATCTCACTTCTTCCCCTTGGACGCCGCCGCGGTGAACCAATCGACGCCACCGCCGCCTCCGCCGAAGGGATTCCCCATGCCGCCGCCGCTGCCGGAACTGCGGAAGCCGCCGCCTTGGCGGTTTTGACCGCCTTGGCCGCCGCCACCACCGCCTTGACCGATCGGCTTGCCCTGGCCGGTCTTTTTCTCGAAGTCGGGCTTGGATTTCATGCTGAGGGCGATGCGTTTGCGCGGGATGTCCACCTCGGTGACGGTGACCATGACCTTCTGCGCGACTTTGACGACCTCCGCGGCATCGCGGACGAAATGATCGGCGAGCTGGCTGACGTGCACGAGGCCGTCCTGATGCACGCCGATGTCCACAAAGGCGCCAAAGGCCGTCACGTTCGTGATGATGCCCGGCAGCTTCATGCCGACGGTGAGGTCCTTCATGTCGTTCACGCCTTCGGCGAAGCTGAAGACCTCGAACTGCTTGCGCGGATCGCGGCCCGGCTTGGCGAGCTCGTTCATGATGTCCTGCAAGGTGGGCAGGCCGACATCGGCGCTGACATACTTTTTCAAATCGATCTTCGCGCGGAGCTCGGGCTTCTGCATCAAATCGGCGACGCCGCAGCCGAGATCGGCCGCCATTTTCTCGACGAGCGGGTAGCGCTCCGGATGCACGGCGCTGGCATCGAGCGGATTCGGTGCGTTGCGGATGCGGAGGAAGCCGGCGGCCTGCTCGAAGGCCTTTTCACCGAGCCGCGGCACCTTGAGCAGATCTTTGCGGCTGCTGAAGGCACCGTGTTCGTTGCGGAAGGCGACGATGTTCGCGGCGTGGGCGCTGTTCAGGCCGGACACGTAGCTGAGGAGCTGCTTCGACGCGGTGTTCAGCTCCACGCCGACGGCGTTCACGGTGCTGATCACCACATTGTCGAGACTGCCCTGGAGCAGCGTCTGATCGACATCGTGCTGATACTGGCCGACGCCGATGGACTTCGGGTCGAGCTTCACCAGCTCCGCGAGCGGGTCCATGAGACGACGGGCGATGGAAACGGAGCCGCGCACGGTGACGTCGTGATTCGGGAACTCCTCGCGGGCCACCTCGCTGGCGCTGTAGATGGACGCGCCGCTTTCATTCACCATGATGACCGGGATGGAGGTGGGCACGCCGATCTTTTTCACAAACATCTCCGTCTCGCGGCTGGCGGTGCCATTGCCGATGGCGATGGCCTGGATCTTGAAGCGCTCGATCAAATTCAGCAGCAGCGTCTTCGCGTGCAGGAGGCTGTTGCCATCGCCGAGCAGGTAAATGACGTCGTTATAGACGAGCTGGCCCTGCGCATCGAGCACGACGACCTTGCAACCCGTGCGGAAACCGGGGTCGATGCCCAACACGCGCTTTTGACCCAGCGGGGCCGCGAGAAGCAGCTCGCGCAGGTTGTCGGCGAACACCTTCACCGCCTCGGCATCGGCCTTCTTCTTCGATTCGAGGCGAGCCTCGGTCTCCATGCTGGAGCTGAGCAGGCGCTTGTAGGCATCCTGCGCGGCCAGTTTGACCTGCGCGGAGCAGGCATTGTTGCCCTTCACCGTGAGACGCTCGACGAGCGCGATTGCCTCCGCCTCCATCGGCTGGATGCGCATGAGCAGGAAGCCCTCTTTTTCACCGCGACGGATCGCGAGCATGCGATGCGACGGGATGGACTTCACCGGCTCCGTCCAGTCGAAGTAATCGCGGAACTTCTGCGCCTCCGGGTCCTCTTCTTTGCCAAACATGACCTTCGACGTGACCGTGCCGCTCTCCGCGAAAAGTTTGCGCAACGCCGCACGCACCTCCGCGGTGTCGCTGATGCGCTCCGCGATGATGTCGCGGGCACCGGCGAGCGCCTCCGCGGCATCTTTGACCTTCAACTCGTCCGTCTCGGCATCGAGCTTCACAAACTTCGCCGCCTCTCCATCGAGATCGACGGCGTTCGTGAGCACGTTTTGCTCGATGAAATCCGCCAGCGGCTCCAGGCCCTTCTCCTTGGCGATGGTGGCCTTGGTGCGACGCTTCGGACGGAACGGCGCGAAGATGTCCTCCAGCGCATTCATCGTGTCCGCCTTGTCGATCTTCGCCCGGAGCACATCCGTCATGAGCTTGCGTTCCTCCAGCGACTTCACGATGGCCGCGCGGCGATCATCCAGCGCCACGAGTTGGCCCATGCGCTCCTGGATGTTCTGAATCTGCACTTCGTCGAGCTCGCCCGTCGCTTCTTTACGATAGCGGGAGATGAACGGCACCGTCGCGCCATCGGCGAGCAGCTTGGCCGTCGCGCCGACCTGGATCGGCTTGAGCTTCAGCTCTCCGGCGATGCGTTCGACGTGGGCGATGTTGATGTTCAATTCGTTGGCAGCGGACATGGTTGGGGAAATCGAAAAAGGTGTTGGTTGGGCGCGTCGTGTTAGCGACGCGGTTTCACGCGGCAAGCGATTGTGTGCTGTGAACAACTTTCGTTTGGAAGCCCTGCTTCAGGCCCGTTTTTGAAGCGTCCACTTCGGCACGCAGCCTTCATGCGCCTGCGAGACGGTCGCGGCGAAATCGGCGAGGTAGCCGAAGGGATGCGTCACGACAGGAATGGTGCAGGTGCGGGCATCGAGGTCGGCTTTGACGGCGATGGTGCCGGCCAGCAGGTCGAATTCGATTTCGTCATCGTCCTGCACTCTGGCGATGGGGCCGCCCAAAACAGCCTCCGGGGTGCAATGCACGCCCACGGCCCCCGCAGAGACACCGGACACGCGACCATCGGTGATGAGCGCGACCTTGCCATACAGCTCCGGCACGGCGAGCGCGGCGCTGGCGACATGCATCTCCGGCATGCCGAGCGCCACCGGGCCGCTGCCACGGATGATGACGATGTGGCCGGGCTTGATGCGGCCCTGCGCGGCGGCTTCGAAGACGCCTTTGCTGTTCTCAAAGCAGATCGCGCGGCCGCTGAAGCGCGGTTCTTTGAGCGAGGACACTTTGAAGACCATGCCGTGCGGCGCGAGGTTGCCAAAGCACACCTGGATGTCGGCGTAGTCTTTGAAGGGCTTGTCGTGCGACGCGATGAGGTCGTTCGGAAACGGCACCGCCTTCGCATTGGCGAGATTTTCGGCCAAGGTGCGGCCGGTGACGGTCATGCACGAGCCGTCGAGCAGTCCGGCGTCAAAGATGTGCTTCAACAGCATCGTGGTGCCGCCGAGTCGGTGCAGATCGACCATCGTGCCACGTCCGCGTGGTGCGAAGCTGCACAGCACGGGCACTTTGCGGCAGATCGCCTGCACATCGCGCAGCGTGAAGTCCACACTGGCCTCGCGAGCGACGGCGAGGAGGTGGATGACGCCGTTCGTGCTGCCGCCGATGGCCGCGATGGCCGTCATGGCGTTCGTGAGCGACTGCTTCGTGATGATGTCGCGCGGACGGATGTTTTTTTCGAGCAGGTTGCGCACGGCTTTGCCGACGCGGAGGCATTCCTCGCGTTTTCCGGCCTCAATAGCGGGCATGGAGGACGTGTCGGGCAAACTGAGGCCCATGGCTTCGAGCGTGATGCCCCAGGTATTGAAGGAAGCTGCGATGCCGCAGCCGCCGGGGCCTGGGCAGGCCGTGCGGATGATCTGCTCGCTCTCGTCCCAACTCATGGTGCCCTGCGCTTCCTTCGCGGCGGCGTCATAGACATCGAGGATGCTCGTCGATTGCCCTTTGTGGCAGCCCGGCATGATGCTGCCGCCATTGACGATGAGTCCGGGGAAGTTCGTGCGTGCCAGCGCCATCGCGAAGGCCGGGCCGTTCTTGTCACAATGATGCAGGCCGATGATCGCATCGTAGCTGTGCGCCGTGCAGATCATCTCCGCGCCGTTGGCCATGAGGTTGCGCGAGCAAAGCGAGGCCGCGCCGCCGATATTGCCCTGCGTGATGTTGTCGCTCGCCGGCGAGACCCCAAATGGAAAGCCGACCATGCCCGCCTCTGCGCAGCCTTGCGCGAGCAGCTTCGCCAGTTCATGCGCGTGCACGTTGCAGATGTTGCCATCCAGCAGCGGCGTGCCGATGCCGACCTGCGCTTTGTTAAAATCCTCTTCTTTAAAGCCGAGGCCCCAGAAGAAGGCCGTGATGCCGCGCTGCCAGCCACGGGTGACGTTGCGTGAGTTCCAGTTGAGGGAGTTTTGGTCTGCCATGAGGCAGTGAGGCTAGCGAGCACGCCGCATCACGGCAAAAGAAAAGCTCCCGGCCTGCGAACAGACCGGGAGCGTCCCAACCAATGGGATCAGAGAAGAAGCGGGAGAACCAGTCCCGCGACTAGATTAGAAGGCGATGCTCAGCTTCACGCCGCCGAAGAGCTCGTTGTCAGCAGTCGCATTCATGTAGTTGCGGGTCTGCCAAGCAAAGTTCCAAGCGGTGTAGGGGGTGAGGGTAGCGGACTTGGTGAGCTTGATCGGAGCAGCAAGGCTGAACAGCGTGTGGGTGAAACCGCTGGCCTGGGTGCCGAAAGCCGGAGGAGCGAAGGTCGGGCCGCCGGTGCCGGTGTAGTAGTCGATGCCATAGCCAGTCTGGACGGACGGGACGAGGCTCAACCAATCGGTGACCGGAATGGTGTAGTCAGCAGCAAGCTGGAAGTAAGAACCATTGATTCGCAGGTCGTAGAAGTAGCCAAAGTAAACGTTGGCTGCTCCAAGCGGCACTGTGAGGGTCACACCCAGTTCGCTGGCACCAGTGATGCCGAGCTCGCTGTCATTCGGCGCGTTGGAGACGCCGTTGAAGCTGCCGGAGTAGGTGTCAGGATAGCCGTAGTACTGATACTGGGCGCCGAGCTTGCCCCAGCCCATGTCATACGACAGGGAGGTGATAAGGTCGAACTCCGAGTAGTCGAAGCCGTTGCGGCTCTTGGTGCCCGTGGCCGGATTGATGGCCGGGGTTTCGATGGTGGAGATGTAAGCGGCACCAACACCCCAGGTCAGCTTGTCCGTGAGGGGGATGGACACGTTAAGGGCGGCGGTGACGATGTTGTCAGCGAACCACAGACCGCGGAAGTAGTAGCGGGTGTCGTAGGCGACGTCGAGGGTGGCACCGATGCTGTCAAAGAGAGCCGAGGGGGCCGGTTCGACAGGAGCGGGGTTTTTCGGGGCGGGCGAGGTGCCTGCCGTGGCATTCAGGGCGGCGCAAGCGGCGATGGTCGCCACCGACTTGGCCATGATCGAGTTGAGTCGATTGAGCTTCATGTTTGTTGGTCGAGTATGTTTGTTGGTGTTGAGGTTGCCGCCTGCCGGCAGGCAGACTGACCCTTTTTCACAAAGCAGGGCGCGTGCCAGATCGGCGGCGCGTTATGATTTTTTTGGGGCGATTTGGCCCCAAACACCTGCCAACGACTCGATTTGGCCCTCGGAATGCCCCGCGCTGAGGGTGAAACGCAGCCTCGCCTGCCCTCGTGCCACCGTGGGGTAGCGGATGGCCGGAACGAGAAAGCCGGCCTCAAGAAGGCTTTTGGATGCCTGCATGGCCTCCGCCTCGCCACCGAGGATCACCGGCAAAATGGCCGCCGGATGCTCCGCAGCATCGAAACGCCTCCGCAAGGCCTCCATATGCCCACGAAGCCTCTGACGACGTTTTTCGCCGTCTTCGCCTGCAACGACATTTAGCATCTCGCCCGCGGCGTGAGCGAGATGAGGCGGTGGTGCGGTGGAGTAAATGAAGCTGCGAGCCCGATTGATGAGCACATCAATCACCTGCCGCGAGGCGGCGAGATAGCCTCCGCTGAGGCCGAGAGCCTTGCTGAGCGTGCCCATGTGCAATTCGATGCGATCTTCGAGCCCCAACAACGCGGCCAGTCCCCTGCCCTGCGGCCCGAGCACACCCACGGCATGGGCTTCATCGAGCAGCAGCCAGGCGCCGTGTTTTTCCTTGAGCTCCACGATCTCACGCAGCGCCGCGGCATCTCCGTCCATGCTGAAAATGGACTCGGTCACGATCAAAACGCGGCCCGTGGCGGACTGAAGAAGGCGCGAAAGCTTGTCGAGATGGTTATGCGGGAAGACGCGAATCCTCGCGCCGCTCAGGCGGGCGGCATCCACAAGGCTGGCATGGCAGAGTTTGTCGAGAATCAGCGTGTCACCACTACCCACGAGCGCCGGAATGGTGCCGAGCGCCACGGCGAAGCCGCTGCTGAAGCACAACGCAGCCTCCGTGCGCTTGAAGGCTGCCAAGGCCTCCTCCAGTTGCTGATGCACGCGATGCGTGCCGCACACCAACCGCGAGGCACCGGAGCCGCCGCCATGTTTGCCGATGCCTTCCACGAGTGCCTCACGCAGCACCTCCGAGCCCGCGAGGCCTAGGTAGTCATTCGAGGAAAAGTTCACCAGCTCGCGTCCATCGCGGCGCACGACCACGCCTTCCACGTCGTCGAGAGGTCGCAGTTCGCGCCAGAGCCCCTGCGCACGCAGATCGTCGAGTTCACGCTGGAGGTTCCAGTCCCGCATCACTCCTTCAGCCTCCGCTCGAGCACCTCATCCTTCGCCACGCCGAGCGAGAGCGCTTTATCATAGTGCCTCTTCGCCAGTTCGATGGCTGGCGGACGCTGTTCCAGCATCATCAAAGCCAGATTGAAATGCGCGATGCCGTAATCCGGCTTCAAGGCGAGCGCCTTTTGCAGCTCCGCCTCCGCCGCATCCGCCCAGCCGAGGTTCTTTGATGCGATGGCGAGATAGTTATGCGCCCGCGGATCTTCCGGGTCCTCGTGGATCGCCCGCGAGAAGGCCGATATCGCCATGTAAGTGTCGCCGGCCTCGAGTCGCAGCAAACCCAGCGCCACCCACGACTGCGCCAGCGCCGCGTTGTGCTCCACCGACTTTTCAAAGCACTCCATCGCTTTCTTCGCATCACCGGCCTGCTGCTCCACCGCGCCGAGGTTTGCCCACACGAGGGCGTTCTTTGGATCCATCTCGATCATCTCGTTGTAGGCCTTGCGGGCGGAAGCCCAGTCGCCCTTCGAAAAAGCCACCGCGGCCTTCTCATTCAGCGCCTTCGTCAGCGGCGGCAGCTCGCCCACCTTCTCCACCGGTGCGGGCGTGAGCGGTGTGGCCTCCTGCGAGGGCAGGAGAGGGCAAACAACGAGCAGACACAGCAGCGTGAGGCAGATTTTCATCACGCCACCATGCCCCCTTTTTGGGGGGAGGAAAACCCCTTGCTCATTTCCTGTTGGCCGCGATTGTTCGAGCGAACACAAACCCACCCCGCCGGCCATGAACCCCCTACTCTCCGCCAGCTCCGTCCAGCTCACCTCACGTCAGCAGGAGCTGCTCGACTACCTCCGCGGCTATCAACGTGCCAACGGCGTCATGCCCTCCACGCGTGACATCCAGCGCCACTTCGGCTTCTCCAGTCAAACCGCCGCCATGAGCCATCTGCGTGCTCTGGAGAAAAAAGGCGCCATCCGCCGCCATCCGAACATGGCCCGCGCGGTCGTCTTCCCTGAGGACCTCGACCGCGCCGAGATCGTGGACATCCCCGTCTTTGGCACCATCCCCGCCGGCATGCCCAGCGATGCCGCGCAGCACGCTGAAGGCTGCATCTCCGTGGACATCAACACACTCGGCATCCCGCGTGCCTCGAAAAGCTTTGCCCTCAAGGTCCGTGGTGACTCCATGATCGAGGCCCACATCTGCAGTGGCGACCTCGTCATCCTCGAAATCAAAGAGCCGCGTGAAAAAGACATCGTCGCCGCCCTCATCGACGGCGAGACCACGCTGAAGCGTTACCTTGTCAGCAACGGCCAGCCGTATCTTAAGGCAGAAAACTCCGATTACCCCGATCTGCTGCCCGCACGTGAACTGCTCATCCAGGGCGTGATGATTGGCATGATCCGGCACTTCCGCCGCGATTGAGGCATTCATCGATCAAATCGAAGAGCAGGCAGGCCAGCGATGGCCTGCCTGCTTTTTTGATGCTCAAAAGGCCTCCACATAAAAATCTTTGAGGGATCAAAACAGGCACGGGGTAGCACCCGATGAGCGCGACCAACCATGCGCTCAATCAAACCCAACCAACCCGAAAAACACACCCAACCATGAAACCCACCCTGCTTGCGATCCTCGCCGTGACCACCCTCGTCTCGTGCAATGCGCCCTCCGTGCCCAGCCTCACGCAGACCTACAATGGCAAGCCCGTGCTCACCCGTGCCAGCCACCCGCAGGGCGGCCCGATGGCTGAGGTGGACGGCGTTTACCTCGGCCGCCGCTACTTTCACCCGCAAGGCGTGAAATCTGGCCTCGCTTGGATTGACGTTTATGGTCAGCGCTGATCCATGCGTCCTCATCTTCCCCCCAAAACCTAAACCTGCACCTGTCATGAAGCCCGAAGATCCCGATCCGCTCGATGATCTGCTCGCCGAATGGCAGTCACCGCAGGCCGAGACACCGCCAGACTTCCGTCGTGAAGTCTGGCGGCGTATTTCCGCCACCGAACCCGAGCCCGGCTGGATCGAAAAGCTCGCCTGGTGGCTCCTTCGCCCGAAACGCGAGGCATTCATCATCGCCGCCGCCGTCGTGCTCGCCGTGCTGTGGGGCCTCACGCATCCACCGCAGCCGGAGTTCACGCCGCATGACGCCTACGTCATGTCCGTCAGCCCCTTTGATCCGCATCACCTCGACGGTCGCTAACCATGACACCCGCCGGACGCATCGCTGCTTTTGTTTTTCTGACAGCCGCCGCCGCGGGAGCCGCGCTCTGGGCTACGCGGGAGGGCATGCGCCCACGCGAGAGTCCTCAGCAAGTCGGCCTCCGCTGGTTGAAGGACGAGTATCACCTCGATGACACCACCTTTGAAAAGGTCAGCGCCCTCCACCGCGAGTACTTCCGGCAGTGCGACAAGATGTGCCGCCAGATCAACGAGGCCGATCGTCCGCTGCTATGGCGTGCCCGACATCGCAACCGCCAGCCCGGCGAGCTCGACGCCCAGATCACCCGCGGCCAAATCGTGTGCGGCGACTGCGAAAAGGCCGCCACCGAGCACTTGAAGCAAGTCGCCGCCCTCATGCCCGGCGAGAGCGGCCAGCGCTTCCTCGACGACATCCTCCCTGTCATGCAACTCCAGCGCCGTCTGCATGACGAGAACCTTTCCTCCAACATCCGCCGATGAGCAGCCCCGCTCGTGACGAGCTTGATGCCGAACTCATGCGCACCCTGGCCGAGGGGGATGACCTCGCGCTGAACCGCCTCATGGACGCATGGAGCCAGCCGCTCATCGGCTACCTCATGCGCCTCACCGGCAGCCACGCCACCGCGTGTGATTTGGCGCAGGAGAGCTTCGTCCGTGTGCACCGGCACCGCTTGCAGTATCAGGCCTCGCAAAAGTTCTCCACCTGGCTCTTCGCCATCGCAACGAACCTCGCCCGCAACTACGCCCGCTGGCGTTCACGCCATCCCGAAGCCCTCACCGAGCCCGAAAACCTCCGCGAACTGCCCGTCGCCAGCTCCAGGGCCTCTCCCGACGAACAAGCCGCCGCCAACGAACGCCTCGCCGCGGTGCAGAAAGCCGTCAGCGAACTCCCGCACGACATGCGAGAGGTGTTGATCCTCTCCACCTGGCACGGCATGAGCCACGCCGAGATCGCCCGCGTGCAGGACACCACCGAAAAAGCCGTCGAAGTGCGTCTCTACCGTGCCCGCAAGCTCCTGCGTGAGATGCTCGGCGAGCATCTCAAGGAGTGATGGCTATCCCACATACCGCTCCCGCAGATGCGCCACATGCCATTTGGCATCCGTCGCCTTGCCAGTGGCAGCCTGCATGATCTCTGTTGGCGTTAAAGCCGCGCCATAAGCATGCACGTTATCACGCAGCCAAGTCAGCAGCGGCGCGTAGTCACACTTCTCCAGGCTGGCGGCGATCTTCCTGTTCTTCTTCGCCGTCGCGAAGAGCTGCGCCGCGTTGAGGTTTCCGAGCGTGTAGGTGGCGAAGTAACCCAGACCTCCCATGCTCCAGTGAATGTCCTGCAAGCAGCCACGGCGATCATCCGGCGGGGTGAGGCCGAACAGCTCGCGAAACTCCTCATTCCACACCTTCGGCACGTCTTTGACCGCGAGATCGCCCTTCACCAGGCGACGCTCGATGCCAAAGCGGAGCAGGATGTGCAGATCGTAAGTGGCCTCATCGGCCTCCACGCGGATGAAGCTGAACTCGCTGCGCAGCATCTCCTTCATGAAGGCATCCAGCTTCACCTTCTTCAGATGCGGGAAGAGCTCCTTCGCCCGCGGCAACCACTTCGCCCAGAAGGTGCGGCTGCGGCCCACGTGATTCTCCCACAGGCGGCTCTGCGATTCGTGGATGCCCAACGAGGCCGCGCTGCCGCTCGGCAGGCCGTAATCAAGCCCCGGCAGGCCCTGCTCATACAAACCATGCCCCGCCTCGTGCATCACACCGAAGAGCGACGAAAGAAAATCGCTCTCATCATACCGCGTCGTGAGCCGCACATCGCCCGCGCCCAGCGTGGTGCAAAATGGATGCGCTGTCGTGTCGATGCGGCCGGCCTCAAAATCGAAACCAAGGCTCTCCGCGATCTCGCGGTTCAAAATCTGCTGTTTCTCAATCGGGTAGCGCCCCTTCAAAACACCCGGTTTGACCTTCTTCGACCTCGCCACGGCTCCGCGGGCGATTTCGGCCAGTTGCGGCCGCAGCTTCTCAAACAGCGCCGCCACCTCGCGGGTCTTCGCACCGCGTTCGTAGAGGTCCAGCAGCGCATCGTAAGGCTCATCGGCATAGCCAAACAGATCCGCCTTCCGCCTCGCGATGCTGAGCAAATGCTCCAGATGCGGCGCAAACATCGAAAAGTCCGATTTCGTTCTCGCCTCGACCCACGCGGCTTTCGCATGCGTGGCCGTCTCGCTCTCTTCCTGCACCAGTTTGGCCGGCAGCTTCGTGGCGCGATCAATGTCGCGGCGCAGCCCGCGCACGTTCGCCGCCTGCGAGGGCGTTTCGGGCATCTCGGTCTCAGCACGATCAAGCAGCTTGCGAGTCTTCGCGGAGGTCAAAAGCGCATGCGCCTTGCCGGTGAGGTAGGACATCTGGCTGGCACGGAAGTCGAGCGCCTTCGCAGGCATGTAAGTTTCCTGATCCCAGCTCAGCACCGCCTCCGTCGAGGTCAGCAGCGAGATTTCCGAGACAATTTCACAAAGCGAATGGTAGGCGGACATGGTTCCATGCTCTGGCAGCGACTCCACGCGGCATCAAGCTGGAATCATCTAGCCTCACCAGCTTCGCGTGCTATGGCTGCCGCCCGCCATGTCCGCCGCCTCCTCTCCCGCCACGCCTCCGCGTTCGAATCGTGCCATCCGCCTCTTCCTCGGCCTCGTCTGCTTCCTCGCGGGCGCGGCCATCATGGTGATCGAAATCAGCGCCTTCCGTCTGCTGGCACCTTACTTTGGCAACACGGTCTTCACCTCCACCGCGCTCATCGGTGTCATCTTGGTGGCATTCAGCGTAGGCGGCTATCTCGGTGGCTGGCTGGCGGATCGAAAGATGGCGCTCGATCTCATTGGCTGGCTTTTGGCCGGCGCGGCGGTGCTCACGCTCTTCATTCCCGCTTTTCACATGGCCTTCAGCCTGCGCCTGAGCGCTCTCGGCGTCATCAGCGGACCGGTGATGATCTCCGTCATCCTCTTTGCTGTGCCGGGCATCCTGCTTGGTGCTATCTCACCAGCCTCCGTGCGCTTTTACAGCCTCGCGGACAAGGACAGCCACGTTGGTGCCTCAGCAGGCACGATCAGCATGCTCGGCTCACTCGGCAGTTTCGTGGGCACCTTCCTCTCCGGCTTCTTCCTGCTCTCCACATTCGGTGTGCGCGGAATCTTCATCGGCACCGGCATCCTGCTGCTGGCGCTTTCCATCGCCTCTTTCATCATGGCGAGAAACGCCGGCAAGCTGGTGCTGCCGATCATTCTCAGCGGCGGCGTGGCCGGTGTGGTCGGCTGGTGCTCGGAGCCAATCGCAGTCAAAGGCCTCGTTTATGAGCACGAATCCTTTTACCATCACATCCGCGTGCTGGAAGAAGGCACCAAGCCTGCCCGGCTGCGACTGCTGATGCTCGACTCCACTCAAGAGGGCGGCATGAACGCGGACACGGGTGACATCATCCTGCCCTATCAGGAATACTGGAAGCTGGCCCTGCTGCGCGAGAAAGAAAAAGTCGAAAGCGCTCTTTTCATCGGCGCGGGAGCCTTTGGCATGCCGGAGAATGTCTCGCGTGATTTCCCGGACGCGAGCGTCGATGTCGTCGAGATCGACCCGCAGGTCATCGAGGTCGGCAAAAGGTTCTTCAAGCTCAGCGAGCATCCGAAAGTGTCTGCACACGCCGCGGATGCACGCCGCTTCCTGAACCTCGCCGGTGATAAAAAGTGGGATCTCGTCTTTGGCGATGCCTACAACGGCCGCCACGCCATCCCGTCGCACCTCGCCACGCAGGAGTTTTTCAAACAGATCTCCGATCACCTCACGCCCGATGGCGTTTACATCATGAACATCATCGCCAGCGTGAACGGCCCGCAGTCCGAACTCACCGCCGGCATGCTCACCACGCTTCGCGGCGTGTTTCCGCACATCCACGTCTTCGGCGTGGGTGGTCGTCCGGATGAAACGCAGAACGTGATCCTCCTGTGCAGCCGCCAGGACCTTCGTCCGCGTTTCATGGACCGATACTTTGCCCGCGGCTCATGGCAGCAGCGCCTCACGAGCCGCCTCGTGCCCACCGGCCAGCTACCGAAGCCCAGCCTTGCCTTCACCGATGATCACAACCCCGTCGATGCCATCATCGCACGGGGCCTGCTGGAGTAGTCGAAGACTCAGCCGATGTGCGCCGCATACGCAGCGGCATTCATGAGCTTCTCGATCTCGGCTGCGTTGGATGGCTTGATCTTGAAGATGTGGCCACCGGCATACGGGTCGGTGTTGATGAGTCCGGGCTCATTTTGCAGCGCCTCGTTCACAGCCACGATCTCACCGCTCACCGGCGCATAGATGTCACTCGCCGCTTTCACGGATTCGATCACGCACACCTGCTGGCCTGCGGTGACCACCGTGCCGACCTTTGGCAGATCGACAAACACCACGTCGGTCAGTTCCGCCTGGGCGTGATCGGTGATGCCGACTGGCGCAGGGTCCTGCGTTGGGTCGATCCATTCATGGGAGTCACGGTAGCGGAGGTTGTCAGGGATGTTGCTCATGGTGGGATGGTGTCAGGCTTTGCGATAAAACGGCTTCTTCACGATTTCAGCCGGGAATTTGCGGCCGCGCACCTCGATTTCGATCTGGGTGCCGAGTGTGGCGATGGCTGGCGGCAGATACACCATGCCGATGCCAGCACTCAAGGAAGGCGATTGCGTGCCGCTGCATACTTCGCCCACGTTTTGTCCGCCATGCGCCACCGGATAATGCGGACGCGGCGGCGGCGCGGTGCCGGTCATGCGAAACGCGGCGAGCTTGTCCGGCATGCCATTCGCTTTTTGGGCCGCGAGAGCCTCACGACCGGTGAAATTGCCCTTGTCCATCGCCACGAAGAAACCAAGCCCTGCCTGCAAAGGCGTGCGTTCCTCGCTGAGGTCGTTTCCATACAGCGGATAGCCCATTTCGAGGCGCAGCGTGTCACGAGCTCCGAGGCCGCAAGGCACGCCGCCCTCCGCTTTGACCGCATCCACGATGCTGCGGAACCAAGAGACTGATTTCTCGGCCGGAACGAAGAACTCAAAACCATCCTCGCCGGTGTATCCGGTGCCGCAGAGCCACATCGGGCCGCTTTCGGTCATCGAGATGAGAATCGTGTTTTTCTCCGGATACGGCGCACCGCCTTGAAACAGGCGCTGGAAGACCTCGCGGCTACGCGGCCCCTGCACGGCGAGGCCAGCGGTGAAGTCACTCGCGTTTGCCATCATCACGTCATCGTCCGCTGTGAGCTGCTTTTCGAGGTGCTCCCAGTCCGCGTCGATGCGGGAAGCATTCACGACGAGGAAGAACTCTTTTTCGCTGGTGCGGTAGGCGATCAAATCATCCACCACACCGCCTTTGTCATTCAGCAGCAGCGTGTACTGGCCCTGACCGGGGGCGAGCTTTGACACATCATTCGTCAGCGTGCGG
Organism: Verrucomicrobiaceae bacterium; assembly: GCA_016795465.1. Classification (GTDB taxonomy): domain Bacteria; phylum Verrucomicrobiota; class Verrucomicrobiia; order Verrucomicrobiales; family Verrucomicrobiaceae; genus Prosthecobacter. The sequence goes on along the minus strand of JAEUHK010000079.1, from coordinate 8,706 downwards.
TTGAGGAAGGCCTCGGCACTTTTTCCGCTCACGAGGAACTGCCCCATGTGCGAGATGTCGAACACACCCACGGCATTTCGCACGGCCTTGTGCTCCTCGACGATGCCCGAATACTGCACCGGCATCTCCCAGCCGGCGAAAGGCACCATGCGGCCTCCGAGTTCAAGGTGCACATCGTGGAGCGGCGTTCGGCGGAGGTTGGCGGAGTCAGTCACAGCCCGCGCATCGTGAGAAGCACGCCCGCTTTGTCAACGCTGCCGGCTTACACAAGCCGCCAGGTCATCTCCAGATTCAAACCAACGGGCAACGGCGTGACCGGACCCGCAGGCGTATCGAGCACGACGGCCGATGAAGATGCCTTTTCCATCTGAAACGTCTGCTTGGATACCGGGAAGCCGTAGAACGCAGGGCCATTCGAGCACAGGAAACGCTCGAAGAGCTCTTTGCCGGCCAGCGAGGCCAAATCGGCACCCGCTTCCTCAAACGCCATCGCATACAATTGAGGTGCGCAGCCACCTGTGAAACATCCAGCGGCACAACCGCACGCGGTCGCCTTCGTCGTATGCGGAGCACTGTCCGTGCCCGCAAAGAACTTCGCCTGCCCCGCTTTGATCACGGCAGCACGCAAAGCCGTACGGTCATCCTGAAACTTCACCACCGGCAGGCAATAGAGATGATACTTCAAGCCCTGGATCAAATGCCCCAGCGTATAAAGCAGGTGCTGCGGCGTGATCGTGGCCCCGACATGCTCGGGAGCAGCCGACACAAACTCCGCCGCCGTGCGCGTCGTGATATGCTCGCACACGATGCGAAGCCGCGGATGTGCCGCCAGCAACCTCGGCATGCGTTCCGTGTAAAAGCGCGTCTCCGCATTCTGCGCCGCATCGATGTAGTCAGGACCGCTCAGCGCATGCTGCTCACCGTGAATGCAGAGGATGACGCCGCATTCCTCCATCGCCCGCAGCACCTCGCCGCCGATCAGATCATCCATCGGCATGCCGTGCTCCGAGTTCGTCGTTCCATGCGGCGGGTAGTATTTGCAGGCCCGCAGCTTTCCAGAAGCCGAGCCTTCGCGAATCATCGCCGCGGTCGTCTGCCGCGTGAGGTAAAGCGGCACGATGAGCTGCTCAAAAGCCTCCGCACCGGCCGCACGCAGCTCCGCGGAGTAGCTTTCGATGCTCCAGTCATCACTTTGCGCAGCGCCCGATACCCGCGACACCGGCGGCTGCGTGTTCGGCATCGCCAAAGCGCCCGCACAGCCCATGTCGAGGTGTGCTTGGACATACGAAGCCATCGCCGGGCCTTGGCGGAAATGCGTGTGAAGATCGAACCACTTGGGAAGCGTGAGAGTCATGCGCCCGTCCGGTAGCGTGAGGACGCGTCGTGCTCAACTGCGCTTTGTGGCCAAACTGACACCAGCCTATCTTCCCCGTGTTTTCATCGAAAGAATGCTCGCGCCATGCGTGACGAGGCCGCTGCCGCCGGTGATGATGCGGCGGACGGGCTCACCGGTCTGCGGATCGGTCTTCAGTGCCGGATCACTCATCTTCTGCTGCACCTCGAAACGGCGCGGCTGCTCTTCCGGATTCGCGGGGATGGTTTCGTAAACGTAGGTGGCCATGGTGGTGAATAGGTTGGCAAATCGTGTTGGGAGGTCTTCGCGTTTCAACTTCAAAATGCCTGCCACCTCGACACTCATGATTCTCAGCAATCTCAGCAAAAGAAGCCCTGGCGACACGTTCCACCTGCGCATGACCACTCACTCGCTCTCTCGTCGCAGCTTCCTCGGCACCGCTCTCGCCACCGCCACTGGTTTCACGCTTCCTCGCTTCGCTTCAGCAGCGGAGAAGCCGAACTCGGTTTTCGGTGGCGTGCGGGTCGGGTGCATCACGTATAGCTATCGCAGTATGACGAAGACGGCGGAGGAGACGCTGAAGGCGCTCGTCGATTGCGGCATCAGCGAAACGGAACTCATGGGCGGGCCGACGCAGCTTTTCGCGGGCATCAAGGGCGGCAAGATCACCGACGCGGAGCGGGAACAACAGATCGCCAAGTGCGTGGAGATGCGGAAGATGTTCAACGACGCGGGTGTGAACATTCACATCCACAAGATGGGCTTCGGGCAGTCGAATGAGGAGATCGAGTTCAATTTCCTGGTGGCCAAGGCGCTCGGCTGCACGGCCGTGACCACGGAGCGCAATGCCGTCCTCGCCGCGCGTGCGGCACCATTTGCGGACAAGCACCAGATTTGGGTCGGCTTCCACAACCACACGAACAACCTGCCGGAGATGGACAAGTTCGACTCCATCCTGGATCTCGGCCAGTACATCGGCTTCAACCTCGACATCGGCCACTACGTCGCCGGCACTCAGGGCAAGTCACCGATCCCCGTGCTGGAGAAGTATCGCGCGCGCATCACAAACCTGCATCTGAAAGACCGCACCGCCGACGGCGGCAACGTCCCCTGGGGCCAAGGCCAGACACCGATCAAGGAAGTGCTGCAGTTAATGAAAAAGGAGAAGTGGACCTTCCCCGCCGAGATCGAGCTGGAATACAAAATCCCCGAAGGCTCCGACGCCGTGAAGGAAGTCGCGAGGTGCGTGCAGTATTGCAAAGAGGCGCTGGCGTGATGAACGAGAAGGGAGCGGAGCGCGGACACTCCTGTCCGCATCTTTGTCTTCGCGGCTTCGCCGCCACTTGAATGAAGCGGAGAAGAGTCTCCGCGCTCCCTTCAATCAGCTTCGCTCCCAAGCGATGAAACCCGATTTGAGGCCCGCTTTGGCCAGATTCTCCGGAATGTAGGCCTTCACGGTGCTGAAGGGCTCGGGACTGCGGATGAGGCGGTCGAAGTCATCGGGTTGCAAGACGGGATTCAGGGCGCTGAGGCCGGTTTGGTGGATGAGACGGCTCGAAACGCCTTTCCAGCCTTGGAGCGTGTCGGGGAGGGATTCGCCGTCGCGGAGGGTGAAGAGCGCATGGACGTGATTGAGCATGATGACGTCGCTCCAGAGGTCGTAGCGCTGGCCGTCGAAGTGATGGAGGCGGTCGGCGACGATTTGGGCTAAGCGTGGGTCACGCAAGACGCGGTAGGGACGCGCTGCGTCGCGTCCGTGGTGTTGTCGAGGTGTTCGTCGAGTTTGTCGGAGAACGGGCCGTGGTAGCAGGCTTCGGTGATGTCGTCCCACGGCGGCGGATTTGCGGCGAGGCAGGCCTCGAGGGCTTGGTCTCCGAAGCTTCAGCGAAGGATGAGCGCGAAGCCAGTCGTCGAGGAGATCACGCGGCAGCGAATCGGCGAGGCGTAAGGTGACGAAGGACTGAATGGTTGGAGTCTTGCAACAGGATTCACCTGACGAGAACAGGGACACTGATCTCGAGCCCATCTTTTGAAATAAGGCTTAACTTCCCGTCCATGAGGCGATCAAACACGATCACGAGCCCCCATTCTTGGGTTGGGAGTTCAACTTGACCGTCGGAATTGATCGGAACAGTCTCGCCATCAATTGTGACCAGTTTCTTGGCTACATTCACTGATGCTATTTGAAGGGTAATGCTGTGCTCGATGTTCACGCGTTTCCCGTCAGGGCTTACCCGAATTTGCAGTTCCCCAATTGGCACGGTGCGTGCATAGGATGAAGTCGATGTTGGGGTTACCGATTCTTTAGCGTGTTCCATCGGCTTGTCAGGCTGCGCCAAGGGCGATTTAGCTTCTGGCGTGTCTGACGTTTCTGCGGGCTGGACAACGATGCTAGGAAGTGGATCCGGCAGGTCATCCGGGATGGAGTCTGGCGAACGGAATCCATATAAAGCAGCCTTTTCATTCGCTTCCTTCATGGCCTTCTCTGCGCGTCCAACAGCATTCATCTCGCGCTCACGAGTTGACTGCAATGATTTCGTTTTGGCCCAGCGGAGCCATGCCCATTTTTTCAAATCTTCAGAAGCAAAACTCGAAGCCGCCAGCGCCTCATAAAATGGGAGGGTTTCCCTGAACAAACCAGCCCGCTCAAATGCACGTCCCACTAGCAGGGGGTGTATCTCTTGATACCAACTGAATGTGCTCGGGAAATGAGTCTTCAGCCACTCGGCCAAAAGCGTTTTCAGATCGTTGCGAGCGCCTTCAATTCCGCGATTCTGGACGAAAGCATCAATAAAGGGGCGCGCATACACGCGTGGGCTGCTTTTCGCCCGCAGTTCCAAAGATGAGATCGACACTCCTTCTGTTCGCCCTTTCCGCAGCAGTTCAACAACAGAGGCCCACAGGTCTTGGTTGGCAAGCTGGGTGATAATCTGCTTCAACGAACTATCCTTTACCGAATCGTCACCGTTTTTTTCGGCGAGTTCAAAAATGCTTACTAGCAGGGGCATGTCCGTGAGTCGCTCGACCTCGCCAAACGCCGATTTACTATCACCAGCAATCAACTGAGCCCGGACAAGAGTTGGAAGCTGTGTGGCGTTGATACGGTCACGGCCCTCCCGTTGAACCAGCGTTATAATCTCATCAGCAAACTTGCGGTCACCCTGGTGGCGAAGAAGATCGCCGTAAGCATCCATGTTCTGTGGAAATGGCAGCGTGGCAGCCTTGGCCTGCAAGAACTGTCCCTCAAATTTGGAACGCGCTTCAGTTGGTAAAGAATTCCAGTGGCGAATCGCTTCGCTCATCAGGGCACCTCGAAAGGCGAGATTTCCCAACACCTCGCTTGGAAGGCGGATGCCCTGTTTCACTACCTTGTCTGCATTCCAGTAAGTCACAGACCACATGCCCGATTCAGTAGCCTTGTCAGCGAGCATTCGATTCAACGCTAGAAGAATCATATCTGGCCAAACCGCGCTCGTCAGTATTTCTCCTTGTGCCTCAGGCAAATCGAGAGCTTCTGCCAAATCTTTGATCAACGCCACGCCTTCACTGAAGTCTCCCTGTGCTTTCAGATATGTGGCGAACTTCCAATGAATCCCGTGCTTGATGTCTGGACGCTGATCCGAAAGGCTAATGATAAAGGCCAATCCTTCCATTCGTGCATTCCAGGCTGCTGCGATACTCAGGTCGTATTTCTGGAGTTCTTGCCACAGTTTAGCTGCCGCCAGAAAGTCTTTCTCGAGTTCCAGTGCCTCGGCTCGGCATCGCTTTTCGTCAGAGGGTTTATTTGCGGTTCGATACGACTGGGCAGCTTGGCGGAGCAGGGTTCTGTCCTTCCGTATCCGTCCTTCGTTTTCCAGTTTTCGTGCTGTTTCGACGGGATCCTCACGATCCCCTTCCCATGCCGCCGGAGATCCTTTGACTACCTGTCCGGTCATGTTTTTGTCCCATTGCGCTACATTCTGCGCTCGCAGTATGGTGTTATCCTGATTGGCAAAAATTTGGTTCCAAAAACCATCAATGTGCTCCTGGCTGTCGATGATGAAGAGACGCTTTCGAGGACGGCTTGCTGCAACATATAAGCGATTCCAAAAATACTGAGGCTCAATTGCGTGATCGCCAGACAATTCGACGGACTCGTGCGTGAGGGCATTGCGCAAGGCAGGCGGACAGGCTGCTCCAAAACCAAACAAGACCACACGCGGAAACTCCAGACCTTTGACCCCGGTAGGACAGACCACGTTTTTTGGCACTCCGGCATCATCAAATTCAACGTAGTCTGCGAGTCCATTTGCCATGGCCCACTCTCCCTCAAACCCCTCTTCGCACGGCACGATGATTCGGATCTCAGACTGGCTCTTCAACATGTTAAGTGATTCGGGCGTCCTTTCGAAATACGCAACGAGGGGGACATCATCGTCATCCTCCCAAGGATGCTGCGGTTTAATCTCCGAGAAGCCAAAAATCACACTGCGAATCAATTGCAGGCTGTTAATAAACCGAACGATGTGATGACTAGAGCGGTAGTTGTATGTCAACTCTTGGTAGTTGATCTCGCCTTTTTTCTGACCTGGAAACGACTTGATGAACTTGTCGGTGAAGAACGCCTTGGTCGCCTCCCATCTAAAACCGGTCGGATTGAGGGTTTGAAAAGGATCGCCAGCGAAAGCGATTGGGGTCTGCGCGAGCTGAAAGCTGTTCAAAGTGCGTGCATTAAAAAGAAAGTGCTGGTGAAGCACCTCAAGCTCGATTCGGGTAAAATCCTGCGCTTCATCGCAGAACACGACGGGATGTTCAGGGGACACAAGCTCATGTTCGAGAACATACCGTGCGAGGTCTTGATGATCCCAGTAACCGAGGTTTTTTTGGTCCTCCGAATACCGCTTCCACACTTTCTCGAAAACGATTCGATAAGTGTCCGGCGTGACGCTTTTTTGTTTTGACGGAATCTCCAGATAGTCATCTGGCTCAAGATAGCCTTCCGGGCTGATTCCTTTGATGTAAGTTCGAATCACATGCCATGAAATATCAGCGTTATAGAGGTCGCGCGCTCGTGCCTCTGCGCGAAACCGATCTTCCCACCAAAGCTTGAACCGGCCATAGTCAAACAACAGTTCAGATCGAAACAAATGGGGAGGAGCCAAGCCTTGTAGCCACTCGTGAAAATTGCGGAGTGATGCAGCGACACTTTGATCGTTCTGCTTGATCCACTGATCGAAAGACTGGCCTTGTTCAGATTTGCGTCCGTGGCGCGCCCTCAAAATCGACCGCACACTTGTGTTTGAACGCGCTAGCAATTCATTGTTACAGGCAAACAGGACTGGCCCCTTAGTGGCTTTGCCGCTCTCCAGATGATGAAACAGATACTCAGAGAATATGTATTGTAGGATGGTGGACTTGCCGCTCCCTGCACTACCGTTGATGAATAGAGGGTATCCGCCACCTGGCCGTCTAGCAGACTCCAAGACTTCTATCTCCTCGAAAGAAAGCGCCATATTGCCATCCTGGTCGTTCTGCACTTGCAGCCAGGCATCTTCGTTTAGAAGCAGTTCCTGCGGATAGGCCCGCTTGGTCTTTCGGAGAACTGCCTCCATGTCGGGATCATTTTCGCAGAGCAGTTCTGGGTAGCGTTCCCGGACCGCGTCGTAGGGTGCGCTACCTTTGAACGGTGTGAACAAAATGACCATCTTTTTAGCGGGCACACGGCGAAACAAAATTCCATACTGCGGATCGATTTTGCACTTCGCCTCCATCAGGGTTTCCCCCGAGGCGTCAATGGTCTCAAAGGCTGGACCGATGAAAATGTTTTTTCTATCCTTAAAGCCGGGAGAAGAAATGGTATCAACCCAAAGCTTCGTTTCACAGCAGTGAAAATCTTGGTAAATGTTTTCGGATGAGTTCAGTGCCGAGTGGAGAAATGACTCCTCACTGTCAGTGGGCTTCGGTGGGGGCGGCGGTGGAGGATCTTGCCTGCTATTTACATAAGTTGTGAGATTTGCTTCACTCAGCTCATCGGCCATTCCGTCGAAACCTGGCAACACCTTCCATGCTGAATCCCCAAACTGCTTATATTCATTGCCGCCACGAACCAACAAGCGAAGGAAGGCAACAACGACGTGATCTTTGAGGATGATGTCGCGTGCAACCACTCTAATCTGGCGCTCGAAGCGCTTTTTCAGGAAAGGCGGTGGGAACCGATCAAACACCTCAAGTGTCTGCGCGGCTTCCACCTTCTTTTTGAAATTCTCAACCTCCGCAGTGTATTGCTGCTGCTTGATCTCTTTGCGGCATTGTTCAGTGATGTAAACGTAGATCGCCATGTCCGTGTTGTTTTAGATGTTGAGATGTGATTGCCGCAAATCGGGCATGCCCTAGCTGTGATACTCCTGCAACGCCCGCACCTGCACTTCACTCCCTTGCAGTGACTTGATCGCCTTCAGGGCGGCATCGGCACCACGGAGCGTGGTCATGATGGGGATGCGGTTTTGCATGGTGGCGGTGCGGATTTTCACTTCATCCTCGCGGGTGTTTTTGCCGCTGGGGGTGTTGATGACCATCGCCATGTCCTTGTTTTTCATGAGGTCGATGACGTTGGGGCGCTGGCCGCTGGCGAGTTTGGGGAGGATGTTCACGGGGATGCCGGCGTCGGTGATGACCTGGCCGGTGCCGGGGGTGGCATACAGGGTGAAGCCGAGGTCGGCGTAGCCTTTGGCGATTCTCGCGACGTTTTGCTTGTCGGCTTCCTTCACGCTGATGAAGACGTTGCCCTTGGTGGGCAGGGTGCCGCCGGCGGCCATCTGGCTCTTGGCAAAGGCGAGGCCGAGGTCGGGGTCGATGCCCATGACTTCGCCGGTGCTCTTCATTTCGGGGCCGAGGATGATGTCCACGCCGGGGAATTTGCTGAAGGGGAAGACGGCTTCTTTGACGCTGTAGTGCGAGGGGACGACTTCGGTGGTGAAGCCGAGTTCTTTGAGCGTTTTGCCGGCCATGATCTTGGCGGCGAGCTTCGGCAGCGGGACGCCGATGGCTTTGCTGACGAAGGGCGCGGTGCGGGAGGCACGCGGATTGACCTCGATGACGTAGAGGTCGTCGCCTTTGACGGCGAGCTGCATGTTCATCAAGCCGCGGACGTTGAGGGCCTTGGCGAGCTTTTTGGCGGCATCGCGGATGCGGTCCTGCATCTGCGGCGTGAGGCTGAAGGGCGGGATGACACAGGCGCTGTCGCCGGAGTGGATGCCTGCCTCTTCGATGTGCTCCATGATGGCGCCGATGACGGTCGTTTCGCCGTCGGTGATGCAGTCCACATCGACCTCGGTGGCGTCTTCGAGGAAGCGGTCGATGAGCAGGGGCTTGTC
>JAEUHK010000012.1 GCA_016795465.1 Verrucomicrobiaceae bacterium | reverse complement strand
CGGATGAAATCGAGAGAGGCGGGGGCGTTTGAGGCGGCTTCGGACATGGAGCCGCGGAGTTTGCGGCAGAAGTGTGAAGTGCCAAGCGGCAAGTTTCACCGCCCGCGGCTTCGAAGAGGTTTCGAAGGAGGCAAATTCCAGCTTGCATTCATTCTCCAGCCGTCTAACACACGCGTCCTCCAACACATGCCTCGATAGCTCAGTTGGTAGAGCAGTTGACTCTTAATCAATTGGTCGAAGGTTCGAGTCCTTCTCGGGGTACCACTTTCAAAATGGCGGCGAAAGCCGCCATTTTTTGTGCCCGGAAGCCTCACTTCTTCGGCTTTGGCGCTTCCTGCTTCGGATAGCCTTCCAGCTTCACCACGCTCACAGCGGCTTCCGTGGGGAAATCAGCGGGAACGGTCGCCGTTTGCTTCACATCGCCCGTGGCGGCCCATTCGGTGCCACGTTGCAGGAGGGTGAAGAAGCCGCGGTCGAGCATCGAGTAGTCGGCATGGCCCAGCGTGGTGTGGAAGACGCGGCCTTGCTGATACTTGAGCACCATGTTGTTCGGCTCCTGCACGGAGGTGAGGTCGGATTTCGCACTGGAGAGGATCTCGACGTTCTCAGCCGGGCCGCGGAGCTTGCTGTAGAGCTCGTCTTTGCAATGCAGCCAGCGCTTGGGCAGGCCGCGGGTGATGGGGTGATCGCTGTTTTGGATCTCGACGATGAATTCATGCTGCGGGCCATGGGCACCGCCGTTGCCGGCGCTGGTGTCGCGGAAGAGCTTGCCATCCTTCACATAGAGCCAGGGGCCGCTTTTCTCATTCCGGCCGCCCCAGCCGCCCACGCCGATCATGTCGTTGTATTCCTTCCAGTCGGGGAAGGAGTTGTTCGCGGCATGCACGGAAACAAAGCCACCACCGGCGGCGACATACTTCGTGAAGGCATCGCGCACGTTCTGCGGCCAGGGCTCGCCGTTGTAATTGCTCACGACGGCTTGGTAGGCGGTGAAGTCGGGCTTGAAGGCATGCCAGGCCTCGGGAGGCGATCCTTTCGGCGGCGAGGTGCTCACATCGACGGTGAAGGCACCGCTGGACTCCAGCGCATGCTTCAGCACGGGCGTGGTGATGTCCCACTTGTGGTTGTTCTGGCCATCCACGATGAGGACCTTGATTTTGTCCGCCGCGGAGAGCGTGACGGCGGAGGCAAGCAGGAGAAAGGAGGCGATGTAGGTGCGCATAGACGTGCCGTGACTATCAAACCGGCCCTCTTCTGGCAAGAACGAAGGTTGCCCCCGGCTTTCCGCGCTTCACACTGGCCGCGGCCTCGATTCGAAGACCGATGCTTCTCCCCGCTCTCCTGCTCTACCTCGCTCTGCTTGCGCTGCTCGCCGTCATTTCCGCGGCGGAGACGGCCATTCATAGCGTGCGAGATGTGGAAAAGCAGCTCCAGGCCGCGGGTGAAGGCTCCGTGGCACGGAGGTTGCGTGAAATCAGCGCGAATCCCTTCGCGCCGCTGCAGCAGGCGCAGCTCCTTTCCGCCGCGCTGAATCTCTCGCTCGCCGCTCTCGGCGTGTGGATCGTCACCGGACCGCTGAAAGCGATGGGATGGAATCCATGGCTGGCATCGTCCCTGCTTTTCCTCAGCACTGTGATTCTCGGAGACATGGTGCCCAAGTTTTTCGCGGCCCGCTCACCCGCCGTGGTGCTGCTGGCCAGCCTGCGGCTCCTGCGCCCGCTGCGCCGCGTGCTCGATCCCCTCACGAATGCCGTGGATCGCACCGCGGATGCGCTTCTGCGCCATCTGGTGCCGCACAATGCCAAAACGCGTCTCCCCGTGACCCGCGATGAATTCGAGACGCTCGTCGAAATGCGTGAGGAGCAGGGCCTGCTCGGCAGCGAGGAGAGCTCGATGATCCACGAGGCGCTGGAGATCGAAGGGCTCACCGTGCGGGATTGCATGGTGCCGCGTGTCGATCTGCCGCTGATGTCCGCCGAGGACTCGGAGGCCAAAACGACCGCCACGCTCGAGCGTGCGGCCGGGCGCTTTGTGATCGTGTATGGCGAGACGCCGGACAGCGTGCTCGGCATCATCGACGCCACCGCGTGGAAGCTCGCCGGACGTCCCGCCTGGCGTGGCTGCCTGCAAACACCGGCCTTTGTGCCGGAGACGATGCCCATCCTCGATGCGCTCAACGACCACCTGCGGGACCAAACCACGCCGCTCATCATCGTGGACGAATACGGCGGCCTCGAAGGCATGATCAGCCGCCGTGAAATCGCCGACTGGCTGCTCTACGACGCCGCTCCCTGGCGTGGTGAGGCCGCAGAAATCCGCGATCTCGGCCATGGACGTTTCCTTCTCGATGGCGGAGCCCGTCTCGATCATCTCAAAGACGAGCTCGGCATCGACCTCGAAACCGAGTCGGGCGGCATCGATACCATCGGCGGCCTGCTTTTCACCCAGCTCGGCCATGTTCCGAAGCCCGGCGAACGCTGCCAGCTCGGCGAGGCCGAGTTCAAAGTGCGCCGCGTGGTGCGGGCCCGCATTCAAGAAGTGGAAGTGCGGCTCTCGAAGAAGCCGGAGGAGTGAGCCACCGCCGGGTGGGCGGTCGTTCCGGGCCGTTTGGCCCCTCAGGCTGTCATCACCTTCACTATGGTGTGGGAGGGGGTAATCACACTAGATCGCATTTCTCACTGCCTGGGCGTGCGTGGTTGCTTTGATGTTTGTAGTTCGGCCTTTAGGCCGCGCTAGGAAGCACCTGAACGGGCTAAAGCCCGAACTACAAACAGGCTGGGATTCACCGACAGACTATCGAGGCAACACAAGACAGTGGGAGAAATGCGGCCAAGACCGGATGTAAGTGCGACATTCCGCCATGATGAGGGGCATTTGGCAGGCAAAGACACCCGCATGTCTGGAGGATACGACCCAGCATGCACCTACCTGTCACCCCGCATCGACCGCTCTTTGAGCCAGCAGAAGGCGGTCTGTCACCCCGCATTGACCGTTCTTGGAGCCAGCAGAAGGCGATATGTCACCCCGCATTGACCGCTCTTTGAGCCAACAGAGGGCAATATGTCACCCAGCATCATGCATTCTGCTGGCTAACAGAATGGATTGTTTAAGCTCACAGAATCCATTCTTTTGCCTGAAGAATCCATTCTTCGTCCGAATGAATGCATTCTTTGACCGAATAAATGCATTATGTCAGCCAACAGAATGCATTCTGTCACCCCACATAATCCATTTTTCAGGCGAAAGAATGCATTAAGTCGGGTCAAACAATGGTCTATGTGCCCCAACAGAATGGGCAATGTTGGCTGAAGGAATCGACGGTTTCAGCCATAAACACCCCCGGTTCAGGCTGTCATGGTGGGTAAAGTGAGGTCAAAGACACCGCCCTTCGATCCCTCATCAGCCACGATGCAGGCTCGCAGAACGCCCGAAAGGGCCCGTTCTGCGCCCTCTTTGACCCCACAGACAGCGTGGGAAGCCCTCGCATACCGGTCTTTTGGTCCGCTTCACCCCTCCATGCAGGCTCCAACCGCCGTCGCCTGAACCCCCATCATCGGCCTCTTTGCCTTCCAAGTGCCCAATCGTTTCCGGCTCGAGGAATGGAAATGGATGTCCATTTCGGCGAAAAGGACAAATCGAATGCCATTTCGCCCATTGGCTCCCAAAACCGAGGCCGGAGGGGCGCGAACCGTTTGCCCCCGACACCTGTCATCCCACGGCTTGACCTCCAGCGGCTTTTTTGCTGCAATCGGCTCCGTCATCCAAACTCACCGTGCGTTGCTCGTGAAGCCCTTGTTACCCCCTCACCCGTCTCAAAAACCACAAAAAACGGTGGGCGAATCTGATTCGTCCACCGTTAAGTGTGGCTAAACAACGTTCGGCCACGAAACAGCACCCATCGCCATGAATAGACGTAATGTGCTACTACTTCCAATTGTCGGTGTCACTGTCGCTTCTAGCCAGGCACAAGCTGCTGAATTAGACCCGAATGACTATGTGTGTTTGAGATACTGTTACCTGAATGGGCTGAGATATACATTTGCCATCTCGAAGAACACATATCAGAAACTACCAACTTGGACTGCCCTTGGCGATGCTCCTCCGCCAGTGTCATCGGGCAATGCCTATAGTCTAGCCAAGACCCATCTAGACACCATCAAGATCCCAGAGAACTACGGCTGGGATCTGGAGAGAATCTCACTTGATCCGCTCGGCGGCATTGCCCCTGATGGAAAGTGGGTGTGGGTAGTTAGCTTTCGTTACTTCATCAAGGGCCCCTCAACAGGCATTTGGCCGAGGATGAATTACATCGTTACGATGGACGGTAAGCTTGTTGAACCGATTGTGGATAAAGACAAGAAGTCATGACGGAGCACTACCCGCAAACAAGGCCGAACAAAACGCTGGTGGCAACGGCTCGTAGCAGTCGGTCGCATGAGCGGAGTCTTGCGCTCGCCGTCGCCACAGCTTAGACGTTAGGCCATGATGAAAATCGCAACACTGATTCCGGCTGTGTGGTTCATCTGCGCTTTGCAATGCAGTGGGCAGCGCGAGGGCAACTTGTCAGACCAGCAGGCTTTGACGGCTGCAGGAGTGGCATTCACAGAAGGAAATTGGAATCCTGAAATTTTCGAAGCATTGCCCAACCTGCGGGTCGCGACTGTCGACGAGATATTCACGGATGCATCTCGCCAGGAACTTAAGAAAGAGCTTCTGGAGAAGTTCGGGAATGGTCCGTTCACCATCGTAAGTTACCAGCGACGCGCTGCGGCCCGCTCAACCAATGGTGGAGAAGCATACTGCCGCCTCATCTTTTTGGTCTTCTCACCGCTCAAGGTGGCGACCATCGACTCTCGGGCGCATGAATGCCCCGCGGACAAGGTGCCCAAGAAAAGCCCCTGATGTCTAGGCCGTGTTTGAAAAGCTCAGTGTATGTTGTTCACGCTTTAGCGTGCCAAAAGCCAGCGCACGCTAAAGCGTGAACAACATACTCCAGACGCGCCTTGCTAGATCAGTGCACCGTGGGTTTTCAAACACGGCCTAGCCATGCGCTGCAGCGAACCCGGTAATTGCGCTGTGGTTGCCATCGTAGCGTCGCGCTGGCCGGATCGCTGAGCTTGGGTCGTCAGGACAGCTTGTCGCGGAAGTCTTCGTAGCGGAAGCGGCGGACGACGCGGTATTCTTTTTTGGCTGGATCGTAGATGGCGATGTCGGGATGGTGCACGCCGTTGAAGGTGGTGGTCTTCACCATCGTGTAGTGTGCCATGTCGGCGAAGACGAGGCGCTGGCCGACTTGGAGCGGCTGCGGGAAGGAGAAGCCGTGCAGCACATCGCCGGCGAGGCAGGTCATGCCGCCGATCTTGTATTCATGCGGGAACTCGCCGGGCAGGCCGCCGCCAAAAATGTGCGGGCGGTAGGGCATCTCCATCGTGTCAGGCATGTGGGCGCTGGCGGAGAGATCGAGGATGGCGGTGGGAAGGATGTCGCAGGCATCCGATTCGGATTCGTCGTCCTCGGGCAGGGCTTCGGCGGAAACGCCGAGTACATGCACATCAAACGGAACGAGCGAGCCATCGGCACGGCGCAGGATGTTGTCAGGACGTGCATCGGCGATTTTGAGGCCATCCTCGCGAGCGTAGGTGTTTTCGCGTTCTTTGGTGAAACCGAGGGCGGAGAACCAGGTATCGATTTCTTCGACGGAAGGGTTTTCACCGATGATGAAAGGCTGGCTCGTCAGAATGCGCAAACCGTCCGCTGCCTCGATGACCGCCTCAAAGCGCCAGTCGAGCCCGAAGAGCGCATTGCAGGCGAGCACATTGGTGAGATAGCCGGTGGCGCTGCCGCGAGCACCGAAATTCGGCGGCTTGGTCCACTTCAGCACGCGGGACTGGTCCTGCGTGAGGCAGACGTCGTGCTCCGAGGCTCCTTCGAGTTCATGAAGGCCGCGGATGTAGTCTCCAAAGTCAGCCGAGGAGAGCAGGCAGCCGTTCAACCGCGCCCATTGGCGAAGGGATTCGGTCTCGGCGTGGAGCCGTTGCGCCGCATCTGGGCGATCAAGCCTGCCTTCGGCATCTTCGAGGCTGCGGAGGAGTCGGACTGCTGCATCGCGAGCATCTTGCGGCGTGCGGCTGGCGGGAGAATCGGAGCGATCTTGGTCATGAGCGAGTGTGGTTTCAGGTTTGGAAATGGCAACGGAGGTTTTACGGGCACCGACGATGTCCTGCACCTCGGCGATGAGGTAGCCGGTGTTCAGGCCGACGGCTTCGCCGGGCTCGAGATAGACGTGTTCCTTGCCCCAGCGGGCTTTGAAGGTCTTCAGCAGGCGGATGAGGCGCTCGAGATCGTAGTCGCTGCGGGAGATGTGATGGCCGCCGCCCATGTTTATCCATTCCACCTGCTCGATGAGCTTCGGAAAACGCTTCTCCACAGCACCCACGACGCGTTCGAGCACATCGCTGCCTTGTTCGCACAGCGCATGAAAATGCAGGCCCTCGATGCCGCTGAGGTCCTCGCCTTCGAGAGAATCCGAACGGATGCCGAGTCGGCAGCCGGGCGAGCATGGATCATAGAGCGAGACCTCCACCTCGCTGTGCTCGGGATTCACGCGGATGCCGGGGCTGGGCGCGTTTTGGCCCGCGGCACGGGCGGCCTCGATCATCGGGCGGAATTTGCGCCACTGGGCCAGCGAATTGAAGCTGATGTGGTTCGCGATGGGCAGGATCTGCTCCATTTCCTTCGGTTTGAATGCCGGGGCATAGACGTGGACCTCTTTCCCAAACTCGTGGTAGGCCAGCAGGGCTTCGTTCAAGCCGCTGGCACAGCAGCCGCTCAGATACTCGCGCACCAAACCGAAGGTGCTGAACATCGAAAAGCCCTTCAGGGCGAGCAGCACCTTCACACCGGCCTCACGCTGCACGAGGGCGAGACGCTCCAGGTTTCGGCGCAGCAATTCGAGATCGACGACGAAGGCGGGAGTCTCGATGCTGTGGATGTCAAAGGCCGGGGCGGGCTGATCAAAGACGTGCGGAGGGGTGAACATGGGCCGCGGATAGTGGATGGCCGGGCGGGAATGTCGAGGAGGGAGAATCGGGAGTTGTCGTCACGGAGGCCTTTCAGTATATCGCGGGCCATGAACACGCTTTGGAGACTCGTCACGGGCCGCGCAGCCACTTTGAGCTATTACGATGGCGGCCGCTCACGCGGTGTGGGCTGCAATCCGCGAATCGTGATCGGCCTGCTGGTGATCGTGGGATCGATCGTGTATCACTGGCTGGGCACGACGGAGTATCAAAACGAGTTCACCGGCCGCGTGCAGACGCTCGCCATCGCCACGCCGCAGGAGGAAATCGCGCTCGGGCTGCAATCCGCCCCGCAGATGATCCGCGAGATGGGCGGCACCTCGCGTGATCCGCAGGCAGTGGCGAAGGTGAAGGCCGTGGGGCAGCGGCTGCTGGCCTCCACCGCGGCACGGCAGACGCCTTATCGCTTTGATTTTCACCTGCTGGCGGATCGCACGACGGTGAATGCCTTTGCGTTGCCGGGCGGCCAGATTTTCATCACCGAGGCCTTGTTCCGCCGCTTGAAGAACGAAGACCAGCTCGCCGGTGTTCTCGGTCATGAGATGGGGCACGTCGTGGGCCGTCACTCGAACGAGCAGATGGCAGGCTCGCGGCTGTGGAGCGGTCTGGCGCAGGGAGCGGGCATCCTGCTGAGCGATGGTCAGAACAACACCGGAGCTCATCTGGCCCAAATGGTGGCACAGTGGCGGGTGATGAAGTTCAGCCGCGATGACGAGCTCGAATCCGATGCGCTCGGCGTGCGCTTCATGCTGCAAGCGGGCTATCAACCGGAGGAACTCATCGGTGTGATGCAGATCCTCGCCGAGGTCAGCGGTGGCGGGCGGGGCTCGGATTTCTTCAGCACGCATCCTGCGCCGGAAAACCGCATGGAGAAGATTCGTGAAGTGATCGCACGCGAGCGGGCGGCACAGCGTTGAGGGCAAAAAGAAGGCTCCGCGGTGCGCGGAGCCTTCCATGAATCAAAAGATGTGAGGCAGGATCACTTGCCCTTGAACATGTCGTGGCAGGCTTTGCAGTTCACGGCCTTCTTGAAGTCGCCCGTGTCGCTCTTGTTGGCCTGCACTTTCTTAACGGCGGCAATCAAAGCCTGGCACTTCTCGACCCAAATGGCCTTGGCACCCTTGGCAGGCGTGTCGGCGCACATGTCCTGATAGGCTTTGAGCAGGGTGGCGAGATCGGCATCGGTCGCCTCGCCGCGGCCGACTTTCTTGCACATGGCGTCTTCAGGCTTGTGAAGATCCTTCATGATCTTCTTGGTGGCATCGCCAGCGGAGGCGGTGGCAAGGCTGGCGGCGATGGCGAGGAGGGTGATGGCTGTTTTCTTCATTGGGTATGTCGCGGGTATGCGGATGAGTTTATTGACGTGGATTTTTGCGCGTCGGCGCGGATTTGAACGGAAACGCCTCCTTTTGTTAAGCAAAAAAAGCGCCTGACCGGTCAAGATCAGGCGCTTTTTCGATGGAAGATGCTGTCAGGAATCAGTTCACGCGGCCGAGGTAGGTGCCGTCCTCGGTCTTGACGCTGATCTTGTCACCAGGGCCGATGAAGAGGGGAACCTGCACACGGAGGCCGGTTTCCATGATGGCTTCCTTGTAAACATTGTTGGCGGAGTCGCCCTTCACGCCTTCGGGCGATTCGGCGACGGTCATGGTGACGGAAGCGGGAAGCTCGATGCCGGCGACGACGTCATCGGCGAGCAGGATCATGTACTTCTGGCCTTCGATGAGGTAGTCCTTTTCCTTCTTCACCATGTCAGGGCCGAGCAGCACGTCCTCGAAGGTCTCGGGGTGCATGAAGTGGTAGCCATCGCCGTCCTTGTAGCTGAACTCATGCTGGTCGCGGGAGAGGTTCACCGAGTCGAGGGACTCGTTGGAGGTCATGCGGAGGTTGTACACCTTGCCAATGGTGATGCTGCGGATGGACATCTGCACGAACGAGGCCATGCGCGGAGGCGTCTTGAGCTCGAATTCAGACACGACGCAGACGTCGTTGTTGTAGCGGACAGCGTGTCCTTTGCGAAGGTTGATGACAGGTGTGGAGGCCATAGGGGCGGGTTCTTTGGCGAGTTGGCAGGGGAATGCAAGCACGGAGAACGGCCCCGGCAGGCCCTCAGCGCTGCACCTTGGCATCGCCACCGGAGGCGAGCTTTTCCACCTCGGGCAGCGTGGCCATGCTGGTATCGCCGGGGGTGGTCATGGCGAGGGCACCGTGCGCCGCCCCGAGATCGACGGCCTTTTGCGGGTCGTTGGCGACCAACAGACCATGCACGAGACCGGCGACGAAGCTGTCGCCCGCGCCGATGCGGTCGAGGATGTCAAAGCGTGGGTAGTTTCTGCTGCGGAAGTAATTGCCGCGATGCCAGCAGAGTGCGCCCCAGTCATTCACGGAGGCGGTGTGCACACGGCGCAGCGTGGCGGCGATGGTGCTGAGGTTCGGAAATTCGGCCACGAGCCGCTCAATCTGCGGACGCAGCGCGGCGTCCTCGGCGGCGAAGATGTCATCCGTGCCCGTTTTCACCGCACCAGCGGTCGGTGGCTCGTCGCTGAGCACGCCGATCATCACATCAATGAAGGGCGCGAGGCGGCGATTCAGCGCCTGAGCGGCGGGGAAGCCGCCACGCTCTTGCCAGAGCGAGGGGCGGTAGTTCAAATCATACGAAACGGTCACGCCATGGCGCTTCGCGGCCTCGCAGGCCTCGATGGTGACCTGCGCGGTGCTTTCGCTGAGACCGGCAAAGATGCCGCCCGTGTGCAACCAGCGGCAGCCGAGCGTGCCAAAGAGGTAATCGAAGTCATAGTCACCCGGCTTGATCTGCGACGCGGCGCTGTTGCCGCGATCCACGCTGCCTTTCGCACCGCGCACGCCGAAGCCACGCTCGGTGAAGTTGATCGGATTGCGCACGCGTTTGCCCATGCCGTCGTAGGGCACCCATTTGATGAGGGAGGTATCAACGCCGCCTTGAAGGATGAGATCTTCGGTGAGGCGACCGATCTCGTTGTCTGCAAAGGCGGTCAAAATGCCGGTGCGCAGGCCAAAGCATCGACGCAGCCCGCGGGCCACATTGTATTCGCCGCCGCCTTCCCAGGCCGTGAACTGGCGTGAGGTGCGCACACGTCCCTCGCCGGGATCGAGGCGCAGGAGGACTTCACCGAGGGAGAGCAGGTCGTAGGCAGGCTGGCGGGACATGGGCGGGAGCTATGAAGCCGGGAGCGCCCTCGTGCAAATGCCGCATCACGCCGATTGCACGGCGATGGGGGCCGCGTTTATACAGGAGCCATGAAACGACTCGCCTTTGTCCTGCTGCTTGCCGCCTGCACCGCGCCCGTGGACTCCGAAACCAAGCCCCTCGGTGAAAACGTGCTCTCGAAGGAGCAGATCCATGCCGCGAAGCATGGTCCGGTGGACTTCCTCACGCAGGTGAAGCCTGTTTTGGAGGCGAAGTGTGTCATGTGCCACAACCGCCAGGCTTTGCCCGGCCACATGAGCCTCGAAAATCGCAGCGAGGCCATGCGCTCCGGTGCTCTCGGCACCTTCATCGTGCCCGGCAGCCCGGAGAACAGCCTGCTCATCTCGAATGTGCACAGCGCCCATTCGAAGATGAGTGTCATGCCCGCCGTGGGCGAGCGTCTCACGGACGACGAGTATGCGATCCTCAAGAAGTGGGTCAAAGAAGGTGCCCGCTGGCCCGCCGGAGCCGCAGGTGAGCTGAAGGTGCTTCGCTGATTGCGCCCGCATGTTTTACGTCGCTGAAGATCACGAGGAGGGCAGGCCGTTTGCGATGCCGAAGAGGCCGCCGCTGGCGCCGCGGATGCGCATCGCCTTCTCGGAGGATGGGAAGCTGTCCGAGTCGCCGCAGTTTGAGTATCGACCGCAGCAGCAGCGCATGGCGGAGCTGGTCAGCGAGGCATTGGACGAGAGCCACGCGCTCGTTTGTGAAGCCGCCACGGGCGTCGGCAAGTCGCTCGCCTACCTCGTGCCGGCGGTGACCTTTGCGCTGGAGCAGAAACGAAAGGCCATCATCTGCACGCACACCATCAACCTGCAGGAGCAGCTGATCAGCAAAGACATCCCGCTGGTGCAAAAGATCGTCGGCAGCTTCCACGCGGAGATTCTGAAAGGCCGTGGCAATTACCTCTGCCCCACGCGATTGCAGCGGGCGATGAGCGAGAGCGGCGACCTCTTCTCCTCCTCCGAGGCCTCTGAACTTGGCATGATCGCTGATTGGGCCGCGACGACGGAGGATGGCACGCTGAGCGATCTCGATTTCACCCCCAGCGCCCGCGTGTGGTCACTCGTGTGCAGCGAGCCGCATGCCTGCACGCCGCGTCGCTGCCCGCCGGGAAGCCGCTGCTGGTATCAGGATACCCGCCGCCGCATGGAGAAGGCGGATGTGATCGTGTTGAATCACACGCTCTTCTTCACGCTGCTTGCCTCAGCTGACGAGACGACCACCGAGGATGCGAATTTCCTCTTCCCGCGTGACTTCGTCATCATCGACGAGGCGCACACCATCGAAAACGTGGCCGCGAAGGCCTTTGGACTGCACATCAGCGAGTCGAACCTCAAATTCGACCTCGGTCGTCTGCACAACCCGAAGACACGAAAAGGCTTCTTCCAGCTCGTCGGTGACAAAGAGGGCATCCGCGAGGTCTTGAGCACCATCGACCTCGTGAACAGCTTTTTCCGCAGCGTCGAGGCCGCGTGCAAATTCAACGCGCTGGGCCGTGAGTTCCGCGTGAGAGAACCTGAACTCGTCGAGAACACCCTCGCCCTGCCGCTCGAAAGATTAGCCAAACGAGCCGACAAAGTCGGCGATGCCGCGCACAAGGAACACACCAAGCTGGAGCTGCACGACCTCGCCAAGCGCCTGCGGGCCGTCGGAGCCGGTTTGAAGATGTTTTTGGACCAGGAGCAGGAAGACCACGTCC
Source organism: Verrucomicrobiaceae bacterium (assembly GCA_016795465.1). Taxonomy (GTDB): domain Bacteria; phylum Verrucomicrobiota; class Verrucomicrobiia; order Verrucomicrobiales; family Verrucomicrobiaceae; genus Prosthecobacter. The sequence continues at coordinate 22,139 of JAEUHK010000012.1, read as the reverse complement.
ACTGGGTGGAGCGCACCGGCCCGGAAAAGAACATCATCTCGCTCCACACCGCGCCGGTCGATGTCTCGCCGAGGCTTCGACAAATCTTTTTCGCCAGTCGCAAGGCCTGCGTCTTCACCAGCGCCACGCTCGGCATCGGTCACGACGAGGAATTACGCTACTTCCGCAACCGCGTGGGTGCCGACGAAGCCCGTGCCGCCTGCATCGAGAGCCCGTTCGATTTCAAGCGGCAGATGACGCTCTACCTGCTGCAAAAAATGCCGCAGCCCAGTGATCCCGGCTATCTCGACCGCCTGCTGCACTGGATCTGCCACTTCCTCGATCTGAGCAAAGGCCGCGCCTTCGTGCTCTTCACCAGCTACAGCCAGATGACCTCGCTCTCGGACAAGCTGGAGGCCCACTGCTCGAAGCAAGGCTGGCGATTGCTCGTGCAAGGCCGTGGCATGCCGCGGCATCAAATGCTCGCCGAGTTCAAGAACGACACACACAGCGTTTTGTGCGGCACCGACAGCTTCTGGACTGGTGTCGATGTGCCCGGCGAATCCTTGAGCAATGTCATCATCACGCGACTGCCCTTTGCGGTGCCCGATCATCCCATCACCGCGTCCCGCATCGAGCATCTGGAGGCGCAGGGCATGAATGCCTTCTCCGAATACAGCGTGCCCGAGGCCATCCTCAAACTCCGCCAAGGTGTCGGCCGCCTCATCCGCAACGCCAGCGACACCGGCATCTGCGCCATCCTCGACAACCGCATCCTCACCAAGCCGTATGGTCGTGCCTTCCTGGCGTCTTTGCCGGAATGTCCGACGGAGGTGCTGCGAGATTAAAACACCAACGAGCATCTCTTTGCCATGACAAAGGCACTTGATCAGATCCGCAAGAAACTGGGCCAGGAGCCCCGCCGCATCGGATTCATGGGTTTTGGATGGGGCGGACGATTGTTTCCGATTCCGCCAAGCCTGCGCGGACTCACCGTGGATCAGGAGCCGATGCTCGACACCTTGCTTCGGCAAAAGGACATCTGGCGTGGTGGACGAATCGTGTGGGGCTTTATCGTGGTGGCAAATGAGGCGCTTTACCTGCCTGGGGCGGATGACCTGCCCGGTGATGTGGTTTACTCGCTTTCCGCCACCGACGAGGATGCCTTGGAAAAGCTGCCGGAGGTCGCAAAGGCTCTGTATGAGGCCAAAGTGGCGGAGAAAGAGCTTTCGGATTTTCCGGAGGATCAGCGTGGCATGGTCGAGCACCTGAGGCAGGAGACCGATCGAGCCTTTGGCCTCGCGGTACCTCCTTCAATGAGGCGGGGCTTGGAGTGTCATGTGTCGAGCTTCTGGGCGCATCGGGCCTTTTTGCCGGATGGAGCACTCGGAGGCCGCCTCGTGCCGCTGCTCGTGCTCGCGGGCAAGGTGCATGACGTGCTCATCATTCCCGCCAGCTACTGGCCCTCCGATCTTCTCATCCCGTGGCAGCAACGCGTGAAGGAGCGTGTGGTGCGCCGCGGATTCTCGCAAGAACGCCTCGCGCAGCAAAAGGCATGGCTCGAAGCGATTGAGCAGGATGGTCCGCCTGAGCCATGGCTGGATGCCTCCGCGGAGTCGATTGCCGGTGAGTGGGCGGGCGAGTTCGAACGTGAGATTCCCGGCGAGCATGGTGCCTCGCTGCCCACTTTGATGACGCGTCAGGAATGGCATTTCGAGGCCGACGGGCGTTGCACGCTCACTTTGACCATGCAGCCGATGAACAACGGCGAGCCGATTGGGGAGGCTCCGTCCTTTGATGCGGAGCAGGAAGGCTGGTTCACCATTGAAGATGGCGTTTTGACGGCTCGCTGGGGTGGTGATTATGCCAGACAGACGACGCTGACCATCGTCTCCTCCGGTGAAATGTTCGACGGGGAGCTTTTCTGGCTCCGCCGCACCCACCAGCCCTCTCACGAGGAACGAGCAAGCGAGGTGACGGATGGCGGCAGCACCATTTACCGGCACAAGCCGCGTGCCGCGCCCACGTTCGCGCCGCCGGACATGAGCGAATCGAATCTCCAGGCCATCGATGACCATGTGGCCGAGCACATCGGCAAGATCGAAAACGTCTGGCATGAGATCGTCTCCGACATCGTGCACATCGACGTGCATGTGGTGCCGCCTCGGCCTGAGCGGCCCTACTACACGCTGGTCACCAGCGGCATGAGCGACCTGCCAATGAACGCTCCCGAAGGTGCGGAGGACTGGAAGTTTGCCGAGCTGATGCTGTGCCTGCCGCCGGACTGGCCGCTGACGACGGAGGCCTTCAAAGACGAGCGAAATTACTGGCCGGTGCGCTGGCTGAAGACGCTCGCCCGCTTCCCGCACGAGTATGAAACCTGGCTCAGCGTGGCCCATACCATCCCCAATGGCGAACCGCCCGAGCCTCTCGCGGACAACACGGCTTTTGCGGGCTTCATGCTCGTTCCGCCGCTCACGACGAGTGTGGAGTTTCATGAACTGCTCGTCCCGCCGCTGAGAACGATCCACTTCCATGCCCTCCTGCCGCTCACCGCTGCTGAGATGGCATTCAAACTCAAACATGGTGCCGATGCCCTCATGGAGCGGCTCGAAAAAGCCAAGGTCACCGAGTTGATCGACCTTCGGCGGAAAAGCGTCGTGTGAGTTTGGATGCAAGTGCTCCGTCCTTTGCCCATGGCTGGAGGAGGGTGTTCTTGGAAATGAGGAAAGTGCCCAAAAACAACTTCGATACGCGATCAAAACGATCCGGCGGCGGGTAACACATTCCATTATCGCCAGGCCCGTAGGTGCCCGGAGATGAGAATGCGTAGTGGACATGAATGAGGACGCAGCGGGGGAGGCTCAGGGTGAAATGGCCACCGCGCCTGCTCGCGCGGGACGGTGGCTGACCAACCCACCAAACCATGAAACCCGCACCCCGCTCCTCCCTCCGTCAGTCCCTCGGCATGCTGCTTGTGCTTGCTGCCGTGCTCTGCTCCCGCCTCGTGGCCGGAAGCGAGCTTGTCCGCAATGGCTCCTTTGGCCAGATCATGGCCGAATGGGGCATCCCACCGGATTTGCAGCCTTGGTATCCCTACCAGCACACCACAGGACGCGTGGTGCTGCACCCGGATGCGATGGGCTACAATGGCACGGTGTTGTATCAAAGCCTGAATGTGACGGGCATCGCCAGCCAAACAGTCCAGGCCTCAATCGACCTCGGGGCGGATTGGGCACTCCCAGCCGGTCAGAGTTACTCGGTGGAACTGGAGTATCTGGACAACACGGCGACAAGGCAGTTTGCCACGGTCATCGCCCCGGACAACAGCCTCATCCCTGTCGGCTCGATGGGCACCTTCACCGGTTCGTTCACCTTTCCGGCCAATGCGGTGAAGCTCGTGGGGATCGCCCTCGTGAAAAGTGACTACGGTGATGCTTACGGTGACAACATCAGCCTCACGCATTCATCGCTCACGGGCGGCCCGGTGCCTGTGATCCAGAGTTCTTCGCCTTCGGCGGTGAATTACGGAGGGCAGGTGACACTGACGGGGCACGACTTTGGCACCACGACCGGGACAGTGAGCGTCGGAGGCAGCTCAGCCGGCGTCACGATCGATTCGTGGAACGACACACAGATCGTCCTCACTCTGAATGACCCATGCATGGGTGGTGCCATCATCGCCACGGCTGGCGGTGTGCGCACCACGCAGGCTCGCACGGTGGGCATCGCCACACCGCACTTCCGCGTCAGGACGCAGGGTGGTCCGTTCGTCTGCACCCCCGGCCAGACGGTGCGTGTGCCGGTGTTTGTGGATTACCGCAGCGGGTTCAGTCCTGCTAATGGCCCGGTGAGCCTCACCGCGCCTTCGGCTCCAGCTCCGGTTACCTTCCTGCCGGCGAGCGTGACGGATCATGGTGGCAGCTTTGCCGTGGTAAACACCAGCAGCCTCGCCGCAGGCACGCACACCTTCACCGTCCAGGGCACGGCTCCGGGCACGCTGGAACCTCGCACGGCCACTTTCGATGTGGAGATGCACACGGTCAGCAGCGTGGTGGCTAGCTATATGAACGGCGCTTCCAGTGTTCCGTTGTCCGGCGCGGTCTTCACCGCCCAGGGCCCGGTGACGCTTTCTGCCTCGATCAAAGATCAAAACAACACGGAAATCGCCTACTCGATTCCGTTTCCCGCATGGAGTTCATCGAATCCGAGCGTGGCGGACATCTTCATGGACAGTGCGCCTTGGGGCGGAGCCCAGTTGCTGGTGCATGGTAATGGCTCCGCCAACATCACCGTGACACTGCCAGGGGGATCGAGTTCGAGCTTCCCCATCACCGTCAGCCTGTCCTCCACACCGCGGGTTCTCTCGCACGCGTTTGGAGCCGCATTCACGGATAACTCGGGCTCCACGGAGAACTCGCTCTACTTCCTGGCGGACAACACCATCACCTCGTTCAACTGGGGTGTTTACAGCCTTGGCATCGTCTTTGGCGATGGCAGTTGGGGAGACGGCGGCAATTCCTATCTGGGAAAATTCACCGTCAATCCGGGCCAGCTTCCCGGGCAGTATCTCTTTTACGGTAATGCAGGCACCTCCAACGGCCCGTTGAAAAGCGCGGTGAAGCTCACCGTGGTCAATGCGGTCGCCAAAGGCCTCGTGCAGGGCCGTGTGGCGGTCTCGAGCGGCGATTCCGTGCATGGTGAGGCCTCGGGGGAGCTCGATTTTTACGATGCGGGCACCGGCGTGCTTGCCTTCACGAAATCGATCTGGAGCATGAGCTCGGATTTCACCGGTGCTTACATCACACCGGGCACCTACAAACTGAAATGGACCTCCAGCGCCCCGGGTGCAGGCAATGGACTCACACAGTGGTATCCGAATGCATCGTCCATCACGGCAGCCCAAGCCGTCAGCATCAGTGCAGGCGGGAGTGTGGGAGAGGTGAATTTCTTCCTCAACCCGGTCGAGGTCATCCCGGTGGCACCGGTGATCACCCAGCCGCCTGCCTTGAATCCTGCCACGCACACCTTTGGCATGCAGGCAGCCACCGAAAACGGGGTGACGTATCTGCTGCAGAAATCCTACACGTTGCGGGAGGATTCGTGGTTCACCATCGCCACGATTGTGGGCACTGGTGCCGCACAGGCCTTCGAGGATGCCCAGGCCACCGAGCCAGCCGCCTTCTACCGCATCGTGCGGGTCGATTGAGATGGCGGTGTCGATCACCCGGCAGGTGGTTTTCGGGTCGCATGCCGGGTTGTGTTTTGCGGGCGACTCGCTAGCCTCGCGCCGCTCTCTCCCGAATGGACATTGTTTACAGGCTTGGCCGTCTCTTTTTCCGCGAGGTGGCGCGTGGTTTCACCGACTTCCGCGTCATCGGCGCGGAGCGTTTGAACGTGGCAGGTCCCGCTCTCGTGGCCTGCAACCATGTCAGCTTCCTCGACCCGCCTTTTGTCGGCCAAGCCTTCGAGGAGGCGATTCACTACTTTGCGCGGAAGACGCTTTTTGATCACCCGATCGCGGGCTGGGTGCTGCGCCGCTGGCAGGCCATCCCGATTGATCGTGACAAGCCGGATGCCGCCTCGCTGAAGCAGACCATCCGCCTGCTTCGTGATGGCAAAAAGGTGCTCATCTTTCCCGAGGGCACCCGCAGCACCACCGGTGACTTGCAGTCCGCGGAGGCCGGCGTGGGGCTCTTCATCGCCAAATCGCAGGCGCCGGTGCTGCCGGTGCGCATCTTTGGCACCTACGAGTGTTTTCCGCGTGGCAGTTGGTTCATCAAGCCCGCCCAGATCACGCTCGTCGTCGGCGAATTGTGGCAGCCGGATCTCGCTCAAGCGAAGGAAAGCGGTCGCGAGCTCTACCAGTCGCTTGCCGATGAGGTCATGCGCCGGATTGGCGAGCTTCATCTGTGAGCAAAGCGATGGCAGGCAGCCAGAAGAGCATCGTCTCGAATCTCGGCAGCGTGAGCAGTGATCCGAGCGACTCGCCATCAAACACCAGTGCCATGATGCCATAGGCCAGCAGGGCCGGCCAGGCGGGCTCACCAGCACGCAGACGGCTCCAGGCACGGCCTGCGAGCCGTGTCATCAGCACCAGCAGCCAGCCGGCACCGATGAGGCCGCCATGCACATAGGTGGCAAAGAACGCGCTGTGCAGATGGCCGCTGAGGTTCCAGGGATCAGGCGGCAGGAACTGCTTCCAACGCTGCTGCGTTCCCCACTGGCCGATGCCGATGAGGTGATCGATCGGCGCTTCGAGAGTGCGCCATCCAGCCTCGTAGATGCCCAGACGACCTTCGTTGGGCCGTGCGATGACGCGTGCCATCGGCTGCGAGATCGCGTGAGCGCCCGCAGGCATGGCTTGCGGCCGTTTCACGAAGGTTCCGCTCAGTGAAAACAGGCTGCCTGCAGCCACGAGGATGAGAAAGGGTTTCCAGCCCTGTTTGAGGCCGCGCACAGTCAGAAGCACCAGATGCCCCACGATCAGCGAAAGCATCGCCCCGCGGCTTCCAGAGCAAAAAGCCCCTGTCGTCAAAACCAGCGAAGACAGCGCGGTGAGCCGCGTGAGAGGCATTGCGCATAGCCAAAGGCCACAGAAGCCGAAGAGAAGGCCGGTGCAGACCGCGTTGAGCCCGCCATACACGAGCAGGTTTTGCAGACGGTAGTCTTCGAAGTTCGTTCCAAACCGCTGCAGGTGCCACGCGATCGAAATCACTGCTGCCAACGCGCTCAAATGCCCCGTCCAGATACCCGTCAGCCGCATCACCGTGCTGCTTCGTGCTCCATTGAAGAACAACAGCAAAGCCAGCATCAGCAGCGCCAGGCCATGCAAACCCTCTAGAAGGCCCGACGGGGCCGAAAACACCGAACGAAGCGCCATCCAGCCCAAAAAAGCCCATGCAGGCCAGAAGGCACGCAGGGGCGGTAGATGGAGCCGGCGAGCACACAGGAGCCCACCGAGCACCAGCCACGCATTGTGAAACCAAGGATTCGGCAGGCACGAGTAGCCAGCCAGCACGCCGACGAGCACGATGATCAGCAAACGCTCGGCAGCCATGATGTCAGCGGCTCACGCGTCCGCCTCCGTCGCCTTGCATCACCGCCTCGATCTCCGCACGGCTGCTGTAGTTGTAATCTCCTTCGATGGAATGAGCGAGGCATCCTGCGGCGGTGGCGAAGGCGACGGCCGTTGGAGTGTTGGCGTTTTGGAGAAATGAAAAGAGCAGTCCGGCAGTGAAGGCATCACCCGCTCCGAGGCGGTCGATGACCTGCGTGATCGTGTAAACGGGTGCGGTGTGCAGCGTGCGGGTCACCGCTTCATAAAGAGCACCGCTGAAGCACTGCGCCGCGGACGTGCTGCCATCACGAAGGGTGAAGGCGGCATGCGTGAGCCCCGGGAACTCCGCCACAATCTGCTCTGCCAGAGCCTTGAGGTCTTCTTTGAATTCGATGCCGAGCATGGCCGTGGCATCGCTGATGCCGCCGACGAAAACGGTGACGTGCCGCAGCAACTCTCGCATCGTGCGGGTGGCCAGTTCACGAGCGGCGAGCGGCGGCTCCCAACGCCACAGCTTCGTGCGGTAGTTCATATCGCACACGACCTGAATGCCGCGCTTCCGAGCCTCCTGCACGGCATGCAGCGCCACCTCGCTCGCATTGCGTGAGATCGCGGGCGTGATGCCGGAGATCACGAACCACTCACAGCCATCGAAAATCGCATTCCAATCATACGCGGAGGCCGGCGTGATGGCCACGGAGGAGGCCTCGCGATCATAAATGACATTGCCGCCGCGTTGATTCACGCCGTGTTCGAGGAAGTAAATGCCGAGACGGCCTTCCGGCGTGCGCAGGATGTGGTTCGTTTCCACGCCGAGACTCCGCAAATCAGCCACGCAGGTATCGGCGATGGCGTTTTCGGGCAAAGCAGTTACGAAAGCCGCGTCGATGCCCAGATAAGCCAGCGAGGCCGCGATGGAAGCCTCCGCACCCGCAAAGGTCGCTTGCAGGCTGCCGGGCATCGCCTGCTGAAAACGGGCAAAACCCGGCGTGGCGAGGCGCAGCATGATTTCGCCAAACGTGACGACGCGGCTCATGGGCGGACTTGTTGGACGATGCCGGTGATTTCCGATGCCAGCGCGGTGATGGCCTGCCAGTCACCTTTGGCGATGAGATCCTTCGGCGCGAGCCATGAGCCGCCGAGAGCGAGCACGGAGGGCTCCTTCAAGTAGGTGGCGGCATTCGCGGCATTCACACCGCCGAGCGGGATGAACTGCACGCCGAGGTGCATGAAGGGCGCGGCGATGGTTTTGAGGTAGGGCAGGCCACCGCAGGGCTCGCACGGAAAGAATTTCAGCAGGCGGCAGTCGGATTCGAGAGCCATTTCGATGTCCGTCGGGGTGCAAACACCCGGCGCAAAGGGCAGTCCGATGCTCCTCGCCTCGGCGACGACACGTGGATTCATGCCCGGAGCCACGCCAAAGCTAGCCCCAGCCTCTTTCGCGTCATTGGCTTGGCCCGGCGTGAGGATCGTGCCGACGCCCACGGTCATCTCCGGCACCTCGGCACGGATGCGGCGCACGCAATCGAGTGCCGCCTCAGTGCGCAGCGTGAGCTCGATGCCATTCACACCACCGGCCAGCAGGGCTCGCGCCAGCGGCACGGCGTCCTCGGCCTGGTCGATCATGAGCACGGCGATGACGCCGGTGCGGTGGAGCTTTTCGCGAAGAAGGGCAGGGAAGGCGCTGGTCATTGCCCCGAAGCAGGACAGGACGAGGGCGAATGCAACCGGGGAGTTTTCCTTCGCTGAAGCGATAAATGCACAATGTCCGCCAGATGCCGTGAAGCATTCTGGCACGGGCTGTGCTAAATGAATGGCATGTCCTCGTTGTTCGACGACTACCAACCAGGTAGCTTTTTTGATGAAATGTTCGATTCGCCCGCGCATGCCCGCGAGCATTACTCGGGCATCACCGGCAGTATCGGCACGCTTTCACCCGGAGAATACGCTGCACGCCAGCGAACGGCTGATGCGGTGTTTTTGCGGCAGGGCGTGACGTTCACCGTCTATGGCGACACGCAGGGCACGGAGCGCATTTTCCCCTTCGACCTCATGCCGCGCATCATCCCACGGAAGGAATGGGAACGCGTGGAGGCCGGTCTTATTCAGCGCATCACGGCGCTGAACCTTTTCCTGAACGATGTCTATCACAGCCAGCACATCTTGAACGATAAGACGCTGCCGGCCGAGCTCGTGCTCTCCGCCAGCCACTACCGGCCGGAGTTCAAAGGCGTGAAAGTGCCCCACGGCATCTACATCCACATCTGCGGCACCGATTTGGTCCGTGATGACAAGGGCGAGTATTTCGTGCTCGAAGACAACGGTCGCTGCCCCTCCGGCGCCAGCTACATGCTGGAAAATCGCAACGCGATGAAGCGCACCTTCCCCGGCCTGCTGCAAAGCCTGCCCGTGCGCCCTGTCGATGCCTATGGTTCCATGCTGCGCGAGACTTTGGCGCACCTCGCGCCTCCCGGCGTCATCGATCCAAACATCGTCGTGCTCACGCCGGGCGTGTACAACAGCGCCTACTTCGAGCATTGCTACCTCGCGAAGCAAATGGGCGTGCCCATCGTCGAGGGGCGCGATTTGCTGCTCAAAAACGGCCGCGTCTTCATGCGCACCACCGCCGGTCTCCAGCAGGTGCACGTGATCTACCGCCGCATCGACGACGACTTCCTTGATCCGCTCGTGTTCCGCAAAGACTCGCTCCTCGGCGTGCCCGGTATCGTCAGCGCCTACCAGCAGGGCCATGTCGCCCTCGCGAACTCCATCGGCACCGGCGTGGCCGATGACAAGGCCGTGTATGCGCTCGTGCCGAAGATGATCAAATACTACCTCGATCAGGATCCCATCCTGCCGAACGTGCCCACCTACCTCGGCATCGACGAAAAAGAGTGCTCCCACATCCTCGCGAACCTCGACAAGCTCGTCGTGAAGGCCGTGAACGAATCCGGCGGCTACGGCATGCTCATGGGACCGCATTCCACGAAGGAAGAGCAGGCCGAGTTCGCCAAACGCATCGCCGCCAACCCGCGCAACTACATCGCGCAGCCGGTGCTGCAGCTCAGCCGTCATCCCGTCTTCGTCGATGACCATTTCGAAGGCCGCCACATCGACCTCCGCCCCTACGTCCTCTACGGCGACCGCGTCCGCGTCGTCCCCGGCGGCCTGACTCGTGTCGCCTTGAAGAAAGGCTCGCTCGTCGTGAACTCGTCTCAAGGCGGCGGCTCCAAAGATACTTGGGTGCTTTGGGATGACGAATGATGCCTTGCTGTGCAAGGAATGACGAAACCAGAATGATGAATGACGAACGAAGCCCGAAATCCGAATCCCGAATGACTCTCCGCATGCCCCACGACTCTCGAAGCCCTCAATTCGGCCTTCGTGCTTCGTCATTCATTCGTCATTCGCCATTCCTCATTCGTCATTTTCCCGCTCCCTCAACCAACTAAACCTTTCTTCTCATGCTCAGTCGCGTCGCAGACAGCATCTACTGGATGGCCCGCTACATGGAGCGGGCTGAAAACCTCGCTCGCCTGCTGCTCTCCACGCAGGACCTCCTTCTCGATGCCGGGGCCGAGGCCGCGGACGAATCGCAATTCTGGGCGCCCATCCTCATGACCACCGGCGACGAGGAGGCCTACTACGCCGCGCATCCCGTCATCGATGGCGACACCGCGGCGCACTTCCTCGCGCTCAGCCAGAAAAACGGCAATTCCATCCTCAACTGCGTGCGCAGCGCCCGCGAAAACGCCCGCACCATCCGCGACCAGCTCAGCGACGAGCTTTGGGAGTGCATCAACAGCCTCCGCCTCTTCCTCGAATCGCCCGAGGCTGCCGAGATGCACAAATCGCAGACCGCCGCGTTCTATGAGAAGGTGCTGCTCGCCTCGTATCAATTCCAAGGCATCGCCGCCAGCACCACACCGCGCGATGAGAGCTGGCACTTCCTCCGCCTCGGCCTCTGCATCGAGCGTGCGGACAAAACCAGCCGCCTCATCGACACCTGTAGCGCCATCTCGCTCGACATGCCGCCCAGCCCTCTGGCGCGACCGCTCCGCTGGGCCGCGCTGCTGCGCTCCTGCTCCGCCTGGCATGCCTTCCAGGCCTACAGCAGCAACAAGCTCGATCCCGTCAAAATCATCGAATACCTCCTCCTCGATCCCACCTTCCCGCGCAGCGTCGCGTGGTGCGTCGAGCAGCTCAACAGCACCCTCGTCGAGCTCTGCGGCAACGGCCGTCTCGACGACATGAAGACGCCCGTGCGCGTCTCCGGCCGTCTCCTCGCCGACATCACCTACCTCACGATGAAGGAGGTGCTCAAAGAAGGCCTCCACGAATACATCGACCGCCTCCAGGAAAAGCTCAACGACGTCGGCCAGACCATCTTCGAGACCTTCGTCCTCTACGCCGACGTCCTCACCCCCGAGCAAGAACTCTCCACCGCTGCCCCCGCGATCATCCCCGGCGCCTTCCACACGATTCTCTCCTCGGACATCCAGATGCAGCAGCAGCAACAGCAGCAGGCGTAGCAATGACGAATATCTAATTCCGAATGACGAATGAATGACCAAGCCTAAATGACGAAAAGCCCGCCACGTAAAAGCATTCGTCATTCCTCATTCTAAATTCGTCATTTCCAAATGCGCCTCCGCATCTTCCACCGCACCCGCTACACATACCGCGCTCCCGTGCGCGACAGCCACAATGAGGTGCGACTGCGGCCCGCCACGGACGACAGCGCGCGCTGCGAGTTCTTCCTGCTCAACGTCAATCCGCCCGTGCGCCTCAAGCACTACCGCGACGAGTGGATGAACTACGTCCACTGGTTCGACATCGCCGAGCCGCACAATGGATTGAGCATCGACGCGCAGCTCATCGTGCAGACCAGCAGCCCCTACACCGCCGGAAAACCGCACGGAGTCAGCTTTGCAGCCCTCAGCGACCTCCAGGACGATCTTTTGGCCCCGTTGCTGCAAAGCAGCACCTACGTCGATATCAATCGCGAGGTCTGGAAAGAGGCCCTCGATGTCAAAGCGGCCTCGGATGACCTTTTCGCCACCGCCGAGGCCCTCATGACGCACATTCACACGAACTGGGCCTACATCCCCGGCACCACCCATGCCTCCACGCACATGCGCGAGGTCATGCAGCAGCGTCAGGGCGTCTGCCAGGACTTCGCCCACGTCATGATCGGCATGTGCCGCAGCCTCGGCATCCCCGCGCGCTACGTCAGCGGCTACCTCTACAACGGCCCCGGCGCTCATCTCCGTGGTGCGCAGGCCTCACACGCATGGTGTGAAGTGTTCGTCCCCGGCAAAGGCTGGTTCGGCCTCGACCCCACCAACAACACCCTCGCCGACGAGCGCCACGTCAAAATCGCCACCGGCCGCGACTACGCCGACGCCGCCCCCCTCACCGGCCAATTCGACGGCCCCATGGACGCCACCGCCGCCATGCAGATCGAGGTCGAGGTCAGCGCGGCGTAAAAATCGTATCCGGGGCATTCTTGCCCCGTCAGAGGGGCCAGGAATGGCCCCAATACAAACACGGCCTCGACAAATCGAAGCCTGCGGCAAGCCTCCCGATCTCGTCATTCCCTCCATGCTCCCCTTCCTTCTCCGCCGCGCGTTCAGCAGCATCATCGTGATGTTCTGCGTGGTGAGTCTGGCCTTTGTGCTCATCCGCTCGATCAAGGGCGGGCCGTTTGAGCGGGAGAAGACGCCTGCGCACATCGTCGCGGCCATGGAGGCGAAGTATCAGCTCGATGGCTCGCTGTGGCAGCAATACCTCGCCTACCTCGGCCGCCTCGCGCATCTCGATCTCGGTCCTTCGGCCAAATACCGCGACTGGCAGGTTTCGGAGATCCTCGCGCAGAAGCTGCCGAACTCGATTTCCATCGGCAGCATCGCGTTTTTGCTCGCCAGCACCATCGGCGTGCTGCTCGGCAGCATCGCGGCGATGAACAAGGACCGTGCTGCGGATCGCGTGGCGATGTTCGGCGCGTTGATGGCCATCTCGCTGCCGAGTTTCATCACGGGGCCGGCTTTGATCGCGATTTTTGCACTGTGGCTCGGCTGGCTGCCCGTCGGCGGCTGGGGCACGGCGCAGCAGATGATTTTGCCCGCGATCTGCCTCTCCGCGCCCTACATCGCCTACATCGCGCGTTTGATGCGCAATTCGCTGCTCGATGTGCTGAAGAGCGATTTCCTCCGCACCGCGCGCGCGAAGGGTTTGAGCGAAACAGCCGCCGTGGCACGTCACGCGGCCAAAATCGCGCTATTGCCCGTCATCACCTACCTCGGCCCGCTCGCCGCGCATCTGCTCACGGGCTCGATGATCATCGAAAGCGTCTTCAACATCTCCGGCGCAGGCAGCGTGTTCGTGAACTCGATCCAAAACCGCGATGTCTTCCTGCTCGGCGGCGCGGTGATCGTGCTCTGCGCGATGCTCGTGCTCTTCAACCTCATCGTGGACCTGCTTTACACGGTCCTCGACAAACGCATCCGGCTGCATGGCTGACGCACCGGCCCAGATTTCGCGCCCGGATGGCTGGGCGATGCTGCGGCGGAACCGCGCGGCGATGCTTTCGCTGTATGTGCTAGGTTTGCTCGCGCTCGCCGCGGTCATGGGGCCGATGCTGATTCCGGAGGCGCTCAAAACGACGAGCAACTCGCCTTTTCTCCCGCCGCGCAGCGGCGAGCATCTGCTGGGCACCGATGTGAACGGTCAGGACTTGTTTTATCGACTGCTCAGCGGCGCACGCGTGTCGCTCGGCATCGGTGTGGCGGGCGCGTTTCTGAGTCTCGTCATCGGCACGCTCTACGGCATGATCAGCGGCTACGCGGGCGGCAAGGTGGATGCCTTCATGATGCGCGCCACGGAGGTGCTGCAATCCATCCCGCGCATTCTTTTCATCATGATCCTCATCGCCGCGCTGGATGATTATGTGAAGGACGCGCTGGATGCCTCGCGGCTGTGGGCGCAAAACGCGCAGTGGGCCGCCACCGAGGGCTTTTTCCGCGATGCGATCCCTTACAGTCGCATCCTCGTGATGATCCTCTCGCTTGGCATCGTCGAATGGCTCGTGATGGCGCGCATCGTGCGCGGTCAGGTGCTCGTGCTGCGGGAGATGACCTTCGTCACCGCCGCGCGTGCGATGGGCCAGAGCCCATGGGGCGTGCTCAAAAAGCATCTGCTGCCGAATTTGAGCACCATCATCCTCACCTACCTCACGCTGACGATTCCCGCGGTCATTCTCGATGAATCCATGCTCAGCTTCCTCGGCCTCGGCATCGAAGATCCCGCCGCAAGCCTCGGCAGCCTGCTCAAAGACGGCGCGCAGGTCATCAATCCCTTCGACAGCAAATGGTGGCTGCTGCTCTTCCCGGCCCTCTGCATGGCCGCGAGCCTGCTGGCGCTGAATTTCCTCGGCGACGGCCTGCGTGACGCCTTTGATCCGAAGAGCGGGGAGTGATTTGAAAGCCTTCGGATCCGGGGTCGTTCCCCGCAGCCATGAAACGACTTCTCCTTCTTCTTTCGCTGACCGGATGCGCCATCGCCCAGGATGCTCTCGACGGGCAATGGTCGCTGGATCTGCCGAATCATGAGGCGGGCTGGCTTTCGGTGGAGAAGGAGCGCGTGGAGTTGATGTGGGCCGTGGGTTCGGCGCGGCCCGTGGAGAAATTCACGCGCAAAGATGGCGTGCTGAGCTTCGAGAAGGCGATCAAACGGCCGCTCGCGCCGAAGGAGGAGCCCGCGGTGCGCTTTCTCGTCACCTTGATGGCCAAGGGCGATGTTTTGGAGGGCGAGATGCATCCGGTGGATGCGACGGCGCTGAGTCACGTGGTTCGTTTCACCGGCAAAAAGCAGCCGCCGATGCCTGCGCGACCCAATTTGGCCCGAATCGCCTTCGGGGAGCCGGTTTCTCTTTTTAACGGTCGTGACCTCGCGGGATGGAAAACGAGTCGAGCAGACAAAAAGAACGGCTGGAGCGTGCGCGAGGGCCTTTTGAGCAATGACACACCGAAGACGGATTTCAGCGCCTACGGCGAGTATGCGAATCTGCGCACCGAGGCGGAGTTTGAGGATTTCCAGCTTCACATCGAGTATCGCCTGCCCGCTGGCACGGGCGGCAACAGCGGCATCTATCTACGCGGGCTCTACGAGGTGCAGGTGACGCATAGAGATTCGAAGATGCAGGGCATCAACGGCCCCGGTGCCGTGTTTGGTCGCGTGGAGCCGACCCACAACGCCGGCCACGCCGCCGGCGAGTGGGATGCGCTCGACATCACGCTCGTGGACCGCCATGTGACGGTCGTTTTGAACGGCGAAAAAGTCATCGACAACGCCCCCGTGCCCGGCTGCACCGGCGGAGCATTAAAAAGCGATGTCACCCAGCCCGGCCCCATCTACCTCCAAGGCGACCACACGAGCGTGCAGTATCGTAACATCACTCTCCGTCCGCGGCTTCGCTGATCCGTTAATGAGGGATGACTTCCACTCTCGTTGCGGTGCCGGTCTTGACACTCGTAAAGAGATGAAGCTACACCTTTCCGGTGGCTGTCCCATCGCTGATGAAATGATGGATTCATCATGGCCCTCGATTCCTTACTCATCCTATGAAGCTGCCTGTTGATTGCTTGCTGTTGTCCTTGGTTTTGCTCTCCATGCTGAAGGCAGTCTCCGCCGCAGAGACCGCTGCCGCGATCCCATTTGCGCAGCTCGGTTCGGAGGCGGACAAAAAGGGGGGATCTACGGCCAGTTCCATCACCCCGACGGCCACTGGTGCCCGGTTGAAGGCCCTCATGCAGGACCTGGAGGGCGAGGCCACACCCGAGGGCCTGTGGCTGACGTCCACCGCGGAGCAGGATGTCGGGAAAGTGAATCGCTTCCGTGTGAAGGCTTCTGCCTTCGGCCGCTCATCATCAATCGTCATGCCTTCCACCGGCACTGTCCACGCTTCGCAGCAGTCCGCGGTGTGGCTTCGCCCGGGTTTGATCGAGGAATACAGCGTCAGCAGCGACGGCGTGCGCCAGGACTTTGTGGTCATGCAGCGCCCCGTGGGAGCGGGGGAGGCGCTGGCCCTGGATCTGGAGATCACCGGCGCTCGGGTGGAGTCGGCGGACTACGGCGTGAAGCTCACCGTCACGGCTACCGGCCGTGAGCTGGCCTACAGCCGCCTGAAGGTCACGGATGCCGCAGGCAAAGAGCTCACAGCCCACTTCGACATCGTGAATCCCGAGCGCCTCCGCATCACGGTGCAGGACGCCGGAGCCGTCTATCCCGTGCGCATCGATCCGACCTTCTCCGATGCGGACTGGGTGGCGCTGAACACGAGTATTCCTGGGGCGAATAGCTATGTGCAAGCTATGGCTGTTGATGGGGGCGGGAACCTGTATGTGGGCGGCACTTTCACTGGCATCGGCACGGTGGCGGCGAGCCGCATCGCGAAATGGGACGGCAGCGCTTGGAGTGCCCTTGGCTCTGGAGTGAACGGCTCCGTTTATGCGCTGGTGGTGAATGGGGGCAATCTCTATGCCAGCGGGGATTTTTCTGTGGCGGGCGGTGCGAGCGCGAACCGCATCGCGAAATGGGACGGCAGCGCCTGGAGCGCCCTTGGCTCTGGAGTGATTGGCGGCCCTGTTCATGCCCTGGCAGTGAATGGGGGAGATCTCTATGCCGGTGGGAGTTTCTTCACGGCGGGCGGGACGAGCGCAAACAACGTCGCGAAATGGAACGGTAGCTCTTGGAGTCCCCTTGGTGCCGGCACCAATGGCTCTGTTTATGCGTTGGTGGTGAACGGGAGTGATCTCTATGCTGGCGGAAGCTTTTACACCGCTGGCGGAACGAGCGCGAAGAACGTCGCGAGGTGGAACGGCAGCGCCTGGAATGCCCTCGGCACAGGAATGAATGGTCAGGTCAATGTGCTCGCAGTGAGCGGCAGTGATCTCTACGTTGGCGGATTTTTCACCACGGCTGGTGGGCAGAGCGCGAACTACATCGCGAAGTGGAATGGTAGCGTCTGGAGCGCTCTGGGCATGGGCATGAACGGAGGCGTTCAGGCGCTGACAGCGAGCGGCAGTGATCTCTACGCCGGCGGAGCGTTCACGACGGCGGGTGGGATAAGCGCGAACTATATCGCGAAATGGGATGGAAATGTCTGGAGCGGATACGGTCCGGGCCTCAACAAGTCCGTCGGTGCGCTGGCGGTGATCGGGGGGGAACTCTATGCCGCGGGGAACTTCACCACGGCAGGTGGTGTGAGCGCGAACTACATCGCGAAATGGAATGGCGGCGCTTGGGGCGGCTTTGGCACGGGCATGAATGGAGGTGTTCTTTCGCTGACAGTGAGCGGAAGTGATCTCTACGTCGGCGGAGCGTTCACTATGGCGGGTGGGGTTAGTGCGAACAATATCGCGAAGTGGAACGGCAACGAGTGGAGCGCCCTAGGCTCGGGGTTGGACAGTAGCGTCCTCGCGCTGGCGGTGAGCGGCAGCGATCTCTACGCTGGCGGGTTTTTCACCTTGGCCGGTGGAATAGGCGCCAACTACGTCGCGAAGTGGGATGGCAGCATGTGGAGCGCTCTTGGCTCGGGCATGGGGGGGCCTGTGTATGCGCTGGCGGTGAGCGGGGGCGATGTTTGCGCCGGGGGAGGGTTCTTTGGGAGCAGTATTGCAAAATGGGATGGCAGCGATTGGATCGCTCTGGGACCGGACATGGGCGGAATCGTCCTGGTGATGGCAGCTAATGGGAGTGATCTCTACGCCGGGGGAGGGTTTACCACGGCTGGCGGGACGAGCGCGAACTACATCGCGAAATGGAATGGTAGCGAGTGGAGTGCCCTGGGCACGGGGATGAACAGTACCGTCCTTGCACTGGCGGTGAGCGGCAGCGATCTCTACGCCGGGGGGCAGTTTACCACGGCGGGTGGAATGAGCGCGAAGTACATCGCGAAGTGGGACGGCAGCATGTGGAGCGCCCTGGGCACTGGTATGAACAACATTGTCGAGGCTCTGGCGGTGAGCGGTAGCAATCTCTACGCCGGTGGAGACTTCACCGTGGCAGGTGGGATGAGCGCGAACTACGTTGCGAAATGGAACGGTGGTGCCTGGATCGCTCTTGGCTCAGGTGTAAACAATGGCTCCTATCCTTTTAGCACCAAAGTCTCTGCACTGGTTGCCGATACCGGCGGGCACCTGTTTATCGGAGGTCTCTTTGTGACCGTCGGTGCGACGTTTTCGCCCTATCTCGCCCAGGCGAATCTGCCGCTCACGGCGTTGGAAACGTGGAGACGGGACCATTTTGGCATCGTTGGCAACAGTGGCAGCGCTGCGGACACCGCCGATGCGGATGCCGATGGTTTGGCAAATCTGCTGGAGTGGGCTACGAACCTCAATCCGACAACTTCGAGCACTTCACCGGCTGTTTTGGCACCGAACGGGGCTGGTTTGGAATTCACCTACCCGCGCAGTGTCACGGCGCTGAATGCGGGAGCCGTTTTCAACGTGGAGTGGAGTGACACGCTGCCGGGCGGCAGTTGGTCCACTGCGGGCGTCATTCAAGCCATCCTCTCTGACAACGGCACCGTGCAGCAAGTGAAGGCCGCCCTGCCCGCAGGCAGCGGTGGGAAGAGATTCGTCCGCCTCAGAGTCACCTCGCCACCGTGATCATGGACTAAACGCCCATTCCGGCGCGTTCAGCATGGCCCAGAGGATGTCTTCGAGGCGCTGACGCCATTCGGCATTGAGCTTCGCCGTCGGCGGCTCGCCTTTGCGGGCGGCGGCTTCTTGGGCTTGGCGGACGAGGGTGGCTTCGGCGTCGAGGTGGTTGGACCAGCTCACATACTTCTCGCGCGTGCGAGTGCTTGGATTCCTGATTTGAGATTCCTGATTCTTGATTCGGTTCTCAAAGCCGGCGCTGAGGTGTTTCACATAGAGTTCCTTCTCTTCCTTGGTGGGCAGGCGGGTGAGGAGCTTCAGGTAGAGATTATCGACGAGTTGATCGACGGTTTGCTTCTGCAGCGCGAGTTGGGTGACGCCGTGGTCGTCGCTGAGTCTCGTGAGCCAGACGCCGACGGTGCCGTTGCTGATGATGGCGGGTTGGAGGACGTTCGGGGCTTGGTCGCGGACGCTGGTGGGATCTTGACGGGCACCGCGCCAGCCGAAGGCGCTGAGGACATCGCCGACGGCTTGGATGCGGGGGAGGCTGAGGCTGGGGCGGTCGCGCTCGTTGCTGGTGCTGGTGAGCATCCAACTGCGCGTGGGTTTGCCGAGATGGATGGCGTTTTTGAGGTCACGGGTGTTGTCGATGTCGAGGCAGACTTCCTCGGTGCGGAAGGGCTTGCCGGTGGCGGCGAAGAGGGCGTCCACGATCTGCTCGGCCATCAAACGACGCGGCGCGGGCGAGGCGAAGAGCGGGCTGGTTTCCTTCAACTCGGTGTCGGTGGCGCGTTGATAGGCGTGCGAGTTCAAAATGAGCCGCGCGAGGTGTTTCATGTCGTAACCGCCGCGCACGAACTCACGTCCGAGCCATTTCAGGAGCTCGGGATGAGAGGGCTTGCCCTTTTCCCAATCGGCGACGGGATCGACGATGCCGCGGCCCATGTAGCGGGCCCAAAGTCGGTTCGCCATGACCTGCGCGAAGCGTTCGTTCTGCGGCGCGGTGATGAGCGCGGCGAGTTGATCGCGAGTGTCGTCGGGATGTTCGGCGAGCTTCGCAGCGGATTCGTCGCAGAACTCGGTGAGCGACCACTGCGGCTTCACTTTGGTGCCGACGGTGAGCGTGATGCTGATGAGTGGTTTGCGGCCGGTCATCTTGAAGCGATCCGGGTTCACACTGCTGGTGAGCGGCACCTCGATCTCCTTCGAGTTCAGCATGGCGGCGATCTTGAAAAGATCCTCCTGCGTGCTTTTCGCGGCGGGGGCATCGTGGCAGCGGGCGCACTTCATTTCGACACCGAGGAAGGCGCTGCCGATGATGGTGCCCTTCGCAGCCATGGGCACGTCGTTCTGCGAGGCGGTGGCAAAGCCGGCCGGGCCGCCAAGTCGCTCGCTGCCTTTCATGCGCAGCAATTCGGTGACGAAGAAATCCATCGGCTTGTTGTCACGCAGCGACTCGTAAAGCCACCAGCGGAAGGGGCCGGTGTTGTTCAGTGTGGGATTGAGGATGTTCGGATTCTCCGCGAGCACATCCTGCCAGTAGCCCATCCAGTGATCGGCCCAGCGTGGGTCGGCGAGCACCTTGTCGATGAGCGCTTTGCGGTCCGGATTCTTTTGGAAGGCTGCGATCTCTTCGAGCGACGGCGGCACGCCGACGACATCGAGATACACGCGACGCAGGAAACTCAGATCATCGGTCAAAGCGGTGACTTCGGTGCGATCGGCGCGGATTTCCGGCCACACGGCACCTTCTTTGATCCAGGTGGTGAGTGCTTCGACCTCGGCGGCGGTGAGTTTGGCACCTTTCGGCGGCATGACTTCGTCTTCATCGGTGGACACGACACGCTTCAAGATGGCGCTGTGGTCCGGTTTGCCGGGTGTGATGGCTGCGCCGTCGTTTTCGCCGCCTTTGATCGCGGCGGCGAGTGTGTCGAGTTGCAGATCGCCCTTGGCTTTTCCGCCGCGATGGCATTCGAGGCACTTCGTTTCGAGAATGGGCTGCACTTGCTTGAAGAAGTCCACGCTGCCCTGATGCGAGGTCTGCGACTTCACTTTGGCGATGGTGGCTCCGATGAAGTTGTCGATGTCGTTGAGGCGAGGCAGGCCTGAGGTCAATGCGGGCACATTTACATCGCCAGCCTTTGCCAGATACTGTTTCGCGGCCTCGCGGCGCTTGGCCCAGTAGGGATCGGACTTTGCGCGGAGCTCGGCGCGGCGTTTGTCATTCACGACTTCGTAGTGCGCGGTGCGCTCTTTTTCATACGCGGCCCATCCGGCGTCGTTGTAAGGCACGCTGCGTTTGCCGGCGGAGATAAGCTGCCAGGTTTGCGTGCCTTCTTTCGACCAAGCGACGATGGTTTCGCCGAGTTCGGGCCGGCGGATGGATTTACCGACGTAACTGCCCACGAGCGTCTCCAGCACGATGAATTGCGCTTTGCCGGTGCCTTCGAACTCGCACCACGACTCGCGATTGCCCGGTGGCACGAAGCGGAAGTCGGGACCGAGGTCGAGGTAGTCTTTTTGATCGGCGACGAGGTGATGGCCGTCGCTGTCCTTCGGCGGGAAAGGCGTCTTGAGCATGCTTTTGCCATCGATGTAGAGATTCGTGGCTCCACGAGCACGCAGCAGCAGGCGATGCTTGCCTTTGGGGAAGGTCACGCTCGCCGCGGCACGCAAAAGGAACGGCACATGGCGATCACCGCGCACGCCGGTCTCCACATACTTCTGCGGCACGTCGAAGAAGCCGAAAACGTCCTCGGTGTAGGTTTCGCCGACTTTCGGTGGCTCGCTCGGCCAGGCGTTCGCGTCCGGCATGCCTTCCTCGGCGAGTTGCACGAGCACGCGACCGGCGGGCACGTCTTTTTTGGCCACCGGCGGAGGCGGCGGGATGAATTGATACTTCGCCTTCAGCGCGTCGGTGTCGATGGGGCCGCGATAAATGGCCACGTCATCGAGCCAGCCTTCAAACGCGTGCGATTCGGCCATCGTCGAGCCATTGCCGATCACCACCGCGTCGCCATCCGTCACCGGCGCACGATCCGTCGCGCCGCCCATGTCCCAGGTGCCGTCGGTCTCGCGACCGTCGATGAAGCCTTTGATGCTCTTCGGCTTACCGTAGGTGTAGGTCACCGCCACATGATGCCAGCCCGCCGTGGGCACGGTGTCCTTCGACCACCAGCGATGCCAGTCGCCCTTTTTGTCCGGCACATCGGCGCTGCGGAAGAGGAAACCGATCTGCGAGCCTTCTTTGCCATGCTGAAGCCGGAACGCGTAGTTTTGATTGTTCGCGCCGAACTCCTTCGTGCCGAGGCGACCCTTGCCGATGATGTAAGGCGTGCCCGAGGCATCCGCGACCTTCACCCAGGCCTCCAGCGTGATCGTTTCATTCAGCCCAAAGCGCAGTTCCGGGCTGTCAGCCACCTTGATCGGCGATTTCACAT
>JAEUHK010000010.1 GCA_016795465.1 Verrucomicrobiaceae bacterium | reverse complement strand
GACTTCTGCAAATAGCCCAGCGCACCGGCTTTGAGTGCCGCCTGGATTTCATCATCGCGGGCGAAGGTGGAAAAAATGAGCACGCGTGCCTGCGGATGGGCGCGGAGCAGGGCGGCGGTGGCTTCGATGCCGCTGAGGCCGGGCAGTTGCAGGTCCATCAGCACGACATCGGGCTGGTGACGCTCAAACTGGCCGCAGGCATCCTCGCCGCGTTCGGCTTCGCCGACGACCTTCATATCGTCCTCCAGCTCCAGCGAGGCCGCGAGGCCGCTGCGCACGACAAAGTGGTCGTCGATGAGCAGGAGCTTGATCATGCGTGGCAGGCTCAGTTGAGCTTCTCGGCCTTCGTGACGGTGATTTTGCCGTCTTTGGACTCCAGCATCAGCTTTTCACGGCCAAAGTCCTTTTTGTAACTCCAGCCGGTCTCCGCTTCCCACGTCGTGGGGCTCAGTTGGCGCAAAACACGGAGTTGCAGCACGAAGGTGGCGAGGAACTTTTTGTTATCGACTACGATCTGGTCCGGGTCGTGGGCCTTGAGGTTGATCGCGTTGACGAATTCGAGCTTCAGGTCGTCGAAGCGCTTCACAAACGCATCGGTCGCCGGTGTCATCATGCCATCGCGGCTGATTTCACCGAGCACGATGGAGTAGTTCTTGGCCACGCCGGGATTCAGGTCCGGCAAACCGGTGATCACATGACGCATCACTGCCTCGCCCGCATCGCATTCAAACATCGTCACCGGCATGCCGCCATTCTCAGAAGAGTGGCAGGCGGCCAGCAGCAGGCAGGGAAGGAGGGCAAAGAAACGGCGCAGAGTCATGAGGGCGCGGCATTGAGAGCGCATGCGGACGTGAACGCAAGGAATCGCTCACGCCGCGAGCTTGATCGGCTCCGGCTCGGCGAGCGGCGCAGTTTCCACCGCACGCGTGATCTTCACCAAACGGGCGGCGTAGAAGCCGTCGAAGCCGCCATCGAGCGGTGAACGGCGCAGCTCAGCCTCCAGTTCCCATTCACCGGCATGACGGAGCAGGAACTTCTGCACCTGATGCTCGTTTTCGCCGGGAAGGATGCTGCAGGTGGCATACACGAGCTTGCCGCCGGGCTTCACCATGCGGCTGTAGTTCTCCAAAATCTCGGCCTGGAGGCCTTGGAGGCGGTTGACCTCTTCTTCGGAGAGTTTCCACTTCGTGTCGGGATTGCGGCGGAGCACGCCTAGGCCGCTGCACGGGACATCGAGCAACACGCGGTCAGCATGCGCGGCGAGGCGCTTGATGGTTTTCGAGCCTTCGATCTCGCGAGTCTCGATGATGTCCACGCCAGCACGGGCGGCACGCTTTTTGAGCTCGGCGAGCTTCCAGGCGTGAACATCCAAAGCATGGATTTTGCCTTTGTTGCGCATCAAAGCGGCGGCGTGAAGCGCTTTGCCACCGCCACCGGCGCAGGCGTCGATCACCTTCATGCCGGGGGCGACTTCTAGAAACGGGGCGATGAGTTGCGAGGCGGCGTCTTGGACCTCAAACAGGCCTTCTTTGAACGCGGGCGTGCTGAAGACGTTTTGACGCTGCACGAGACGAAGCGCGGAAGGCACGTTTTCGACGGCTTCGGCTTCGAAGCCATACTCGGCCATCTTTTCGCGAACTGCGCGACGATCCGCTTTGAGCGTGTTCACGCGGAGGAAGACCTCGGCGGGCTCGTTCATCGCCTCGCGAAGGGCTGGCCAGGAGGCGCCGAGCTCGGCGGAGCAGCGAGCATCCATCCAATCGGGAATCGAGGCACGAAGAGCTTCCGGCACCTTTTGCTTCGCACGCTTCTGCACCTCGGCGGCGGTCAAAAGAGGCTCGTGTTCATCGCGAGGCAGTTCGCGACCGTGGGAGAGCCAGTAGGCGGACCAAACCTTCGCGCAGGTTTCCGGCGTGATCTCGTCTTGATTGGCGTGAGCAGCATCGGGAAGACCGGCGAGGTGCCAGAACCAGCGCCACCAGCGCACGCATTCGTAAATCGACTCCGCGAAGAGGCGGCGGTCGCGGCTGCCCCATTTGCGATGGCGTTTGAAGGTGAATTCGATGACGCGGTCAGCGTAGCGACGGCCTGCGAAGACCTCGCCGAGGGCGTTCACGATCTCATCGAGCATGTGGGGAGGCACCTTCATCCGGTCAGGCGGCCTTCCGTTCGATGCGGCGGCGCAGCAGCGGGGCGCGTTCACCTTTGACCACGCCTTCATTGATCGTCACGGAGCGCACGTCCATGCGGCTGGGCACGTCATACATCACATCGAGCATGATGCGCTCGAAGATGCTGCGCAGGCCGCGGGCACCGGTGCCGCGGGCGACGGCTTCCTTCGCCATCGCGAGCATGGCATCCTTCGTGATGGAAAGCTCCACGCCGTCCATGCCGAGGAGTTTGGAGAACTGCTTCGTGAGTGCATTGCGAGGCTCGGTGAGCACACGCATGAGCTCGGCCTCGGTGAGGGCCTCCAGCGGGCAGATGATCGGCAGGCGGCCAATGAATTCGGGGATGAGGCCGTAGCCGAGCAGGTCCTCGGGCTCGACGGTGATCTTCTTCGGATCGGCCTCGGCGGCGATGTGGGATTCGATGCTGGCAAAGCCGAG
>JAEUHK010000047.1 GCA_016795465.1 Verrucomicrobiaceae bacterium | reverse complement strand
TCGTCGCCCTCGTGGAAACGTATCAGCAGGCTGATGGCACGATTTTGATCCCCGAGGCTCTTCGCGGCCATTTTGGGGCTGAAAAGATCGGTTGAGTCGATCACGCCAGTTTTGGGGCGAAATCGTCACATGCCGTTTTTGACTCATCAGGCTATTTTGTCACGAATCCGATGCACGAGCATATCCTCTCCACCTTCAACGCCGCCCTCGACCGCCTTCGTCAGGACGTGCTCGCCATGGCCAGCATGGCCCAAAAGAATCTCGCCTGCGCCATGCGCGGCCTTTTGGAGCGTGACACGGATCTCTGCAATGCCGCTATCGCCGCGGACCAGGACGTGAACGAGCTGGAGAAGGCCGTGGACAAGCTCGGCATGCAGGTGCTGGTGAAATTCCAGCCCACGGCGCACGATTTGCGTGCCGTGATGGGCACCATCCGCGTGGCGAACAACCTCGAACGCATCGCCGACCAGGCCAGCAGCATCGCGAAGCGTGCCCGCCTCATTAACAGCCTTCCGGAGATGCCGGAGGTGAAGCTCATCCAGCCGGTTTACGAGCTTTGCGCCCGTAACCTCGAGGCCAGCATCCAGTCCTTCATTGATGCGAATTCCGAGGCTGCCGCCGCCGCCCGCCTGCTCGACAAGGAGCTCGACAACGCGGAAAAGGCCCTCGACCGCGAGCTGATCGGCGTGATGGAGAGCCGCCACACGGCGCTCGAAGGCTACATCCACCTCATCTTCATCGCCCGCTTCCTCGAACGCGTGGGCGATCACGCGAAGAATATCTGCGAAGACACGGTCTTCATCGAACGGGCGGAGGACATCCGCTTCATGAAGAACAAGCGTGAGGATGCCGCCGCGCCTGTTTCGGCAGCATAACGGCTCCGGACGGAGTTCGTGCTTGACCCATCGCGTGGAAAGGGCTGCTTTGGAGGGCCGTTCTTGCCTACCACCTTGTCATGAAGCCGTTCACACGCCTTGCCAGTCCTCTCGCCGTCCTTCTCGCCCTTTCCTCTGTGAAGGGGCAACTTGCCGAGGAGTATCACGTCTGGACCAACACGGCCGGAAAGACCGTCGAGGCCACACTCATCGCCGTGGATGCCGCGGCTCGCTCCGTCAAAATCAAGACGAAGGACGGTCGTGAGTTTGATGTGCCGATCGCGAGCCTTAGCCCGTCCGATTTTGAGTATGCGAAGACCCGCTACGCCGCGATGAAAGCCGCGCCGCCTGCCGCTGCTCCCGCCGCGATGCCTGCCACCGCTGCCACGACGCCGGCTCCGGCCGCGCCGAAGGGCAAGGCTCCTGCGGTGCCGAAGAAGCCCGCGCCGCCGCGCCCGGCCATCGTCATCAATCCGATCGCGAAGTTCAAGGCACCAGCGGCGAATGATTACCTCAGCGGCATTCAGAAGGTGCGTCCGCGTCTCATCCAGAACATCAATGGCTGGAACGCCATCAAAGGCCAAATCGAGGCCGATCCTGCGCTCGCCAAGCTCATGGGCGTGCTGAAGGCCTCCGGCGAGGATTTGCTGCAGGACCCCGAATTGAACCGCATCAACGGCGAAATCCGCGGCACGGTGAGCGAAGGCTCGAAGGCCATCTACCGCATGGGCCTGCTGGCCGCGCTGCACTATGGCGATGGCGATTTGAAGTGGAAGGAACGTGCCGTGCGCGAGGCGATCCTGCTTTGCGACAAGACGAACTTCCGTGACTGGCATCCCGAGGAGGCGCAGGCCGTGGCGGACATGGTCATCGCGGTGACGCTGGCTTATGACTGGTTCCGCGATGGCTTCAATGCCCAGCAGGCCACGGAAATCCGGACCTTCCTCGAACAAAAAGGCGTCGATGCACTCATCGCCCATCTGAATGAAGAGCCAGTGCCGGATACCGCGAAGGGTGCGGCTCCCGGAGCCACCGCCACCGCGAGCAAGAGCAGCTCCAAGGCGAAGGGCAAGGCCAAGCCCGACAAAGGCGAAGAGGCTCCCGTGAATGCCGAGCAGATGGCAATGGCCTCGGCGCTGCTTTTGACCGCGATTGGTTTCGCTGACGAAGCGCCCGACATGGCCAAGAAGTGCGCCAACGAGGCCGCGAAGTTCTTTGGCGAGGGTATTCAGCGTTTCGCACCCGGCGGCGTGTGGCCGGAAGGCATGGCCGCGGGTGATGCGGTGATGGATTATGCCTCGATGGTCATCCAGTCGCTGCGCAGCGCCACGGGCAAGGACCTCGGTTTGTCGATGCTCGAAGGCATCCCGCAGTTCGGCGTGGCCCGTCTGCACCTTTACGGCCCAACCGGTCGCCCTTTTAACTATGGTGACAGCGCTGAAAACGCTGCTGCCCGTCCGTGGATCGCCACCTGGCTCTGCGGCCTGCATGGCAATCCGGGCATCCCGGCCGTGGCCGCGGGTGCGAAAATGGCCGTGGGCTCCTCCTACTTCGGCCAGGCCGGTCATTACATGTATTACAACCCGCACGCCGCCGGTGATGGCACGCCGGACAGCATGGAATTCGCCTTGGCCGGTGGCATCGCTGCCAGTGTTCGCAGCGGCTGGGGCAAGGAAGACCTTTATGTGGCCGTCAAAGGCGGTGACAACCGCGATCTGCATGGCCAGCTCGACATCGGCAGCTTCGTGCTGGAAGCCGGCGGCGTCCGCTGGGGCCTCGAACTCGGCATGGAGAGTGATCGCGCTCCCGGCCTCGAGGTGAAACCCGGTGGCGACCGCACCAAGCGCTACGAACTCTTCCTCGAAGGCACCGCCGGGCAGAACACGCTCAGCTTTGGCGAGAATCAGGAGATGGATGCCCGTGCCGGTGTGCTGCTTGGCCAGTCCACGCCGGAGCAGGGCCTTGCCGTGGTCGATATGACCAAAGCCTACGACAAGGTGGCCAAGGATGTGCATCGCGGCGTCATGGTGATGCGTGGAGCCACGCCTTATCTCGTCATCCAGGACGATCTGAACGTGAAGAACTCCAAAAACCTCGTCTGGAGCATGATGACGAAGGCTGACATCGCTCCGGATGGTGCCAGCGCCGTTCTGACGCTGAACAACAAAAAGCTCCTAGCCACCATCGTTTCGCCGAAAGGTGCCGCTTTCACCGTCGGAGAGCCTCCGCTGCCGAAAACCGAGCAGATGCGCACCGTGGGCAAGGACAAGGACGGCAAGGGCGAAGGCGTGAAAATCCTCCAGGCCACCGTGCCGGATGCGAAGGGCGATGTGAGCCTCTGCATCACCTTCACCACCGCGGAGGCTGCCCCCGCCCACACGCCCACGCCCATCGCCACCTGGGTGAAGAAAAAGTAGCCCGCCAAGGGCTGGACGGCCCGTCTCGACGGGAGCGGTTCCGCGGGTGACTTTCTGTTTGAGTCCCTGCGGCATCCGGGCTAAACCGCCCTCCCCACATGAGTTCCACAGCAGCCGCCCACACCTACAAGCAAGCCGGAGTCGATATTCACGAAGCAGCATCGCTCGTCGATGACATCGGAGTGCTGGTGAAGCGCACACAGCGCAACCGCAAGCTGGCCAATCCCTTCGGCCTTTTCGCCGCCGCCTACGATCTCAGCGCCTACAAGCACCCCATCATCCTCACCGGTTGCGATGGCGTGGGCACGAAGATCGAGCTCCTGCTGAAGCACGACGAGCTCGAAGCCGCCGGAAAAGACCTCGTGGCCATGAATGTGAACGACGTGCTCACCACCGGTGCCGATCCGATTCTCTTCTTGGACTACGTGGGCATCCCGAAGATCCAAAAAACGCAGATCACGCGCATCATCGCCGGCATGACCGATTACCTCGAGGCCTGCGATTGCATCCTCGCGGGCGGTGAGACGGCTGAAATGCCCGGCATGGTGCCGGAGGGCATGGTCGAGCTCAGCGGCTTCGCCATCGGTGCCTGCGAAAAGGAAGACCTCCTCGATCCCGGCACCATCGCCGCCGGTGATGTGCTCATCGGCTGGAAGAGCGCTGGTTTCCACGCGAACGGCTTCAGCCTCGTGCGCCGCATCATCGAGAAGGAAGGCCTCAAATTCTCTGCCGAGGAGATGCACACCCTCCTGCATCCCACGCTTCTGTATCATGAGCAGCCGAAGACGCTCAAAGCCGCCGGCATCAAACCGAAGGCCATGGCCCACATCACCGGTGGTGGCCTTCCGGAAAACCTTGGCCGCATGTTCCTCAAGCGTGGCCTCGGTGCCAAGCTGCGCATCCCGTTCTGGCAGAACGATGTCGTCCAAAAGGTCCTCCAGCACGCTGACAAGTCGGATGCCATCGACACCTTCAACATGGGCATCGGCTGGGTCGCCATCGTTTCCCCCGATCAGGTGGACAAAGCCCTCACCTGCGGCTCCGGCGCCGTCGTCATCGGCGAGATGGACACCTCCGCCGCTGTCACGGTCGAGATCGCGTGAGAGCGTAGGCTCGTTCGCCAGAACGAGAACGCCGCTCCGCATTCTGGCGAATACGCCTACGCCGTTGGGTTCACCGCTTCCCGATCACCGAGAAATCAAGGTCTCCGTGGCCCGCCTCCACGCCGCGGCGCATGGCTTCGGCGGTCACGTCGATGGCGGGGACGGCCAATTTCGCCTCGGCGGCCAGTTCGCGGGCGAAATCGGCATCTTTGAGCATGTTGCGCAGGCTGAAGTGCGGCTCGAAATCGCCGTTCATGATCGCGGGGAGCTTCATGCCGATGAGCGTCGAGTAGTTCGCGTTGCCTTCGAGGGCCGTCAGCAGGCGTTCGAGATGAATGCCGTTCGCCTGCGTGATCGCCGCAGCCTCGGCGACGGCTTCGACGATCACCGATGAAACCAAGTTGGTCACGATTTTGAGCACCATCGCATCACCGACCGCACCCAGCGGCATGATCTTCGTGGCGCTGGCCTCCAACACGGGCTGCGCACGCTCCAGCAGGATGTCCGAGCCGCCGATGTAGTAGCAGAGCTTGCCATTTTGCGCGGCCATCTTGCTGCCGGTGAACGGCGCATCGAGAAAGGCGGCACCGGTGCCTTCGATGAGCTTCGCGGCCTCCAGCGTGGCCTTCTTGCTCACCGTAGCATGATTCATCACGAGATGACCGGCGGTCAAAGCGGGCAGCATGTCCTTCACTGCCTCCAGCAGGGCCGTGCCGTCGCGAACAAAGATTTGAATGATGCCCGCGGCCTGCGCCACCTCTCGCGGCGAGGCGAGGAAGTTCGGCACCGCACGGGCACTGCGACTCCACACAAAGACATCGTGCCCTGCTTTGCGCAGGTTTTCGACGACACGGCTGCCGATGATGCCTAGACCGAGGACTCCGACGTTGGGTTTGCTCATGCGTGGCGATTAAGAGGGCGTGGAGGAAAAGGCAAGAGCGGCCTGCATGGCCCGCAAGTGCTCCTCCAGCGCCTCCTGCCATGCTCGCGGGCGGATGCCGGTGATCGTGGTGAAGCGCTCGGTGCTCATGCGGGTATGCGGAGGCCGTGCGTCTTTGAAAAACGTGCACTCCGCCAGCGCCAGCGGTGCCAGCTTCGTCGTGCGCACCGGCACGCCGAGCCTCGACGCGATCTCCAAGGCCTTTTCGCCCCATTCCTGCCACGATGCCGTGCCGCTGTTGCAGAGATGCAGCACGCCGCGGGAATCGCGATGGCTCGTGACGAGCGTTTGCACCCATTCGCACAAATCGCGGGTAAAGGTCGGCGAGGAGGTTTTGTCCGCGATGGCCGTCAGCTCGGCACTTTGCAGGGCCTTCGTGATGATTTGATCTGGATGGCTGCTCTTGTCCGGACCGAACAACCACGACACGCGTGCCACCAAAGCCTCCGGGCAGGCCTCAAGCACCGCGAGCTCGCCTGCACGCTTCGTGCGGCCGTAAAGATTCACCGGTGCCGTGAGGTCGTCCTCGTCCCAAAGCGTCGTCTTTCCGCCATCGAAGACATAATCCGTGCTGAAGTGAATGAAACGCCGCCCCAGTTTCTGGCAAACGCGTGCCAGCTCTGCCGGAGCCTCCGTGTTGATGCGCTGCGCCAGCTCCGGCTGCTGCACGCAGGCATCGGGGCTCGTCATGCCCGCGGGGTTCAAAAGCACGTCAAAAGCCTGCGAGGCCAGTTTGGGCTCAATGTCTTCCAAACAGGACAAATCGAGGTCTTTTCGCGTCCAAGCGGTCACGCTGCCGATGCCGGCCAGTTGCCGAGCCAGAGCACGACCGAGGCCGCCATTCGAGCCGAGAACCAGAAAACGCAGGGCAGGGGAGGACATGACGTGCATGCTGGCTCGTGAAGCGCATTCGAGCGACAGTTTTTCGACCTTCACCGCGTTCTTTCAGCCCCCCAATTCATGTCCTTTTTCGCCCGTCACCCGATCTTGCGCCTCGTGGCGTCGCCGCAGCATTTGTGGCGCACGCTTTCGCTCGGGCTAAAGACCATCTGGCTGCACAAACTGCGGTCCTTTCTCACCGCGCTGGGCGTCGTGTTCGGGGTCGCATCGGTCGTCGCCATGCTCGCCATCGGCGAAGGGGCCAGCCACGAGGCACAGGAGCAGATCCGCAAGCTCGGCAGCCAGAACATCATCCTGCAAAGCGTGAAGCCGCCGGACGGTCAGGGCTCCGGCGCCGAGAGCCGCAGCTTCATCAGCGAATACGGCATCACGCGGCGTGACGTCACGCAGATCGTTCAAACCGTTCCCGGCATCTCCATCGTCGTCCCGAGCCGTTTCATCACCGAAAACATCTGGAACCTCGACCGCAGCATCGACGGCCAGATCATGGGCGTGCTGCCCGTCTATCCGACGATGCGGAACCGCGAGATGCAGGCCGGTCGTTTCTTCACCGACCTCGAAATGAAGGAGCGCATGCCTGTCTGCGTGCTCAATGAAACCATCGCCCGCAAGCTCTTCCCGCTCAACGCCCCCGTCGGCAAGTCCGTGCGCGTGAAAGGCTACTACTATAAAATCGTCGGCGTCATTCAGGACGAGGGCTCCATGATCGGCACCGATGCCTCGAGCCCCGTGAACAGCTCCCCGGCGCAGATGATGATCCCATTCGACACGCTCATGGATCAGTATGGCGAGACCTTCTTCCGCTATCGCACCGGCAGCTTCGAGGCGGAGAAGGTCGAATACCACGAGGCCGTCATCCGCGTTGAAGACGTCACACAGGTCGAAAGCCGCGCCGAGGCCCTGCGCCACCTCATGAAGTCCAATCACAAGAAGGATGACTGGCGTATCATCGTCCCCGTCGAGCTCCTGAAGCAGGCGGAGCGCACCAAACAGATCTTCAGCATCGTGCTCGGCAGCATCGCCGCCATCTCGTTGCTCGTCGGCGGCATCGGCATCATGAACATCATGCTCGCCAGCGTCACGGAACGCACGCGGGAGATCGGCATCCGTCGCGCCCTCGGTGCCCGCCAGGCCGACATCGTCGTGCAATTCCTCATCGAGACCGTGCTCCTCGCCGGTGTGGGCGGCGTGCTAGGCGTCGTGCTCGGTCTCGCCATTCCCATGGCTGTGCAGCACTTCGCAGGCGTCACCACCGTCATCAAAATGTGGTCTCCGGCCCTCGCCTTCTCCATCTCCGTGTTCACCGGGGTGGCCTTCGGCATCTACCCTGCCAGCCGCGCCGCCAAGATGAACCCCGTCGAGGCCCTGCGGCACGAGTAAACACCGCTTTTTCTACTCCTCGCCGTCGTCGGCGTTCTTGCCACCGGGGATGATGCCGCGTTTGGTGCTGGCAACGAACTCGGTGAAGGCGGCTGCCTCGGGGGAAAGTTCGCCGGCGCGGAGTTGCTCGACCGCCTGGGCATTGTTGAGACCCTCGCGATACACTTTGCGGAAGGCGGTGCGCAGCGACCGCATCTGGTCACGGCTGAAACCGGCACGCTGGAGGCCCACGATGTTCAGGCCGCGGGCACGGGCCGGATTGCCATCGGCGGTGCAGAAGGGCGGAATGTCCTGGGTGACCTTGGAGCAGCCGCCGATGATGCTGCGGGTGCCGATGCGGCAGAACTGATGCACCGCGCTGAGTCCACCGAGGATGACATGATCTTCAACAGTGACGTGTCCGGCGAGCGTGCCGTTGTTCGAGAAGATGACGTGATTCCCCACGATGCAGTCGTGGGCGATGTGGACGTAGCTGAGGAAGTTGTTGTGGCTGCCGATGATCGTCTTGTCATTCGGCGACGTGGCACGGTGGACGGTGCAAAACTCGCGGAAGGTGTTGTTGTCACCCATTTCGAGCCAGGTGGGCTCGCCTTTGTATTTCAAATCCTGCGTCTGCTGGCCGATGGAGCCGTAGGCATAGAATTTGTTTCCTTTCCCGATTCTCGATGGTCCCATGATCGTCACATGATTCTGGAGCCAGCAGCCGTCGCCGATCACCACATCGGCTCCGATGATGCAGTAAGGGCCGATATGGCAGTCTGCACCGATTTGGGCGGAGGGATCAATGATGGCGGTGGGGTGGATCACAATGAAATGACGAATGAGGAATGACGAATGGGCGGAACGCGAGAGTCTTAGCGATCCACGACGCTGAACATGAGATCAGCCTCGGACACAACCTGGCCGTTGACGATGCAGCGACCAACGCCGGTGGCGATGCTGCGCTTCATCTTGAGGATCTCCGTTTCAATGATGAGCGTGTCACCCGGTAGGACGGGGCGGCGCCATTTCACGTTATCGGCGGACATGAAGTAGCCGATCTTGCCCTGGTTGCCGGGCATGCGCAGGAGGACGACGGAGGCCACCTGGGCCATGGCCTCAAGCTGGAGCACGCCGGGCATGATCGGATGGCCGGGGAAGTGGCCCTGGAAGAAGGGCTCGTTGATGGTGACGTTTTTCATGCCACGGCACTTCGTGTCGCCCTCGAAGCCGATGATCCGGTCCACGAGCAGGAAGGGATAGCGGTGTGGGAGGATCTTCATCACCTCGTTGATGTCGAGCACGGCATCACCGCTGGGGATGTTGATGGCCATGGGGACCATGCTGCGCATGGTCTCGTATTGCTTCACGATGGCACGGGCGAGCTCGGTGTTCGGACCATGTCCGGGACGCACCGCGATGACGTGGCCGGTGATGCGGCGGCCGGAAAGGGTGAGGTCGCCCACGATGTCGAGGATCTTGTGGCGGACGAACTCATTGGTGAAGCGCAGAGGCTGTTTCGAGAGCAGCGAATCACCTCGGATGACGATGGCAGCCTCCAGCGTGCCCCCCTTGATGAGGCCCTTTTCCATCAGCGGGGCGATGTCCTCGTAATAAACGAAGGTGCGTGCCGCGGCGATCTCCTTCTCGTAGGTTTCGGGATTGATCTCCGTGCTGAAATACTGGGTGAAGCGGCCGTCCGGGCCCACATTGGTGCAAGAAATGCGGAACTTCTTGTCCGGGACGATGGTGAGGATGGTGCCGTCGCGTGTCTCCTGGTAGATGGGCTCGCGGATTTCGAAGACACGCCGGGCCTCTTTTTGCTCGGCGAGGCCTGCGGACTTGATGAGCTCCACATACGGCATGGCGCTGCCATCGGCGATCGGCGGCTCGTTGGCATCCATCTCGATGATGGCATTGTCCACGCCCATGCCGGTGAGGGCGGAGAGCACATGCTCGACCGTGTGCACATTCACACCACCTTCGGCGATGGTGGTGGCGCGTTCGACTTTCTGCACCTTTTCGGCGAGGGCCGGGATGAAGGGCTTGTCCTCGAGATCCACGCGGCGGAATTTGAATCCGAAGTTCTCCGGCGCGGGTTGGAGCGTGAGCGTGACCTGCTCGCCGGTGTGAAGCGAGGTGCCGGTCATCGAGACGGCTTTGGCGAGAGTATGCTGACGGTCGGATAGGGCCATGGCGGGGTGCGGAAAGCGCGTTCGTTAGCGTCCCGCTCCAGCCGGGGCAAGGAGAAATCGGGATCAGCGCGGTGCCGCGAGGTCCCGGACTTCGACGCGGTAGAAGCGGCGCGGCACACCACTGGCAGGAAGGGCCACGCGCCAGACCTGGATGGTGCCCGCCTGGCTGTGCAGGCTGGGCACGGCATCGGTCCAACTGGTGCTCTGCAACGAGTCCGAATACTGCGGCGTCACGGTGATGCCTCCGGCACTCGTATCGACGCGGTATTCAAACCAGGACGTCCCGCTGGTGGTGGTAACTCGCGGCAGCACAGCCTGGCCACCGATCACGGGCTGCCCGCCAAAGGCAAACTCGAGGAGGTTTGAGACGCCATCATGATCAGGATCGTCCTCCGCATCGATGTAATCGGGATCATCCAACTGCTCAGGCGTGAGGTAAGCCTGGCGGAACTGGGCAAAGGTCCGCTGCGCCGGCTCGTCGAGGTTAAGGGTGACATCTTGGTTTCCGCTGCCAGCCGTGTTGGTGGCGCTGATATTGAATGTGAAGGTGCCTGTGCCGGTGGGACTGCCGCTGATGAGGCCACTGGTGGTGTTGACCGTGAGGCCTGCGGGCAGATTCGTGGCGGCGAACGACGCCGGGTTGTTGTTCGCGGTGATTTGATAGGTGAAGGGCGTGTTTTGCTGGCCGGTGACATTGGCTGGGCTGGTGATGACCGGCGTGACGGCCAGCGGAGTGCCGCGAGTGCCGAAGAATTCAAGGCGCAGGTCATTGAGCGTGCCGGTGTTCGCGGCGGTGCGGTCGGAAACGGTCACCGTCCAGGTGCCTTGAATATTTTCACCCCAGTGCCGCACGCTGAGCAGCGGGAAATTCAGCGGCAGGTCTGGATTCACATCGTTGTGCGGCACAAAGAAGACATCCGAGATGCCTGAGGGCGCGGTGAGGCGGATGTCGAGATCCCCACGACGCTGATGTGTGATGCCGAGCGAGAGCAACACATGCTCCAGGCGCATTGGCTCCACCGCGGTGAGATTGAAGGTGCGGGTGATGCCGGTGGGATTGTTGTCGGGAATCGCCGTGGCGATGGCGCTTTGCGTTTCGATGTGCGAGCGGCGCGGCCCGAGGTTCGTCCAGGTCAGCGCCATGTTCAGGGCGGCCTGCGCATTCACGACACCAGCACCAAAGCGGTGGTTGAAATTGAATCCCGCTCCATTCACCACCCAATCAGGGTCCGTTGGAGCGTTCTTTCTCGCTGTGCGAATGAGGATCTCCTGTACGTCTCGCCATCCCAAGGTCGGCTTTGCCTGCAGCATCAACGCCACGATGCCGGAGGCAAGGGGCGTGGCCGATGAGGTGCCGCCAAAGTTGTCCCGGTAACCCGTGTTGTTCGTGGTGGTGATCGCCTGGCGGCCGGCACCGTTGGAAGGGGCGCAGGCGACCAGATTGGGACCTTGCTCGCTATACCAGGTGGCATTGCCCTGATCGTCCGTGGCTCCGATGCTGATTGTGAAGGGGGAGTTGTTCCAGCCGTCATAGCTCGAGCGGTCGCCTTTGTCGTGGCCATTGCCGCCTGCCCACATGTAAATGACTCCCAGGCCTCCGCGGCCGGTGTTCACACCTTGTTCCAAGGCTCCGCGGGCCAGCGGGCCGGGGCCGCCGATGTTCTTGCCATCGTCAGTGGGTCCCCAGCTGTTGTTCGAGATGTGGATCTGATCGGTGCGCCAGGCCATGACCTCCGCCTCGGCCACATCGCCGACAGCCACGGTGATCAGGCGCAGGCCCACCAGCTGGGCATTCATCGCAGCACCGGTGATGCCGATGCCGTTGTTGCCCACAGCTGCGGCCACGCCGGCACAGCCTGTGCCATGATTGTCGGTGGCCCGGCCGCGAGGATCGAGGGGCGTGTTGTCATTCCAGTCGCGGTGCAGGTTGTTGGTGGCGTTGGCCGCGAGGTCGGGGTGATCGATTTGCAGGCCGTCATCCACGATGGCGATCATGATGCCATTGCCACGATAGGTGTCCCATAGCGTTTCGATGCCGCCGATGTCCTCACCTGCCGTGCCGTCATTGGCACCAGTGTTCTTCAGGTGCCATTGATAAAAGAGATTGGTGTTTTCATCAAAGGCGTAACGCGGATCATTCGGCACAAAGCGGCCAAAGTGCTGCCGGGCGAGCACGGCCTCCGCCTCCAGCACGCCGGGAAGCGTGGGCAGCAGGGCCGCGGCGGCCAGCGCGGCCTCGCCGCTGTCGAAATCGAAAATCGCATAACCGGGCGCAAAGGAGGGCAGGGTGGCCTTGAGGGCGCTCGTGGCCGTTTTCAGCGTGTCGAGGTTCGCGCCGTTACCGAGCTTCGCCACCACCTGCCGGGTCACCACACGCCTGTTTTCGATCGTGCGCGGCTTTCCGGCCTCGTAGAGCACGAGGTCATGCCGCTGACCGCTGGCTCGTTCGAGTGCTTTGAGGTGTCCCGCGGCTGCTTTGGCATTCGCCCGCGATGAAAAGGTGACCACTTCCGGCATGCCATCGCTCGGCCGGATGCGTTGTGCCTCGGTGCGGGAGATTTCAAAGCGCTGCCGCAGGCCGCGGTCGGACACGTCGAGCACGTCCGGGAGGGTTTGAGCGAAGGAGAAGGAGAGACCGAGAAGGAAAAAAGAAGCGACGCGTAGCATGGGAGCCATGAGTGCCGCGTGTAGCACCTGGCGTTCAAATCGGCACTATTTTTTTCCTACGCACCACAGGTTCTTGTGACCGCGGATGTAAAGGCGGCCATCGCTCACCGCCACGGAGCCGATGATCTTCTCGCCGAGCGAGTTGGTGGCGAGCAGTTCGAACTTCGGCGCGGCCTTGAAGACGAAGCAGTCGCCGCCCTGATTCGCCGCGTAGCACTTGCCGTCGGCGCTGAGGACGAGGGAGGACCAGTTCTGGCCGGTGGGGCCGGGGCCTTTCACGCGTTCGTTGAAGACCAGCTTGCCCGTCTTGATGTCACGGCATTCCACGATGCCGCCATCGGTGAGAATGTAATGATAGCCATCATGAATGACGCCGCTGCCGATGCGCTGCTGCACGCGAGGCTCGAACCACAGGCGGTTCTTTGTTGTCACATCGCCGCTGCCGCCGGTCTGGATGGCCATCGCCGAGCCGCCGTAGCCGCACATCGCGATCATGAGACCGTCGGCATACACGGGAGAGTTGTACACCAGCTTCGTGAGTCCCTCACAAGTCCACAGCTCCTTGCCACTCATCGGATCAAAGGCGCAGGCGCGGCCGGGATAGGACATCAGCAGCTCGTAGCGGCTGCCGGTTTGGCGCAGGATCGGATCGCTCCAGGAGCCGAGCCAGTTCTTGTTGCCCGCCTCGCCGGAGTCACCGCCGGGCTCGTTGTGTTCCCACAGGGTTTTGCCGGTCGCTTTGTCGAAGCAGTAGAGCGTCGTCTTCGGTCCCGGGCCGAAGTTGAGGAAGACACGATCTCCCGCGATCACCGGCGAGGTGCCGTTGCCCCAGATGTGGTGCTGCTTGCCGAGGTCCGTGCGCTTCCACAGCAGCTTGCCGTTCAAATCATAGCAAAACACACCCGCGGACGCGAAGAAGGCGATCACACGCTCGCCATCCGTCGCGGGAGAGGCGGCGCAGTAAGGGTTCGTGGCATGCGTGAGCTCCTTGTCCTTGTAGAGCGTGCCCGCGTCCCAGAGCTGCTTGCCGGTCTTTTTGTCAAAGCAGAGCAGCAGACGCTTGCCCTCCTTTTCAATGGCCTGCGTGAGGAAAAGCTTGTCGCCCCAAATGACCGGCGTGGAGTTGCCGCGGTCGGGCAGCTCCACCTTCCACGCGATGTTTTCCGTCGGGCTCCAGGTCTGCGGCAGGCCGGATTCCTCGCAGATGCCATCGCCTTGGGCACCGCGCCACATGGGCCAGTTGGCAGCGGAGGCCGTGAGCAAGGGCGTGAGGGCGGCGAGGAGGAGGAAGCGGTTCATCGCAGCCCAAACGCTGGCACGCCCTTTAAAATGTCATGCAGCGGGCAAATCGAAAGAATGCCCACAGGCGCAGGGTTGTGTTTCCACGCCTGCCGCCCACCATCGCCCGCACATGTCCTCCAGCGTCCACCTTGTCATTCCATGCTTCCAGGAGAGCGGGCGCATCAGCCGCTTTCTCGCGGAGCTGTGTGACGAGACTGCACGACTAGGCGGCGTGACCATCCGCGTCGTCGAGGATGGCTCCGGCGAGCAGGAGGCCAAGCGCATGCGTGAGATCATCGCGGCGCAGCAGGCACGCAGCCCGCATCTCGTCGCGCCGCTCATGCTGGCGGAAAACCTCGGCAAAGGTGGCGCGGTGCATGCCGCGTGGCGTGAGGAGAAAAGCGCCGACTGGCTGGCCTTCGTCGATGCCGATGGCTCCTGCTCCGCGGCGGAGGTGTCCCGGCTCATCCAGCTCGCTCGCGAGTCACCGCCACGCACCGCTTTGTTCGCCTCACGCGTCAAAATGCTCGGCAAAAGCGTCGAGCGGCACTTCCGCCGTCACTTGCTCGGCCGTGTGTATGCCACGCTCGTCTCCGAGCTGCTCGACATCCCTGTGTATGACAGCCAGTGCGGCCTCAAACTCGTGCCGCGGGCCTGCTTCGAGGCCGTCGAGGCACGATTGAAGATCACCGGCTTCGCCTTCGATGTCGAGCTCCTCACCGCGCTGCTCGACAGCGGCTGCGCCGTGCATGAAGTGCCCATCTCATGGCATGAAACACCCGGCGGAAAGGTCCGCCTGCTGCGCGATTCCTTCCTCATGGCTCGCGATGTCCTGAAGATCAAAGCCGCCCGCGGCAGTGTGTCGTGACGTAGGTCGGGAATGTTTGGCGCAAAGGGGCATCGCCATCATCACGATGCTCATTGCCAAACTGCTATGAGGGTGTTGGTCAAGGTGGGAGTTTTGATTTTGTTTCTGGGTGCTTGAGGGGTGTCTGGTTTGGGGGGGATCTCTACGATTCTGGTGACGGCTTCCTCCAGCTCTTGGGGGGCTTTCTCAGCTCCTCTCATCCTGCTATCCGCACATGAGCTTGTCAGCGTCAGTGCCATTTACTTCATTCGTCGGGCGGCTGGAGGAACGGGCGGCGGCTCCATCTTCGAGGCGGTCAGTGCTTCACTGATCAAGTTTGGCGCCGAGCGCGCCGCACCGTTCCAAAGGGTTGGGGTGGTCTGTCGTGTTTCTGGAGTGGGTGGGGTCTCCTTGGCTCTTGGCTGGCTGGGTGACTCCTTCGGGTTGCTGTCTCTCAACGCGTCTGTGTTCTCATGCGCTCATTGCGAGTTGAGATCCTTCCTCGATGATCTCGCCCTCTTCGGCGGCGATGAGGCCGAGTTCGGCCAGCGTCGTGCGTCCGGTGTTTAGCCGCCAGAGGTCCACGGCAAGTTCTCGCGCCAGGGCCACGGCGGTCTTCTTTTTATTGGGTGCTTTCTTGCCCTCGAACGCCTTGAGCTTCTCCAACACTTTCTCCAGACGCTTCCATCCGGGCTGCAGCCTCATCATCCTCCAGACGGCCTCAACCAGGGCATGTCGCAATTTCGGGTTGCC
The DNA here is from genome assembly GCA_016795465.1 of Verrucomicrobiaceae bacterium. Classification (GTDB taxonomy): domain Bacteria; phylum Verrucomicrobiota; class Verrucomicrobiia; order Verrucomicrobiales; family Verrucomicrobiaceae; genus Prosthecobacter. The sequence continues at coordinate 84,662 of JAEUHK010000047.1, read as the reverse complement.
GTGTTTGTTGATGCTGCCCTGCCTGCGGCTGCCGCCGCTGCTGTGCTCGCTGGGACACAGGCCCGTGTAGCTGCTGACCTGCCGCCGGTTGTTGAAGCGGCTCCAGTCGAGCACTTCGTTGTCGATGATTTGCGCGGTGAGTGCGCCGAGGCCTTTGGGGCGCTGTGCCGCCGCTGTTTTTTCCGTGGCTTTGGCTGTGATCTGCCCGGTGAGCTTTTTGATCTGCTCTTCGACAAGCACGAGCATGTCTTTGAGCGGCTCGAGCAGGCCGCGCAAAAAGGCGGACATCTTTTGCGTCACGGCCTTCCAGGGGCGCGTGCGCCACCAGCGGCCGCTGACCTCGTGCCCGTGGTTCATGCCGTGGCTGCGGCCCATTGCTCCCAGGCGGCGCACTTCATTGACCAGGGCGTCGCGCTGGCGGCTGATGGCGCGGCGCTGCTCCTGCTCGATGCCGGGCACCCGCACGATGGCGATGGCGTGCTTGTTGCCTGCCTCGTAACGTGCCAGCGCCTCGGCCAGCTCGCGGGCGTCGCGACCGTCGGTTTTGACCCGCTGCCCGTGCTTGTCCCAGTCCTGCGGGCGCACGACATGGCAGGTGATGCCCAGGGCGCTGAGCCTGCGTTGCAACCCGTAGCCAAACGGGCCTGCTTCATAACAGCACACGACGCGTCTGGCCTGGCTCTTTTGTTTGACGGCCCAGGCCTCGAACTGCTCCGGCGTCATGCGCTGCGCAGGCTGAGGCGTGGCTCCGTCGATCTTGCGGCAGACGACGTGCTGGCGCAGATGGACATCGACTCCGAGGCAGATGACATCAGCCTGTGCTTCGGGCTTTGCCTGTTGTTGAACAGATGTTTGTTTTGCCGCGAGAGGCTTTGCCTTTGCGAGCCTTTTGATTGCTGTGGTAGTTTGCTTAGCCATGTGGGTGGTGTGTTCGGGTTCTATCAGAGACTCCCTTCTTATCACCGTTCCGCTTCGGTGACTCCGCCCACATGGTATCTTCCCGACTTCCGGAACCGTGCGACACCTCACCAGCCTCACTTCGCCTTCCACGTCAGTTTGCCATCGCCATCGAGCACATACGTCACGGCGATCGGCTTCGAGCCCGGCGTGGGAGGAACGAGCCGTCCGTCCGCATCAAACTCCGTCGTGCGACCGTCGTGATAGCGTGTCCAGCCTGTGAGCGTCGCCGTGTCGCCCTCGTAGTGCATCACATCACGCCAGGGCTTCACACTCGTGAGGCGCGGCGGGAACCACGCCGTGCCCGCGGCACGCTCCAGCACCTGCGGCAGCAGCACATGGCTGAGGATCGTGAGGTTCAATCCACGCAGCGCATGCCGCTCGCCGGGCCCCAGCTTCTTCGGAAACACATTCGTGCGCACCGTGCCGTCCTTTTCCTGCTTCAAAATGCCCGTGAGCGTGAGGCGATGCAGCTCCGCCCGCACATCCGCCGCGGCCGTGGCTTTGGGCGACCTCGAAGCCAGCTCAAACACCTCCGCCTGATTTTGAATGAACAACAGCGGATCACTCGCCAGCACCTCCAGCCCCACCAGCAAGGCAAAGCGCAGCGGACGCGGCTTCTCGCCCGGCAGCTTCGCATCGAGCGCCTTCGCCAGATCATCGAGCACGGCACGGCGGAGCTTTTCGGCCTCGTCCTTCAGCTTTGGATCACGAGCCACCGTGGCGGCGGCATCGAGGCGCTTTTGCAGATCTTTTCGCGTCGTGCGGATGGCCTCACGCTCCGCCGGTGTGAGCAGTGGCTGCACCAGCCGGGCCATGAGTGATCCCTGATCCGGCTCCGCCATCGCACTCATGAGCCGCACCCAGCGCAGATCGCGATCATCCTGCGGCAGCCCGGGCTCGGGATTGGCCGTTTGATACTGAATCTCCGCCAACCGGCCCTTCCCATCGTAAAACCGCATCTCGTTCGGCAGCATGTAGATGCTCAGGATGGCCGGTGCGCTGATCTGTTTTCCATCCGTGGCGAAGGCACCGATATCGATGCGATGACTCAACGTGCCGCGAGCACCCGGCACGGGCGGCTGCCAGCGCACGCGGACACGTGCCAGCGTGGTGCCCGGCTGCTGCTCGATCGTCACAAAACGCGGATCACCCTGCAACACCACGAGCCGTGCGGAGAGCTTCTGCTTCGTGCTGGCAGCGAAGGACTTGTCCAGGCTCACGAGGAAGCCGTGCTCCGCGGTGTTCTCACGAAAGATGCGCCCGATGCTCACCGGCGTGTTCGCCGTGGCGGTGAAATACTGCCCGCCCTCCGGCTCGAACCACTGTCGGCCACGCTCCGCTTTTGTCTCGTCCTTCACCTCGATCACTGCCACCGGCGGGATGCTGTCCGGTGTGATCTCATGCGCCAGCCGCACCATTTTTTCCTCGTCGATCTCGCTCCCTTCAAACACCACCGGATGCGCCTTGCCGCTGAAGTAGTCGTTGTCGCTCGTGACCATCTTGTTCGACCGGCGAAAGAGGGCCTGCAGCGTCGGCGCGAGCAGTTTCTTCTCGATCAGCACCTTCTGCGTCTCCGGCCGGAAGGCCGCCGCGGCGGTGATGAAGGCCCGCAGGAAAGGCTGGTCGCTCGACGACGAGCCCTGCGAGATCGTCAGCATCGGCGTGTTCAGCGGCAGCAGGTCACCGTAACCGCCGAGACCATTGCCGCCCTTGTCGTGATCGAGGTGCTCGGGGTAGATGAAGAGGTTGTTGAGGAAGTACTGCTTCGCCAGGAAGTCGCTGCCCGAGGGGTCGCTCATGTACAACCGCGGCAGACAGCCCACCTGATCCGGCGCGGAGGCCATTGAGCAGTTTCCGATCACCGGCATCGGCCGCACCACACGCGCAGGGCCTTTGTCATTCGCGTCCGCCTTGAGCACTTGGAGCTGCGGATAGAGCGTCGTATCAAGCTGGGAGTGCTGGCCATCACGGTTTTCATAAGTGATCGCCGAGAGCCCCGCCGCGGTGCCCGCCACCCACCATTCGTTCACGAGCCGTGCCGCCGGATCACCCCGCGGCGTGATGTAGTCCGCGCCAGCGGCCAACGTCACGAAAAACAGCAACGCGAATGGAGAATGAAGACGCACAAGGCCAGTCTCGCAGGCAGCGCACCAAGCGCAAGGTGTTCATCCTTTAGAGCACAAGTTTCACCACGAGGCCGCGTTTTGCCTCCACGCATGAAACTTGGAACGATCCTCCTTTCCTCATTCCTCATTCTGGTTTCGTCATTTGCGGCGGAGCCGCGTCCAAATGTCATCGTCATCCTGTGCGACAACCTCGGCAACGGCGACATCGCCTGCTTCAATCCGCAGACGAAGCATCGCACGCCGAATCTCGATCGCATGGCGGCGGAGGGACGGAAGTTCACCAGCTTCTACTCCGCCAGCGGTGTGTGTACACCGAGTCGCGCGGCCTTGATGACCGGTTGCTACCCGCGCCGCATCGGCCTGCACATCAGCGCCATCGGCGCGGCCGTTTTGCAACCGGTGGCCACGCGCGGCATCCATCCCGGCGAGGAGACGATGGCCGAGCTTTTGAAGCAAAACGGCTACGCCACCGCCTGCTTCGGCAAATGGCATCTCGGCGACCAGCCGGACTTCCTGCCCACTCGCAACGGCTTCGATCACTACTTCGGCATTCCCTACAGCGAGGACATGGTCCACGACAAATTCCCCGAGAAGAACTGGCCTCCGCTCCCGCTCATGCAGGACGAAACCGTCATCGAAGCCCCCGTCGCAGCCGAAACCCTCACCAAACGCCTCACCGAGGCCGCCGTGAAATTCATCGCCGCGCATCGCGAGAAGCCCTTCTTCCTCTATTTCCCTGAAGCCGGTCCTGGCAGCCGCAAAGAATGCTATCCCGGCCCCGACTTCCGCGGCAAATCCGCCAACGGCCTCTACGGCGACTCCATTGAAGAGCTCGACTGGTCCGCAGGACAGATCCTTCAAGCCCTCAAAAACAACCACCTCGACGACAACACCCTCGTCATCTGGACCAACGACAACGGCGCCGTGAACCGCAACCCACCGCAGGGCAGCAACGCGCCCTACAAAGGCATGGGTTACAGCACCAGAGAAGGCGGCCAGCGCATGCCCTGCATCGCCCGCTGGCCCGGCAAAGTGCCCGCCGGCACCACCTGCGCCCAGCTTTGCACCATGATGGACCTCCTCCCCACCATCGCCGCCATCACCGGAGCCAAACCACCGCAAAAACCCATCGACGGCCACGACATCCGCCCGCTGCTCTTCGGCGAAAGCGACGCCCGCTCGTCCTACGACGGCACCGGCTTCTATTACTACAACGTCACCCAGCTCCAGGCCGTCCGTGAAGGCGATTGGAAGCTCTACCTCCCGCTCGACGGCAAAACCGGCCTCGGCAAAGCCGCCAAAAAACCCGCTCCACAACCACTCGCCCTCTACAACGTCCAAACCGACCTCGCCGAGCAACACGAGTCCTCCGCCGCCCATCCCGACATCGTCCAGCGCCTCCTCAACTACGCCCAAACCGCCCGCCAAACCCTCGGCGACGGCGAAACCCGCGGCACAGAGCAACGCGACGCCGGTCACGTCGAGAATCCGACGCCGCTGTTGAAGCGATAGCTGCCTCACTCATCATCGGCGAAGGGAGGTTGCGAGGCCTCTTTCCCCGCAATCATCGCGAAATCTTTCTGCGAGGAAGGTCGCGTCGGAACGATCAACCAGCCTTCCTTGACCATGCTCTCGGCAAGGTAGTTGTCCGGTCTAGGATGCTCCAAGACCTGGACTCCCGGGGGGACAGTCAGAACGAACTGGTTGAAGCAGCCACCTTCAAACGAATGCCATTCTCCGAAGGACGCGATTTGCAGCGTTCTTCCACGAACACGGGCCGCCACTCCCAGAATCTCCCGCTCCTGATAAATCGTCTTGCCGTCTTTTTCATCAGCGGGGTGTCCTGCCCAGCCCAGATTCTTTTTGATGATCCCGACCACCTCATTCCCGGAACCCACCCGCCAGTCGGTGTCCTCAGGGATTTCGATGCGCCGCACCCCACTGGGCACGCGAATCGTGAAAGCCTCAAAACTGCTCCCGATCAGCACATGAGGGAAAAACTGGTGCTTGGGGAAGCTGATGCTACGTCGAAAATCAGCGGCTGGAACCTGACGCACATCGCCAAAGAAAGCGGCCGGAGGGACAGACTGGCATGAAACCAGAACGGACAGGGGCGCAATCAGGCTGAAGGCGGTTTTCATCCACCGAACCACCCACTTTCGCGCCGAATTTCAAGCCAGCTTGCTCAACTGCGAAGCAAAGTAGCCCCCTCGCTCCGCGAGAGGAGCCCAGCGCCTCCATTGCCTCCGCTCATCGAGAGCTTTCGCACGCGTGGGATCGCCGAACCGCCCTCGGCTCATCTTGCGGAGCAAGATGGCTGCTTTGCTGACGCCTCATCCGGCATTCGTCATTGATTCCAGTCCTCCTGCGCCCACAGATGGCGGCTCCAAAATCTCCCTTTCCCATGCCCAAATTCATCGAAATGCCGCGGCAGGGGGCAGACACGTCGTGCGGAGAAGAAGGCTACTTTTCTCGAGTACGGCCACGTCAGGCGAAAATGTCCGTCACTGGCTTCCCTTTGCCGTCCTCAGTCACGTAGAAGGGGCGGCCTTCGATCTCGAACTCGGTCTTCGGGCTGATGCCCATGGCGGTCATGATGGTGGCGTGCAGGTCCATGACGCTGACGGGGTTCTTGGTGGCGATGAGCGGGCGTTCGTCGGCGGTTTCGCCGTAGAGGTAACCTTTTTTCACGCCGCCGCCGAACATGACGACGCTGGTGCCGCCGGTGAAGTGGCGATGCAGGCCGTAGTGCTGCGCTTCCTGGATTTTTTCGACTTTGAAAGTGGCCTGGTCCGCGGCGTTGGAGCCGGGTTTGCCCTCGATGAGCGCATCGCGGCTGAATTCGCTGGCGATGACGATGAGCGTACGGTCGAGCAGGCCTTTCTTTTCGAGGTCGAGCACGAGTTGGGCGATGGGCGCGTCGATTTCCTTGTGCAGGCCGTCCACGGTGTCGTGACCGCTCTTGTGCGTGTCCCAATAGAGGAAGGGCACATATTCGGTGGTGACTTCGACGAAGCGTGCGCCGGCCTCGACGAGTCGGCGTGCGAGCAGGCAGCCGCGGCCAAAGCGGCCTGTGTCGTATTTTTTGCGGTTCTCCTCGGGCTCGAGTGTGATGTCGAAGGCCTCGCGCTCCTTCGCGCTGAGCAGGCGGTAGGCGTTGTCCATGCTGCGGAGCATGGACTGCTGCTGGTAGTCGCTCATGAAGTCACGCTGCGGACTTTGATCGACGAGTTTGCGGAAAAGGCGGTCGCGATTGGCGAAACGGTTCGCGTCCATGCCCTTCGGTGGCTTCACGGACTGCGCGGCGTCCTCGGGGAAGGGGAGATTCATCGGGCCGAACTCGCTGCCGAAAAATCCGGCGGTGGTGAAGGCCTTGAGCTCCTCGCTTTCGCCCACGCCTTCGAGTCGCTGGCCGATGTTGATGAAGGCGGGCATCACGGGATTGCGCGGGCCGAGCACCTTGGCCATCCACGAGCCGATGTGTGGGCAGGCGACGGTTTGCGGCGGCACGTAGCCGGTGTGCCAGTGATACTGATGCCGCGAGTGCAAAATGCTGCCGAGATCCGGCTGCACGGCGCTGCGGATCAAAGTCGCACGGTCCATGACCTTCGCGATGTTTTCGAGGCCCTGGCAGATTTTGATGCCATCGACCGCGGTGTCGATCGCGGGGAAGGTCGAGAGCATCTTTTTGACTTCGAGACCCTTTTCGAAGGGCAGGTAGCCTTTCGGATCAAACGTGTCCGGCGCGGCCATGCCGCCTGCCATCCACAGAAGAATGCACGCATCGGCCTTCGCAGGTGGATGGGTGACTTTTTCGCCTGTTTTGGCCCAAATCGCCCGCGGCTCGCCAGTCATCCACGCAGCGGTGGAGGCTGCGGCGAGCTTCTTGAGGAAATCGCGGCGGACGAGGTGCTTCGGGAGGCTGGGATCGAGGTCGTGCATGTCGGGGCATAAACGCGCGGGAAGCGGGTTCGCTGGCTCAATTTTCTCATTTTGCCGTCGTTTCAGATTCCGTGGTGGCCTCGCGCGGAGAAGTTTTTTTGCTGGGAGCTTGGCGGTGGCTCAAGAGGGAAATCCGTTGATTGTGAATAACTAAGAAGGCCCGGGCAGCACTTTTTTGTGGCGGAAAACTTTCATTTTGAATAAACCTTCACGCCTATTTGAGAAAATAGGACTGCCACGTTGCCGTGGCGGAACCAGCCACAACCAACCATGAAGAATACCAAGCTCACGCCTTGGACGCGCTTTGTCGGAAGCGTCACAGCTCTTGTTTTGATCCCTTTTGGGACGATGCCAAGGGTCTTTGCTGCCGATCAAACCTGGACGAATTCCAATTCCACCCTGCTTTGGAGTGATGCGTCCAATTGGACCTCGGCGATTCCTGGAAGTGGAGACAATGTCATTCTTCCCTTCACGATTCCTGCGGGAGGTCCCACGATCACCTTGGGCGCTGGCAGCTTGGCGAACTCGCTGAGCATCAAGAACGCCTATACGCTCACGGGTGGTGATTTGACCCTCACCAGCGGTGGAGTGCGGGTGGACATGGGGGTGGTTGCCCGCGTGGATTCGATTCTGGCTGGCTCGGCAGGGCTGGTGAAAACGGGTGGTGGTTCGCTGCGTCTGACAGGCGCGAACACCTACACAGGCATCACCACGATCAGCAACGGGTCCCTGATCATTGGTAATGCTGCGGCGCTGGGCGCGGACACCTCCACGATCATCGTCAATGGTTCGCCCACGCGTGGTTTCGGCGGCGGTGCTTTGGTTCTGGAGGGGGGCTACAGCTCCGGAGTGACACTTTCCCGCGACCTGTCCTTGTCAGGCTACGGGCCGATCGCGGACCGAAGCGCAGCTTTGAACTCGGTGGGCACGAATACGCTCACCGGCCTGGTCAGCATGGCGGTGGGGACCTCGCCGCCCAACACGCGTGTGGTGTCGAATTCGGGCTTGTTGACCTTTGCAAGCGGGTTGGATGTGGCAGGGACGGCAGGAACGACAGTGTCGATCTTGGGAGGTGCCTCCCAAGTGGCTGGAGCAGGAGGTTACGCCATCACCGGGGTGGTGACGGGCACGGGCACCCTCGAGAAGAACGGGGCTGGCACCTTGCTTTTGAATCCCAGCAGCATGAGCGGCTTCAGCGGCCAGTTGCGTATGAGTTCCAGCGCCACCGGGACGCAGAGTTCGGTGCGTCTGACCGCGCCCATCGTGCTGGGTACCCGGACGTCCACAGGCACGGGAGGCGTTATTGACATGAACGGCGGTATTTTGGAGGTGATGATGGACGCTCCGTCTGTTCAATCCGGGGCGACCCCGGCCGCTGCGAATGTTTACCAGCGCAACAACTCGACGTTCTATGTGGATCATGGGCTTGGCAGCACGGTGACGGGCGGAACGCTGACCCTGGGCCAGTGGGCATTTGAAGAGAACTTCAACGCCACGTTCAATGTGAGAAATGGCTACAACGTGACCATTGGCGCGGCTCCGGTGCAGGGCGGGAACGCCAACTCGACCTTCACGAACAATCTGGCGGGCGGCACGCTGACCTTCACGGGCGCGTTTTGGAGCAACTCGGACTCGACTGGCAGTCGCACGATGACAATCGCGGGGAATGGCAACACGACGATCACAGGGAATGTGACTGCCGCCAACGGCACTACTGGCATCGACCACAGTCTGACGAAGACGGGAACCGGGACACTGCAGATCACCAGCACAGGAGCGACTTTGGATGGCAATCTGAATGTGAACGGCGGGACCGTGCAAATCACGGACTTCCGCTCGGTGAACATGCATTCTGCCTCCACGACCCCCGGGGTGATCAACATAGGCACTGGTGGGACGGCGGGAACATTGACGATTGGCACCGCCACGGCGGCGACAGCGGCCGGATTGACGCTGGCGGCTGCGAAGGCAATCAATTTGGCTGGCACGACCGGCGGTGCGACAATCAATGCCAACCACGCGGGTGCCAACCCGGTGATCATCGGCGGCCTCACGGCGACAGGAGCGGGGGCCAAGTCGTTGACACTTGCCGGGTCGAGTTCCAGCACAGTGGAAAATATCGTTTCGGCAGCGATCCCCGACAGCACTGCTGCCACCTCACTTGTCAAGACCGGACCCAACATGTGGGCCCTTTCGGGCACGAATACCTACACAGGTTCGACGACCATCTCGAATGGAACGTTGAGGTTGAAAGCCAACGCGGCGGGCACCTCCACTGTGCTTGGGGAGGCGGCCGGAAACACCGTCGTGTTCAATGCGAACACTGGGGCAGGAACGGCGGGGGGCACGCTGGAGTTTGTTGGTTTTTCCGGTGCGGCCACCACGGAGACGCTCGGTGCGCTGACGCCGACCGCAGGCGCGGCAACGGTGAAATTGACGGCTCATTCGGTTACCCCCTCGGCCACCAACTTGGTCTTCACCTCCTTGGGCGCGACAACGGGGGCATCGAGCGTGAATTTTGTGACCACGGGTGCCAGCGGTGGCGTGGTGACACTCACAGGTCAGGCGGCGACGACTGCGACCGACCTTCCCGGCACGGCCAATTTCCGCGGCCATCTTTACATCAACGGGGCGGATTTTGCCGCCATCGATGGTTCCGCTAATGTGTTCACGCCGGTGTATGGGACGACGACAGGCTTTGTGAATGCCGCCTCGGCACTAACGGCGAGCAGCCACAATTTGCTCACCGGCAGTTTCACGAGTGCCGCTGCGACGATTTCCTCGCTTAAGACAGGCAGCCAGACGCTCACGCTTTCCGGTAACCTGACGGTGAATCTGGGAGCCATTCTGCAATCCGGCGGAACGGCCACAATTCAGAGCAACAGCGCCACGGCACGAACGATCGTGGGCAGCGCGGCAGGGGTGAACATGGCCATCCGCGTGGATGGTGCCAGTGATGTGCTAAACATCGGGGCGGCCGGCCTGCCGGTGAACATCGCCAGTACCACGACGGCAGGACTGACGAAGAACGGCGCTGGAAAACTGGTGTTCTTTGGCACCAATGCTCAAACGGGAACCACCACGATCAATGAAGGCTCAGTACAGTTGAATGGTTCATTGTCTCGCCTTTCGGCGACGTCGGCGAGCCTGGTCATGCGGCAAGGCACCACGCTTGAGTTTAATGGCACACCCGATGCCAATGCGGTAGTGGCGAACTTGGACGGTGCTGGAACCATCACCAATCTGAACGCCACGGCCGTGACGATGACCATTTCTGGCAGTTCCAATGCCTTCAACGGGGTCATCCAGGATGGCACCGGGGTGATCAATCTCACCAAAGGCGGCACCACGGGCACCGCCACGCTTTCGGGCCTTAACACCTACACCGGGGTGACGACCATTGCGGGTAGTACAGGCCTCATTTCTACCCCGAACATCGCCAACATCGGTGTCGCCAGCGGCATCGGGCGCGGTAACACGGGAGCCAACGCTGCCAGCTTGGTGTTTTCGGCCACGAGCACCGGCGGCTTGAACTACACCGGAACTCTTCCTGCTTCGACTGACCGTCTCTTCACGCTTAACAGCGGCACGGCCGGTGGTGGTGGTCAGATTGCGAACTCCTCGGGCACGAACGCTCCGCTGACGTTCACCAATACAGGGGCCATCGCTTTCGGACCTGGTGCCACGGTGGCGCAGACGATCACGTTTGGCGGTGCCTCAACGGCGGACAACGTGTTCGCGCCGCAGATCACAGACAATGGGGCGTTGGCCACGGCGTTGAACAAGACGGGTGCTGGCATCTGGGTGCTGGCAAACACCGCCAACAGCTTCACTGGCATCACCACCATCGGCGCTGGCACCACTGGCGGTGGCGTTCTGCAAGCCGTGGACGGCTCCACCCTTCCTGCCAACAGCCCGCTTCTGCTGGGAGCTGGCACCACGGGCGGCGGTCAGTTCCAGAGCAGCGGGAACTTCACGCGCAATCTCGTCGCCACCCCGGCGGCTGGCACGGGTACGATCACCTTGGGGGCCACCACTGCCACGACGGCGGGCGTCGGCTTCTCCGCGGCAGGCGGCAAGCTGGTGGTGGCTTTTGGCGGCGTCGGCACGGAGACAGCATTGACCTGGGGGAGCGGTGGTTTCATGGGCTCCGGCACCTCGACAGCAGTCTTCCTGCTTAACAATGCCATTTCGACCTCCGAGGTGGAAGTCCGAAACCCCATCAATCTGAACGGGGCAGTGCGCACGATCCAGGTCGATGACAATGCCAACACTGGCGCGGACTTTGCCACCTTCACCGGCGTGCTCAGTGGCACGGGTACCTCCGGGGTGAACAAGGCGGGCTCCGGTATCCTGCAGCTTTTCGGAGCCAACACCTACACCGGCGTCACCTCAGTCCCAGGCGGCACACTGACGGTGACCTCTTTGGGCAACAGCACCAGCCCTGGTGCATCCAGCGTGGGTGACAGCACGGCGGGAAATACCACTGCCGGAGCGGTGACCTTGGGCAACGCCAGCACCACAGCTGGGATTCTGGAGTATGTGGGCGTGGGCGAGACGAGCGACCGCATGATCCGGCTGAACACAACGACGGCGACAAATCAGATCCACGCCAGCGGCAGCGGTGCGCTGATCCTCACCAACGTGGACAACACGATGACCAACGGTGTTAAGACGCTGGCACTGCGTGGCAACAGCACGGCTGGCAACACTATCTCCGGTGTGCTGACCAACGCCAACGCAGGAGCGGATGCTCTTAGCGTGCTGGTGGACGGTGGGGCCACTTGGATCCTTAGCGGAGCGAACACCTACACGGGTAATACGACGGTGAGTGCTGGTGCGCTGGGGTTGGGAAATGACGCAGCGGCAGGCTCCGGCACGCTGGTGCTGAGCAACGGCAATATCTTTGCTTCAGGCGGTGATCGCACAATCGCCAATGCGGTGACATTGAGCAACAACACAACCCCTGCGTTCATCGGTGACTATTCGATCGCTTTCACAGGCGCCTTCAACAATGCCTCCTCCGCCAATAACACGGCTCTCACCAACAACATTGCTGCTGGCAAGACTCTCACACTCGGAACGGTGGCAAACACAGCCATCACCGCGACCCGTGCTCTGACCATCAACGGCACCGGGGACACCATCATCACCGGCGGCGTAACCACGACTGCCAATTTCAACCTGAACCTGGCCTATTCCGGCACCGGCAGCCTGACGCTTGGCGGCGTCTCGGACATCAACGGTGGTTCCATGACCTTCTCATCCGGCACACTGAAAGTGGGTGACAACGAGGCAATCCCGCACGGTGCTGCCGCCAATACCCTGACCACTGCGGCTTCCAGTGCCTCCACGACGGTGACAGTGGGCTCAACGGCTGGTTTGGTGGTCGGACAGGTGTTCACAGGCGGCACTGCCGGAGCCACAGTGGTGAGCATTGACGGTCCGACGACGTTCACGGCGAGCGCGGCGCAGACGCTGGCTGCGGGGGCCCAGTTGCTGTTTGATCCCAAGGGGGGCAACGTCACCTTTAACCCCGCCACGGGCGTGAGCGCCACCTTCGACCTCAACGGCAAAAGCGAAACCATCAACGGGTTCACTGCCACCAGCCAAGGGACCACGATCATCGACAACACTTCTGCCTCGGCGACCAGCCTCACCTTGGGAGCGAACGACCAAGCTGTAACCATTGGTGGTGGCGGTGGCGTCTATCAGATCCAAAACACCGGCGGTGGCGCTCTCTCCCTCGCCAAGACCGGAACGGGAACGGCAAACATCGCCGCCACGCTCACCTACAGCGGTTCGACCACCGTCAGCAATGGAACCTTGAATCTCAACGGCTCCATCGCCAGTCCTGTGCTGAATGTGAGCTCCACCGGGACCTTGAAGCTCCTGCAAGGTGTGACCACGCCGGGCAATCTCACCTCTGTGACCGTGGCCGCGGCAAGTGGCGCGGCCTTCACGGGAGGCACGCTGAGTTTCGCCAACGGCGTCGGCACGCCCTTCGACAATCTCACCACCCTCAATCTGGGGGCGGGCACCGGCACCACTTACCTCGAATTGGACGCGGGTGACACGGGCACGGATACCCTCACACTTCTCAACCCGAACGTGGCTGTCACGGCCAACGCGATCAATTTCCTCATCAAGGATATCGACCTCAGCAATACGACGACCTACAACCTTTTGGTGGCTCCCGGTGGCGGCCTTTCAGGCGGCACTTACTCGTTCTCTCTTGCAGGCTATACAGGGGGCAACCTTTCGGTCAGTGACACAGCTGTGTCTCTGACCACCGGCACCTTGATCACGAGCGATGTCTATTGGAACGGCGGGGCAACCAGCACGGCATGGAACACGATCGTCACCGGCACGCCCGATCTCACGAACTTCTCCAGTGATTCGGCTGGCTTGTTGACCGAGGCCACCCTCCCAGGCAAAGGCCAAAAAGTCTATTTTGTGGCGGATAACATCACTGGCGGAGCTGCCTTGAGCACGACGCTCGAACAAAGCTTCAAAATCAATGCCCTTGAGTTCCGCCCGAGCACCGTGAGCACAAACACCCCACGTGCAGTCACCATTGCACCGGGTGCTGTCAGCTCGAATCAGCTCAATGTGAGCCCCTCCGCCAACACGGATGGCATCAATCTGGCGGCCAATGCTTCTCCGCTGGTCACCATCTCAGCCCCGGTTGTTGCCGGCGCGAGCCAGACTTGGAACACGGCTGATGCGGTCAGCCTCACCACGGGTGCCACCACCGCCAGCAGCGCCGTGGTCACTGTGGCCAGCACCACGGGCCTTCGTCCTGGGATGACCATCACTGGCACGAATATTCCGGCGGGAACAACCATCCTCAGTGTTGATAGTGCCTCGCAGGTCACCCTCTCCGCGAACGCTACCGCCACCGCCACTAGCCAGAGCTTTTATGCCGCACAGCAATTAAACGTTTCAGGTGCTCTTACCGGCACTGGGAACATCAACAAGACTGGAGCCGGTAAAGTTGTGCTCAGCACCGCCGCCACGGGTTACTCGGGCACTTACACGGCTTCAGGAGGTGTAACGGAACTGACGAACGTGAACGCTCTTTCCGGCGTGGCAGCCACACCAGGCGCTGGAGCCCCTGTTTCCATCGGCTCAGGCGGCACATTCTATTACAATAATGCCACCACGGGCACCATCTCGAACAACATCACCCTCAATGGCGGCACATTGAGCGCCGGGGGGAACACCCAGAACTACAGCGGGAGCGTGAATGTGGCCGCTAGCTCTACCATCCTGATGCGGGATTCAGCCAATGCGACCACCTCCGCCTCAGGGCGCAGCATCAACCTTGTTGGTGCCATCTCGGGCACGGCTGCCATCACCTTGGACAGCGTTGACACTGCAAGTGCTGGAAACCAGGTGAACAACACTCTCAGCATCAACAATGCCTCCAGCACCTGGAGTGGCCCTCTCAATCTCACGCGTGGCACAGCCTTGTTCACCAACGTGGCTGGTGGCGGTAACGCCACGCCTTACGTTGGTTACGATGGCATCGTCAATTTCAACCAGTTCGGTCGTGTCATCTATCGCAACATCGACGGTGGCTCTCTCACCCGGACTGCCGCCTTGAACTACGCGGCCTCTGCCGTGGGCGAACTCAATGTCGATAACCTCGGTGCCCTCGCCTCCAACTACACCGTCACACAAAGTGGCGCCGTAAATCTGAACTCTGGCAGCATCGTGCGTCTATTCCTCTCGGATGCGGCCAGCAACCTTGAACTCACCGGCGGTGTCGTTCTCAATGGCAATGCCAGCATCTCCGTCGCTGGTGGTGACGCCGACTCTCTGGTGTCCATCAACACCACGGGCATCTCCGGCAGCGGTAATCTGGCCATCAACGATGAGGCCGGAACTTGGGGGACGACCAGCACCCGCCTGGCCATCAACGCCGCCAGCACCTTCACGGGTAATACCACCCTCAACGAAGGCATTCTCATCCTGGGCCACAAAGACGCCCTGAGCACCGGCAGCTTCTCCAATACTGGCGCCGCCTCCCTCCAGGCAGGAGTCGATCTCTCAGCCGGTGGCTCCGGCCCCGTCGCCAACAACGTCCAGCTCAACAACACCCTCACCATCGCCGGCAGCAACAACCTCACACTTTCCGGCACATTCAGCGCCACCGGGGGCGATTCCAACCGCACCCTCACCAACAGCCTCACCGCAGGCACCCTCGTCATCAGTGGTGGCGTCAATCTTGGAGCCTCTGGCAACACCGCTGCACGCAACCTGACGGTCAACGGCATTGGCAATACCGAAATCAGTGGTGCCATCATCGACAATACGGCCTTCGCCAACACCCTCGTCAAAAGTGGCACAGGAACGCTGACTCTGAGCAACAGCAACACCTACACGGGCTCCACGAGCCTCGACCAAGGGACACTTGCTTATACAGCGGCAAACACGATGACAGGCGCCCTCAACTTTGGCAGCGCCAATACCATCGCCACCACCGGCACCCTCGACCTCAGTGCCGCCAGTGCCACCTTTGGTTCCTTCGTTGCACAGACGGACACCACCTCGGCTAACTCCCTCAATATTGGCAGTGGCCAGACCCTGACCATCACTGGCAACGTCACCCTCGGCACCGCACGTTCCGCCGTCACCAACACGCTGCTCACTGCCACAGGCGGTGGCTCTCTTGTCGTGCAAAATGCCACGACTCCGCCCACGTCCTTTGTCGTCGGGGGTACTACGACTGCTGCTGCCGTGGGCAACAAAGCGACCGTTGACCTTAGCGGCCTGAGCAACCTCACAGTTGCACTCAATACGACCTCAGGCGTGTTCCGTGTGAATCCGTCGAACGCCAACAACGTGAATGACAGGTACTCTGTTCTCATCCTGCCAAGCACTGGTGCAGGCACCACAACTATCACCACCAACAGCCTGAACGTGGGTGACAGCGCCCAAAACAACAACTCCGCCGGCCAGATCAACCAGCTCAAACTCGGCACGGGCGTCAACACACTCAATGCCAACACCGTCAACATCGGCACTGGCAGCCGTGACATTGGCTCCATCACCTTCAACAGTGGCACGGGTTCCGTGGTGCTGCGTGCTGCCGACGGCACCAGCCGCGCCGCCTTCAATATGGGCACCGGTGGTGCCACTACCGGTGTCAGCGGTGCCCAGGGCAATACCTTTGATGTCACCGGCCACAATGCAGATCTGCTTCTGGACGCGGTTAACATCGGCACGCAGAACAGGAACAGCGATTTGAGCAATACGTTCTCATTCGACACGGGAACGCTCGACATGACCAGTCTGACCATGTCCACCAAGGGAACGAACGGCTCCACCACGACGAGCACCCTGAACATCGGCGGCGGCACGGTCCTCTCTGGTGCCTGGACGCTCGCCACCGCCACGGGGGCGGGGTCCGCCATCGCGACGGCGAATCTGACCGGCGGCACTGTCACCCTGTCCGGCAACATCAATCGCGGCACCGACGCCGTCGGCGGCGGCACAGCGACCGGAACGGTGAATCTCGACGGCTCGACGCTCAACATGAGCGGCAACAACATCGGCAGCGCCACGAATCAGGTCGTGTTCAACGCCAAGTCTGGTGGACTGAGCAATCTCAACGAGCTGAACGGCGGCGGCACCTTGACCAAAACCACGGCCGGAGTCCTGACAATGAGCGGCACGAACAGCTACACAGGTCTCACCGACATTCAGGCCGGCGAAGTCAAAGCTGGCTCCACCACAGGCCTCAGCGGCAGCTCGATCTACAGTGTGGCGGCATCTTCCATCCTCTCCCTCAACGGATTTAGCAGCAATGTCGGCGGACTTAGCGGAGCTGGCACAGTCCAGAACGCCAGCGCCACTGCGGCCAGCCTGATCCTCGGTGCCAACAATGGCTCTCCTAGCGTCAGCGGCGTGATTATCCAGGATGGTACCGGAGGCGGTGCGCTTTCCCTGATCAAGAAGGGCACAGGAACCGCCACCATCAGCGGCACCAATACCTTCTCTGGCAAAACCATCATCGAAAGTGGTTCCATCTCCGTCGCCACCGTGGACGCCGCCACCACGGCACAGCCCCTCGGCACCAACGCCGCACTCGATCTCGGCGTCGCCGCCACTTCTTCCGGCACCCTCATCTACACCGGCGCTGCTGGCACGCTCGGCAAAGACATCAACGTCCTTGGCAATGGCTCCGACACCATCCAGAACAGCGGCAGCGGCCTGCTCACGCTCTCCGGCACCCTCACCAAGGACGGCACCACCCTCAACCTGAACGGTGGTGCCTCCGGCATCAATGTCACCGGCACCATCGTCGGCACTTCGGCCAGCTCGGATCTCATCATCGCGGGCGGCGTCGTCACCTTGAGCAATGCCAACACCTACAACGGCCCCACGATCCTGAATGCCGGCACGCTCAACATCAACAATGCCAATGCGATCAGCGCCGGGGCGTTCACCATCAATGGCGGCACGATCGACAACACCAGCGGCTCCGCCATCACTCTCGCCACGAACAACCCGCTCAACATTAACGCGGACTTCACCTTCGGCGGCACGAACAATCTCAGCCTCGGCACCGGAGCTGTCACTCTTACTGCCAACCGCACTGTCACTCTCAACGCAGGCACTCTCACCATCGGCGGCAGCATCGCGGGCGCCTTCAACCTCACCGGCACAGGTCCCGGCACGCTGCTCCTCTCCGGAGCCAGCACCTACACCGGCACCACGACCGTCCAGGGCGGCTCCACCTTCAATGTGGGCGGTAATGGCAGTCTCGGTGACATCTCCAGCGGCACTATTGTGAGCTCCGGCGCCGCTCTCGTCCTCAACAACGTCAACTACACCGATGCTGAACCGCTGACCATCACCGGCACTGGCACAGGTGGTGCGGGTGCCCTTGTCGGCGGCGGCACCAGCAGCTTCGCCGGTCCTATCACCCTCGGCGGAAATGCCACCATCGGCTCCGGCGGCGGCACCTTCACTCTCGGCGGCCAGATCGACAAGACCGGCACCGTCCTTACCCTCGGCGGCGGCGGCACCTTCAACATCAACGGAGCCATCGTCGGCAACACAGGCTCTCCAAACTCCGACCTCACTGTCGATGCCACCACGGTGAACCTCAACAGCGCCAATACCTACAACGGCCCCACCTACATCCAGAACGCCGGGGTGCTCAATGCCAACGCCGCCAATGCTCTTCCCACCGCCAATGGCCGCACCGCCATCATCATGAACAACGTGGCGGGTAACACCCTTAACCTTGCCTCTAGCCAGTCGATCGCCAGCCTCACCGGCGGAGCCAATGATGCGGTGACCCTCGGTGCCAACAGCCTCACCGTTGGAGCCGCCAGTGGCAGCACCATCTACGCGGGCACTCTCTCCGGCACTGGCGGCAGCCTCGTGAAGGACCTCGCCAGCACGCTCACCCTTGATCAGGCTGCCAGCTACACCGGCGGCACCACAGTGAATGGTGGCACGCTCAACGTGCGCAACACCACCGGATCTGCCACTGGCACGGGAGACGTCACGGTGGGTGCCTCCGGCACGCTCTCCGGCACCGGCAGCATCGCGCCAGATGCAAATGCCAGCATCTACATCAATGGCAGCTTCGTCGTTGGCGATTCCACGGCTGGTTCCCCTGCCGCCAGCACCTTCGGCCTCAGCACCTCCGGCACGGGCAGCACGGTCATGGGCGCAGGCAGCAGCATGTCCTTCGACCTGTTCAGCAACGTGGGTGACAATTCTGCCATCGCCTCCGCGGCGGACTACGTGGGTCTCACCGGCTCGCTCGATCTCACCGCGGCCTCGACGCTGATCCTGACCAACCCGAACAACCTCACGACCTTCGCCTTGGGTGACAAGTGGAAGCTCTTCAGCTTCACCACCGGTTCCATCGTTGGTAGCTTCACCAGCATCAATGACACCGCCCTCAATCTGGCCACCGGTCTCTACGGCAGCTTCACCACCGATGCAGGAGGTGGCTACTACGTCATCACCAACGTCCCCGAGCCTACGCGTGCGTTGCTCTTGATGCTGGGCCTGCTCGGCATCGGCATGCGTCGCCGTCGCAAGGTGGCTTGACTCATCGAAAGCCTGTTTTCATCGAAAACCCGCCTGGAAGCTCTCCGGCGGGTTTTTCCATTTCAGACCGTCTCTCCAGCCATGTAGCTCGGCATGAGTTTCACGCTTCCAGAGGGAGCGGCGCCGCTTTCCGCCAGTTGGCGCACCGCCTGCACCACGCGTGCGGCCAGTTGTCTTGGCTCGACGCCATAGCGGCAGACAGTGGGCGTCGTGGAATCGAGAGTCGGATCATTATCGCGTGACAGCACCGCCACATCCTGCGGAATGCGCTTACCACGGCGCATGAGATGCATCATCGTCGTGATCACAAACGGCGGGCGGGCCACAAAGAAGGCCGTGGGGGCTTCCGGGCCGCGCAGCGCTTCATCGAGCAGGCGGCAGAGATGTGACACCGTCGTGTCATGGCGGATCACACGCAGTTGCGTGCCAGGCAGGCTCGCCAGGGCGCTGCGCAGACCATCCTCGCTCGCGATGTCACCACCATACTGGCCCTTCGGCACCACAAACGCGATGCGCCGGTGTCCTTTGCGCCACAGCATCGTGCCCGCGTGATGACATGCCGCGTGAAAATCCATGTCCAGCGATGGCAGCGCGATGCCTTGGCCCGGTGATCCCATCAAAAAGCATGGCAAGCCCTTCGCCGCCAACCAGCGTTGCATGGGCAGTTGCGCACTCAGCACCACCCAGGCCGTGGCGGGATGTTCGGCAAAAAACTTCTCCAAGGCGCGTGCCGGGCTCGCGGTGTAACACGCAGGCTGCGCGTAAATGCGCACCTCATAACCCGCCGCTGTCAGCTTGCTCCGCAGCGTGTCCATCACAAAGGCGATGTGAGGCGGCATCGTCAGAAACGAGGCGGAGCTCAGCACGCCGATGATCTTCGATGTCTTCACCGGACGCGGCGCTTTGGGTGCCTGCTGAATCTCACGCCGCTGTCTGCCGCTCACTTTCAGCCAGCCGTGACGCTGCAGCTCCTCCAACGCCGCTCTCAGCGTGCGCCGGCTCACTTGCAAGGCCTCGCACAACTCGCGTTCGCCCGGCAGGTGTCCTTCCCAGTGACCCTTCTCCAGTCCTTCGCGCAGGCTCTCGACTGTTTGTGTCACAAGAGACTGCCTCTGCGGCAGCTTGGGGGCGGTGGAGACGCGCGTTTTCATGAGTGGTGCCAGGTAGTGACCACGAGTAAACACTCGTCTCCGGCATCATCGCAAACAGAATCCTCACCACATGAGCGATGCACTCTTCTCCTTCGAAAACCGCGACATCTGGGTCATCGGCGGCGCAGGCTATCTTGGCAGGTCAGTGGTGTCTGCTCTCGAAAAAATTGGCGCACAGGTGCTTTGCGCCGATTTGGGCTCCAAAGCCACCGAAGCCGGTTTTGGTCCGCAAACGACACCAGCGAGCCTCGACGCCTCGGACATTCCATCGCTCGAAGCCTTCGTCACAGCGCAGATCGCCGCACGAGGCGTGCCGCAGGGTCTTGTCGTGATGACTTACGCCTCCACGGCAAAGACATTCGATGATCTCACGGCCGCCGATTTTGATCAAGCCAGTCACGGCAACCTCACCGCTACCTTCACGCTTGCCCGAGCGGTTGGAAACGCCATGGCGCAACGCGGCAGCGGCAGCATGGTGCTCTTCTCCAGCATGTATGGCACCGTCTCACCGGAGCCGCGCATGTATGAGGCCCCGATGAATCCCAACCCCGTCGAATACGGCGTCGGCAAAGCAGGCATTCAGCAGCTCGCACGCTACATCGCCGTGCACTACGGACCTCGCGGTGTGCGCTGCAATGCCATCAGCCCTGGTCCATTCCCCAATCCAACCATCCAGTCATCCCAGCCCGCCTTCATCGACCGCTTGGCCAAAAAAGTGCCGCTCGGCCGCGTCGGCCAATCACCGGAGATCGCCGGTGCAGTCGCCTTTTTGCTCAGCGATGCCGCCAGCTTCATCACCGGCCAAAATCTCGCCGTCGATGGTGGATGGACGATTTGGTAACAGCCCGCCGAAATCATGAAAACACTGCTCTTCCTCCTTTTTGGCCTCGCCTTGCACGCGGAGAGCCTCATCACGCTCAACGTCGAGCCTTCCAAACAACACCCGCGCAACTCCGAAGGCTCCTTCGCCACGCTCGCCTCCGGCCGCGTCATTTTCATCTACTCGCAGTTCTACGGCGGCAATGGCGATGAGAGTCCCGCACGCCTCGTCAAAATCCACTCCGATGATCAAGGCCGCACCTGGAGTGCTCCGGTGACCGTCGTGGAAAACACCGCGGGCAACAATGTGATGAGCGTCTCGCTCCTGCGCCTCGCCAGCGGCAAGCTCGCCATGTTTTACTGCATCAAAAACAGTTGGATCGATTGCCGCCCGCACATGCGCCTCTCCTCCGACGATGGCGAGACCTGGACCGAGCCCAAACTCATCCAACAGGCCCCCGGCTACTTCGTTTTAAATAACGACCGCGTCATCCAGACCACGAAAGGCCGCCTCATCGTCCCGCTCGCCTTTCATCGCTCCCGCGGCACCGATCCGCACACCAGCAAATCGTGGGACGCCCGAGCCATTGCCACCTGGCTCTATTCCGATGACGAAGGCACCACCTGGACCGAATCCTCAAGCTGGTGGGCGCTTCCCATGCGCAGCGGCAGCGGCCTGCAGGAGCCCGGCGTCGTCGAACTCGCCGATGGCAGCCTCTTTTCGTGGTCCCGCACCGATCAAGGCACGCAATTCGGCTTCCGCTCCAGCGATGCGGGCAAAACATTCACGCCACCCGAGCCCACCGAGCTCAAATCCCCCAACGGTCCCGCCAGCATCAAGCGCCTGCCCGGCAGCAGCGATCTCCTCGCCATCTTCAACGATCACTCCGGTCGCTTCCCATTCCCGCCGAAGAAGCGCAATCCCTTCGTCGCCGCCCTTTCCACCGATGGCGGCAAAACCTGGCCACAGCGCAAACTCATCGAAAGCGACCCCGACGGCCTCTACCACTATACGGCCATTCATTTCATCGACAACGCCATGCTCATCGCCTACTGCGCCGGCGACAGCAAGGTTGGTGCATTAAATCGCCTCCGCATTCGCCGTATCACACTCGATTGGCTCGACGAAAAATGATTCCTTCCGTGTATTCTGTGTATTCCGTGGTTCTCTTCTAAATCTATGCGTCCCTCCAAAGTCCTCGCCAAGCTCCGCACCGGTCAGGTGGCACGCATCTGCGCCACCGGCTCGCCCATCGCCTTCTTTCCAGCCATTGCCGCTCACTTTCGTTACGATGGCATCTGGGTCGATGCCGAGCATCGCGTCTGGGATCCGCGTGAGGTGGAGACCATGATCGGACGCCATCACGCCGCGGACATCGACTGCGTCTGGCGTGCTGTG
Organism: Verrucomicrobiaceae bacterium; assembly: GCA_016795465.1. Classification (GTDB taxonomy): domain Bacteria; phylum Verrucomicrobiota; class Verrucomicrobiia; order Verrucomicrobiales; family Verrucomicrobiaceae; genus Prosthecobacter. The sequence continues at coordinate 62,184 of JAEUHK010000047.1, read as the reverse complement.
ACCAAGGAGAAAACCAGTCTCTACCGCCTTCTCGAAGATGGCGCGGCCGGTTTGATGATCCCGCATGTCGCCACGGCCGATGAAGCGCGGGCTCTTGTGACTGCGATCAAGTTCCCGCCGCTCGGCGATCGTGGCTTCTGCGGCGGCGGCCGCGATGCGGACTACTGGATTGGCAAGCCTGCCGACTACACCGATGCTGCCAACCGCGAGACTTTCCTCGTCGTGCAAATCGAAACTCCCGAGGCACTCGCAAACGTCGAAGCCATCGCCGCCGTGCCCGGCGTGGATGTTCTTTTCCTCGGTCCGGGAGACATGTCTCTTCGCCTCGGTTGCTCGCCCGCGGTGAGTGATCCCATCATGCTCGAGGTGCAGCGCAAGGTCGCCGCGGCCTGCAAAAAGCATGGCAAGGCATGGGGCCGTCCCGTTGGCACCATCGCCGATGCAAAGACCATCATCGACCTCGGTGCGCAGTTTGTCGTTCATGGCAGCGAGTTCGGTGCCATCCATGCCCACTTCACTCAATGTGCCGCTGACTTTGACGCCTTGCTCGGAGCCTCGGCCGCCGAGAACAAAGGCCTCAATGGCAAAACCTACTGAAGCCATGAAAACGATGCTTTTGTGGCTCATTGCCGCGGTCAGCCTCAGCGCCGCGGATGCGCCCACGCTCCATCCAAAGGCCTCCGCGCTTTCGCACACGCATCAAGGCCCCTTCGTGACTACCTCAGACGGCGGCGTGCTGTGCATCGACAACAAAAACGCCCTCCTCAGCACCGATGGTGGCCGCACATGGGCTGCGTCACCGCTGTTTGCCGATCCGGCGATGTTCAACGTCAGCAACGAACGCGCTCTACTCCGCACCAAAGAAGGCATCATCATCTCCGCATGGATGAACGGCGTCGAACGAAAAGCGCCGCAAGGCTGGCATTGGGGCGAGTCGAGCGCGAAGTGGACCGACTTCGTCCTGCCCACCTACACCTGCCGCAGCACCGATGATGGCAAGACCTGGGAATCGCCTGTGAAGCTCAGCGATCCGTGGTGCGGCTGCATTCACTCGCTCATCCAGATGAAAAGCGGCCGCCTCGTGCTCGTCGGCCAGGAAATCATCCCCCAGTGGCGTCACGCCACCGTGATGTGGGTTTCCGATGATCTCGGCAAATCGTGGCAGCGTGGTGATGTGCTCGACTACGGCATCGGCGAGCACGACCACGCCGGCAGCATCGAAGGCAGCGTCATCGAGCGTGCGGATGGCTCGCTGTATCTCCTGCTGCGCACCGAGTCCGGCTTCTTGTGGGAAGCGACTTCCAAAGACGGCCTCAAGTGGTCCGGCCTCAAGCAAACCCCGATCAAATCCGTCACCTGCTGCCCGCAAATGGCCCGCCTCGCCGATGGCCGCATCGCGCTGCTCTGGAATGCCCCGCCGCGCCACAGTCCAAACAACGGCAGCAGCCGTGCCGAGCTCTCGCTCGTCTTTTCCAGCGATGAAACGGCCACATGGAGCAAACCCGTCATCGTCGCCGCGAACTACGCACCTGGAGGCCGCGTCTCATATCCTTATTTATACGAGTGCCAACCCGGCGAGCTCTGGATCACCACCATGCAAGGCGGCCTGCGCATGAAAGTGAACACCGCCGACCTCGCCACTGGCGAAATTCCCGTCTTCGTGCCGCCACCGAAGGCCGTGCCAAAGCCCGGCGGCATCTTCATGTTTGGCGACAGCACCACCGCGCCTCGCGGCAGCGTCAAAGTGTATGCCGACCGTGTGAACACGATGCTCCAGAGCATCGGCTCCAGCCTCAGCGTTTACAACGCCGGCGTCCCCAGCAACACCACCGCGCAGGCCGTCAAACGCCTGCAAACCGATGTGCTCGCCTACAAGCCGCGCATCGTCGTCATGCAGTTCGGCATCAATGATTGTGCCATCGACGTCTGGAAGAAGCCACCCGCCACCGAACCTCGCGTGAGCAAGGAGGCCTTCATCGCCAACTACCGCTCGATGATCGCCACCACACAAAAAGCCGGCGCCAAAGTCATCCTCATGACCACCAGCCCGCTGCGCTGGCACTCGAAGACCCGCGAACTCTACGGCAAACCTCCCTACAAGCCCGATGCCGAGGACGGCTTCGAATCCGCCACCCTTCTCGCCTACAACGACGCCCTCCGCGCCCTCGCCAAAGAGCTGAACGTGCCCCTCATCGATGTCCACGCCGCCTATCCCGCCTTCGCCGCGAAAAAGAAGACCTTCATCACCGACATGCTCCCCGACGGCATGCACCCCGGCGACCTCGGCCACGAACTCGTCGCGGAGCTCCTGTTGCCTGTGATTCGAAGCCAATTGCGCTGATTCCGATGGGCGCTTCTGAGTACGTTGTTCACGCTTTAGCGTGCGAGGGCGATCATCACGCTAAAGCGTGAACAACGTACAGAGCGCTTCGCGTATTCGACATCATGAAAGCGCTGCTGCTCGTCCTCCTCACCTCCGTCTCCGCCCTCGCTGTCCAAATCGCGCCGTTTCGTGCCGATGTCACGCCACCCGTCGGTGCACCGCTGTGCGGCGGACTCGTCAAACCGGCCGTCGGCGTCAGCGAACCGCTGCTGGCCCTCGGCGTGGTGCTCTTGAGCGACGAAAAGCCCGTCGTGCTCTGCGCCATCGACTTCTGCGAGATCCGCGGTGCCGATCACATCCACTGGCGCGAGGTTTTGGCCCAAGCAGCAGCCACCACGCCCGAACGCGTTGCCTTGCACTCGCTGCATCAACACAACGCGCCGCTCGTGGACAACGCGGTGCAGAAGCTCCTGCCCGAAATCGGCATCCTCGATGCCGCCGCGACCGAAAAAGCGCTCCAAGTCGTCGCCGAGGCCATCAAAGCCGCTTTGAAGACTCCGCAGCCCGTCACGCACATTTCGACCGGTGAGGCCAAAGTGCTCGAAGTGGCCGGAAATCGTCGCGTGCAGGTCATCGACGGCAAAGTCGGCAAAATGCGCGGCAGCGGCAGCAAAGACCCGGAGCTGCGGGCACTGCCCGAAGGCCTCATCGACCCGTTTTTGAAGACCGTGAGCTTTTGGAACGGCGACAAGAAACTCGCCGCGCTGCACTACTACGCCACACACCCGATGAGCTACTACGGCGACGGCATCGTCAGCCATGACTTCGCCGGCATCGCGCGTGAAAAACGCACGAAGGAGGATGGCGTGCCACACATCTACTTCACCGGCTGCGGCGGAAACATCGGTGCCGGCAAATATAACGACGGCACGCCGCCGATGCGCCCCCTGCTCGCTGGCCGCATCCACGCCGCCATGGTCGAATCGGAGCAAAACGCGAAGCGCGTGCCTCTGACGAAACTCGCTTGGAAACATGCACCGGTCGTGTTGCAGCCTGATCCCGAGTTCCCCGAAGAGCGCATGCTCAAAGTGCTCCAAAACACCGAAACGCGGCCCACCACACGCATCACTGCCGCGCTTCGACTCGGCTTCATCCGCCATCGCGAGCCGATTCCCTTCACCACCCTGCATTTCGGCGATGATGTGTGCCTCATTCACTTGCCCGGCGAGAGCTTCGTCGAGTATCAACTCTTCGCGCAGCAGCAGCGCCCCGGCGGTTTCGTTTGCACCGCCAGCTACGGCGATGGTGTGACCGGCTACATCCCGTTGGAGCAATCCTTCGCCGAAGGCGGCTACGAGCCTTCGCAGGCCTACGCGGCACCAGAGTCGGAGAAAGTGATGAAGGACACCATCGCGAAGCTGCTCAAGTGACCCGCGCATGCAGCTTCTCGCGCATCTCATTCAATCCGGTCTCGCCGCCACCGATGCCCGCCTCACGCCCTTGCCCGGCGGCGTGTCGAGCGACATCTCCCTGGTCGAGTCCTCATCCGGCACACTCGTCGTCAAAGCCGCGCTCGAAAAGCTCCGCGTCAAAGACGACTGGTTCGCCGATGTCTCACGCAACCGCGTGGAGCAGAACTTCTTTGACTACACCGCGCCCATCATCCCTGCGCATGTGCCGTGCATCCTCGGCCGCGGCGATGGCTGGTTCGCCATGGAATACTTCGTCGAGATGCCGAACTGGAAGACCAAGCTCCTCGCGGGCGAAGCCGATGAAAGCACCGCGAACCTCGCTGGTGATGTTTTGGGCCGCCTGCATGCAGCTTCATGGCTCGACGAAGCCGCGCGCGCACGATTCAATACGCTGCCCAACTTCCACGCGCTCCGCATCGAGCCTTACCTGCTCAAAACAGCCGAGCGTGTCCCTGAAGTCGCGCCCATCCTCCGTGCGGAAGCCACACGACTTTCCGAAACGCAGCTCGCACTCGTTCACGGCGACTACAGCCCGAAGAACCTCCTCGTCGGTCCGCAGCGCCTCATCGTGCTCGATGCCGAGTGCGCCTGGTTCGGCGATCCTGCCTTCGACACGGCCTTCATGCTCACCCATTTGCACTTGAAGGCCCTGCTGCATCCGCATGTCATCGCTCTCGTGCCAGCATTTTGGTCCGCTTATCTGAATACCTTCGAAACGTCGCGTGAGCGTCCTGGAGTGCGCCGGCCCTCCGGCGCTTTCGAGCGGCCATCGGACTGCGAAAAGCTCCAGAGGGCTGGAGCACTCCAAGACGCTGCCGCGCTCGAAGAACGAACCGTGAGGCTCCTCCTCTGCCTCCTCCTATCCCGCGTGCATGGCAAATCGCCTGTCGAATACCTCAGCGAGCCGCAGAAAGCCCAGGTCACCCGCTTCGTTCTCGCCCACCTGCCACATCCACCCTCACTCGCTGCTTTGACCGCCTCCTGGACATGAAGATCAAATCTCTCGACGCCCTTCAAATCTTCGACAGCCGCGGCAATCCCACCGTCGAGGTCATCGCGACGCTGGACGATGGCACCACCGGCCACGGCCTTGTGCCTTCCGGAGCTTCCACCGGTCATCATGAGGCCTTGGAACTTCGCGATGACGATCAAAGCCGCTTTCGTGGCAAATCGGTCTTCAAAGCCCTCTCGCACGTGAAAGGCGAAATCGCCCGCGAGGTCATCGGTCGAGATGTGTTCGATCAAAGCGGCCTCGATGAGGCTTTGATCGCTCTGGATGACACACCCGGCAAATCACGACTCGGCGCGAATGCCATCCTCGGCACCTCGATGGCCGTCGCGCAGGCCGCGGCGAACGCGAAACGCGTGCCGCTATTTGCCTCGCTCGGCGAGGGCACGCTGCTGCCGTTGCCGGAGATCCAGATCTTCGGTGGAGGCAGGCACGCGCAGGGTCGCATCGACATCCAGGACTTCATGATCATGGCCCTCACGGCCCAAACGTATGAGGAGACCCTCGAAGTCACCGCGAACGTCTTCCACGCCGCCGCCGACATCATGAAGCGACGCGGCACGCTCGCCGGAGTGGCCGATGAAGGCGGCTATTGGCCCGTGTTTGATCGCAACGAGAACGTCTTCGACGCTTTGATCGCCGCCATCGAGCTCGCGGGCTACACGCCGGGGCGCGAGGTCGGCATCTCGCTCGACATCGCGGCCACCGATTTGTATCGCGATGGCTTCTACACACTCGGACTGGAGCAGCGCCGTTTCTCCCCGGAGGAGTTTGCGCAGCTCATGATCGACTGGATCGAGCGCTATCCCATTGTCTCCATCGAGGATCCGATGGCCGAGGACGATTGGGAAGGCTGGAAACTCGTGCGCCAGGCCATCGGCCATCGCTGCCAGCTCATCGGCGACGATCATTTCACCACGAACCTCACCCGCATCGAGCGCGGCATCGCCGCGAACACTGCCAACGCCGTGCTCATCAAGCTCAACCAGATCGGCACCGTCACCGAAACGCTTGCCGCCATCCGCCGCACGCAAGCCGCAGGCTGGTTGCCCGTCGTCTCCGCCCGCTCTGGTGAAACGGAGGATGCCTTCATCGCCCACCTCGCCGTCGCCACGAATGCAGGACAGCTCAAAGTCGGCTCTTTCAGCCGCAGCGAGCGCATGGCCAAATGGAACGAAGTCCTCCGCATCCAGCGCCACCTCGGTGACCGCGCCCGTTTCATCGGCGCTGGCATCTTTTCACAAGCTGGAATCCTTCTGCCATGAACCCACCTGATCGCGAAGTCGAATGCACGATTCCCATCCTTCCGGTTGGCTATCTTGAGCGCAGCATTCAGTTCTACACCGAGACTCTGGGTTTCAAACTCGACTGGCGAAGCGGCTCCATCGGCTCCGTGTCCAGAGACGGCTGCGCCATCATGTTCCGACAGTCCAACACAGTCTCCGCACCCTGCTGGGTATGGATCGGCCTCGAAAGCGATGCGCTCTTCCATCTCTATCGTGAGCGAGGTGTGAAAGTCCTCCAGGAGCCGATGAATTGGTCATGGGCCTACGAAATGAAACTCGAGGATCCCGACGGCAACGTGCTCTGGCTCGGCACCGAGCCTCGCGACGATCTACCAAAGCAAGATCATGCCTGAGAACACCCCTTCTCCCCGCATCGGCCTCGGCTGCGTCACCTTTGGTCGTGAGATCGACGAAGCCGCGTCCTTGGCGCTGCTCGATCACGCCTTCGCACGCGGTGTAACGCACTTCGACACCGCAGCCGCATACGGTGGTGGCGCTTCGGAAACAATCCTCGGCAAGTGGCTGGCTTCGCGAAAGCCGGAAGGTATCACCATCGCGACGAAGATCTTGCCGCCGTATGACCGGATTGACATCACGGACAGTTTGCGACGTCTCGGTGTCGAGCAAATCGACCTGCTTTACCTGCATCAGTGGCATGAATCGGTCGCACAGGGCATTCCAGTACTCCAATCACTCCTCCACTCCAATCAGATCAAGTCCCTTGGAGCCAGCAACGTCACACTCGATCAACTCCGTGCCCTCGGTCCGCGCTTCCGCGTGATCCAAAACAACCACAACCTCGCCGTCCGCGAGGTCACCGATGCTTTGCGCGATTACTGCGTCGCGAACGACATCGCCATCGTGACCTACAGCCCGCTCGGAGCCGGTTTTTTGACCGGGAAGCATCAAAACGGCGTTCAGGCCGGTTCACGCTTCGAAATCGTTCCGGGGCACCAGCAGGTCTATTTTCATGACGCGGCCTTTCAGCGCCTCGCACGGCTCGAAGCCATCGCCAAGCGCACCGGGCACTCGCAGGCGCATCTCGCGCTGGCGTGGGCTTTGCATCAGCCGGGCATCGACACCGTCCTCGTCGGCGGTCGCACGCCCGCGCATCTCGATCATGCCTTCGCGGCGCTGGAGTTCGATGAGCATCCTGTTTTGACTGAGCTTACAGCATAGACGAGCTGTATCTGGTTTATCCCTTCCCGTTCCCAGCCGACATGATTTCATTTCCTGCTCAATCAATTCGAGATCAGGCGACATCGCGGCAGCCTGACCTTTTGAAGCTGGCGCTTCTCTGGCTGCTGCCAGCCCAGGCTCCCAGACTACTGACATTGGCTTTGTCACCACTCAGCTTTTTCGCGAACTGGGCTAGCGCTAACCCAACCGCCTATTTGACCTGCTTTTTTCTTCTTCAGGTGCTCCTGACTGGGTGGGCGTCCATACACTCCCTCAAGAGTTTTGGTCCGGCTCTGTATTCCAAAGGCGGTCGTTTTTGGAGCCGACGACTGCTGTGGCTGTTTCTGTTGCTGCCACTTCTTCACTATCATGGCCGGGACATCTCCACCTTCTCTGACTCACTAAGTCGCATGGCGGAGGTGGCAGGCCCGGGCCAGTTGGAGCCAGCCATCCATGAGCTGCACGAACGCGTCTGGAAGGTCTTGGCCTACGGAAGCTCCTGGCTGGGTGTTATCTACTTTTCATTCTTCACACTGAGCGCGGCCTTTTTCGAAGAGGCTGTGTTCTCTGGCTTTGTTTGCAATAGAATCGGCACCCGTATGGGCTGGATTGCAGCTCTCCTGCTTACTCCTCTGCTGTTTTCCTTGGTTCATATGCCTGTGATGAACAAGCCAACCGCCCTGCTAATGCTCTATGCGGCAGGACTGACCTATACAGCTATTCGTCTTCTGAGCGGCAGCATCTTTCTCGCGATCTCGGCTCATGTGCTGATCAACATCTATGTCATGCTGCCGAAGTGGCTGCTAGCGTGGTTGCATTTCCGATCTTTGAATGCCGGAGATTAAGATCACCCTTGATGCCTTCTCCTGAATTCCTTCGGGGTCATGCCGGTGCGTTTGCGGAATTGCTGGGTGAAGGCGCTTTGATCGCAGAAGGCGTGGTCGAGGGCGATCTGGATGATGGGGAGCGTGGTTTTGGCCAAAGACTCGGCGGCGGATTGGATGCGGGAGCGCTGCAGCAGCTCGTAGGGGCTGATGTCGAGGGCGATGCGGAGCTTGCGATGCAGGTGGCGCTCCGAAACGCCGGCGGCGCGGGCGAGCTCGGCGGTGGTGACGACTTCGTGGCAGTGCTCGCGGGCGTATTGCACGGCCACGGTGACCTCGCGCACGTCGTGCTGGCGCATGCGGTCCTCATCGCGGCGGGTGATGCCCATGACGCCGATGACCTTGCCGCGTTTGTCGCGCACGGGCAGCTTCGTGCAGAGGAACCAGCTCAGGTTGCGCTGCTCGTCATACCAGACTTCGAGGCGGTTGATGAGCGGTTTGCCGCTGCGGATGACTTTCTGGTCGTCGTCGCGATACGCCTTCGCCACATCAGGCGGGAAGAATTTCTCATCCATCGCGCCGACGAGCTCGCGTTCGCTCTTGATGCCGAATCGCTCAAAGGTGGCGCTGTTCGCCGCGATGTGCCGCCCCTGGTCGTCCTTCATGAAAAAGAACACGCCGGGCATGTGCTCGAAAATCGCCCGCACGCCCTGCGGATCGGCGATCCGGGCGAAAAAGTCAGCTTGGAGGCGTGGCAGCGGCATGGCCGGATAGTGATGCAGAAAAAACGGCTGTCGCAGGGAAAGCACGGGCTTCATGACCCACCCGTAACGGCCAAAGTGCAGGCAGGGAGAGCCGCCTGAAACGGGAGAAGGATGCCGCTTGAGCATCACCGCTCCGGCGAATCGCCTCACGGCCTATCCGATGAGCGCTTGGTCAGAGATGAAGCTGCCTTTGGGGAGATTCTCCACGTCATGACTCTTTGGGAATCAGAGTCCAGAATGATCTCCCGCAGATTCAGGGAGGCCCGCAGATTTTTTCTGAGGCAATCTGTGGGCTTCCCTGAATCTGTGGGAAGTCACCAATCAGGGTGACGCCCGATATAGGCCGCCCTTTGCCCTCGCAGCAGCGATGGCACCAGCCGCACGAGCGCGAACACGGACAGCGTGAGCACCTTGGACAGCCCTCGCCGATCCCGACATGGAAGTGATGGCCAGAAGCTCAATGAGATGATCCTGAATGGGCGGAGGTAGGCGCAGCCGTCAGTCTTCCTCACGTCTTGACTTCCGGTGTCATCCTCGGAGACTCACGCAGCTCGTCCTGCCTTCGCTTGGCTGAATGAGCCTTCAAAAAATTGTGGGCGAATCTGATTCGCCCACAATTAAGTGTGACTAAAAGACGTTCGGCCAAGACCCAAGCCTCATGCCCAAGCTCTACGGAATAGGCTTCTTTATCAGTTCGTTGCGTGACCCTGATCTCCCAGCGCCGCAGGAGCTAGTTGGTCACGACTCACGACTATCACTTGTAGCAGACTATTTGGATGCTGGTTTGGTTCACACTCGATACCGGGGCTATAGTTGGTGCAGACTGTGCGACATTGAGTATTCAGAGATGGGTAGTGCAGACTTGACCGATGGTATTTGGATTTGGCCGGAGGGCTTATCGCATTACCTCAGACACCATTCGGTGTTGCTTCCAGAGCCGTTTTTGAGTCATGCACTTGCAGCGCCGACTCAATCGATGCCGCCTGACGATGCGACTACAGACTTTGAACTCTGGCTTGAGTGGTCGAGGCCACGCAGGATTAGCCGACTGAGGGAGAGTTTGCTTGCTGCACAGTCCGAAGATGATCGCCTCGCCGAAGCTGCCAGATCCGAGAGGATTGCTGCGAATGAGGCCAAGCACGGAATTGGCGATGGGGTCTGTATCAGAGCGGGCTGTGGGAGGCCACACTTAACAGGTAAAGTGTTTTGCTCCCATCATCTTCCAGAGATGAGTATCGACAGCACTTTTCATGTGCACTCTCACAGACTACTGAAGGAGGCCCTACGATGCACCAACTAACGACGGGGGCGAAATCGGGTCGAGGTGACGGGATTACGCCTGTCACTCCTCCCACACCACCCGGCATGCGGATCCGCACCGGGCGTTTCCTTTAACCGTTGGTTGATCAAGGATCTGTTGCACCGATGCTGTTGTCGAGCATTCGCCAGAAGTTCAATGAAGCGAGCCTCACTGGGCAGTGGTCGTGGAAGGCGCTCGGCTTTTCACCGCCCGCACCTTCGATGGCCGGATTTTAACAAAGTTTGGCAAGCTGGCACCAAAGGGACGACAGGTTGGAGCAGTATTAATCGTCACAACGCTATCTCGCCCCCGTTATGAAACTCCGCCCCCTTGCTCTCGTCACTGCCCTCTCGCTCGGTCGTCTGCTGGCCGATGATGCCACCGACTTCCCGCCGAAGCCGCCGGTGAAGGCGCTGACGGCGGCGGAGGAGCAAAAGACCTTCCAATTGCCGCCGGGGTATCGCATGGAGCTGATCCTGAGCGAGCCGGACATCACGGAGCCGGTTTGCCTGGCCTTTGATGGCAATGGCAGGCTCTACGTCGCGGAGATGAGCAGCTACATGCGCGACATCGACGGCACGGACGAGCTGGTGAGCACGAGCCGTGTGTCCGTGCATTGGTCGAGCAAGGGCGATGGCCAATACGACATGCATCGCGTCTTTGCGGACAAGCTGAAGCTGCCGCGCCTGCTGCTGCCGCTGGCCGATGGCGTGTTGATCGGCGAGACGGACACGAACGACATCTACCTCTACCAAGACACGAACGGCGATGGCGTGAGCGATGAAAAGAAGCCGGTGTATCAAGGCGGGCCTCGCGGTGGCAATCTGGAGCATCAACCGAGCGGCATGACGTGGGCGCTGGACAACTGGATCTACACCGCGGTGAACAACTACCGCCTGCGCTGGAAGGACGGCCAGCTCATCAAGCAGGACATTCCCGGCAATGGCGGCCAGTGGGGCGCGACGCAGGATGATGAAGGCAAGTTCTGGGTGGTGAACGCGGGCGGCGAGAAAGGCCCGCTCAATTTCCAAAACCACATCTTGTATGGTCAATCGCTCGCCCGCGGGCAGTTCGAGCCCGGCTTTGAGGTCGTGTGGCCGGCGATGGGCCTGCGTGATTACCAGGGCGGCCCCGGCAAGTCACGCGATGACGACACGCTGAACCATTTCACCGCGACCTGCGGTGGCGAGATCTTCCGAGGCGATCAATTGCCCGCCGAGTTGCGCGGCAATCTCTTCTTTGGCGAGCCCGTGGGCCGTCTCGTGCGCCGCACGAGCATCGAGTTGAAGGACGGCATCACCATTCTGCACAATCCGCATCCGCAGAGCGAGTTCCTCCGCAGCACGGACGCGTGCTTCCGCCCCGTCGATATGAAAACCGCGCCCGATGGCACGCTCTTCATCTGCGACATGTATCGCGGCATCATCCAGGAGGGCAATTGGACCAAAGAAGGCAGCTACCTGCGCAAAGTGATCCTGCAGCACAGCATGGACAAGATCATCAATCGCGGCCGCGTCTGGCGTCTCGTGCATGACACGACGAAGCCCGTGCCCGCGCCGAAGTTGCTCGATACCACGCCCGCGCAACTCGTCGAGGCCCTCGCGCATCCGAACGGCTGGCATCGCGACACCGCGCAGAAGCTGCTCGTTTTGAAGCAGGACAAAAACGTCACGCCCGCGCTCGTCGCGATGCTTCAGAAAAACGGCAGCGACCTCGCCCGCATTCACGCGTTGTGGACGCTCGAAGGTCTCGGCGCGCTCACCAGCGATCTCGTGCGTGCCGCTTTGAAGGACGGCTCGCCTGTGCTGCGCCGTGCCGCCATCCGCGCCAGCGAATCGCTCGCCGATGACACGCTCGTCGCGGATGTCACCGCTTTGACGAAGGACAGCGATCCCACCGTCGTCATCCAGGCGCTGCTCACCGCGAAGCAGATGAAGTGGAAGGACCACGCGAAGCTCATCAACCTCACCGCGCTCAGCACACCGTCGAAAGGCGTCAAAGAAATGGCCGGGCAGATGCTCAACAGCCAGATCAGCTTCCCGCGTGAGTTCAGCAACGCGCAGAAAGACCAGATGCGTCGCGGCCAGGCCATTTATCAGGAGCTGTGTTTCACCTGCCACGGCCTCGATGGCAAAGGCACCGCCATTGATGGACTCGCACCCGGCATGACACTCGCCCCGGCGCTCGCCGCCTCAAAGACCGTCGTGCAGGGCGATCAAGTCCTCCGCGTGCTCCTCCACGGCCTCAGCGGCCCCGTGAACGGCAAAACGTATCAGGCGCAGATGATCCCGATGGCGAACAACCCCGACGAATGGCTCGCCGACATCGCCAGCTACGTGCGCAAAAGCTTTGGCAACAACGGCCGCTTCATCACGAAGGATGAAGTCGCCAAACTGCGCAAAGAACTCGCCGCGCGCACCACGCCATGGACCATCGAAGAACTCAAGCGCACCGGCCCACAGCTCCCGCTGGAAAATCGCAGCGCGTGGAAGCTCACCGCCAGCCACAACGCCAAAGATCTCGCCCGCGCCATCGACGGCAATCCCGAGACCCGCTGGGACACGCACACCTCGCAGACGCCCGGCATGTGGGTGCAGATCGAACTCCCGCAACAGACCAACATCGCCGGTCTCACCCTCGACACCGCCACCTCCCGCGGCGACTGGCCCCGCGGCTGGAAGATCGAACTCTCCCCAGACGGCCAAACCTGGGACAAACCTATCCTCGAAGGCCAGAGCGAAAAAGTCAGCACCACCGAATTCCTCTTCCCCAAACCCGCCAAAGCCAGATTCATCCGCATCACCGACACCGGCAGCACCAAAGGCACCTTCTGGTCCATCCACGAGCTGGACGTGCTGGAGCCGGCTCCGAAGGTGGCGGGGAAGTGATCTTGCCTCACCTCGGTCCTGCGTTTAAATGCGACCGCATTTCAACAAACATTGGCAGATCATTACCAGACTTCCGCCACTCCAGAAGTGTATAGAAGCGATTCATCCCACTCCAACCCAACCACAAACACATGAGCCAGGAATACTTCCCGAAGATCAAGCCCGTCGCCTATGAAGGGCCGAAGACGAAGAACCGTCTCGCCTTCCGTCACTACAATCCCGACGAAGTCGTGGGCAAGAAGACCATGCGCGAGCATCTGCGCTTCTCGCTGGCCTACTGGCATGCGTTGAAGGGCGGCTCCAGCGATCCCTTCGGCGGCCCGACGCGTCAGCGCCCATGGGACGATGGCAGCACCAGCATCGACAACGCGAAGCGTGTGGCCGATGCGGGCTTTGAGATGATGCAGAAGCTCGGTCTCGGCTTCTACTGCTTCCACGATCGCGATGTCGCGCCAGAGCTGGACGATCTCCAGGCCAGCAGCGACGCACTGGACGCTGTGGCGGATCATTTGAAGAAGCTGCAAAAGCAGACCGGCATCAAGCTGCTGTGGGGCACCGCCTGCCTCTTCGCGCATCCTCGCTACATGCAGGGCGCGGCCACCAGCCCGAACGCCGACGTGTATGCCATCGCCGCCGCGCAGGTGAAGAAGGCCATGGAGGTCACGCATCGCCTCAACGGCCTCGGTTACACCTTCTGGGGCGGTCGCGAAGGCTACGCCACGCTGCTGAACACCGACATGAAGCGCGAAGTGGCCAACCTCGCCCACTTCCTGCACATGGCGGTCGATTATAAGAAGAAGATCGGCTTCAAAGGCCAGTTCTACATCGAGCCGAAGCCACGCGAGCCCTCCACGCATCAATACGACAGCGACGCGGCGGCCTGCCTGAACTTCCTGCGCGAGTTTGACCTGCTGGAGCACTTCAAACTCAACATCGAGACCAATCACGCCACCCTCGCGCTGCATCGCGTCGAGCACGAACTCGCCGTCTCGGCAAACGCGGGCGCTCTCGGCAGCATCGACGCCAACACCGGCGACGAACTCATCGGCTGGGACACCGACCAGTTCCCGACGAATGTTTACATGACCACGCAGATGATGCTGCAACTGCTCCGCGCCGGCGGCTTCAAGACCGGCGGCCTCAATTTCGACGCCAAGGTGCGCCGCGAGAGCCACGAGGTCGTGGACATCTTCCACGCGCACATCGGCGGCATGGACGCCTTTGCCCGCGGCCTCAAGATCGCCCACCGCATCATCGAAGACGGCGAGCTCGACCGCTTCGTGAAGGCCCGCTACGCCACCTTCGAAAGCGGCATCGGCAAAACCGTCACAACCGGCAAAGCCACCTTCGAGTCTCTTGAGAAGCACGCTCTGAAACTCGGCAGCGTCATCCCCGCCAGCGGCCGCCAGGAGATGCTCGAGAACCTGATCAACGACTACATGGATTGATCGACGGCTTCTCGCACGACGAAGTTCGCACCACAGCCCTGGTCCATCGCATGGACCAGGGCTTTTTCATCTTGGCGTCAAAGAACCGCGGCACATGTTCCCCGCCATGAGCCTGTCCATCTCTGCATCCCTTGTTCCCGATTACGAACGCGACGGCGTCGTACTCGTTCGCAGCTTCCTCAGCACCGAAGAAGTCGCCGCTGTGCGTGCCGAGCTGGAGCGCTACATTCGCGACGATCTCGCCAGCAAGCCGCTGAATGCCCGCACACTGGAAAAGGACGAGAAAACCGTGCGCAACCTCTGGCGGCTCGAAGAGCACAACGACTTCTTCCGCGCTCTCGGCGAACGTGAGGACATCAAGGCCCTCATCGCGCCTCTCGTGCATGGCGAGCCCGTTTTGTGCGCCGTCGAAACCTTCAACAAACCCGCCCGCATCGGCTCCGGCGTGCCCTATCATCAAGACAACGCCTACTTCTGCCAGACACCGCCCGACATGCTCACCGTCTGGATCGCCATCGATGCCGTCACCGAGGCCAATGGCCCCGTTTTCTTCGTCAAAGGCTCCCACAAGGCCGGCATGCTCCCCACACGCCCCAGCGGCGTCCGCGGCAACAGCATCGGCCTAGCCGAAACGCCCGATGTGCCCCTCGAAGCACAATTCTGCGGCCTTTTGGAGCCCGGCGACGCCACCATCCATCAGTGCGAGACCATTCACCACTCCGCACCCAACACGACCGAGCACTCCCGCCTCGGCCTGCTGCTCGTGTATCGCGGCTCCCACACGCAAACGGACCTCAAGCTCAAAGAAGCCTACGCAGCCGCTGCTGCCGCCACGCCACCCGCTTGAGGAAAGACGAAAGCCGCCGCTCATGGCCGCGTTTCACCGCCACATGAAGTCCGTGCTCATCCTCCTTTCCTCATTCGCCATTCTGGTTTCGTCATTCGCTGCGGAGCAGCGCCCGAACATCCTCTTCCTCCTCAGCGACGACCACAGCTACCCGTTCCTGAGCACTTACGGCAGCCCCAACGTCAAAACGCCCGTCGTGGACCAACTCGCGGCGGAAGGGATCAAGTTTCACCGCTTCTTCACCGGCGCACCGCAGTGCGTGCCCTCGCGTGCCACGCTCATGACAGGGCGTTCGCCTGTAGCGGCACGCATGACGCGATTCTCCGCGCCGCTGCCGCGCGATGAGATCACGCTGCCGGAGCTGCTTCGCGACAAAGGCGGCTACTACACCGGCGTGTGCGGTCGCAGCTTCCATCTCGATGGTTCCGCCAAAGTCGGCCCTGCGGCATCGAAGGTGTTTCAAGAGCATCAATTGAAGACCTTCGCGAGCCGCGTGGACTTCCTCAACACTTGCGGCGACAACGAAGTCGCTGGCCAGCTCGCCGCGTTTCTCGACCAAAAGCCCGCTGACAAGCCCTTCTTTATGTGGGCGAACTTCAGCGACCCGCATCACGCGTGGAATGCGCCTGCGGAATTTCGCCCTGATCCCGCCTCGCTCCAGCTTCCGCCGCATTTTCCCGATCTGCCCGGCATGCGCGAGCAACTCGCCGACTACTGCGCCGAGGTGAACCGCGTCGATCGCACCGTCGGCACCGTGCTGGCCGAGCTGAAGAAGCGAAACCTCATGGACAGCACGATCATCATCTTCTGCGGCGACAACGGCATGGCGATGCCGCACGGCAAAGGCTCGCTCTACGATCCGGGCTCGAACGTGCCCTTCGTCATCCGTTGGCCGGGCGTCGTGAAGCCCGGCGGCGATTCGCGGGTGCTCATCAGCGGCGAAGACCTCGCGCCAACGTTGCTCGATGCCGCAGGCCTCGCGCCCGGCCCCAAACTGAGCGGCGTGAGCTTCCTGCCGTTGCTCAAAGGCGAGAAGCATGTGCCGCGGAAGCACATCTTCGTCGAGCGCGGCCCGCACGGCTCCGCGCCCGTGCAGGCGACTATGACAAACGCTGGCTACGACCTCGCCCGCGCCGTGCGCAGCGATCACTACAAGTTCATCTACAACTGCACGCCTTGGATTCCATACTCGCCCGTCGATTCCTCCGGCGGTCAGGCGTGGAAGCAAATCCAGGAAGCCCACGCCGCCGGTAAACTCTCGCCCGGCCATAGCGCCACCTACTTCACCACACCGCGGCCCGTTTACGAACTCTACGACCTCGACGCCGATCCCGGCGAGCTGAACAACCTCAGCGGCAAACCCGAACTCGCCGCCGTCGAGCGCGAACTGCGTGCCGCCCTCGCCGAAAAGATGATCCTCGACTGGGACTACCTCCCGCTACCGGATCTGATGGATGGCAACGCCGGTGAAGGCGGTGCCAAGAAGGGCAAAGGCAAAGGAAAAAAGAAATAGCCTCAACGCACACCAAGCCGACTCCACGGCTCAGCCTTCCCTTTCGGCAGCGCCTTCCACTCCGGCACCAAATCGGTCACACGCTCAAAAAGCGCTGTGCACTCATCGGCAATCGTCATCAGCGTGCCACGCATGCCGGCCGCCTCGGCGATTTCGAGCATCTTTTCGTGCTGCAGGCCTCCGCTGACGCGCACGGCATCGTCGCTCGCCTTGCCATCGGTGAGCTTCACCACCTTCAGCACGTCCTGCGTGTGATGCGGCAGCCAGCGACGGTTTTCCGCGAGCACGGCCTCGAGCAGCGGACGCAGTTCCGGCTTCCAGCCTTCATCAAACACCCCCGCGAGCTCTCCACGCGCTTCCGCCACGCGCATGTAGTGCGGCTGGATCGGCTCCACGGGCGTCGCAGCCATCTCGCGGAAGGACTTCTCCCAATCCACGCCCAGCTCGCGTCCGATCACATGAAACGTGAACTGATCCTGCACGATGCGGTTCCGCGGCGTGTAAACGCCATCGAGCAAGTGCATGCGAATGCCCGGCTGCACGGATTTGATGAGCGAATCGCCCACCATGTGCACCATCCAGCCCAGCGCATACGCCAGACCATGCTCCGAGCGCAGATCATCGCGCACCGCGAGCGCACAATACTCCGCCAGATGATCCCACGGCACACGCAGGCCCACATCCGGCTTCGCCCAGCCAAACACGAGATGCGCACGCCCATAAAACAACTCATGCAGCTCCTTCGGACGATAGCTTCGACCTTCATGCATGAGCGACCACGGCTTCACCGCGCCACCGGTGATCGGACTTTTTTCCAAAGGCACCGTCCCAAAGCCCACCTCGCGCCCCGTGTCCACACACACCGCCTCCGGCATGCACTGAATGTCACTGCCAAGGTAAGCACCGCACAAAAACGACGGCAGATGCCGCTCAATCATCGACGCCACAGCCAAACCACTTGCCTTCGCCTCTCGAAAAGCCACCAAGCCATACGCAGTGTGTCCAATGAGTCCGCTCATGGCACGATCCTCGTCTCAAACTGATGATGCGGCTTCGTGCCCTTCACGACCTCGCGCAGCGGCCACTTGGCGAACTCCGCGAGCAGTTTGGCAGCACGTGAGGCATCCACCGGGCCACGATGTGCATGAAGCAGGTAGCGCAGACGCAGCGGTGCCTCTGGTGTGATGGTGTGGCCTTCGTTCAGACAAAAAGCCGCGCCCATCCAGCCATCGGAGCGGACGTGCCAGTGCGTGGGATGGCGTGGATTTGCGGGATGATCGAAGAAGGTGATGCCCTCAGTCATGCCTTTCTTCACGGGGCCGCTGTAGTCCATCCACGCGGCTTGTTTGCCAAAAATGTCCGGCTCGCCCACGCGGCCTTCGCTGTCGGTGAGCTTTCCGCCACCAAAGTGAACCGAGAGCGACTTCGCGACGCGCACCGCGAGGAATCCAAAGTTCGTTTTGCCGAGCTGCACCGGCTCATTCACAGCTTTGAAGGTGCTTTGCAACTCCAGCGTGTGTTCGCCGTCCTCGCCGGGCCGCTGAATGGCGATCAGCGTATGATCCATCACCTCGTGCCGCGTTTTGCCGTCATACCAGCCGAGGCTTACGGCCATGATCGCGTGCTCATCGCTGTCCTCGTAGCAAAGCCAGTCTTTTTGGCGGATGCGACCGCCGTCTGGCTTGTTCGCCCAGTAGGTGCAGCCATTCACATCGTTGTGAGCGAACCAGACCGACTGATGATGATCATGATTCGGCGCACCGGGATGCCCCATGCGCGTCAAAGCGATGCCCGAGGGTCCGTTCAGCGGAAAAAAGCACGGACGCGGATGATCCGACGCGAAATGCCATCTGGTCGTCTCTTTGCCAGCGACCTCAAAAAGCACCGAATGGTCTGCCTGAGGCACGATCTGGCATTTGGGGAAGTGAAACGGCTTTCCTGCCTCCTCCGCGCGAACCGCGAGCGCGGCGGCAGAACCGAGGGCAGTGGCAAAAAAGTGTCGGCGCGTGTTCATGAGGCGATTTTAGCCCAAACGATGCCTCGCACCGCTCCCTTGCTCCGCATGCGGAAACGCGCCAGCATGCCCGCGCATGCCGGACATCGTTCTCGCCACGCTCAACGCGAAATACATCCACGCCTCCTTCGGGCTCCGCTACCTCATGGCGAACCTCGGGGAGCTGCGTGACCGCGCCTGCATGCTCGAATTCGTCATCAACCAGCAACCGCTGGAGATCGTCGAGGCCCTGCTCTCCCGAGAACCGCGCATCATCGGCTTTGGCGTCTATATTTGGAATGTCGAGCAAACCACCGAGGTCGTCGCTTTGCTGAAAAGACTGCGTCCAGACATCACGATCATTCTCGGCGGCCCCGAGGTCTCGTATGAAACGGAGCAGCAGGCGATCGTGGCTCTGGCGGATCATGTGATCACCGGTGAAGCGGATCTGAAGTTTGCTGAGGTATGCCGCAGGGGGCTGCGTGACACAGACACTCCTGTCTGTGAAGCCTTAGAAGGCAGACAGGAGTGTCTGCCTCACATCATCGCAGCAGAACTCCCACCGCTCGCGCAACTCGCCTCGCCTTACGAGCTCTACACAGACGAAGACCTCAAAAACCGCGTCATTTACGTCGAAGCCTCGCGTGGATGTCCGTTCACCTGCGAGTTCTGCCTGTCATCGCTCGACATTCCCGTTCGTGCTTTTCCCACCGACGCGTTTTTGGCCTCGATGCAGCGTTTACTCGATCGCGGGGCCACGCAGTTCAAGTTTGTGGACCGAACGTTCAATCTGCACCTGCCGACGAGCACGGCGATTTTGCAGTTCTTCCTCGATCGCTGGCGTGAGGGGCTCTTTCTGCACTTCGAGATGGTGCCGGATCGTCTGCCGGAGCAGCTCCGCGGGCTCATCCGGCAGTTTCCGGCTGGCGCGGTACAGTTCGAGGTTGGTATCCAGACCTTTGATGATGCCACGTCGAAAAACATCAGCCGCAGGCAAAATCTCGACCGCCTCGCGGACAACTTCCGCTTCCTGCGCGAGGAAACCGGCGTGCACATCCACGCGGATCTCATCGTCGGCCTGCCGGGGGAGGACATCGAGAGCTTTGGACGCGGTTTTGACCGTCTCGTGCGTCTTGGGCCGCAGGAAATCCAAATCGGCATCCTCAAGCGCCTGCGCGGCACGCCCATCGTGCGGCACGATGACGAGTATCGCATGATCTACGCGCCCAATCCGCCCTACGAGATCCTTTCCACGCGTGAGATCCCGTTTGAGCAGATGCAGCGCATGCGACGCTTCGCGCGGTATTGGGACATCGTTGCCAACAGCGGCCATTTCACCGGCACGCTCAAGCTGATGTGGCAAAACGCCGATTCGCCCTTCGCCGAGTTCCTGCGCTTCAGCGACTGGCTGCACGCCAAACTCGGCCGAACGCATCAAATCGCCCTCCACGTCACCGCACAGGCACTTTTCGACTTTTTGGTCAATGAAGCCGCCTTGGATCGCGAGCTTGTCGCCACCACCCTCGAAACCGACTGGCACCGCACGCCAAGTCGTGAGGCCTTGAACCTTCGCGGACACCACCTGGCCAGCAAAACGGTCGAAAAACGCGGCAATCAACGGCAGACCCGGCACACGCATGAAACCGCATTGAGTTCCCGTTGAGTGCATCCTCTGGAATGAAGCTCCCCGCCCTTTTCTTTGCGCTCGCATGCCCTCTCGTCGCTCGTGACATCCACGTCGGCAAGGACGCGCCGACGATTCATCACGCGATCAAGATGGCGGTGGCGGGTGACACGATTCATCTGGAGCCGAAGGTGTATCGCGATTACGCGGGCTTTTATGGCAAGAAGGGCGAGCCGGGAAAGCCGATCACGCTGGATGGACATGGCGCGACGCTGGAGGGCAGTGATCCGATTGATCCAGCAAAATGGCGCGAGGTCTCGCCGGGATTGTTTGCGAATGACGATCTCATGCCGGGACTGAGCGATGCGGTGATCGGGCGCTGGTTTTTCCTGTTTGATGGCAGGATGCAGCACATGGGGCGCACTTCGAAGGGCAAGCAGGCTCCGCTGAAGAAGCCGGAGGAGTTGCAGGCAGGCGAGTGGACCTTTGTGAAAGACCCGAGTCGTGAGAAGCCGCCGTCGAAGGCGATTTACGGCACGTTTTACCTCAAAGTGGCCGCCGGGCAGTCGCTGGCGGAAGCGAAGGTGTTTGCACCGATGCGTAGCGCGGGTGTGCAGATGAGCGGCGACAATGCGCATCTCGTGATCAAGAACCTCACAGCCACGCATCCCTACAACGACGGCTTCAACATCCACGGCGACTGCCGTGACGTGGTCTTTGAAAACATCCGCGCCATCGAATGCGGCGACGACGGCATCAGCGCACATGAAACGGCGGAGTATCGCGTGGATGGCTTCATCAGTATCGGAAACAGCACAGGCATCTGCGACACGGTGGCCGCCAAGACGAGCTACAACCGCGTTTTCATCGCGAACTGCATCGGCAACGATTTGTTCTTCCTCGACGATGGCCGGTACAAGCTCACGAATGCCGTGATCTTCTCCAAAGCGCAAAATCCCTTCACGGTGACCGGTCGCGAGGACAAGCACTGCGAGCTCGAAATCGACAATGTGCTCTTCCGCAGGCTTGTGGAGCCGAGAACGGGGCTCATTGCCCAAACGGCTGAGATTCGCGCAAAGCGGTTCACGATGGAAAACTTCAGTTTTGACACACGAGGCGAGTTTCAGAGCGAGGGAACAGCCGATCTGCCCAAAATCCTCGAATCGTTCGGAGAGGCGATGATGCAGGAATTGGAGCAGCGAGGCTACTCGATGCCCAAGTGACTCACGCCAGCACCTGTGAGATCACTTTGCCCTCCACATTCGTGAGGCGGCGCTGGATGCCGTTGTGCTCGAAGGTGAGTCTCTCGAAGTCGAGGCCGAGGAGGTGAAGGATGGTGGCGTTGAAGTGGTAGAGCGGATGGATGTCTTCGATGGCCTTCTGGCCGAGTTCGTCGGTGACGCCGTGGCTGACGCCGGGTTTCACGCCTGCGCCAGTCATCCAGCAGGTGAAGCCATCAGGATTGTGATCGCGGCCCTTCGCGCCTCTTTGGAAGAAGGGCATGCGGCCGAACTCGGTGCACCAGACGACGAGCGTGTCTTGCAAGAGGCCGCGTTGTTTCAGATCGCGGATCAAGGCGGCTGCGGGCTGGTCGAGGATGCTGGCGTGCACGTCATACTGCGCTTTGAGATCGCTGTGGCCGTCCCAGTTGAGTTTGCCGCCACTGGCATACGCGCCGTTGAAAAGCTGCACGCAGCGCACGCCACGCTCGATGAGTCGTCGCGCGACGATGCAGTTCTTCGCAAAGGCGGCCTTGTCGGCGTTTTGCGTGTCGTCCGCGCCATACATTTTCAGGACGTGCACGGGCTCGGTGCTCAGGTCGTTGATCTCCGGCACGCTGAGCTGCATGCGAGCGGCGAGTTCGTAGCTGGCGATGCGTGCGGCGAGCTTTTGATCGCCCGGATTCGCTTCGAGATGCCGAGCGTTCATCTTCTGCAGCAGCGAGCGTGCGGCTTGGTCCGCCTGTGCGGAAACGCCGGGTGCGGAAAGATGCCGCACGGGGCTTTTGCTGCTCATCGTGGTGCCTTGGAAGGCGGCGGGCAGAAAGCCGGGTCCCCAGTTATTCGCTCCGTTCTGCGGCACACCGCGTGGATCGGGAATCGCAACGTAGCTGGGCAGATCCTGGTTCTCGCTGCCGAGCGCATACGTCACCCACGAGCCGAGCGAGGGAAAACCATCGAGCGTGAAGCCGGTGGAGAGAAAATTCTCCGCAGGACCGTGCGTGTTCGACTTGCTGGTGAGCGAGTGGATGAACGCGATGTCGTCCGTGAGCTCCGCCAGATGCGGGATCATGTCGCTGACCCATTTGCCGGTCTGACCACGTGGTCGGAAGGTGTATTGCGGCCGCGCGAGATTGCCTGCGGGGCCTTGAAATGTCACCGCCGGGCCACCGGGCAGCGGTTTGTCATCCCACTTGATGAGTTCGGGCTTGTAGTCCCACGTTTCGAGCTGGCTCACCGCGCCGGCGCAAAAGATGACAACGACATTCTTCGCCTTCGCCGGGAAATGCGGCTGTCGCGGCGCATACGGTCGCGCCGGATCGATCAACAATCCATCCGCGGCCAGCAATCGCGTCAATGCGATCGAACCGAGCGCTGTGGCGCTGCTGCTGAGAAAGCGGCGGCGGTCGAGGAATTGATGTCCGGCGGGGCTGAGGTGTTCGCTCATGGCAGGAATAGAAGCTCGTTCGAATTGAACAACGCGCGGCAGAGCACGCCGAGGCCGTGCTGGCGGACGACGGGCTCCGTGTCGCGCCGTTCGTCTGCCGTCGGAGTGCGATTGAGAGCGAGTTGATAAGCGCGAGTGATCTGCGCGGCGATATCGGTGCCTGCTTCCTTCTCCACGCGTGTGGCGAAGGCATTCGCGGTGTCGAGGGTGAAGCGGCTGTTGAAGAGATTGAGAGCCTGAATCGGCGTCGTGCTCGAACGGCGGATCGCGGTGCTCTGGCCCGCATCCGGACAATCAAACGCACCAAACACGGCCTCGGGCTCGCGGCGGACTTTGTGCGCATAGATCATGCGGCGTATATTGTCCGGCGTGAGCGTTTCAACGGGCTCGAAGCCACTCAGGCCGCCGCGTTTGTCGAACAGGTTGAAGCCGCGGCCATACATCTTCAAATCGAGGCGACCGCTGACCGCGAGCATCGAGTCGCGGATGACTTCGGCTTCAAGGCGGCGGGAGGGGAAACGCCAGAGGAACCTTGATTCGGAATCCAAAGTGGCTGCGGCTTTAGCCGCATCATTTCGGCTAAAGCCGAAACCACTTTGCCGATACGTCTCACTCATCACGATCAGCCGGTGCATGTGCTTCACACTCCAGCCGCTCTTGATGAACTCGGCGGCGAGCCAGTCGAGCAGCTCGGGATGCGTGGGCTTGATGCCCATGCGGCCGAAGTCGCTCGGCGTTTCGACCAAACCGGTGCCGAAGTGGCCCTGCCAGATGCGATTCACCATCACGCGGGCGGTGAGTGGATTCTGCGGGCTGGCGATCCACTCCGCGAGGATGCGGCGGCGTTCCTGCTCGGCGGTTTCCTTGGTCAGCTTCACGCTTCCCAGCGCAGTGAGCACCGCAGGCACGACTGGTTCCCTTGGCTGCTCGGGATCGCCGCGATTGAGCACATGGATGTCATCCGGTATGCGGAAGGTGCCGGCGAAGACGGTTTGATCGGCACTGAGGCGTTGCAGGCGCGCATCGAGTGGGCGCTTTTGATCAATCAGACGCTGCGCTTCGTCGATTTCCTCCTTGCGAAGGCCTTGCGTGGAAAACGCGGGCTGCGTGCGGTCGCGTGTGTCGTAGCGCTGGCGGTCATCGGAATCGGCAACGACGCGCCAAGCGCCGGATTCGTCGGCGGTTTCGATGACGTAGCTCGTGGCGAGGCGGTCCTTGAACTTGCCCTGTCGATCACGGCCCCACACGACGCGGTCGATTTCTTGTTCCTTCGCGAACTCGACCATCACCCAGCCTTTGCCGACCTCGTTCGACATCCAACTGCGTGAGTTGCCGTAGTTGCCGTCATTCACGAAACGCTGCTCATGGCGGTCGGCGCTGACTTTCTCGCCGGAGACGGCGATGGGGGCATTCAGCGCGATGTTTTCGCCTGCGGTGGTGAAAACCTCGATTTCGTCGATGCAGGGCTCGAGGTTGTTCGTGTCGCGAATGGTGAAGCGCACGCGTTTGGCCTTCACCGGCATGAATCGGTCGCGATTCTCACGCGGATCGATCATTGGACGCTTCACGCCCGATTTGGCCAGCGGAACGAATCGCGCGAGATGCTTCTCGATGTCGGTGAGCTGCGCTTTGACCTTCTTCAGCTCTTCGCGTGCCGCGAGAGCCTCTGGCGTGCGCAGATCGCGCTCGCCATACTCCACGCCGGCGACGAAGGCCTGCATCGAGTAGTAGTCCTTGGCGCTGATAGGATCGAATTTGTGATCGTGGCAGCGTGCGCAGCCGATGCTGAGGCCGAGGAAAGTCTGGCCGATGTTTACGACGATCTCGTCGATGGAATCCTGCCGCGCGAGCCGCTTCGACGGCTCGTCCTTGCCGATCTGGCCCGGAAGCAGCACCGAAGCCGTGACGAGGAAACCGGTGGCCGCGTCCTCTCCCATCGCATCTCCGACGATCTGCTCTTTGATGAAGCGGTCATACGGCGTGTCGTTGTTGAAGGCGCGGATGACGTAGTCGCGATACGGCCACGCGTTGGGGCGCTCGGTATTCACCTCAAAGCCGTGCGTGTCCGCGTAGCGCACCACATCGAGCCAGTGCTGCGCCCAGTGCTCGCCGTAGCGGGGGCTTTGCAGGAGGCGTTCTACGACGGCGGCATAAGGGTCAGACTTGTCGGACGAGTCGGACAGGTCCGACTGAAACCCGGCGACTTCCTCAGGCGTCGGTGGCAGACCGGTGAGATCAAAGGTCACACGACGCAGCCACGTGACCGGATCGGCGGGTGGAGAGCGGTGCAGGCCTTTCTCGGCGAGTTTCGCGTCGATGAAGCTGTCGATGGTGTGTTTGCCCGCCGTGACAGTCAGCGGCTTGAAGCTCCAGTGGTCGCGTTTGTCTTCGAGTTTGGCCGTATCGACGCCATCGGGCCATTTTGCGCCTTCGTTGATCCAGCGGATGAGCGTCTCGATGTCTGCGGCGGCAAGTTTTTCCTTCGGCGGCATCTGCTCGTCTTCGTCATCGGTGGTGAGGAAGTGGATGAGCGGGCTTTCTCCGGCTTTTCTGGGCTGGATGTCCGGCGCGTGCCTGTCGCCGCCTTTGAGTGCTTCGGATTTGATGTCGAGGCGCAGACCGGACTTTTGTTTCTTCTCGCCGTGGCAGTCGTAACAGTGCTGTTCGAAGATCGGCCGCACCTCGCGCACGTAATCGACGGGCGCGGCAAGCAGAGGTGTGGTGAGCAGGCACAAAAGGTATCGCATGAACAGAGCGAGAGCTTTACGGGAGGCGCTGGGCGGCTTTTCACCGTCAGGAAGATTCGACAGCGTCATTCATCGAGCTCCGCGAGTTCCCGAAGGACCGTAGTGGCGTAGGTGCCGCGTGGCAGGTCGAAGCTGAACCGCAAATCGCCGTCCGGCAGGGCGATGAGCGAGGGATTCATCGGGCGCAGACGCATGACACGGCGTTCTTGGCGTAAACCGGCAGCTTCGAGGCCTGCGGTGAGCTCGGGGAAGCGTGAGGCGACCTCCATTTCCAGCGCACGCACGGCGTCGGCGGTGTGAAGCTCCCCAGAGCCCCAAAGGGGTGCGGTGAGCTCGACTTTTCCTTCGGCAAAGCGTTGAGCTTCATCGCCGCGCTGGTTGTTGATGAGCAGGATGGTGCCGTTGTCAGGGAAGCCATAGACTTCGCCCGGCAAGGCTTGATCCCAGAGGCCGCGCAGAAGGCGTTCGGCAATCACCGCATTGAAAAGATGACTGCGGACACTCGAAAGCAGCAGACCTCGGAGCAAACGATCACCCGGCGTGAACTCGCCGCGAAACATGGCGAGCGCCTTTTCGACGTTGCGGCCTTCATGGCCGAAGCGCTGCTCGCCGAAGAGGTTTGGCACGCCTTCGGTGACGATTTGCTGCCAGCGCTGCTGCGCTGAAGCGAAGTCAAAACCGGGCTCGCGCAGCCGGATGGTGAAGCGATTGCCGAAATGGATGCCGCGGCGCAGTTTGCGCGTGTTTCGCGTGATGCGAAGCACGCGGAGGCCTTCGGATTCGAGCGCGGCTGGCTCCGGTGAAGCTTGTCCGGGCATGTGCAGACTGAACCACTGCCGCGTCACGGCATGGCGGTCCTTGAGCCCGCAATGACTGACGAGCCTGCGACGCAACCCGAGCGCATCGGCGAGACGTGCGCCGGCGGTGTTGCTGTCCAGATCGCGTTTCTCCAACCAGACGAGGCAGTGCTCGCCCTCGCCCGAGGGTTCAAAGCCGAGCAACTCTTCCACGACGAAGTCCTCCGGGCGCACTTTGAAGCGTGCGCGGCCGAGCGGGCCTCCGTGGCGGCAGGGTGGTTCTGTTTCCATGAGTGCGCAGCTTATCTCGCATTCGATCACGAAGCCAGGAAGGTTGTCGCGGGAGATTCGCGTTTTGCTCATGACCGCTCATGAACAAGATCTTTTTCGTCCTCCTCGGACTGCTTTCGCCTCTGCAGGCGCAGGAAAAGCGTGCGCCGATGCATCGGCTGACGTGGGAGGAGTATGCAGGCACGCTGGCGCATTGGCGGAAGGCCTTTCCGAAAGTCGCGGTGCTCGAATCGCGTGGGATGAGCGGGCAGAACATGCCGGTGTATTTACTGAAGGTCACCGATCCGACGGTGAAGAACACCGACAAGCAGGTGTGCCTCGTCACAGCGACGAAAAATGCAGACACGCTCAGAGCGATGGCTTTCACGGAGTGGTGCCTGAGCGATGATTCTGCGGCGGTCGAACTACGGAAGAAGCAAATCGTGCTGATCATGCCGTGCCTGAATCCGCTGGCGATGTTTTATCCTCGCGCCGAGGCGACGGAGAACGAGGAAGCCAGCGATTGGGTGCGAGCTGTCATTGAGGAACACCATCCCGTCGAGCAAGTAGACCTGGTGTCCGCCTCAAGTGCGAATTCCGTGCTCGCACAGATGATTCGTGCCTGCGCTAGTTCAAACTGGACGCCACCTGCCGAAGTGCGCAGGCTCTACGCGACGGACGAAGCGCACGCGACACCTGCGACCGTTGCCGATGTGCTCTATGGCCCGCATTTTCGCCAGACGATGGATGTATGGCTCGCGAAGTCGGAGAAGCCGACGCCGGTCGTGTTTTACATCCACGGCGGCGGCTGGGGCGCGCAGGACAAGACGGACATTCATCAGCATCTCGATGTGCGTGCGTTTCTCGATGCCGGCATCGCCGTGGCCTCGATCAACTACCGCTTCCTAGCTGATGCGAACGCCGCGAAGGTCTCGCCACCGCTGCAATGGCCGCTGAAGGATGCCGCGCGTGCTTTGCAGCATCTACGCTCGAAAGCTGGCGAGTGGAACCTCGACAAAACACGCATTGCGGCCAGCGGCGTGAGCGCGGGCGGTTGCTCCAGCCTGTGGCTGGCGATGCACGATGACATGGCCGATGCGAAAAGTGCCGATCCCATCGCCCGCGAGTCCACGCGGGTGCTTTTCACGGTCACCAAGGCTCCGCAGCCATCGCTCGATCCGAAACAACTCGTCGAATGGATCCCGAACAGCGAATATGGCGGCCACGCCTTCGGCTACGTCGGCAAGACACGCAAAGAGACCTTCGCGCCCTTCCTCGCAAACCGGGAGAAGCATCTCGCCGATCTCCACAAATGGTCACCCATGTTCCACGCCAGCGCCGATGATCCTTTCGCGGTCATTTTGACCACCAAAGAAGACAAACCGCCAGTCAAAGGCGAGCCGCAGAAAGACCCCACGCACAGCGCGGTGCTCGGTTTGATGCTTCAGGATGCGCTGACGCCTCTCGGCGTGAAATGCGAGGTTCGGCATCCCTTGGACGGCAAACCGGAGACGACGATGCAGGAGGTGCTGCTGCAACATTTGAAGTCATCCAAGCCATGATCCGTGTTTTGCTCTTTTTGCTTCTTGGAGTGCCCGTCTTCGCCGCTGACCTCTCCGGCATCTGGATGATGGGGCAGTCGTTGTGTGATGGATCGGAATCGCTGCCGGTGGTTTCTGGCGAAGGATCGAAGTGGGATAATTTGATGTTTCAGCGTGGTGTGCGGACGTGGTTGGCGAAGGACAACTCCGGGACGCCGGAGAAGAGGCCCGAGGCTTCGTTTCAGCTCGTGCCTCTGCGAGCGACAGTGAATGGCGGGCTCGGTGAGACGGTGGCGAATGGGATGGCGGATCATTTGGCTGCGCAGATGAAACAACCCGCGAGTTATCTCGTCGCGTGCGCGGGGCAGGGGGGGAGGCAGATTCAGGAGCTTTCGAGTGCCGATTTGTCGGTGGATGCACGCACGCCTGAGTCGCGACGGCATGGAGGCGGGTATTACAAGACGAGTCTGGATGATGCGCGCCGGGCGAAGGCGCTGAGGCCCGATTTTCGCATCGAGGCGCTCTACTGGATGCAGGGCGAGGGCAATGGCGGCGCCACGGGTGGCATCGTCCCGACGCGCTGGGATGCGGAGATTCCGCGTGCGGAAGGATTGCGGTGGTATCGTGATCAACTCATCGCGTATCGGCGGCAGTGGTCGGCGGACTTATGTGCGATCACGGGGCAAAAGGGCGAGTTGCCGATGTTCACGTATCAAACGCTGGGTCCGGCGGGTGAGGCGCAGCTCATGGCGGCGGATGCGGATGAAGCGATTCATCTCGTGGGGCCGCACTACGCGGTGCCGAGTGCTTTGAACAGCCTCTACCCGCCAAATCGTCACGGCGATGCGATTCACCTCGCCGCAGATGGCGAGCGCTGGTGGGGCGAGCAGGTGGGAAAGGTGATGCATCGCGTGCTGCATGAAAAAGAGGCCTGGCAGCCGCTGCGGCCTCGGAAAGCAGTGCTCGAGGCGGGGCACGAAAGCATCGTGATCGAGTTCACGGTGCCGCGACCGCCGTTGGTGATCGATACGGGCTTTCTCGCGAGGCAGGAATCGCCGGTGGACGGCGGTTTCAGCACGCTAGCGGGCTTTCGTGTGCATGGTGGCGTGCTGAAGGCGGTGGAGGTCGCTTCAGCGACGAGTGTGCGGCTTCGTTTGGCCAAAGCGTTGCCTGCGGGTGAAAAATGCCGTGTGAGCTATGGGTATCCGTTTGTGGCTGCGCTGGGCACGATTGCGGCGATTCGTGATGAGGAACTGGTGCTGACGCGGAGCTTTGCGAAGGAATTGAAGCCTCTGACGGATGAAGGTGCGTTCTTTGTGGCCAGTACGGGCACGCGGGTGCCGGCTCGAGCGGTGCGGGAGGAAAATGGCGTCAGCGTGCTGCGCTTTGAAACACGTGAGTTGCGGAATGGCGTGCGCTTTGAGGTCGGGCAGGCGGTGACGGCGCAGCGGGCGTTCAGCTACGGGAATGTGCGCGATTCCGATCTGGAGAAGTCGGTGTATGCGTTTGGCGATGCGAGCTACGGCACGCGGGCAGGGCAGGCGTATCCGCTGTGGAATTGGTGTGTGTTGTTCTCCGACTTCGACGTTGAGGCACCATGATGCGTTTCTTGTCGTTGCTGGTGCTCGGGGCCACGTCTGCGTGGTCCGCGGAGCTGTTTGATGAGACGAAGGGAACGACGTTGTTCGCCTTCGACAATGTCTCGATCCCGCACACGCAGAATTTGAAGCTCGAAATGCGGCAGCCGGTGAAGCTGGTGGGGAATCCAGTGGTGCGGCGCGGTGAAGCGGGCACGGTGGATGCGCATGGGGTGCAGTTTTATGGCTCGATCATTCACGAGGGCGGGAAGTATCGGATGTGGTATGTGGCCTTTGATGATCAGGTCGAGCATGCGGTGAAGTCGGAGCGCTGGCGGGCGGCGTATGCGGAGAGCGTGGACGGCGTGACGTGGGTGAAGCCGGAGCTGGGCCTGGTGGCGTTTCGCGGCAGCAAAAAGAACAACCTCGTGGATGTGGGAGGTGCGTGGGGCTTTGTGAATTTGAAGGTGATCAAGGATGAGGCTGATCCCGATGCCTCGCGTCGCTACAAGATGGTCACGCATGTGTACTTCCGCCACAACACGCGGCTCGGGACGCTGCTTCCCTTTGTAAGTGCCGATGGGTTGACCTGGCGCTCCGTCAAAGAGGTCGAGCCGGTCAAAGGTGAGCTGCGGAAGCAGGATCTGCTCGTGCCGGGGGTTCATCTGGAACCAGCTTGCGGGCTGTATCAGTGGGAGGGGCAGTATGTTCTGACGGCGCAGAATGCGATGCCTCACACGCATCATTACCAAGGCCGCGTGGTGAGGCTGCATCGCAGCGCGGACTTTGTGAACTGGTCCTCGACGAGCACGCTGGCCTTTGTGCGGGACGTGCAGCACGAGTATCTCGGCGCGGGGAAGAGTCGCGAGGGCGAGCAGAACCACGAAGGCATCGCGGTGTGGAATCGTGGCAATGTGCTGCTCGGCGTCTATGGCCGCTGGCATGGCGCAGCGGAGTGGAAGGATGTGTCAGTCGATCTGGGCTTCGTGATGTCGAATGACGGACACACGTTTCGCGAACCAAAGCACGAATGGACGCTGCTGGAACGCGGCAAGGATGGCGAGTGGGACCAAGGCGGTGTCATTCAGGGCCAGGGCTTTGAGAACATCGGCGAGAAGACGTTTTTGTATTACGGAGCTTGGGACCCAAGGCCCACGGGTGGGCCGGAAGTAAAGCGTGGAGGTGTCGGCATCGCGTCTTGGCCGCGGGATCGAATGGGTGAGCTGGTGTTTGATGCGAGCGGCGAGGGGCCAGGAGACTATCAGATGCCGAAAGTGACCGCGGAGTTGGTCACGGCGGCGGTTGCGAGGCCGAAAACGGGCTTTTATGTGAATGTGGATGGTTTGAGCAAAGATGCTGTTTTGCGCGTGGAGGTGCTCGATGCGCTCGAAAGGCCCGTTTCAGGGCTTGCTGCGGTCATACGGCAAAGTGGCTTTCAGGTGCCGTTGGATCTCGGTGACTTGAAAAAGCTGCCGGAGAAGATGCGGCTGCGTGTGGTCTTTGAAGGCGCGAAGAGGTCGGAGATCCGGTTGAGCGCCATTTATGTGCGGTGATGGAGGCTGGTCCGCCGGTTGAACCACGACTTTGGGATGGCTGTCGGGAGGTGATGCCTCACAATCGCTTTATGAAGCTTTGCCTCAGCCTTCTAGCCGCCTTCGCGTTTTCAGCACCAGCCGCTGAACAGGTCTTCTTCGCCTTCGACGATCACAACATCGCCTGGCAGCACAATTTAAAACTGACGCTCGAAACAGCGAAGAAGCATCCAGCGAACCCGGTCCTGCGAAACGGCCCTCCCGGATCGCCTGATGCTGGCCACGCCATCCTTTACGGCACCGTTTTGAAGCAGGGCGACACCTTCCGCATGTGGTATCTCGGCATGCACGAGGCGGAGATCGTCAAAGGACAGGCCCCCGGCTGGTGGCGGCCGATGTGCTACGCTGAAAGCAAGGACGGCATCACATGGACGAAGCCGGAACTGGGCCTCGTTGACTTCAATGGCAGCAAAAAGAACAACATCTGCCTCATCGAGGGCGAGCCGCATTCGATGACCCGCGTGAATGACTTCCTCAGCGTGCTTTTCGAGCCCGATGAGCCTGATCCGGCCAAGCGCTACAAATGCGCCTTCATCGCGCACATGCCCATCGAGTATGTGAAAGGTGGACGCAGCCAGATCGGCCCGAATGAGAAGCGCTGGGGCTCCTTCGTCACCGCCACGAGCGCCGATGGCCTGACGTGGAAGTGTGTGGGTGATCGCCCGGCCAACGCGGGTGGCGAGCGCTTTGAAGTGAGCGGTTTGTATCGCTTCGGCGATTTTTACTACGCCACTGGTCAATTGCTGAGCCCATGGTCGTGGCGGCCGGATGGCAGTGAGATCGGGCGTGACATGCTGGCGTATCGCTCGCCGGACTTTGTGACATGGTCGAAAGCGAAGGCGTTCTCGTATGCACGCCCCGGCCAGCTTTCGAATCCTCCTGTCAAAGGCCAGCAGATGCACATGGGCGCCGGTTTGTGGAATCGCGGCAACGTCATGGTCGGACTGCACGGCATGTGGCAGGACGCCGATCAGCCACCACCGAAAGGCAAAAGCTGGAACTACGGCGTGCGTGTCGATCTCGGTCTCATGATCAGCAACGACGGCGTGCACTTCCGCGAACCCGTGCCCGGCCACAAAGTCATCCCGCGCGGCCAAGAAGGCGAGTGGGATAATGTGGCGATCCTGCAAGGCCATGCCTTTGTGAATGAAGGTGACCAAACGATGATCTGGTATTCGCACTGGGATACCGGCGGCGTGCTTGAGAACATGGACATCGGCCTCGCCACCCTGCGCCGCGATGGTTTCGGCTCCCTCTCGCCTAAAGTGACCGAAAACGATGCGCACTTCATCACCAGCACCTTCACCACAAAGACGATTCGCCTGAATGTCGAAGGCGTGACGGCGGAGCTGCCGCTGCGACTGCAACTTCTCGATCACCTGGACCGGCCTCTGGAGGGTTTTGAGGCCACCGTGACCTCCAACGGTGTCCAAGTGCCAGTGAAGTGGCCGAAAGCGCTTCCGAGTGAGAAGGTCGCGCTGAGGGTGAACTACCCGGAGGGGAGCTCGGCGCGGGTTTACGCGATCTACCTCGACTGAGCGTCGTTTGCATTCCGGGGCCGGACCGCTAGCATGGCGGCCCCATGATCACGTTTGCCCCCCGAGAATCGAAAGAAGCTGTCGAAGAAGGCCTGAAGTTTGCGCCCAAGTTTGACGAGCACGGTTTGATCGCGGCGATGGCCGTGGACGCGGAGACGAACGCGCCGCTGATGCTGGCTTACATGAACGAGGAATCGCTGCGCATGACCTTGGAACTGGGCCAGGCGGTCTATTGGAGTCGCAGCCGGAAGACGCTGTGGCACAAAGGGGCCACGAGCGGTGAATTTCAGGAGATCGTGGAGATCCGCACGGACTGTGACCAGGATGCGCTCGTGCTCCGCGTGAAACAACACGGCGGCGGTTGCTGCCACACGAAGCGTGCGAGCTGCTTTTACCGCGTGGTGAAGCAGGCTGGCGGGCAGGCGGTGCTGGAAAAGACGATGTAATCCGGACAGAAAAAAGGACGGCCTTGCGGGCCGTCCTTTTGGAATTGGAGCTGCGATCAGCGGCTCTGAGGCATCATCGGGCCGTAGCGTGCAGTGCCTTCCCAAGACCGCGGGCGGTTCCATGGGAGATTGCTGTCTCCCGTGGAGGGAGGACCGACGACTTTTTTGCGCTTCGGCTCATCCGATGAGCAGCTCGACAGGCTGCTGACGAGAGCCGCACTGGCGATCAAAAGCAACAGATTGAGTTTCATGACAACGTCCGCGCTACGAGGTTTGAGTTATTGCCCAGCGGTGAGGTTTTCGAGGATCACACTGTCTCCAGGAGCTATGCCGATATTGCCCAGCACGGCATCCGGGACGATGCTGGCCACGGAACGGCTGCCATCGACGCTCATGACGCTGATTTTGCCGATGGTCTGGCGGTTGCGGGTGACGAGAAGCTTGGTGTCCTGCTCAATGCCGGAGGCCTTGCCAGCATCGATCACCACGAAGCCCCAATCGGAGTTCACAGCGAGAATGCGAGCCTGGAGGGAATTGCGTTCAAACAGCTTCCGGCGGTCCTCGATCTTGCGCTCGACATCGGCGAGGCGCTTCTGGATGTCACCGATTTTGGCTTCTTCCTTCTTCACTTCGTCTGCCTTGGCGAGGGCCTGGGCTTCAAGCTCGGCCTGCTCCTGCTTCATCTTGTTGATGTCCTGGGCGATCGTCTCGGGTTTCACACCCACAGGGAGATCGGTCAGCTGGGTTTCGAGATCGGTCTTTTTCTTGAGATTGCTGTCGAGCTCTTCTTGAACGCGCTTGGCATCGTTTTCAGCAAGGAGAAGACGGTTTTTGGTCTGCTTGAGCTTTTCAGATTCGATGTCGAGGTCGCCTTTGACTTTGGCGACATCACCCGAGAGTCGGGCGCACTCGGCGACGAGGGCGGCGTCCGCCTTTTTCTCGTTGGCGATCTCCACATTGATCTGGGCGATGTTGTTGCGCACATCAGCGAAAGAACGGCCGTTCTTATAGGCAAAGACGAGCGAAACCCCGGTGATGAGGATGGAAAGGATGAAGAGGACTTTGATCATGTTCCGAGAAAACTAGACGTTGAGAGAGCTGCGAGAGGAAAAGAGACCGGTTGATCAGGGCTTGGCGGGAGGGGCACCGAAGGGGTCGGCTGTACTCGGTGAGGCTGGCGTGCCCGCACCAGCCGCAGGAGCGGGAGCAGGAGCGGCACCAAACGGATCTGAGGCAGGCGCTGCGGGTGCGGCAGGAGCCATGCCACCGGCGGGAGCGGCGCCGAAGGGATCAGACGCTGCGGGAGCGGCGGGTGCCATACCACCCGCAGGGGCTCCAAAGGGATCAGAGGAAGGAGCAGCAGGGGCACCGGGGGTGGCAGCAGGAGCCGTGGGGGGTGCAGTCGGGGCAGTGGTCGCAGGAGCCTTCACGGGCACCGCGGCGGCGACGACGAGGTCACCGGAGCGAATGACCTGATCCTTGGCCATGGAGCCTGGAACGATGTCGGCGACAGAAGTGGCCTGTTCGACGTTGCGGACCTTGAGCTTGCCGATGACGTCCTGGCCACGTTTCACTTCGAGGTCGGCATTGGCGAACACGCCAGCTCCATTACCTTTGCTGAGCACGACAAAACCCCACTCATTGAAAGGCTGGGCCACCTTGGCGGTGAAATCAGGCTCCACGATGCCTTTGCGGCCGCGGGCTTCGCGCTCTTCGGCAGCCTTCACGGAATCTGTGAGATTCTTCACCGTCTCCTGAGCGGAGGCAAAGCGTTGATTTTGATTGGCGAGGGCACCTTCGGCCTCCTTTTTCTTGGCCTCGAGGTCTTTGATGGTGGCCATCAGCTTTTTGATGTCACCGGCCTCGTCGATCTTGGCCTGGAGTTCTTTGACGACCTTGGACACACCTTCGAGATTCGTCTTGGCTTGGGCGAGTTCCTGCTCCTTCTCCTGCACTTTGGTGGCGAGGTCGGTGGCATCGGCCTTGGCCTTCTCGAGCTCCTTGTTAGCTTCGGCCAGAGCGGTGGTGTGCTTGGTCTTGGCCTCGTCAGCCGCCTTCTTGTGCTCCTGGACGGAGGTCAGATTCTTTTTCGTGTATTCTTCACGAGCGCGCTCGTTCTTCAGGCGTTCCTGGTTTTTCCAGGCAAAAAAAGCGGAGCCTGCGAGGCAGACGGCAGCGAGAGCGGATAAAATTTTCCAAGCCATGTGGGGAGTGAGTGAAGAAGTTGAAATTGTTTTTTACCGAAAAGCGGACCTTTCGACAACACCATTTTTGCGAAGAAGCAAAGTTCCTGCGCCAAAGTGCCCTCCAGGCGGCTTTTCGAGCGAAAATCCATCGAGAATCGGGCTTGTGCCTGCCCCGAAGCCGTTTAGGACTCCCAGCGTCAGGGACCGTGGATGTTCAGCTTGCGAACCCCGCCAGGTCCGGAAGGAAGCAACGGCAGCCTGCCTGCTCATGCTGCGGTTCCCTGGCACTTTTTCAAAAAATTTGCGGCAGACGAGCCTTGGTGCCGACGTTTGAGCGGCCCGCATGATTCGCATCGCTATCCTCCTCACCTTCGTTTGCCTCGGCAGCAGCCTGCCCGCCGCCGGTCTGGCCGGTAAAAAACCGAATATCATCTTCCTGCTCACGGATGACCAGGGCTACGGCGACCTGTCTTCCCACG
This sequence comes from Verrucomicrobiaceae bacterium, assembly GCA_016795465.1. Classification (GTDB taxonomy): domain Bacteria; phylum Verrucomicrobiota; class Verrucomicrobiia; order Verrucomicrobiales; family Verrucomicrobiaceae; genus Prosthecobacter. Next base: position 25,874 of record JAEUHK010000047.1, on the reverse strand, counting down.
GGAACCCCATTTTAAAGACACCGAATCTCGACCGCCTGAATGCGGAGGGCGTGCGCTTCGAGGATTTCTGCGTCAGCCCCACCTGTGCGCCGACTCGCTCCGCCCTGTTGACCGGCCGCCACGAGTTCAAAAACGGCATCACGCATACCATCCTCGAGCGTGAACGCCTCACGCCGAAGGCCACCACGCTGGCCCAAGTCCTCAAAACGGCAGGCTACACCACCGGTATCTTTGGGAAATGGCACCTCGGCGACGAGCCCGAATACTGGCCCACTGCCCGCGGCTTTGATGAAATGTTCATCCATGGTGCCGGCGGCATCGGCCAGACCTACCCGGGCTCCTGCGGCGATGCGCCGGGGAACAAGTACTTCGACCCCGCCATCCTACACAACGGCACTTTTGAAAAGACGAAGGGCTACTGCACCGATGTGTTCTTCTCCCAGGCCGCGAAGTGGATCGAGAGCGTGAAGGGCAAGCAGCCATTCTATTGCCACCTCGCCACGAACGCCCCGCACGGGCCCTACATCGCCCGGCCGGAGGACAAAGCGCTCTTTGAAGGCAAGGTCGAGGGAGCCGACGTGCAAAACTTCTTCGGCATGCTCCACAACATCGACCAAAACCTCGGCCGCCTGCTCGACAAGCTGAAGGAATGGGGCATCGAGAAGGACACGCTCGTCATTTTCATCAACGACAACGGCGGCACCGCCGGCACGAAGGTCTTCAACGCAGGTTTGCACGGGGCCAAAGGCTCGCCGTGGATGGGCGGCATCAAGGCCAGCAGCCTCTGGCGCTGGCCCGGCACGCTCACGCCGGCTCCGGTGACGAAACTCACCGCCCATGTCGATTTCTTCCCCACCCTCACCGAGCTCGCGGGTGCGAAGATCACGGGTGAAGTGAAAACGCAGGTGGAGGGGCGCAGCCTCGTGCCGTTGCTCGAGAACCCGGGTGCTGATTGGGCGGACCGGCAGCTCTTCACCCACATCGGCCGCTGGCCCAAAGACGCCGATCCGCAGAACTACAAATTCACCCAATGCAGCATCCGCACCGCCCGCTGGCACCTCGTGAATGCCGGTGGTGCGCCGAAAAAGGCGGCCAAAGGCAAGGCGAAAGCCAAAGCGGCCCCGAAGGCTCCTGCCGCGCCTGCGAAGGACGCGATCATCAAAGCTGGACCGGAGCCTCTGCCGCCCTCGTGGCAGCTTTTCGATATTCAAGCCGACCCCGGCGAGCAAACCGACGTGGCCGCAGCTCATCCCGAAGTCGTCAAAGAACTCGCCGCCGCTTACGACGTGTGGTGGGACAGTGTGCAGCCGCTGCTCGTGAATGAAAAAGTGCCGCTCGCTCCCGTGAATCCCTTCAAGACGCTATTCGAGAAGCAATTCGGGAAGTGAGGTTCCTCAAGGCGTGTTGGCTTTCTTCAGCCAATTCACCGTCACATCCGGAAAATCGGTGAAGAGCGCATCGACCTTCGCTTCGTCAAAAAGCAGCCGCATGAGCTCCTCGGGCGTCGAGATGCCTTTCGGCAGATCATCGACGCGGAGCGTGTAAGGATGCACGTCGAGGCCGAGCGCATGCGCCCGTGAGGTCAAATCGGTGACAGTCGTGCCGGAGACGATGCTGCTGATCGCCGGGCCGATTCCATCCGCGATTTTTGCCACCTCAGCCAAGTCCGCCTTCGTTTTGCCGCCCATCAGGAAGATCAGCCGCCCCCTCCAGCCCAACTCCGTGCGCAGGCGCTTCACCTCATCGAGTTCGAAGCATTGCAGGTAGCACGCGTGCTCTTTGGACGTGTAGCCATGCTTCGCGAGCACACTTAGCACGATGGGGCTGATGTCGTGGCCTTCTTGGCGATGCCAGGCAGGTTGTTTGATCTCCGGGTAGATGCCCGCGACGCGACCTGTGCTGTGATTCAGCCCGGCGATCAACTCCAGCTCCTCATCGAGCGTGAGAATGCGAAAACCGCCCGTCGTGGCCGGAAAACGCTTCGGATAGGCCTGCTTGCCCGTTTTGTGATCCATGCGCTCGTGCATCGAAAGCTGCCGCAGCTCCGCGAGCGTGAAATCGAGCGCGTAGTAACGTCCATCGGCTCGTTTGCGATCCGGGAAGCGCGTCGCGACATCGCTCGTCGTATCGAGATGAATGTCATGCAGCACCACCGGCACGTCATCTTTCGAAAGCACGACATCCTGCTCGATGAACTCCGCACCCATCGCATGCGCCATGACCTTCGCCTCCCGCGTGTGCTCTGGCACATACCCGCTGGCCCCACGATGCGCGATGGTGACCGGTTGCGCTGCTGCGGCGGCGACGAAAAGAAGTGGAATCAGTGTTTTCATGAAGCGGAAGAGCTTTCGGCTTTGTGTCCGAGTGTTAGGGCGCTGAAGACCATCGTCAGCACGCAACAAATGCCCATCGTGATGATCACGCCGCCCCAGCCCCAGTGATCGGCGATCCAGCCGACGCCGGTGCCGGCGAAGGCACTGCCGAAAACATAGCCAAAGAAGCCGGTGAAGCCCGCGGCGGTGCCAGCGGCCTTTTTCGGCACCATGTCGAGCGCTTGCAGGCCGATGAGCATCACCGGGCCGTAGATGAAGAAGCCGATGGTGATGAGCGCGGTGACATCGATCCAAAGCGGGCCATTGCGATTCAGGCCGTAGGCGATGAGTCCAAGCAGGGTGGGGATCATGAAAAGGATCGTCGCGGGAGCGCGACGGGATTTGAAGACCTTGTCGGACATCCAGCCGCACAAGATCGTGCCCGGCACCGCCGACCACTCAAAGCAGGCCCAAGCCGTGCTCGATTGCTGAAACGAAAAATTCTTCGCCGTCTGCAAATACGTCGGAATCCAGTCCACGACGCCGTAGCGCACGAAATAGACGAAGGCATTCGCGGTGGCGATGGCCCACAGAAGCTTGTTGTTGAAGACGTGGCCGAAAAAGATCTGGCGGAACGTGAAGGTGCGCTCGTGTTCAGCGCTGTAGTTTGGCGGGTAGTCGTTTTTGTATTCCTCGATCGGCGGCAAGCCGCAGCTTTGCGGCGTATCGCGGATCAAGATGAACGCCGCGACGGCCACGACGGTGGAAACCATCGCGTTGAAGTAAAACTTCGCGCCCCAGTCGTGAAACATCGTCACGCCCCACAGCGCGATGGTCGCCACGAGTGCTCCACCGACGTTGTGGGCGACATTCCAGATCGAAACCGCACGTCCGCGTTCCTTCGTGCTGAACCAGTGCACCATCGTCTTGCCACACGGCGCCCAGCCCATGCCGTTGAACCAGCCGTTGAGCGTTTGCAGCACGATCATGGCCGTCAGAGAAAGGTAGATCTCCTTCACAAAGCCGAACACCAACAGCACCGCGCACGACAGCAACAAACCGAGGGGCAGGAACCAGCGCGGGTTGCTTTTGTCCGACACGCTGCCCATCAAAAACTTCGAGAAGCCGTAGGCGATGCTCAAACCGGTCATCGCGGTGCCCAGTTCGGCCTTCGAGTATTGCGGGTAGTCTTTGAGGATGTCTGGAATGGCGAGCGAGAAGTTTTTCCGCACGAGGTAGTAGGCCGCGTAGCCGAAAAAGATGCCCGCGAAGACCTGGAACCGCAGACGACGATAAACCGGGTCGATTTGAGCCTCCGGAAGACGTGGCGCGTGCGGGGCAGGTTTGAGAAAGGCGAACATGAGTGGCTATGCTGCCAGAAGAGCCGATGGGGCGTCAATCCATGTGTTGTCGCCTTCGTGCATTCGTGCCACTGCTCGCACATGAAACGCTACCACGTCCAAAATGCCACGAACTGGGCCCAAGCCGATTTACTCACGGATTTCACCTTTCCGTGGGAGGATCGGCCTGCGCCGAAGACCGAGTTCCGCGCGATGCATGATGGCGAGTTGTTCCGCTTTCGTTTCGACTGCGTGGATGAGGATCTGGTGCTGCCGGATCGACCGACGGCGAAGGAGCGGGCGCTCGGGGCGGATCGCGTGGAGATCTTCTTCGCGACGGATTTGAGCCTGCAACGCTACTTTGGCCTCGAGATGAGTCCGCGGGGCGATGTCGCGGACTACGCGGCAAAGTTTTATCGCGAGATTGATTGGAGCTGGAGCTGTGAGGGCCTCGTTTTGGTGCCGGAGATTCGTGAAGGGGGCTACACGGTGAGCGGACGCATCCCGCTGGCGGTGCTGCGTGACCTCGGCGTGCTGCGAGGCCGCGAGATGTTCGCGGGACTGTATCGCGCGGAGTTTCATCACAAGCCGGATGGCACGGTGCATTCCGGCTGGATGCCGTGGGTGAACCCGGGCACGGAGAAGCCGGACTTTCATGTGCCAGCGAGCTTTGGGGTGCTGAAATTGAAGTGAATCCAGGCCGCGTTCGTATCGTCTTTTGTCCCTCGTGATGCCCGCTACCACTGACTCCGCAACCATGCCCGGCAAGTTCTTTGCCTCGCACTGGCGTGGCGTGAGCTACGGGCCCTTCGCGCCGGATTCTAAGCGGGTGGTGGACGCGGACTTTGCGCACATCGCGAGGCTCGGCTTCAACAGCGTGCGGCTGTATGAGATTCCGGATCAGCACACGCTCGATGCGGCAATGAAGCATGGCCTGAAGCTGCTGTGCGGCATTCCTTGGTCCGAGCACATCGACTTCTTGAGCGAGGCGAGCGCGTGGGAGGATATCCGGCGTCGTGTGGCGAATGGCGCGGCCTTTCTCGGCAGGCAGGAGGCGGTCTTGGCGATCCTCGTGGGCAATGAGATCGAGAAAACACTCGTGCGCTGGATGCGGCCGAGCCGTGTGCGAGCGGCGTTGGAGGAACTCATCGAGCTGGCGCATGCGCAGGCGCCACAAAAGCTCGTGAGCTATGCCACCTACCCTTCGACGGAGTATCTGGTGCCGCGAAACGCGGACTTCCTGGCGGTGAATGTGTATCTGGAGCGTCGCGAGGCATTCGCCTGCTATCTCGCCCGCTTGCAAAACCTCGCAGGAAACAAGCCGCTGGTCATCACGGAGTTCGGGCTCGATGCCGCCGCGCATGGTGAAGAAGCTCAAAGCGAGACTTTTCGATGGTTTGAGGCTGAATGCATGGTGGGAGGATGTGCGGGCACGTTTTGGTTCAGCTACACCGATGAATGGTTTCGCGGGGGCGAAGAGGTCACGGCATGGCGTTTCGGTTTGGTGACGCTTGAGCGACACGAGCGTCCTGCATGCCAAATCGAGCCAGCGAAGCTTTTACCCCCTGCGAATGCACCGCGCATTTCGGTGGTGGTTTGCACGCGGAATGGTTCGCGGACGTTGCCCGAGTGTTTGGAGTCGCTCAAAGCGCTGAACTACCCCGATTACGAAGTCTTGCTGGTGGATGATGGTTCCACGGATGCCACGGCGGAGATCGCGAAGGGCTTCAGCTTCGTGAAATATCATCGCCAGGAGCCGGCGGGGCTCAGCGTGGCACGCAATCGCGGCGCGGAACTCGCGACCGGCAGCATCGTGGCCTACACCGATGACGATTGCATCGCGCAGGCGGACTGGCTTTTGCATCTCAGCCATGCGTTCGCCGAGGAACGCGTGATTGCCGCGGGCGGTCCGAACATCCCACCGCCGCCGCGGAATCGCGTCGAGCGTGTCGTGGCCGCCGCACCGGGAGCTCCGGCGCATGTGTTGCTCAGCGACACCGAGGCCGAGCATCTGCCGGGCTGCAATCTGGCGATCCGGAAAGATGCGCTGCATGCCATCGGCGGCTATACGGCAGATTTCACCACGGCGGGTGATGATGTGGATATCTGCTGGCGGCTTCGCGAGCATGGCGGGCGCGGCAGCCTGCGCTTTGTGCCGGGCGCGATGGTGTGGCATCATCGTCGATTCACGATTTGTGCCTATTTGAAGCAGCAGCGCGGTTACGGCCGCGCGGAGGCGCTCTTGATGGCGGAGCATCCGCGGCGTTTTGGACCGCTCGGCGGCGCTCGCTGGCGTGGCGGCATCTATGGCGATCATCTGCCGTCGGATCATCCGCGTGAGGGCAGCATCTATCATGGCCCGTTGGGCCTTGGTGCCTTCCAAACGATCTACGCGGCGAACACCGGCTTCCGCTGGTGGGATTGGTTCACAGGCGTCATCTGGGTCGCGCTCGCCTTGCTGGCGCTCGTCTTGAGGCTCGAATCGGTGGCGCTGATGCTGGTGGTGTTTGCCGCGTGGGCCGCGTGGCGCATCAGCCGACGGAATGCGCGTGCGGCCTGTTTGAAGGGTTGGCGTGATGGTGCCTTGCTTTGGCTGCTGAGCTTTCTCCAGCCGGTGGTGCGTGAGCTGGCGCGGCTATGGGGGATGCTCGTTGAAGGCGCACGTCCTACCTGGCGGCCGCACTTGCCGGACATCCTGCCACCGCTGAAGCCCGGCAAGATCTCGCTCACGCTTACGACGCTCTCGTTTTGGAGTGAGGAAGGTCGTGATCGTCATCATCTGCTCGATGCGTTGCGAGGCGTGCTGGCAGAGAAACGCCGACTGTATCGGGAGGACGATGGCTGGCGGTGGTTTGATTTCGAGTTGGACCCGCACAGCGATCTCTCGCGAGCCTTCATCACGGTCACCGAGTATCACGGGCAGGGTCGCTGCCTCACACGGGTGCGCTGCCTGCTGCGGGTGAGGCGCGGGCTGATGTGGAATCTCGTGCTGTGGCTGGGCTTCGTAGGTCTGCTGGCCACGCTGCCGATGCCCATCGGACTTCTGGGCGTGATCGGAGCCGGCGGCACGCTCATCGGCATCCCGCTGGCGCTGCGCTTCATCCGCCGTGATCTGACGGCGATGCTGCACGAGGCCGCAAAACAAGCCGGGATGCCAGAAGCCACAAAGCGACCGGCGTGATGGCACTCAGAGCGATGGCCCAAGTGGGTTCGCTTTGACCGAGATGACCGATGGCGGCAAAAGCAAAGCCCAGCGGGATGCTGCCACAAGCCAATGCGGGCAAAAACACCCGCCAGCGCATGCGGGCGATGCCGGCGAGGCACGCGACGGCCTCCGGCAGCACGGGCGTCCATCGCGAAACCGCCACGAGCCATCCACCGTGTCGCTCAAACAAAGCCTCCGCCTTTTGAATGCCAGCCTCACCGGCAATCCAAACCGCCGCTCCGTGCCCAAGCCAGCGACACGCGGCATACGCGACGATGCCGGAAAGCATCGAGCCTGCTGCACACACGATCCCGCCGACCAGCCATCCATACACCCAACCGATGGCGGACATGACAACGGTGGAAGGCACTGGTAGCACGATGTCACTCACGAGCAGGACGACGCCACCTGCCCATGCCCAAACGCCAAAGCCTTCCATCCAATGACGAGCGCCATCGAGACTCAGCGCCGCGTCAAACCGCCCGCCCCAGATGAAAAAAGGGATCAGGATGGCTCCCAGGAGCACCAAGATTAGAAGCATCAACGAACCGCGACGCGCAGGCATCCGGCATACCAACACGTCGCGAGGTCAGTTGCAAGACCTCCTCGCATCCCGCATGCTTTCGCATGCCACCGGAGCCCACCGATTTCTCCCGCCTCTTCAATCAAGGCGAGGCCGTGTTGTGGTTCGTGATCGCCATCACCTTGCTCGTGCGGCCGATTCCGAGGCTGGCTCAAACATCGTGGCGATGGCTGTTGCCGATGTGCTTCGTCGTTTTCGGTATCTCCGATCTCATCGAAGCCGAAACCGGAGCCTGGTGGCATCCGTGGTGGCTCTTCGTGATGAAGGCGCTGTGCGTGCTGGGCTTCCTCGCGGCCTTTTGGACGGCAAAGAAGCGCTGAGCGATCACTCGCCGCCTTGGACGGCCACCTTCTCACCATTGGCAGGATCATTCGAGATCGGCCAGTAGGCTTCCATGTTGAGCAGGGCAGGAGGATTCATCTTCAAGGCCTTGCCGTCTTTTGCTCCAAGACCTTGGTACGTGATGGGCATCAGCGTGACACACAGGCGATCATGATCGAACTTCTGCACATGCAGCGCCGCGGCGAAGGTATTCTTCTTGTCGAGTGTGATCTTGTCTCCCGCTTGATAAGGGTCAGACTTTTCTTTGAGGCCTGGAAGGACGATTTCGACATCGACATCTTCGAGTTCCACGGACCGCGCACGGATGACCCAGCCTTCCGTGATCACATCGTTCGAAGCGAGTGGGCGTGAGTTGATCACTTGATAGTCACCAGTGACATAGATCGGCTGCTCTTGCTTGTAGTTGCGGATGTAAGCACGCTTGAGCAGGTCATTTTTCACGGCGAGCTGCTCATGCGAGAAGGCAAAGAATTCAGCGAGCAATTCACGCGAGGGCAAAAACTTGCCGCCAGGGACGGAATACTTCGAGAAGGGACGAATCGGATCAAGCTTGTCGAACTTCGCGAGGACTCGGTAGTTAAACGGTTTCTCCGGATGGGAGAAGACCATGATGCTGAAGAACCAGCAAAAAGTGGCGACGCCCATCAGGAAAGTGATCAGGATCGTCCACCAAAAGATCCCGCCGGAATCTTTCTTTTTTGAGAAACTACCTCCGCCATAAGAGCGGTATTCGCTTCCATCACTCAAAAATCGAACATGCATAGCAAAATTGCGAATGTTTTTATAAAAACTGGATTAATACACTTAAAATTCTACAAGGTTATGACGGTTTGAAAAGAAAATTTTGTGAACAATTTGGTAATAAATTTGCTTCATTCTCAATGAGAAGGACAGGCCGCGGAGAGAGTTTCTGAGAGGAGTTGGTAAAGCATACGGACACCCCCGTCCCTAACCTATCAGGCCGCATAAACATAAAGAGTGCCACATTTGAGGTTTTATTGACCGCATTTGAGGGCCAACACCCTGACGTTTCAGCAAGATTAAAGACTTGAGATCGTTTCGGGCTGCCCATGCGCCTGCTTTTTGTCCTGACCTTGGCTTGTAGCTCCCTTTTCGCCGCGAGCCCCGCTCCCAACATCGTGCTGATCAACGTGGATGATCTCGGCTATGCGGACATCAGCCCGTTTGGAGGCAAAGTGCCGACGCCGAACCTTGATCGCATGGCGAAGGAGGGCATGAAACTCACCAGTCACTATGCGGCACCTGTGTGCTCGCCTTCACGGGCGGCGATGATGACTGGCTGTTATCCAAAGCGTGTGCTGCCGATCCCCGGTGTGTTGTTTCCATCTGGTGCGGTGGGCTTGAATCCTTCGGAAATCACCATCGCGGAAGTGTTGAAGCAAAGCGGTTACAGCACGGCGTGCATCGGCAAGTGGCACTTGGGCGACCAACCGGAGTTCCTGCCAATGGCTCAAGGGTTCGATCACTACTTCGGCATTCCTTATTCGAATGACATGGGGCCTCGCAGCGAGGGTTCGAAGAGCAATCCTGACAAACCGATTCCGCAGGAGAAGGAAGTCGCGGGTAAAGGCGTGGACCCGAAGGCCTTTGGTGGTGATGAAACAGGACTCAAAGGCGCATCGCAGCCGCCGCTGCCTCTGCTGGAAGACGGCAATGTCATCGAGCGTGTCAAAGCTGCGCAGCAGCACACCTTCACGAAGCGCTACACGGAACGCGCGGTGAAATACATCCGCGATCATCAGAAAAAGCCCTTCTTCCTCTACTTGCCGCACAATGCGGTTCACTTCCCGCTCTACCCGCATCAGGATTTCATGGGCAAGTCGGGCGTGAGCCTGCAAAAAGACTGGGTGATGGAGGTGGATGCCTCCACCGGTGCGATTCTCGAGGTGCTGCGTGAGTTGAAGCTCGATTCGAACACTCTGGTAATCTTCACCAGCGACAATGGCGGGCCGGTGAACAACGGCGCGGTCAACACGCCACTGCGTGGTGCCAAAGGATCGACCTTCGAAGGCGGCATGCGTGTGTGCACCATTGCGTGGTGGCCGGGCAAAGTGCCCGCGGCATCGCAAACCAACGCGATCACAGCTCACATGGACTGGCTGCCCACCTTTGCTTCGCTCGCGAAGGCCGCCACGCCATCGGATCGCAAGCTCGATGGCATGGACATCTCTCCCGTGCTGCTCGGCAAAGAGGGCGCGAAAGGCCATCAAGTGTTTCATTACTATCGCGGCTTCGATCTTCAGGCGGTGCGCAGCGGCCCGTGGAAGCTGCAACTCGACAAAGGTGAGCTCTACAACCTCGATGACGACATCGGCGAGTCCAAGAACGTCGCCGCGCAGCATGCAGACATCGTCGCAAGCCTCCAAAAGCAGGCCGAGGCCATGAAATCCGATCTTGGTGACAAAACCAAGGATGCGCCGGGCGTCCGTGAACTTGGTCGCGTGGAGCATCCACAGCCTCTCATCGGCCACGATGGCACCGTGAGGGCCGGTTTCGACAAAGCATTCAAAACACTGCCATGAAGCATTTCCTCCTTCTTCTTGCCTTCTCGCCCATTTTGGCCGCGGACGCTCCACTGCTACGGGATGATTTTTCGTCCGCGAAGCTCGATCAACGCCGTGCCATGCGTGGCGAGTGGAAGTTCGCGGATCAAACAGCGACCTGCACGCAGGACGACGAGCTCTTCAAAAAGAACAAAGACCACGGCCCCATCTTGTTTTACGACCTCGCCTACTCGGACGCGGTCATTCGTTTTGCCGTGAAGCCGGATGCGAACACGAAAACCATAGTGTTCACCGCGAATGGAGACGAGGCGCATCTGTTTCGTCTCGTCTTCAGCTCCGCCGGGATGGCTGTGCGGGCTTTTCCGGCCGAGAGTCAGGATCACAAAGCCATCGCGCTGGCCAATGAATCCACGGTGAAGCTCAAAGCAGGCGAATGGAACGAGGTGAGCGTCGAAATGCGAGGCAACAATGCCACGGTCAAAGTGGGCGATTTCGCTCGCACCTATCAACATGCCTCCATCGGTCTCGCGAAGGTCAATCTGAGCGTCGGTTTCTCGTTCGGCACGCTCAGCGTGAAGGACCTCGTCGTGACGAAGTGAGGCTCAATAAAGCAGGAAGCTGATCTCGCTGTCCGTGAACTGCGAGCTGTCCTCGACCGCAAAGAGAGCCTCGGTATGCAGCGGACTTTCCCAGACCGCCTCGCTCTCCGGCAGGATCGGCATTTCATCGAGCACCGCAGCCGGTTGCACAGCTTTAGCAGGCTCATCGGCTACTTGAGGACCAGTCGTGGAAGGCTGCAGCGTCACAAAAGCCAGCGCGAGGGCCGCCACGGCACCACCGGCGATGCTGAGACCACCGATCATGGTGTTTTCCTCCCACCACGCCCGCAGCGAGGCCAGCCAGCCGCGATCCTGCGGCGTCTGCCGGGCCATGCGCACGACGTTTTGAGTGAAATTCGGGCGCACCTCGGCTTCCCGGGCCTGGCCGAGCAGCTTGCGAAGGGGATCTTGAGGTGAAAACGGTTCCATGACGTTTCAAAAAACCGGGCAGGCAGCCCGAAGTTGCAAAAAATCTCAACCTGGAGGCCATTCGAGCTGGCGACCGGCGAGCAGGTGAACATGCAGATGCGGCACGCTCTCGCCCGCGTCGCGACCATGGTTGATCACGAGGCGGAAGCCTTTGTCGCGGGATTTGATGCCGAGCTTGTCGGCGATCTTGCCCGCGGCCAGCAGCAGGGCACCAAGCGTTGCCTGATCCTCGGCCCCGGCCTCACCCACACGCGGAATGAGCTTCTTCGGCACGATGAGGATGTGCGTGGGAGCCTGCGGCTGGATGTCGTTGAAGGCGGCCACCAGTTCGTCTTCATAGACGAGCGGCGCGGGGATTTCGCGGTCGATGATCTTCTGGAAAATGGTCTTGTCACTCATGGCAGCGCGAGCCTAGCCGGCCTTCGCGATTCGTCATTCGCGAATCACATCGCCGGCCGCGCCATCTCTTTCCACGGGCCTTGGCGGAGCACGATGTCCGGCACGAGGGATCGCCAGCGGTCATCGCCTACCTCGATCATCTTGCGCACTTCGGCACTGGTGTGGAAGATGAACTCCGCATGTGGATCATCCAGCGGACGCACGCTGTTGGTATCCATCAGGTAGCGCAGCAGATGGCGCTTCTCGGGGGTGAGCTTGGCATCGGCGGCACCGAGGACCTTGCCAGTCATTGGATCGCCCATGGGATAGACATAGACGCGGACCTGATTTTTGAAGAGACGGCCAAAGGACTCCAGCAGACCACCTTCGAGGTCGGCGCACCAGCGTTCGTTGAAGAGCTCCTGGAAGAGCGGCAGGCCCAGCACGATGGCGATGGGCATCTGCGTGTGACGGGCGAGGAAGGCGCTCACGCGGTGGAACTCGGGATACTTCGAGATGAGCACGTTTTTGCCGAGTGCCTGCAAGACATCCGCACGCGCCAAAAACTCGCTGTCGGGCACCTCGCAGCCGGAGGCGAGCAGGTTGTGCATCGTCAGTTCGAGGATCTCCACGTTGTCGCGGGCCTGATCGCCGAAGTCGGCGAGGAAGGCGGCCTGACCGCGGGCAATCATGTCGAGGTTCAGGTTGGTGATTGGGTCAAAGCTGCCGCGTTTCAGGAAGACGGGCTTTTTGTAAAGCACATCGCTCGCCTGCCAAATTTCGCCATTGGCACCAAACAAAGCCGCATCCGCGAGGCCGAGACGCACGAGCTTCAGTGCCACGAGACGGTCTTGATAGTCCATCGAGGCAAAGGCAGGGCCGGTGAAGTCGATCATGTCGATCTCCACGCGCTTCCGCGTCAGGCCATCGAGCAGGCTGGCGAGGAATTCGTCGATCGAATCGCGGAAGTGGAAGGCGGCGTAAAGTAAGTTCACGCCAAGGATGCCCACGGCCTCCGACTGGCGGGTGTTCGAGTCATCAAACAAGCGCACATGCAGTTGGATGTCATTGCTCGGGGCACCGGGGTCGGTTTGAAAACGCAGACCGATCCAGCCGTGGCACTCTTGATTGGTGTCGCTATAGGCGCGGGCGCGGATCGTGTCCGCCATCGTGAAGAAGCTCGTTGTCTCGCCACGCTTCGCCGCGAGGCGTTGAATGAGCATCGGGTACTCGTGCTCCATCATCGAGCACATGCGCTGGCGGGAAACGTAACGCGTGGCCTTGCCGTAGATCTCATCGCTGATCACCATGTCATAGGCGCTCATCGTCTTCGCTACGGTGCCCGAGGCGCCACCGGCGCGGAAGAACCAGTTTGCGATTTCCTGGCCGGCTCCGATCTCCGCGAAGGTGCCGTAAATCTGTTTCGAAAGGTTGATTTTGAGCGCTTTTTCAAGCGTTCCGGGTCGTGGGACGGATGACATGGTTGGCCTGCCATAGTGAGCAGGCCGCGGGCCGATGCACGGAGCTTTTCTCCGCATCTGATTTCCGTAATTTTGCCCAGCATGCCTCAGCGACCTCCTTTTGGGCAAAAAAGACCCGGATCTCCGCGGGCGAGCACACCGCCCACTCGACCGGCACGCGATCCCGGCGCATCACCGCGAGGCTTAGAAGCAGCGCCGTATTAAAAGGAAGGCAAAGCGGCAGCAGGCCGGTGGCGAGCAGTTGATCACTCAGCCACGGATGTGCCCAGGCCATCGCCACTGCGAGCAACAGCATCCACACGATGCTGCGAGCATTCAGGCGAAGGTAATGACCACCAAGGGCCACGAACATCGCCACGATATTCATAGCCAGCGAGGCATCGCCGAAGCCGGGAAGCCATTTCGATCCCACCAAGCACATCGAAACACCCATCAGGGCCATCGCCGCGCTCGTGCGTGAATGCCATAGGATGCCAAGAAAGAACCACAGCCAGCACAGCAGCACGCGTGACGAGGTGAATTGTGCTGAAAGCGAGAGCTGACGGCTCAAGAAGCTGCTCATGGCCATCGCCGATTGCTTTGGCATGCCATCATCCAACGTCATCGCGAGACCTTGCCAGGCATCCGCGAACAGTGGCGCACACAAAACGGCCATCGTGAAGTGCCGACGGGCTTCCGCGGGCTTGTGAGCCGCCAAAGCGCACCAGCCCAGTCCATCCCACGAATCGGCAAAAAAGCCGTCGAGTGCCACTGCACGTCGAAAAGCCATCTCGGCATCCTCGATGCGGTTTTCGCGGAAACGACTCCAGCCGAGTCCGTCGTAGGCATCGGCCACGCCGGTTTCGAGCGTGAGCACGCGTGAGAAAGCCTGCTGGGCCCCGATTTGGTCGCCGCGACGAAACAGACTCCAGCCAAGCCCCGCGCAGCGAGACGCCTCTGCCTCATCGGTGTGCACTTCCGTCTGCAAAAAGTGCTGCTCGGCCTTGTCGAGATCATTCGCGAGCAACGCCCGCCATCCACGCGTGAGTTCCGCGTCATGCACACCGGCCGCCATCAACGTCAAAATCGCCACCCAGGCCGCGGCGACATACGGCAGACTGAAAAGCACATACGGCGAACGCTTCCGATGCATCCGCTCCGCCATCGAAACGAACACTTTGGCCATCAGCACCGCGCCGAGAACCGTCGCCGTGATCTGCGCCCACAGCGGCATCTGCGGAAACGCCATCCACACCGCGCCGAGCAAGGCCCCGTTCACGCTGAACAGCCCCGTCTTCAAAATCTCCGCATCCTTCGCCAGCCTCATCGCCGCCCACGAGATGACCGAAGCGCCGAGCAAGGCCAGCAGCGCGGATTGCGGCGAGAGGATGAAAAGCCCGATCAGCACACAAAGGCCTGTGCCGCGATTGTTGCACACGAACATCTGGCCGAAGCCGCGGAGAACATGATCGAGGAGCGTCTTCATGCGGCTTGGGAGAGTTCGGAGACGACCAGCGGCACCTTGTGGCCGCGGCCTTGGGGTTTGATTTCGGGCACGAGGCTGACGCGAACGTCCATGTCGGCATGGTCGAGCACGCGGAGCAGATGCGGCTCAAGATCCGCGGTGTTGGTGGCGACGATTTTGACGTCAATGCAGCCGGGCTGGGTCTGCACGACTTGATACTGCGCCAGTCCGGGCACCTCTTCGATGGCATTGGTGATGACAAACGGCGACAGCCAGATGCCGCTGCGCGTGCGCAGCATGGCGGCGCTGCGGCCTTCGAGCTGGCGGATGCTTCTCAAGGTGGAGCCACACGGGCATGGCGAGGTCTCCCAACGGGCAAGATCACCGAGGCCGCGATAGCGGATGATCGGTGTGGCTTCGTTGGTGAGGTCGGTGATGACGAGATGGCCGAGTCCATCGGTCGGTTTGCCTTCGTCATCGACAATCTCGGCGATCACATTCGTCTCCGCGATGTGCCAGCGGGCATCGTGCGTGCATTGGAAGGCCACGAGTCCACCTTCGGTGCTCGTGTAGGTCTCGATGAGCTTCGCGTTCGGGAAAACTTTGCCGAGCAGATGCCTTGTGTGCGCATCGAGCATCTCGGAGGTGAGGTGGATGAGCTTCGTTTTGGCGATTACACGGCCTCCGAGTTCGAGGGCGATGGCTCGCAGTGTGGACGGATAGGATGAAATGAACTCCGGTGCGATGCTGAGCACCTTTTCCGTGAGTTTCGACACCGGATCATGCACCGAAAACAGCCGCGAATCCGGCACGGTGGTGCGCAGCAGGTCCGCCGCGGCGAAGTCGATGCTGTCCGGCGCGAAATCGACGAGATACAAGCCGTTCGAAATCGGCTGACCACCGCACCAATCGAAGAACAAGGCCGTGTTCCAAGCCATGTAATGCCAGAGCGAGGTTTCGGAGCGGGCGATCTTTGCGGGGATACCGGTAGAGCCCGATGAGGCGAGCCAGCGGAAATCGTCGCGTGAGCGTTTTGGAGTGCGCCGGCCCTCCGGCGCTTTCGAGAGGTCTTCGGCCTGCGAAAAGCTCCAGAGGGCTGGAGCACTCCAGGACGCTGTCGCGTTCAACGAATGCTCATCTGCTTCGCGAAGATCGTTTTTGGTCAAAAGAGGCAGTTTTTGGAGATCGTCCCAATCTTCGAGCATCTCGGGCTTGAAGCCGTTTTTGGCGAAAAGGCGCTGGTAGAGCGGAACGTGCTCAAAGGCATGCTGCACGAGCTTTTTGAGCGTCCGCCACTGATGCGCGCGACGCTTCGGCGTGCTCCACGAGCGCTGCCCGATGACAGCATCGAGTGCAGTGTGGAGTTTGGCACCGCGTTCGCGGATCTGGGCGGGCGTGAGCATGATCTCAGCGGCGGTTGGAGGCCTGGAGGTTCTGCGGTGGGATGCCGTGGGAGATGTTGTAGCCTTGTTGAACCATGTAACCGTTCGGATTGAGGAGCATGAGCTTCTCAAAGTTCGGCGCGGCGAGCTTCACCTGGCCTTGCGCGATCTGCGCCCAACCGAGCCAGCTCAGCGCGGTGGCGTCTTCGGGGCGCTGATGGTGGGCCCGGTCGAAGTAGGTCTCGGCTTTGCGGTAGTCGCGTTGGTTGTAAAGCAGTTCGCCGGCGATGAGCAGGAGAGCGAAGTTGTATTGATCGACCTTCAGGCCGTTCGACGCGGCGGCGAGCGTGTCTTTGGCCTTTTGCATGGCCTGGTAGGTGTAAGTGAGGCCGAGATGCGGTGTGATGGCGCGTGGCTCGTATTTGATGGCGGCGGTGTAAAACTGCACGGCCTTCTCATAGTCCTTCGATTGGAAGGAGAGCCATCCCGCACGCACGGAGGCGAGGTAAGGATCACCTCCGGCGTTTTTGAAGCTGATGACGTGCTGCATGGCGGTGGCGAAATCATTGCTTGTTTCCGCCGTGATTGATTGCTGCCAGGCATCGGCGGCTTTTTGGAGATCGGCCGCGTGACCGAGCGTGGCGAAGAGAAGAAGGAGAAGCGTTGTTTTCATGGAAGAGTGGAGGTGAAGGAGGTCTGCGTGAAGGTGACTTCGCGGTCGGTGTAGCGGGCGGTGAGCTGCGTGAGGCCGCGGATGGGTTCGAGGGTGAATTCGATCTCGCGTGGCAGATGCGCGGGGGCATCGGGGAGCGTGGTGAGAAGCTGCAGGCGGTGATGCGTGGGATGCAGCGCATGCCTCGTGATGACACGCTGCGTGCGCTGACCCAGGTAAGCGCCCGCCCATGCCCAACCGCGCCGCTTCGTGCTCGAAGCGACACAATCCTCCCAAATCATGCCGCTCTGATAAGCGAAGGGCACGGTGGGCATGGCGAACGAAAGGAGCCGCAGCAGCTCGGAGGCGCCGTCGAGGCGGCTGTGCGTGATTTGAAGCGCGTGAAGGCCGAGCACGGCGGTGAGGCGGCCGTTTTCGGAGGAGAGGATGTAGCGGCCGGCTTCATCGAGGGTGGTCGTGAGACGTAACTGACCGGATTGACCTGACTGACGGTAGGTGGCCACACCTGGTGCGAAGTGCGCCAGTGTGCCCAGCACGGTGTGAGAGAGCACGGCGGCTGAGAGGCGCTCTCCGACCTGAGGCACACGAGCGAATTCCCAGCGCAGACCGTTCTCGGTGCGTGTGAAAATGTTCGTGAGGCAGAAGGGCGTCGTCGGTGCGCCGGTGTCGGTGGTGGTTTGGGCGTGCAGGTGGATGTGCGGCACGGGGGAGCGGCCGGTGTTGCCGCAGTAGCCGAGGAGATCGCCGGCGGTGACGTGCTGGCCGGGTTTCACATGGATGCCGTTCTTGGTGAAGTGCGCGAGCTTCACGATGCCGCCGTGATCGAGGCGGAGGATGAGGTGGTTGCCCCAGTTCTGCGCGAAGTTGCAGCCGCCGGGGGCGTTGTCGGGCACGTTGTCGATGACGCGGAGGACTTCACCGCTGCCGGGGGCGCGGATTTCGAGGCCCTGCGTGTAGTAGCGGCTCAAATCGTCGTCGCAGCCGGGCGGGCAGGGGTTTCCAGCGGCGTCGAGTACTTCGAAGTCGAGCGCGTGCTTCCAATCGCCGCGATGCGAGAGCTTGTCGTTGAAGCCTTGGGTGACGGTGACCTCGCGTGAGGTGGGCAGCAGCACATGCGTCTCGTGACGATGCGGGAAGCGTGCATTCGCGAGCGCGATGCTGGCCGCGGCGGCCTCGGGATTTTCAAAGGTGCCGACGGTGGGCAGCAGCGAGCCGGATTTCTCACGCAGGCGCATGGCGCAGAGAAAACTCCAGATGGTGAGCAGATACGGCAGCGGCAGGTATTCCCAACCGGAGCCGCGGAGGAAGTGCTGCACCGCGGCGACATTCAACGCGGCCACCGCACCGCCGCCAAAGGCGAGCGCGAGGCTGCTCCATGATGGAACAAAATACACCGCACCGAGCGCCATGCCGGCGAGCAGGTAATTATGACCCGCGAACCAGCCGAACCACTGCAAGCCGCAGGCCTCGAGCATTTTCACGACGAGAATGCCACCCGCGTAACCTGCGATGGCATTCACGATGGCCACACGCGACCACACGAGCAGCGCGACGAGCACAGCGACGCCCGCCCACACATTTGGCATGAACAAGATGGTGCCCAGGCTGCGCAGGAAGGCGTTCACGACGAAGGGCAGCGCGGGATCGGCCGGCAGCGCATACGGAAAGGCGGCGGAAGCGGCCGCGGCGAGCGGGAAGAAGGTCAGCAGCGTGCCGAACACGACGACGAACGCGACGCTGAGCGGCGGCAGGCCGGCTTTGAGTGGAAACCAGTGCCACAGCGCGGCGGAGAGCAGCAGCGAATACACCGTGGCGACGCCGAGCATGCCGTAGATGGCCGCGGGCGGCAGCGTCGTGTTCCGTGTGATCCACGCGACGGCGAGAGCGCTCAAGAGCACGTTATAGAGCAGCGTGCCGTCTTTGCGCATCGCGGTGGGCAGATGCATAAGTTTCGCGATGACGCCGCCGAGCAACGTGGCGCTCATGGCGAAGAGAAAGTAGCGCGGCACGAGCAGCAGTGAGGCGCAGAGCAACGCGCCGGTTTTCCAGCTTCCGCAGAGGAAGATGGAACTGGCGGCGCGGGAGGTGTCGAGGAGTAGCGAAAGAAAGTGGGACAGGTTTTGAACCTGTCTTTTCACGAACGTCGTGAAGGCTTCGGAGGCGCTGGGACGCACAGGTTGGAAGCCTGTGCCACTTTCTGGCGCTGCTTCGAGAAGGTCCATCATGGGGAGGGAGGATGATGGTGGGTTCATGGTGGTGTTTTAGAGGGTCACTTGGGTCGCTTTGGTCCTTTGTGGAGCCGCAGGGACTGCAAACTGAGAATTGAAAACTGAGAACTGAAAATGGGTTCAGCGCGTGGGAGCGAGCAGATGATCCGGAATGCGTTCCAGCCTCTGCACATAATCGAGATCCTCGCGCTGGCGGATGACATCGACGCGGCCGTCGAGGCCGATCATGACGACGGCGGGACGGTAGGTGATGAACTGCATGCTCTGTGTGATGTTGTAGGCACCGACGGGATGCATGACGAGATGATCGCCGGTGGTCATGGCGGGCAGGGAGACCTGCTCGCGGATGACATCGATGTTCATGCAGAGGCAGCCGTAGAGCTTCACCGGCTGCGCGGCGGCCTCGCGGAGGGCTTTGGCGGGCTTTACGTTGAAGCGATACCAGTTGCCGCTGTAGAGCAGGTTGATGCCGGCATCGACGACATACGCGGTGCCGGGTGTCTCGTGGACATAAGTGGGACCTTTGTTGGCCTTGCCGGCGAGCGTGATGGGTCCGCTGGCGCTGGTTTGCTTCACGGCGACGACGCTGGTGATGAGATAACCGGCTTCATCGACGAGCGCGCGACCGCTTTCGAGGTAAAGACGCGGACGTCGGTCGCGTGGGAGCGAGTTCAGCACGCCGGTGATGGCCTCGGCATACTTTTCGATGGGCTGCACGAACTGCTCGGCGCTCTGATACGAGTAATGCAGCGTGCTGAGCGAGGGGAAGCCGCCGCCGAGGTTCAGGTAGCGTAACTGACAGCCATACGTCTCGCGGCAGCGCTCCATGAGGGTGACGAGTTTTTCAGCGGCGACCTTGTAGGCGTTCGGTTCGAGGATGTAGGTGCCGATGTGCGTGTGCAGGCCTTGCAGACGGAGGCGGCCCTTGCTTTCGGCTATGCGGCGGATGACACGCCAGGCCTCGCCGTTTTCGACACCGAAGCCAAACTTGCTCCACACCGGCTGGATGCCGGCATCGAGCCAGCAACGGATGGCGAGGTCGATGCTGCGATTTTGCTCCTTCGCGATGCTGTCGAGCAGCAGCAGCTCGTCCCAGTTATCGACCTGGATCATCGCGCCTTCGGCGACGGCAAGTTCCAGACCTTCGCGGCTTTTGTGCGGTCCGTTGAAGATGATGTCGCGTCCGGCGATGCCGTTGCGGCGTGCCTTTTCATACTCAAACTCGCTCACGACCTCGGCAATGCTGCCCTCGCTGTGAAACACGCGGCAGATGGCGTTGAGGTAGTTCGTTTTGTAGCTCCACGCGAAGCGCGTGTTCGGATAGCGGCTCTCGAAGGCCTCGCGAGCACGGCGGATCTTCTCCCGCAGCGTGCGCTCGGAGAAAACAAACAGCGGCGAGCCAAAACGCGCCGCGAGATCCGCGACGGCGACGCCATCAATGCGCTCGCAAGTGTTGTGATTGAGGCCGTGCGCGTTGCGGTTGCGGTTCACCGCGCTGTTCGCGCCATGGAGGTGGCGGGTGATGGTGGGAGGGGTGTAGGCGAGAAGGGTGCTCATGGGAGGAAGCGGTGAGATTTTTGACTGATGATTTTTGATTTATGATTTCAGAGGGCAGGCGGTTTGGGGCTCTCTGCCCTTCGCTCTTGGCTCTTCGCTTGCTCGGATGAGCTGCCCGGTGGTGGTCAGGGCGGCGAGGTCACGGATGTCACCCGTCATGTCGATGGCGTGGCGGATGAAGAACTTGCCGGGAGTGGCGTGGCGCAGCGGCTCGCGGGGCTGCCAGCCGAGCGCGAGCTCGACAGCGGCAGCGGGGAGGTTGCAATTCAGCGTCGAGGGGAAGTCGCACCAGGCGGGGAAGCGTGGATTGATCTCGATGAGGCAGTACTCGGCTTTCGGGCCGTCGGGTTTGACGAACTCGAGTTCGAAGGGGCCGTTCCAGCGCAGCTCGGCGATGAGCGATTGCGCGACGGCGTCGAGCTGCGGATCACGCACGACCATGCCGCCGAAGCCTTTGCCATTCGACGTGCGCAGCATCTTGCGGATGGCGCAGGAGCCGAGGATGTGCCCGCGACCGTCGCCAATGCCGATGACGTTGTATTCCTCGCCCTCGATGCGCTCTTGAACGAGCACCGGAGCACCCCAGGTCTCCAGCATGTGCCAGTAGGCCGATTCACGCGCCGCCGGTGTGCTGGCGAGCTGCGCCTCGTAGTAGCGGCCTTTGACAAACACACTGCCACCAAAGCCCGCCGCGGCCTGATGCAGGCTGCTCACGTCATTCACCGCGACCGTTTGCGGTGTGCGGCAATGCGTGCGCTCGCAGAGATCCGGCAGCTTCGATTTGTCGCGAGCCTCAAACGCCTTCCAAGACGGCAAACAGGCCGAAATGCCGCGCTCGCGCAGTTTTTCGGGCGATTCGACCAGCGGAGCCATTTCCGCGTCGAGGCAGGGAATGAGCACATCGAAGCGCTCGACCTCGCGAATGGCATCGAGGCGATCCCAGAAGGCTTCGATGCCCGCCGAAGGATACGGCAGCGTGAACGCGGCATCCGGCGCGTCTTCCTCGCTGTAGAGCCCGCTTTCCAGCGTGTCGTAGCAGAGGCCGATGATGCGCAGTTCCGGATACACGCGGCGCAGGCTGCGGATGACCGCGGAACCGGGCTGGGGATTCTCACCGCGATGAAGACCGGTGACGGCGATGGTGGGGGAGGAGTTCATGGGAGGAAGCGGGTGAAGTGCTCAGTCTTGGAGGCCGAGGGTGGTGAGTTCGGCGAGGAAGGACTCCAGATCGCGCTCGGCGGTGCGGCGTGGCACGTCGAAGGTGCTCGTGAGCCGGTCGAGGATCTGAGCGGTGCTCATCTTGGCTGCGAGGCACTGCATCACGACGAGAGCGGTGGGACTAGCGGTGAAGAATTCGCCGCTGGTGGCATCGAAGCCGAAACCATCCGCCTGCCAGGTGGTGGTGCGGAAGGTGAAGGAGGCGGCGTTTGTGACCGGAGTGACAGGAATGACCGGACTGACGTGGCGTGATTTCGGAAGCGAGGGAGGAGGGAGGAGGCTCATGGCTACCCGCATGGAAACCCAGCGGGTTAACGTGAGGGCCGCGCCGAAGATGAATTGGCATTTATCTTTGCTTCCCGGCCTGACCGCGGCATGCGTGGCCTCGCATGACTGTTGATTGGAAAACCTGGAAGCCCTCGATGCTGGCGACGCTGATGTTTATCATCGACGAGGCGCGTGGTGAGGTGCTGCTCATCCGCAAAAAGCGCGGGCTGGGGGCGGGCAAGATCAACGGCCCAGGCGGTAAGATCGATCCGGGGGAAACCTCCGAGCAGTGTGCGATTCGCGAGACGCAGGAGGAGCTGGGTGTGACGGCGATTTCACCGGTGAAGCATGGCGAGCTGTGGTTTCAGTTCGTCGATGGGCTGAGCCTGCATGTGGATGTGTTCATCGCGACGGCGCATGAGGGCACGGCGATCGAGACGGACGAGGCGATTCCGCTTTGGACCCCGCTGACGGCGCTGCCGCTGGACGAAATGTGGGCAGATGACCGATTCTGGCTGGAGGACATGCTCGTGGGTCGGCGTCGCTTCATCGGGAGGTTCACCTTTGATGACGACACGATGCTCTCGAATGAGATGGAGTGGCTGGATTGAGGCCCGAATTGGCAAAAAGGCAGCCAAAAAGCCGGGCGGGTTGATTTATGTGACGGACTCGTCTAACTCGCCGCCCCATGATTGAAAGCCTGAAGATCCTCAGTGGCTCCGCGCACCCCACGCTGGCACGCCTGATCGCCCAAAACCTCGGCACCGAGCTCTGCGCTGCTGAACTGACGACCTTTCCGGACGGCGAGACTTTTGTTCAAATCCACGAGAACATCCGCGGCAGCGATATTTTCATCGTTCAGCCGACCTGCCCGCCGACGAATCAAAATTTGATGGAGCTGCTCATCATGGTGGATGCCGTGCGTCGTGCCAGCGCGGCCCGCATCACGGCTGTTTTGCCGTTTTTCGGCTATGCTCGTCAGGACCGCAAAGACCGTCCGCGGGTGCCGATCACGGCGAAACTGGTCGCCAACCTCCTCGTGGCCGCCGGCGTGAACCGCGTGCTCACCGTCGATCTGCATGCGGGTCAAATTCAGGGCTTCTTTGACATCCCGGTAGACCATCTCTACGCCGCACCGGTGTTGATGAAGGCGATCCGCGAGCGTGGGATCGACCAGGACCTCGTGGTGGTCTCCCCCGACGTGGGCGGCATCAAGATGACGCATGCCTTTGCGAAGGCGCTGAAGGCTCCGATGGCCATCGTGGCGAAAAACCGTGTCAGCGCCGAGGAAGTGGAGGCTCACAGCGTGATCGGCGATGTGAAGGGCAAAAATGTGCTCCTCGTGGACGATTTGACCGAGACCGCCGGCACTCTCACCGCTGCGGCGAAGTTGCTTTTGGAGCACGGCGCGAAGAGAATCTACGCCGGGGTGACCCATGGCGTGCTGGGGGATAAGGGTCGCGCCCGCATCGCCGCATCGCCGATTGAAGAGTTGCTGGCGACGAATTCCACCCCCCAAGCCACCGGGGAAAAGGTGACCGCTTTGGACATCGCTCCGCTGCTGGCGGACGCTATCCGGCGCATCCACGGGAATGAGTCCGTGACATCGCTGTTTGACATCCGGGGATAGGCGGGTAGTCTCCGCGCCCTTTTTCCAGAACCACCCTACCCGGAGACACCTGTCATGGCCAAAATCCTCGATCTCAACGCCGAACCTCGCACCGCCGCCGGTTTCCGTGCCGTCAACCGCCTGCGCAAGGCTGGCAACGTCCCCGCTGCTCTTTACGGCCGCAAGACCGCTCCGGCGCAGCTTCAGGTGCATGGCAAGACCTTCTCGAAGCTCCTCGAAAGCTCCGCCTCCGACAACATCCTCGTCTCGCTGAAGATCGCCGGTTCCTCCGCGGACCAGCTCGCCCTCGTGCAGGAAGTGCAGCATGATTACCTCAAGGGTGGCATTCTTCACATCGACTTCCACGCCGTGGCTCACGATGAAGAAATTCACGCTCACGTGCCGGTCACCATCACGGGTGAGGCTCCAGGGATGAAGTTTGGTGGTCTCGTCGAAGTTATCCACCACGACCTCGAAGTTCGCTGCCTGCCGAAGGACCTCCCGGAAGCCATCGCGATCGACGTTTCCGCCCTCGAGCTCAACGGCTCGATCCATGTCGGTGAGATCAAGCTGCCGGAAGGTGTCCGCACCCGTCTCGCGGCTGACGTTGTCGTCGTGCATTGCAGCGAACCGAAGGTTGATGCCGAGCCCGAACCCGCTGCTGCCGCCGCTCCTGCTGCTGGCGCTGCGAAACCCGCCGCTGGTGCTGCCGCCGCTCCTGCTGCCGCCGCCAAGGCCGCTCCGGCCAAGAAGTAAACCCCGCACCCTCCCCGCGATGTGGCCGAGACCATCGACAGCACGGGCCGTGGCCTGAATTTGCCACCCCTGCTCATCGTCGGCCTCGGCAATCCCGGAGAAACCTACCGCGACACACGTCACAACGTCGGATTTATGGTGCTGGACGAACTCGCCAACCGCTTACGAGCCACTTTCCGCGAGGAAAAGCGCTGGAGCGGTTTGCTGGCGAAGTTCGATGGAGGTCACCTGCTCAAGCCGCAGACCTTCATGAACGACAGCGGCCGCTCCGTGCAGGCCGTGAGTCACTTTTTCAAGGCTCCGGCCGCCCGCACGCTCGTCGTGTATGACGATGTCGATCTGCCGCTGGGCCGCCTGCGTTTTCGCGGGAATGGCAGCGCTGCGGGCCACAATGGCATCCGCTCTTTGATCAGCCATCTGGGCACGCAGGACTTTCCCCGCCTCAAAGTGGGCATCGCGCCGCAAGACGGCCGCCCCACCGGCGAACGCATGGTGGGCCATGTCCTCGGCAAATTCCGTCCTGACGAGCAGCCGGCCCTTCAAAGCATCATCCAGCGTGCCGCCGATGCGGTGCTGATGTCCCTGCAACGCGGCCTCGAGCAGGCCATGAACGTTTTCAACCAGCAACAACCCGCCGTTTAACCCCAAACCACACCACGAACATGAAACGCCAATACGAAGCCCTCATCGTCCTCGATACGAAAGGCAAAGAAGAGTCTGTCGAGCAGCTCGTCAGCACCGTCAGCAAGGATCTCGAAGCCGCCGGCCTGAAGATCACGCAGATCGACAACCTCGGTAAGCGCAAGTTCCCCTTCAACCCGCGCCATGTGGAGGCCGGCACGTTCATCAACTTCCATTGCGAAGGCGCTCCCGCCGCCGTGGACGCCGCCCGTGCGAAGCTGAAGCTCAACGACAGCATCTACCAGCAGCAGTATCACAAGAAGGTGGCGTAAGCCCCTGCCCCGCCAGGCACGTTCGAAGCCCCGTGACCGCTCCGTGCGGCGCGGGGCTTTGCTCTGCCTGGAAGCTCCAGCTTTGCAAAAATGATTAACAGGTGTTAATCTCCACCCGCTGTGCCTCTCCCAAATCCCAATGAAGTTCTAGAAACCGTGCAAAAGGTGCCCTCGAGCCTGTGGGTCACCGCGGGCGGGGTGGGTTTCATCGCCTTCGCGGCAGGGCTGGCCTTTTCACGAGGCGTTGTGCGACAGCTCGTGGGCATGTGCTCACTGGCCGTCTCCGTGGGGGTGGGCTGGTATGTGTTCCGGCACCGGATGGAGATTTTTGGCTCAGCAGCCTCCAGCATGAGCACGGACCGTTTGCTGTTCCTCTCCGCCTCGGCGGGCCTTTTGACCTATTTTCTCTGCAAGGCCGGTGTGTACCTGCTCACCGCCTTCGGCTTCCTGAACCTGCTCGGCGGCCTGAACGGCTGGAAGGGCGTGCTGCTGAGCGCCCTGCCCTCCAGCTTTCTGATGTGGGTGGCCACGATGGCGCTGCGGCTGCTCGGCAGCATTGATGGCATGGAAAGCGCCGCTGAAGTGGCAAAGAA
>JAEUHK010000046.1 GCA_016795465.1 Verrucomicrobiaceae bacterium | reverse complement strand
CGGGATCGACTACATGATCCATCACCTACTCAGCCACAGCGACGGCGAGGATTATCTCAAGGTGAACCAGCTCTTCATGGAGCAACTCGCCTATCTCGCGCGAAAGATGGACAGCATCCGCGAGGGCGAGCGCACGCTGCTCGACAACACCATGCTTATGCACTGCTCCAGCATGATGGTCGGCGCGAAGCACAACAACGACGAACTGCCCGTCATCGTGCTCGGTGGCGCGGGCGGACGTTTGAAGAGCGGTCGTGTGCTCGACTACAAAGAC
The DNA here is from genome assembly GCA_016795465.1 of Verrucomicrobiaceae bacterium. GTDB lineage: Bacteria > Verrucomicrobiota > Verrucomicrobiia > Verrucomicrobiales > Verrucomicrobiaceae > Prosthecobacter. Next base: position 148,110 of record JAEUHK010000046.1, on the reverse strand, counting down.
AAGCCCGAGCGCCAGCTCTGCCGCCTTTTCATGTCGATGATGGACAAGATGGATGTGCACCCAAAAACCTTCGGCGATGCCAAACTCATGCTGGAGGAGGTGTGATCATGAAAACGCTGCTTTTGATTTTTGCCATGACTCTGAGCCTGACTGTTCAGGCCCAGACCCGCTTCCAAAAAGTCCTCTTCCTCGGTAACAGCATCACCAAACACGGCCCGAAGGCCGATATCGACTGGTCGGGCAACTGGGGCATGGCAGCGAGCTCGGAGGCGAAGGACTACGTGCATGTCTTCACGAAGGCTCTCAGCGAGAAGCAGGGCTCCGCGCCGGAGATTCTGGTCAAAAACATTGCCGACTTCGAGCGAGCGCATCAGGGCTATGAAATCGCGGCAAAGCTCAAAGAGGCCATCGACTTCAAGGCGGACCTCATCGTGCTCGCCATCGGTGAAAACGTGCCCGCCTTGAAGACGGCGGAGGAAAAAGCACAGCTCCTGGCAGATGTGACGGCGCTGCTGAAGTCGCTGCAAGGCAGCCGCAAGCCGGTGATCCTCGTGCGCAGTTGTTTCTGGGCCAATGCGGCCAAAGACGAGGCGCTGCGTGGTGCCTGCGACGCGGTGAAAGGCATCTACGTGGACCTCAGCGCCCTGAGCACCGACAAGAGTCTCTACGGCAAGGCCGAACGTGAGTTCAAGCATGCGGGCGTCGCCAATCATCCCGGCGACAAAGGCATGGCGGCCATTGCAGCGGCGCTGATGAAGGAGCTACCTCACTAAAGTGGGGGGCGAGAACCGCGGCGTTTTCGCCAATTTTGGCGTCCAAACACGTAGTTCTCCGGCCTTATTAAGCCAGATGAACCGCTCCAGCCTCTTTCGCACCCTTTTCCTGCTCTCCAGCCTTGCCGCCGGTCGTTGCGCCATCGCGGCGGACGACGAGGCGCAGCGGGCGGCGATGACGTTTTTTGAGAAGGATGTGCGGCCGATCTTGGTGAACCGCTGCTACGAGTGCCACAGCAACACGAAGCAGAAGGGCGGGTTGCGCGTGGACCACATCGGCTACCTCAAGACGGGCGGTGACACGGGCCCGGCGGTGGTGCCTGGGCAGCCATCGAAGTCGCCGCTGATGGAGGCGATTCGCTGGACAAATGAGGACTTCCAAATGCCGCCGAAGAACAACGGTGGGAAGATGCCGGACGCGGAGATCGCGATCCTCAAAAAGTGGATTCAAATCGGTGCGCCGTGGCCGGAGGATGGCTCGAAGAAGGTGGTGGTGACGGAGGGCGGCTTCACGGAGGAGCAGCGAAACTATTGGTTCTTCCAGCCGGTGAAAAAGGTGTCGCCGCCGGATGCGGGAGGCAAATGGGTGCGCAATGACATCGACCGCTTCATCGCGGCGAAGCAGACGGAGATGAAGTTGAAGCCTGCGCCGGAGGCGGATCGGCATGAGCTGGCGCGTCGCGTGTATTTTGACCTTCACGGCCTGCCGCCGACGAAGGAGCAGATCGATGCCTTTGTGAACGACAAAGACCCGAAGGCCTATGAGAAGCTCGTGGATGAGCTGCTGGCCTCGCCACGCTATGGCGAGCGCTGGGCGCAGCACTGGCTGGACCTCGTGCGCTATGCGGAGAGCGATGGTTACAATGCGGACGAGTATCGCCCGAGCGTGTGGCCGTATCGCGACTATGTGATCAAGTCGCTCAACGACGACAAGCCTTACAACCAGTTCGTCAAAGAGCAGCTCGCGGGCGATGAGATCGCGCCGGATGATCCGAACGTGCTCATCGCCACGGCTTTCCTTCGCCATCCGGTGTATGAATGGAACCAGCGCGATGCCCGCGGCCAGTGGGACATCATCCTCACCGACATGACGGACACCACGGGCGAGCTTTTCCTCGGCCTGAGCATGGGCTGTGCGCACTGCCACAATCACAAGTTCGATCCCATCCTGCAAAAGGACTACTACCGCCTGCGGGCCTTCCTGGCGCCGGTGCAATGGCGTGATGACATGACGCTGGCGACGACGGCGGAAAAGAAGGCCTTCAACGAGCAGCAGGCGAAGTGGGAGGCCGCGACGGCGGAGATCCGCACAAAAATGGAGGCACTGACGAAGCCGTTGCTCGAACCGAAGGTCGAGCGGGCGCTCACTCGCTTCACGGATGATTTGCAGGTGATGACGCGGAAGCCGGCGGAGAAGCGTGATGCGCTGGAAAGGCAGCTCGCGGGTCTCGTCGAGCGGCAGATGACGGTGGAGCGGAAGCGCTTTGACCCGATGAAGAGTCTCAAGACCGACGAGCAGAAGGCGGAATACAAGGCGTTGGAGGAAGAGCTGAAAAAGTTCGATCACCTGAAGCCGAAGCCGCTGATGGAGGCCTTTGTGGCGACGGATGCGAGCCCGGTGGCACCGGCGGTGGCGATCAAGACACGCAAAGGCGAGCAGCAGATCGAGCCGGGCTTCCTTTCGATCATCGACACCAGCCTGCCGAAGATCAAAGCCACGAAGACCTCCACCGGTCGCCGCACGGCGCTGGCGGAGTGGATCACACGCCCGGACAACCAGCTCTCGACCCGCGTGATCGTGAATCGCGTGTGGCAGTATCACTTCGGTCGCGGCATTGTGGCCACCGCGAGCGATTTCGGAAAGCTGGGCGAGCCGCCGACGCATCCTGAGTTGCTCGATTACCTCACGACGAAGTTTGTGAAGGGCGGCTGGCATCTGAAGCCGCTGCATCGCGAGATCATGCTCTCCGCCGCTTATCGTCAAACGGCCCGCCAGGAGCCGGACGAGGTCGCGTCGAAGGTCGATCCGTCGAATCGCTACCTGTGGCGCTTCAATCCGCGTCGTCTCGATGCCGAGCAGGTGCGTGATGCGCTGCTCGCGGTCAGCGGCGAGCTCGATGCCGCGCCCGGTGGGCCTGCGGGCGATGGCAACAGCACACGCCGCTCGGTTTACACGATGAAGAAGCGCAACAACCCGAACGAGCTTCTTCGCGCGCTCGACATGCCGGCGGGCTTTGCGAGCACCGCCGAGCGTCAGAGCACCACCACGCCGACGCAGGCGCTGCAATTGCTCAATGGCGACTGGTTGCTCGCCCGTGCCCGCAAGCTCGCCTCACGCGTGGAAGGCATCGACGATGCCTGGATGGCCGTTTTGGGCCGTCCGCCGACGCCGAAGGAAAAAGCCACGGCGGAGGGCTTTTTGAAGAAACGGGCCGGAACGACGAAAGCGAAGGCTTCCGAGGTCGCGGAGTCAGGTGACGGCTCGGAGACCTTCAAGGAGAACAGCGCCCACGAGCGTCTGCTGATCAACACGAACGAAAAAGAGGGCGATGAGTTCACCGTCGAAGCCGTCGCCAGCCTCAACAGCATCGATGTGAATGCCTCGGTGCGCACGCTGGCCTCGCGGTGGAATGGCGGAAAGGACAGCCTGGAGGCCTTTGGCTGGAGTCTCGGCGTCACTGGCGAAAAATCGCGTTACAAGCCGCGCAACGTGATCGTGCAAGTCGTCGGCGAGGATGAGAACTCGAACATCGGCTACCAAGTCGTGCCTTCGAACATCCACATCGAGCTGGGCCGCCGTTATCACATCGCCGCGCGCGTTTCCTGCCCCGCCAAGAACGTGACCTTCACCGTGCGCGATCTCGACACGCCGGGTGCCGCCGTGCAATCCGCCGTGGTGCCGATGGACATCCGCTCGAAGCTCAGCCTCGGCTCCTCACAGCTCGTCATCGGCGGCCTGAACAAGCGTGCGCCCTCGCATCAATGGGATGGCCGCATTGAAGCCGTGCGCATCGTGACCGGCTACGTGGCTGACAAAGCTTTGAGCGCCGATCCGGAAAAATGGAGCGCCGGCTTCGTCGTCTGGCGTGCCGCTGATCCGCTGAACTCCCAATTCGCCTGGAACGGCAGCGACGTGAAGAGCGTCGAAGAAGCCGATCCCTTCCGCCAGGCCATGAACGACCTCTGCCAGGTGCTGCTGAACACGAACGAATTCTTTTACCTCCACTAAGACCATGCGCTGCAATCGTTACGACCATCCCACGTCGCGTCGCGACTTCCTGCAAACGGCCGGCTGCGGCTTTGGCTCGGTCGCTTTGGCCGCGCTGATGGGCCAGGAGCAGGCCAGCGCGGCACCGCTGCGTGTTGCGCATCGCCCGGCGAAGGCGAAGAGCGTCATCTTCCTCTTCATGGAAGGCGGCCCGAGCCATCTCGACACCTTTGATTACAAGCCACTGCTCAACAAGCTCGCCGGCCAGTCTTTGCCCGCGAGCTTCAAGGCACCGATCACGGCGATGGGCGAGACGAAATCGCCGTTGCTGGAGTGCAAACGCACCTGGAAGCAGCATGGCCAGGGTGGTCTGTGGATCTCGGATTGGTTCACGCATGTGGCGCAGCATGCCGATGACCTTGCGGTGATTCATTCCTGCGCCTCCAGCGGCATCAATCATGCCGGTGGCGTGTGTTCGATGAACACCGGCTCCGTCTTCGGCGGTCGTCCCTCGCTCGGAGCGTGGGCGCAGTATGGACTCGGCACATCGAATCAAAACCTGCCCGGCTTTGTCGTCATCAAGGACAGCGAGGCCACCGTGGTGAACGGCGCACGCAACTGGGGCAATGGCTTCATGCCCGCCGTGTATCAAGGCGTCGAATTCAGCTCCGAAGGCACGCCGATCAAGTTCCTCGACAACCCCAAAGGCGTCGATCGAGTGCGTCAACGCGACAAGCTGGACCTGCTCGGTGCTTTAAACCGCGACTACAACGCCACGCGCATGAGCAACACCGAGCTCGACGCCCGCATCAAAGGTTACGAACTCGCCTTCCAGATGCAGGCCGAGGCACCGGATGCTGTCGATCTCAGCAAGGAGAGCGAAACGACCAAGAAGCTCTACGGCATGGACAACGAAGCGACGGCGGTTTTTGGCCGCAACTGCCTCCTGGCGCGTCGCCTCGTCGAAAACGGCGTGCGCTTTGTGCAACTCTACAGCGGCGCGGGAAGCAAGTGGGATGCTCACAAGGGCATTGAGGTGAATCACGGCAAATACTGCAACTCCGTCGATAAACCCATCGCCGGTCTGCTCACCGACTTGAAGGCCCGCGGCCTGCTCGATGAGACCCTCGTCATCTGGGGCGGCGAATTCGGCCGCACGCCGATGTCCGAGCAAGGCGATGGCCGCGACCACAACCCCACCGGCTTCACCATGTGGATGGCCGGCGGCGGCGTCAAAGGCGGCCAAACCTACGGTGCCACCGACGACCTCGGTCTCTACGCCGTCGAAGACCGTCTCCACGTCCATTCGATCCACGCCACGATCCTCTATTTGATGGGCATTGATCACACCAAGCTCACCTACAATCACAAAGGCCTGCCCGAACGCATCGACCAGAATGAAGGGCATCCCTTCACGCGGTTGTTGGGGTGATGAGCTTGGGGCGGGGCAGGAATGCCCCGGTTACAAGGCATCAGCCGAGCTTCCAGCCTGCGCGAGGTTCGCGGGAGAGGAACTGGTTGGCGGTCTCCATGTTGGTGATGCGCATCTCCTTGGCGTCCCAGAGGATTTTGCCACCGGCACGGTGGGCCACATTGCCGAGGTGATTGGCCTCGGTGAGCGGTCCGGCATAGCTGAAGGGGCTGCCGGTGGGCGTGCCGTTCTTGATGGCATTGAGCCACTCGGCGTGATGGCCGGGTGAATCGGGAATGAAGGGCGCAGGGCGGACGAAGTCCTTGAACTGGTTTTCCGGCAGCAGGAGGTGCTTGCCGTAATCGGAGAGGAGCATGCCTTTGTCGCCGATGAAGAGGACGCCACTGCTCCACTTGCTGATGACGGGATCGTTTGTACAGGCCTCTGGTTTGCTGGGGTCTTAAAAAAGAAAAAAGATGCCAAAAAAGGTGCCAGGCATTTAGTGCCTGGAAAGCCGGAGTCCTGAATCCGGGCCGTTTCTCCAAGGTGTTCGGCTCCACTCCACGAAAGGTGCTGCTGGCGAATCGGCTAGGGAAGCACACGATGGCCGGCGTGACCGCTTAGCAACATTTCAAACTCACGGAAATAGCTAACGTCAAATTTGTCCAATCCAGTCCGGCGAGGCCACGCGTGAAACTCGTTGATGGATAAGAATCCGATCCTCGCCCAGGCTCGATAGAAATCTGCAAGGGTTTCGCCAAGCACAAGCTCAGTCGGCTCAGTGCCGTCCTTTGAGCAATACACTGGAACATGGGTTGCAGTGGGACTTATTGTGTAAGCCAAAAAGTCTCCATCAGAGGCGCAATCCATGACAATCTTTTCATGCCAAATACCCTCACGCTGACCGTCGATGATCTCTTCGGCCCACCAGTAGTCTCTTGGATCTAACGGTTCGAAGCCGCTGAAGGCCCAATAGAGACGTCCATGTGGATAGTTGACCCCTGGTAGGGGCTGGTCCTCTTCGCCACTCATTCGCCAACGAAATTCAAAGTGTTTGGCAAACCGGCCGAGTTCCACCAGTTCGGGAGGCATGCGCCCTCCAAGCTTCCGAGACACTCGGTCAAGTTCATCTGTATCAACCGGGGGGCCTTTGTCATAACGAACAATCGATCCCCCAATCGACTGAATACGGTCGGAGCAATCCCTCACAACATCATCAAGGAAGTTAAACATATCATCAGAATTAGCCGCAAATTCACAGAAGGCCAGGGTTTCGCAAAGTCAGGCCCCGCTTAACCAAGGCTTGCGTCACCCCTTAGCAACATTTCAAATTCGCGGAAATAGCCAACGTCAAACTTATCCAATCCAGTGCGGCGAGGCCACTCGTAAAACCTGTTGATGGATAAGAATCCGATCTTCGCCCAGGCCCTATAGAAATCCTCGAGGGTTTCGCCAAGCACAAGCTCACACGGCTCAGCGCCGTCCTTTGCGCAATAAACTGGACGGTGGAGCAGGTTTGCATCTGTGGTGTAGGCCAAGAAGTCTCCATTGCACTCGCAATCAATAATGGTCTTATCGTGCCAGACGCCCTCGCCCCCCTCCGCAATCACTTCTTCCACCCATCCGTAATCGTCTGGGTTGAGTGGTTGCATCGTGCTGATGCGCCAAGAAAGACGACCACTCGGAAGATATATTCCCGCCACCGGGTGCTTATCGGGGGGCTCTAGGCACCAAACGAACTCGAACTCATCTGAATACTGTCCAAGTTGCAGTAACTCAGGAGGCAAGTTGCCTCCAAATCTGCGGGTCACCTGATCGATTTGATCGGCTGTAGCCGGTGGTCCTTTCTCATAGCGCACAATTTCACCACCGATCTTCAAAATGCGCTCTGCGCATTCACTCACCGCTTTATCAAGGAATTCAAACATAGGGAAACGAGGCTGGCAAAAAATGACACTCAATGATGGGGCACGCAGGAAACAAATGCTTGGCTGATCGGACCTGATTTCAAATCCACGCCCGTCAACTTGGCTCATGAAACAAGGCCGCTTGGATCATCTCAAAGCTTCCAGCCCGCTCGCGGTTCCCGAGAGAGGAACTGGTTCGCTGTTTCCATGTTCGTGATGCGCATGGCCTTGGCGTCCCAGAGGATTTTGCCTCCGGCACGGTGGGCGACGTTGCCGAGGTGGTTGGCCTCGGTAAGCGGGCCGGCGTAGCTGAAGGGGCTGCCGGTGGGCGTGCCGTTCTTGATGGCGTTGAGCCACTCGACGTGATGGCCGGGTGAATCGGGGATGAAGGGCGCGGGACGGACGAAGTCTTTGAACTGGTTCTCCGGCAGCAGGAGGTGCTTGCCGTAGTCGGAGAGGAGCATGCCTTTATCGCCGATGAAGAGGACGCCGCTGCTCCATTTGCTGATGACGGGATCGTTTGTCCAGGCCTCCGGTTTGCTGGAGCCTTGGTGCCAGTGGACCTTGCAGGCGGGCATGTCACCACGCGGGCCGTACTCATACACGGCATGCATGTTCGCAGGGGCGATCTCGGGATGTGCTTTGGGGCCAAAGGCCTCGATGCTGAGCGGCGCGTCGAGTTTCAGCGCCCAGAAGGGCAGATCGTTCCAGTGGCTGCCGAGGTCGCTCATCGTTCCATTGCCGAAATCCCACCAGCGATACCATTTGGGGCCGGGGAAATAGACCTCGTTGTAAGGCCGCATCGGCGCAGGGCCGATCCACAGGTCCCAGTCGAGGTAGGGCGGCGGCTGCTGGGCCTCCTTCGGGCGTTCATCGACGAAGATGATGTCCTTGTTCTTCTCCGCCTCCTCCTTCGTTTGCAGGCCCCAGGCACGCGAGACACAGACATGAGCCTCGGTGACCTTGCCGATCGCTCCGGTTTGAATGAGCTCGACGACGCGACGGTAGTTGGCGCTTGAATGAATCTGCGTGCCCATCTGCGTGGCCACGCCGGCTTCCGCGGCAGCCTTCGTGATGAGGCGTGCCTCGGCGACGTTGTGCGTGAGCGGCTTTTCGCAGTAAACCGGCTTCTTCATCAGCAACGCGGGCAGCGTGGCATAGGCGTGCGTGTGCTCGGTGGTGCTCACGACCACGCCGTCGATCTCGCTGGCCTTCAGCGTGTCGTAGAGCTTGCGGAAGTCGCGGAAGGTTTGGGCGCCGGGATGGAATTTCGCGGCAAAGTCGAGGTTCTGCGCATTCACATCGCACAGCGCGACGATGTTCTCCGCAGCGTCCGAGGCGGATGGGGCAGGGGGAGACTTCGCGCCGTCCTTGCCATCGCCCTTCTTTGGCAATGCCATGGGAATGCCGCTGATGCTGGAGAGATTGCCACCGCCGCGACCGCCCACGCCGATGAAGACGAGATTGAGCTTCGCATTCGGCGAGCGGGAGCGTGTGATGGCCGGAAAGCCGAGGCTGACCGCGGCGGCGGCTCCGCTGGCGAGAAACTGACGGCGTGACGTGCGTGAGGAACTCATGGTGAGGTGAAAACGACGCCGGGGGCATCGTCTTGCTCACGCGAGGCCGCAATTCCGCATCGCCGCGAGGGTCCAGTCGTATTCTTTGACGAGCTGATCGACGACATCACCGCTGCGCATGTCCTGCGGCAGCACTTCCCAGGTGTAGGTCTCCATCTCGATGTGCTGGCACTTCGACGGATTTTTGGCCAGCCACTGCATCGCGCCGTCCAGGTGGTCGCGGGTGCTGTCAAAGCCATCGGCGGGCTGGGCGTGGATGGGGATGTGGAAATGGACACGCCATTCGCGGCCGAGGTCACTCGGATTGGTGCCCGCAAAGGCGAGCGCATCCGGCAGATCCTTGAAGCGGCGGAGAGGCTCGTCCGGGCCGTAGCTGGCGATGACCTGATGGAAATAGACCGGCTCATCGTAGCCGCGGAGGCGGGCGATGTTTTCCGGCGTGGGCTGGAGCTTCAGGGCGGAGCTGAAGTGCAGCTTGCTGAGACGGATGCCGGCCCCGGTGATGCGATTGAGAGCCTCCGCGGCCTCTTCGAACTCAATGGCGAGATGGCAGGTGTCGTAGTTGAGGCCGATGAACTTGAAGAAATCGCGATCCTGCGGGTTTTGATCGAAATACAGGCCGAAGAACTTCAGCGTCTCGCCGCTCGTCTCAAACAAACCGAGCGGCTCAGGCTCCAGGCCCAGGTGCAGATCGTGACCGCTGGCTTCGGCGACTTTTTCGATGTGCTGGCGGCAGAGGCGCAGGTTCGTAAAAATGGCCGCGAGCTCGTCGGAACCGACGTTGAAGGTCTTGTGCGAGCCTGGCAGGGTGCTCACGCTGCCGCTCACGCCTTCGGGCAGCAGCTTCGCCAGGAGGTCGAAGAGCAGGTTCGTGTAGTCGAGTCGCTCCTTCGTGGACCAGTCCGGCTTGAAGACCTGCTCCTTCACCCGCGTGCCGTGAAAGGAGCCGTAGGGGAAGCCATTGATCGTGAAGACGTAGCAGCCGTTTTGATCGAGCCAGCGGCGGAATTCATCGAGCTTGCCGGGCTGGTTGAGCTCGTTCGCAGCCTGGGCGCTGAGACGGAGGCCGATGCCGTAGGGCTTGCCGCCGTTCACGCGGTCTTTGACCCTCAGCGTGTGCTCCTTGAGGCCACGCCATGTCTCCTCCCACGATTCGCCGCGATGAATGTTGGTGCAGTAGCCGAGGTGGATGTCGTGGTTGAGGCGCATGGAGAGGGTGGGATGTAACGAGCGATGGCGGAAAGACAAGACGGACGCCCGGTGAGGGGCGTCCGTCGATGAAAACAGGCTGGCGGGGCCGGTGGGTGTGTCGCCGGAATGATGTGGCCAGCCAAGCGGACTGAAGAAGGTACGTTGTTCACGCTTTAGCGTGTCTGGGCGCAGGGAACACGCTAAAGCGTGAACAACGTACGCCGCATCATTCCGGCGACACACCCGGGCCAGTGGATCAGTTGATCGGCTTGATGAAGAGGTCCTTGTAATAGACGACGCTCTTCGGGTCGTGGGCCTGGATGGCCATGGTGCCTTCGCTAAGCTTGCGGCCGGGCATGTTCTTCAGCGCCGTGGCGGGGTCCCAGCCTTCCGGCTCGGTCCAGTCGGTGGTGACTTTGCCATTGATGGAGATGGTGATGTGCTTGCCCTCGACCTTGATGCTGTAGTCGAACCACTCACCGTCACCCACAGGGGCGGTGTTGAGCACGTCTTTGACCGCGTAGAGGCCGCCGGTCTTCTTCGGGTCCTTGTGCGCGGTGCTGTTCACCTGGCACTCGTAACCTTTGTCAGGCCAGCCCTTGTCCTGGTAGGCGGTGTGGATGTAGAGGCCGGAGTTGCTGCCTTCCATGTGCTTCACCTTGGCCTTGAACTCGAAGCTGGTGAACTTCGCGTCGCCATTTGGGCCGGTGTAAAAGAGATGCGCACGGCCGTTGCTGACCTTGATGGCACCGTCTTCGACCGAAAAGCTGCCGGGGGTTTCCTCATTCGACTTCCAGCCGGTGAGGTCCTTGCCGTTGAACATGGAGGTCCAGCCGTCGTTGTCAGCGGCGGAGGAGACGAGGGTGAGGGCCGCGAACGCGGCGAGGGTGAGTTGCTTGAGCATGGTGAGGGGGCGTTTTTAACGCGAGGCCGCCATGCTGTCTAGCGGACCAAAACCTGATTTGCGCCTGCCGGAGGGCACGCTAAGGAACGCGCCCCATGAAAATCCTCGTCACAGGCAAAGGCGGGCGCGAGCACGCGCTCCTCACGGCTCTCAGCGAATCGCCGCAGAAGCATGAACTCTTCGCGTATCCCGGCAGCGATGCCATCGCCACGCTGGCGACGCGGGTGGACGTGGCCGGCCTGGCGGAGCTGATCACCTGGATGAAGGCGAACGCCATCGACCTCTGCATGGCGGGCGAAGAAGCGCTGCTGGTGAAGGATGCCGGTCTGTCGAACCTTTGCGCCGAGGCGGGCATCCCGTGCTGGGGCCCGCGGAAGGAAATCGCGCAGTTGGAAGCCTCGAAGGGCTTTGCGAAGAAGTTTCTCAAACGTCACGGCATCCCGACGGCCGATTTCACCATCTGCACGAATGCTGCGGAGGCGAAGGCCGCGCTCACCGAAGTGCCCATCGTGCTGAAATTCGACGGTCTGGCCGCTGGCAAGGGCGTGGCGGTTTGCACGACGAAGGAAGAGGCGGAGCAATTCATCGACGACGTGATGGAAAAGCGCTGCTTTGGCGCGGGCGACCTCCTGGTCGAGAAATGCCTCACCGGCCCTGAGATCTCCGTTTTCGCCTCCGTGTGCGATGATGCCTACCAGATCCTCATGCCGGCGCGTGACTACAAACGCATCCGCGACAACGACGAAGGTCCCAACACCGGCGGCATGGGCGCCGTGGCTTCGCTCGAACTCGCCGATCCCGCTCTGATGCAGCGCATCGAACGCGAGATCGTGCAGCCAACCGTTCAGGGCATCCGCAAAGATGGGCTGACCTACCGCGGCTTCCTCTACTTCGGCCTCATGCTGACGCCCACCGGACCGCAGGTGATCGAATACAACTGCCGATTCGGTGATCCCGAGGCCGAGGCGGTGCTGCCGATGGTGCGCGGTGATTTCGCGAACTATGCCTTCGAGGCCGCGAAAGGCACGCTGAAGCCTGATTTGATCCAGTTTGCTCCCGGCTGGAGCATCTGCCTGATCTCGGCGAGCGCCGGTTATCCGGCGTCGTCACGCAACGGCGATGTCATCAGCGGTCTCGAAGCCGTCAGCGGTGCCCGCGTGTATCACTGCGGCACGAAACGGAATGCCGCGGGCCAGTTTGAGACGAATGGCGGCCGCGTGCTGGCCATCGTGGCGCAGGGCGGCACGCGTCACGAGGCGCGTGACAAGGCCTACGCGGAGAGCCGCAAGGTGATCTTTGACGGCCTGCAACGCCGCTCGGACATCGGCACGAAGAACTTCGAGTAAGCAGGCTGCCTTAGCGATTGTTGCCCGGCTGGTTCATTGCCTGGCTGAAGGATTCCCACGCCCGGCGGAAGTCTTCTTTGGCCATGTAGATGGCAGCCAGTTCCTGATGGAGGTAGGCGGGTGGATTGGTGGTGCTGCGCACCTTTTCGAGGGTGCGAATGGCCATGTCGAGCTCGTTGCGGTTTTTGTAGGCCTGGAAGAGGTCGATGCCGAGTCGTGCATCGAGCGGATTGAAGAGGAAGGCTCGCTCAAGTGCCTGCACATCCGTGCTGGTGCCGGGGGCGGTGCGGAGCAGGGAGGGCAGGTAAATGGAGGCGAGCTCGCAGGCACGCTTGAAGTCCGATTTCTTCGCGTAATGCGCGGCGAGGAGCTTCCATCCGCCGTCACGTTCCCACGTTTTGTTCGACTCGATGGCGGCCATGAGGGCATCCTGGTCGCCAAGACGGCCCCACATGTCGAAAAGGATGATGCGCTGGGAGGATTCGAGCGTGCCGAGGTCCGGCGTGCGGGTGAGGATCTCGCGCAGGCAGCGATCGAAGTCCTCGCGGGTGTTCACGCTGGCGAGGTAGTCGAGCTGGAGGTCGAGCTTCCCGCTGGCGAGCCTCCACACCTGCTCGCGCAACTCGGGGACGTTGACGGCGTGGTTGATCATCTGCCGGTAGTAGCCGTGCTGGCCGGGCCCGGCGGCGGGGAACCGGCGCAAAAACTCACGCCAGCCGAGGATGGCATTCTCAGGCTTCGGCGATGCCAGCCAGCGCAGGCCCTCGGTGTAGCACATGTAGGCGTAGAAGGGCTCGAGGGCGCGTGCGCGGGTGAAATCGAGCAGCGCATCTTCATAGTCTTGGCGCAGCACGAGGCGGATCTCCGCACGCTCAAAGTAGAGCGTGAAATCGAGCGGGCGCATGGCGATGGCGCGGTCGATGAGGGGCATGGCATCGGCGGCGGCGCCGGAATTGGCCAGCTCACGAGCCTGCATCCGCAGCATGCGGGCGGAACTGCTGCCGGGCAGCACCGGATTGCCAAAGGCCACCAGCATCCAGGAGGCACCGAGTGTGATGACGGCCAGGCCAGCGGCTCCCATGAGCGATTTGTCCACGAGGGATGAGGCGGTGGGCAGTCGGCGCGGGCGGATGGCAGTGGCGGCGAGCAGTGAGACGACCGCGAAGAAGGTCATGTTGCTCATTGGCACATCAAAAATGCCATGCAGCAGGCCCAGCAGCACGGCGATGGCGGCGCTGTTGCGGATGCGCCGGTCATTGCGCCGGGCACGGTCCTTGGATTTTTTGCCGAACCACGGTCCGCTGGAGCGCAGCAACCAGGCGAGCAGCAGCAAACACGGCACGAAAGTGGAGAGACCACCTTCGCCGAGGATCGTGAGGACACTGCTTTCGGGGTGCAGCGCCCGCATACGCGGGTCATGGGGCAGCACCGGATCATGGGTGCCGGTGGCGAGGGCAAAAACGGTGTCGAAGTTCCCGAAGCCCATGCCCAGCCAAGGTGCCGCGCTGGTGATCTGCATCGTGTGCCGGTAGAGGGTAGAACGCGTGTCAGTCTGAACGAGCGCGGCAGCTCCGCCCTCCTGAAGGCGGTTTGAGACGCCGCCGCGGGACAGATACAGCGTGGCGACGATCATCAGCACAATGGAGGCTGTGACAGCCATCTTCCGGAAGAAGCCGCGGCGCATGGCCGAGAAGCCCAGCCACAGCGTCATGCCCAGAAAGAGCAGGATGAGGCCGGCGCGGGAGGTGTTCATGAAGATGGCGGTGGCGGGAATGAAGAAGCCGATGGCAAAGAAGAGCCATGAGCGCTGCTTGCGGCGGTTCGCGTCGTAGGCAGATGCCGCGCAGAGCACGCCGGTGATGGCGGCGAGGCCGCTGATGTGATTGCGGTTCGGGAAGGGGCCGAAGCCCTCACCCCAGTCCTGATGCCGTGGCCACCAGGTGATTGGCATGAGCTTGAGGTGCTCCACGATCGTCAGCCAGCAGATGAAGACGCCGCCCGCCGCCAGCGCCCGCACCATGGTGCTGCGTTGGGCCTGCGAGAAGCCGCGGCCGATGCACCAGGCCAGCCAGAGCATGCCCGTGGCAAAGTAGGCCCATGACTCAAAGGTCACCCATGGCTGCGGCGTGACCATATTGCCGAGTTGCAGGCCCCAGTCGTTGGCCAGCGTTTCGCGCCAGGGCATCGCTCCGTGAAAGGATTGCGGCAAAAAGGCCAGCAGCGGGGCCAGCGCGGCCCCGGCGAGGGCGATGAGGGCCACCTTTGGCAGCCGCCTGCGCACCGGAAAGGCCAGCATCACCCCGCCGAGCAGCAGGGCGGCGATGCCGCGTGCCCATGGGGCATACGCACTGCCCAGCACCACCGCCAGCAGCGGCGCGAGGGCAAAGATCCACCCATGCCAGCCCGGCCCGTCGAGTTCGTGGTTGCTGGCAGAGCTCGAAGACGAGCCCTCATCCTCATCGCCTTCATCCATGACCACCGGTGGCGTCACCACCTCCTCGGCGATGCTGCCATCCTCCGCCGCCAGACGTGGCATCGAGCGGTGCTTGGGTTCGGAGTCTTCGAAGACTGGTTTGAATTCCATGAAAAAGGGAAGGGGGTTCAGGCGGTGGCAGCCCGGCGGGAGTCATCGGCTCCCGGCGTGGCGGTGCTTTCGGGCTCGATCAGATTGCCCGTGAGGCAATCAGGAAGCGCGTGCCAGCGGACGAGGCAGCCTTCGAGGGAGGGAAGAAGCTCATCGAGGCGCATACGCCATTCCGCCGGTGATTCACGATCCGCCGGATGATAGAGCACGAGCATCCTGCCGGAGCTGAGATCGAGGCGGGTCTCCACGCGGTCCGCCCCGGGCTTCAGGGAGACATTCATCCGGTCGATCGCATGCAGAAAGGAACTCTCGAAACCTGCGATGTCCGCGCTGCGCTCCACTTCGAAATCCAGCACGCGGCCGCGAGCACGGAAGTACTCGCGCACGCGGCGGCGCTCCAGCGTTTCGCGGAGTTGCTGGCGCAGGTTTCCAAAGCTGCGCACATAGCCCAGGTAGCGGGCGCCGGCCACGGCCAGCAGGAAAAGGATCGCGCCGCTCACCGGCAGGGCCAGACCCTTCGTGAGCAGGATGCTGATGCCGGCGAGACTGAGCACGAGGCACACCGTGTACATCGCCACGAGGGCTCGGCCTTTGCTGTAACCCAGCAGGATAAGGCGGTGGTGGATGTGTTCGGCATCGGCACGGAAGATCGGCACGCCGCGGATTGCCCGGCGGAGGATGGCAAAGGTCGTGTCGAGGATCGGCACACCGAGCGCGATCACCACGACGAGCAGGGCACCGATCACCGAGCCCTTGTTGGATGAAAGCAGCGACACCGAGGCGATGAAAAAGCCGATCAAATAGGCTCCGCCATCGCCGAGGAAAATTTTTGCAGGCGGCAGATTGAAGATCAAAAAGCCGCCAAGAGCACCCGCCATCGTCAACGATACCGCCGCCACATCCGGCTGGCCTTGATAGTGCCCGATGAAGGCCATCGTGAGGCACAAAAACATGCCAAAGCCGCCCGCGAGACCGTCCATGCCATCGATCAGGTTCACAATGTTCGGGATGGCCACCAGCCACAGCAGCGTGAGCGGAAGCGCCAGCCAGCCGAGTGAGATGGAGCCTTCTCCGAAAGGACTGCTCAGCACGTCCATCGAGACGCCCATGGAATACAAAATCATCGCCGTGCCGAGCTGCCCCACCAGCTTCACACGGGCACCGAGCGGCTTCAGGTCATCGACGAAGCCCACGCTGAAGATCAGCGTGTTGCAGATCGCCACCGGCAGCCAGCGGGTCCACTGCACCGCGCCCATCATCCATGCGGCGATGGCGCCCAGGCAGAGCGTCAGGAAGATCGGGCCGCCGCCGAGCCGCGGAATCGGCTTCTCGTGAAACTTTCGCTTCGAGTCCGGCGCGTCCATCGCGATGCCCAGGTTCAGCTTGAGAACCACAAACACCGCCGCGGCCGCCACGAGCACCGCGCCGCCGAAGATCAGAGCCGCGTCCAGTCGTGTGAGGCGCACTCCATTCATCGGCCAGTTCAGCAGGTCGGGCGTGGTCGGGTCGGTCATGGTGGTTTTTTCGAGCCGCGAGCATAGCGGCTCGCCCTTGGCCCGCGAAGCAAAAAATCGTTGCTTTGAGCCTCTTGTCAGGGCGTCGCCGTCGAGGAGAAATCGCCACCCAATGCCAGATGCAGCGCAGCGCGGTTCCGCAGCCGCTGGGCCTTCACCGCGATCAGGGCGCTTTCAGCGTCAAAGGTGCGCTGGCGTGTGTCGAGCAGGGTGAGCACATCGCTGAGGCCTTTTTCATACTGGCCCAAAGCCAGTTTCTCCGCCTGCGATGCCAGCGAGGCCGCCTGCTGGAGTGCAGACTCCTGCGCGGTGAGGAACTGCTCGGCGGCCAGCGCCGTCTCCACCTCGCGAAACGCCGTCAGCACGCTGTTTGCATAGGTTTGCAGGTTTTCATCGTAGCGGGCGCGTTCGAGGTCGATGCCCGCTTTCAGCCTGCCGCCTTGGAAAAGCGTCTGCGCGGCCTGCGTGCCGAGATTCCAAAGCGCCGACTCAGGCCGGATCAACTGGTGCAATTGCTGCGACGTGCGCCCAAACGCCCCCGTGATGCGAAAACTCGGCAGCAGCGCTTTCTTCGCCGAGCTCTCATCCGCCAGCGCTGCCGCCACGCGACGCTCCGCGGCACGCAGATCCGGCCGGCGTAGCAGCATCTCCGAAGGCAGCCCCGCTGGCACACCGCGATGCAGGTCTGGCAGCGTGCCCATGCCACCTTCTTTGCCGGCGGGATAATCGCCAAGCAGTGCTTCGAGCGCACGGCGGGTCTCATCGGCCGTGCGGCCGCGTTGTTGCAGCGTCGATTCCGCACGCGCGAGGTCGGCGCGGCTCAGCGTCACATCCAGCGCAGCACGTTCCGGGTCGATCCCGCGGTCGAGCTGGCGTTCGAGGATGCCGAGCTGCGTTTTGCGCACGCGGATGTTTTCTTCCGCCAAACGCCGCAGGCTCTCGGCCTCCGCAAGTGTCACCGCCGTCTGCACCGTGTTCGCCGCGAGAGAAAGCCGCGCTGCATGCCAGGTCTCATCGCTCGCCTCCATGCGAGCCACCGCGGCACGGCGGCCATCCGCCACCACGCCCCAGAAATCCACATCCCAAGCCACGTTCACCGTCCAGTTGAAGCGGTTCGCGATCTGGTTGATGCCCGCGAAGCGCTGGTCGCCCGGAGCCTGCGCACGGCTTGCAAAGCCATTCGCGGTGGCTTGCGGGAAAAGCGACGCACCTTCCTGAATGACCTGCGCCCGGGCCTGCCGCACGCGTGCCTCCGCGGCCTTCAGGCTGGGGTTCGCGGTGATGGCGCGATTCACCAACGCCTTCAGCTTCGCGCTGCCAAAATCATCCAGCCAGCCCGTGGCCGCTCGTTGCGGAGGCTTAGGCAGCATCACCCAGCGGTCGGGAGCCGTGCCTTGCACTGCCAGCAGGTCCGCGTTCATGCGCTTTGTGCCCAGCGGCTTGAAAAACGAGCATCCAGCGGCTGGCAGCATCACCGCGCAAATCACGATGGCGCGGCTCCTGCGGCTCAAAAAGGGATCAAAAGACATCATTGCGCCCTTCTTAGCCGCCAGGCCCTGCCACGCCATGCGAAACTTCATCCCGCTGAGGCCTGCGAACCTCGCCATCGGTGGAAAAGCGGCCTCGTGAAGGGCGTAGGTTTGCCATCTCATGTCGATCTTCCGTTTTTCCCTCGCCGCGCTCGTTCTCGTCATCGCGCCTTCCGCGTATTCACAGGCTGCCTTTCCCTCGCCGGTGCTCACCAGCATCACGCCGCTCGGCGGAAAGCCCGGCTCCACTGTCGAGCTTTCGCTGCGCGGCACGGATCTCGATGCGCCGCTGGCCGTGATGATCGCTGGCAGGCAGATTCCCATCACCACGAGCACCAAGGCCAGCCTCGCTTTGCCCGCCGATCTGCCCGCAGGCATCCATGACCTGCGTTTCATCGGTCGTTACGGCGTCAGCAATCCGCGTGTGTTCCAGGTCAGCCCGCACGAGACCATCGTCAGCACCGGCACGAATGGGAAAGCGGACAAAGCGCAGCCCGTGAAGCCCGGCTCGGCCATCGAGGGTGTCTTCAAGGCCACCACGCCGCTGTGGTTCGTTTTCGACGCGAAAAAAGGGCAGGGGATCAGCGCCGCGTTCGATGGTCATCGCTTTGACACACGCACCGAACTGCTCGCCGCCGTGCTCGACGACCGCGGACGCGAGCTCGCCCGCACGCGGCAGGGCGTTTTGACCTTCACTGCGCCCGCGGATGGTGCTTACCGCCTTCGCGTTCACGAGCTCATGCATCGCGTGGGCGATGACTTCGGCTTCAGGCTCATCCTTGGCGAGCCAGCCAAAGACAACCGCGCTGCGGCGGCACCTGCGGTTCGTCCCATCAAAACCAACGAGACCGTGAAAGGCAGCTTCAGCGATGCACCGCAGGTCTTCGACCTCGCCTTCAAAGCGGGCGAGAAGTTCGTCACCGAGGTCTTTTCGCATCAACTCGGCCACACGACCGATCCGCATCTCGTCATCGAAAACCTCAAAGCCGACGGCACCACCACCGCGCAGGCCGAGGTGGCCGATGCGCCTGCCATCACGCCTGCCCCCTCGATCAAAATCGACAACCGCGATCCCTCCTACGCCTTCGAGGCGAAGGCCGACGGCACCTTCCGCATCACGCTGAGCGATGCCTTTGCCACCACGCTGCAGTTTGAACTGCGTGTCACGCCATCCGGCAGCACGCGACTCCTCGCGCTGCCCACCATCCTGCCGAAGGCCGCGAATGCGAAGACGGGTGAGATCGGCTTCGCCAACGTGCTGCGTGGCGGTGTGCACGCCATCGAAGTGGCTGCGTTGAACCGCACATCGCTCAGCGAAGCCATCGAGCTGAAGGCGGACAAGCTTCCCGCCGGTGTCACCAGCCTCGGCGGCTTCATCGGCAAAGGCCAGTCGATTGGCTTCATCGCCTTCCAAGCCGCCGCGGATGCTCCCGCGGGTGCCTCGCTCGTCTCCGGCGTGCCGGAGAGCCAGTGCGTGAGCTTTGCCCTCGCCGATGCCACGCGTGACAACCTCCTCCAACGCATCGCCGGGCCGCCCGCGATTGGCGTCAGCAGCCTGAGCACACCTGCCGCGATTCAAACCGTGCAAAAAGACCTCATCGAAGTCGCCGCTGATGGAAAAGTCGAGATCGCGCTGAAGGCCGTGCGCCATGCGGAGTTCACCGATGCGCTCAAACTGAAGGCGCTCGGCCTCATCGATGTTGCCAAGGCTCCCGAAGCCGACATCGCGGCCAAGGCCAGCGATGGCAAACTCACGCTCGACATGAAGACGCTGAAGCTCGCACCCGGCGATTACGGCTTCATTCTTCAAGGTCCCGCGAAGATGAAAGTGCGCCGGAATCTCGAAGAGCTCGCCGAAGCCGAAAAGAAGGCCAAAGAGGCCGCTGAAGCCGTCACGAAGGCCAAGGCCGACCCATCACCGAAAGCCGCCGAACTCCTCAAAACGGCCGAAAAGACCAAGGCGGAGGCCGACAAGGCGGTGAAGGACCTCACCACCAAGGCAGCGCCGAAGGACGCCACCTTCATCGTCTGGTCCAATCCCATCCGCCTCCGCGTGCTCGCGAAGAAGTGACTTATTGCAGCGTCTTGATCTTCAGGTTGCGATACCACACCGGAGCCTGCGCCTTGCCGTGAAGACCTTGCAGGCCGATCGGGCCGCTGCGGGCGAAGTCTTTGAGAGCCTTCTTGAACTTGTTCGGCGTGCCGTCCGGGTTCTTGCCGGTCTCAGGCCAGTTGTCGAGGTTCGCATCGATGATCGTCTCACCATTCAGCACGACAGTGACCTGCGGGCCTTTGCAGGTGATCGTGTAGCGGCTCCACTCGCCCACCGGCTTCGCCGCGTTCTTCACCGGCGACATCGCGTCGTAGATCGCGCCCAGCATGCCATACTTGCTGCCGTCCGCGCTTTCGTGGACCTGGATTTCGAGCGCGGCGAGCACGTTCTTGATGTCACCGCTGCGCAGGAAGACGCCGCTGTTCGATTCCTTCGCCACCTTGAACTCCAGATCGAGGATGAAATCGCCATACGAGTCCTTCGTCCAGAGCGTGTCATGGTTCTTCGCCACCAGTTCCTTGCCATCAAACTGCCAGCCGGAGGCATCCACCGCATTCGAAAGGTCCGCGGCAAACAAGTCCTTCCACCCGCTGGTGTCCGGCTGGTCGGCGGCAAACGTGATCGTGGAAGCGAAGGCGAGGAAGGCAGTGAGCAGTTTCATGGGCCGGGAGAACGCACGAAGGTGCGACATCCTTCAAAAGCTGTTAGCAAACGGGTCCACGGTTGTGTGGCGTGATGCCAGCCTTATGATCGCACCATGAACAAGCTCATTTTCTTGGTCGAGGGAGCTCCCGAGGCCAGTTACATCGCCCGCGCCGTTGGCGAATCGATCTTTACAAAAGCCGACACGCTCGATGAAGTGCGCACGAATGTGCTGGATGCCTTTCATCGCTGCTTGAGTCCAGGTTGAATCCATGAAACTCCCCGCCCATCGCATACTGGCTGTGACTCAGAGCCTGCTCGCTGGCATCCTGAGCGTGCTTCTTGGCTTTGGACTGTGGTTCGCCGCCTTGGGCCTGTCTTTGGTGGATTCTTACGTCAGGATTTCGATGCACAAGCATGAAACTGGAAGCTCTTTCACGTCCGGCATCGGGAGTGGTTGGGGGCTTGCGTTTGCCTACGGGGGATCGTTTGCTTTGTCCGCGTTTTTGACCGGTCGTTTGTTTCCACGGCAAAGCGGGCTGTTGCCTGGTTGTTGCGCCTACGCCGTGTTTCTCGTCTTTCACATCCCTCGCCACGAAGGGACCGTCACCGAGTGGCAGCTTTTCATTCCTCTTCTTGCCCTGCCCGCTGGCTCTTGGCTTTCGAAGAGATCTACTGCCAGCGAGCAACGCATCGGGTGATCGGGTTCCCGCCTCACTGCATGCCGGCTTGCACGATCTGACCTGCCGGCGCCGTTTCACGGCCATGAGATCCTTCCTGCTCACGCTTTCCCTTTGCCTCATCACGCTTTCCGGCCTCGCCGAGGATGCGAAGCCGTTTGAGGCCGTCAGCACGACGGGTGCGAAGGTTTCGTTTCCGGGTGATTACAAAGGGAAGATCGTCCTGCTCGACTTTTGGGCCACATGGTGCGGACCGTGCATTGGTGAGCTGCCGAACCTCACCAAGGTGTATGCCGACCTGCATCCCAAAGGCCTCGAAATCCTCGGCGTGAGCCTCGACAGCGATGATCGCAAAGCCAGCCTTGGCGAGTTCACGAAGGAGAAAGGCATGACGTGGACGCAGATCTGTGATGGCAAGGGTTGGAAGGCGGATCTGGCGCAGCTTTATGGCGTGCGCGGCATTCCAGCGTGTTTCCTGGTCGATGGCAGCACGGGGAAACTCCTCGCGCAGAGCACGGAACTGCGTGGAGCCTCGCTGCGGCCCACGATTGAGAAGGCGCTGGGCCTCCCGCTCAGCGGCACGCCACCGGTGGCCGCCGCGCGTCCTGCTGCGAAGCCCGCCACGCCGGCCTCTCCGCCTGATCCGCTGCTCGAAATCGCGCCGAAAGTGGTGAAGCCGGACAAGTTCCTCAACCACGAGGCCGTGAAGGCCCAGCTCAAAAGCCCGAAGCCGGGCCTGATCGCGCTCTCCGCTGAGGCCACGCAGCCCAAATCAAGCCGCGATGTGGCCCGCACGGCACGTGCCGCGTATCTGCGTGTCGGCTGGTTCTTTCGCTGCACGCGCTGTGACAAGATGCACCTCAACATGGCTGGTGCGTATGCCGTGGCGCCGGATGTGGTCGCCACGGCAAACCATGCCATCGAGCCGCCCGCCACGTTGAAGGAAGGCTGGCTGATCGTCGCCAACGCGGACAACGAGATCTTTGCCACCACCGCCATCCTCGGCACCGATGCGAAGGCGGATGCGGCGCTCATTCGCGTCATCGCCGGTGGTTTGAAGCCGCTGCCGCTGCGGGCGGATGTGGACCTCGGCGAGCCCGCTTACTGCTTCAGCGATCCTTTGAAGCATCGCGGTTACTTCAGCGCTGGCATCGTGAACCGCCTCTACTCGCTCGACAGTGCCGAAGGTGCCGCCAGCCAGCGACTCAACGTCAGCACGGACTGGGCGCAGGGCAGCAGCGGCTCCGCCGTGCTGGATGAATTCGGCAACGTCATCGGTCACGTGGCACGCATTCAGACCTTCAACAGCAACCCGGCTCCTTCCACCGGCACCACGCTTGTCCTCCACGAGGCCATTCCTGCCAAAACGGTGCTCAATCTCATCAAACGCGTGAACGAGTCGGCGTCGAGGTGATGAAGGCGAAGATGGTATTCGCGAGCGCTTGGCGTTTTGGAGTGCTCCAGCCCTCTGGAGCTTTGCGAAAGGCCGTGAGACGTTCGAAAGCGCCGGAGGACCGGCGCACTCCAGGACGCTGACGCGGCCATCATCGCTTCACACCAGCACCTCGCCGATCACTTTTCCAAAATCACGCTCCAGGCGCTTGCGGCCGGGGATTTCGAGCTGGTGCGGGTTCAGGCCGAGAAGATGCAAAATCGTGGCATGCACATCGGTGACGTAGTGCGGATGCTCGATGGCGTGGAAGCCGAGTTCATCCGTCTGGCCGTGAATCGTGCCGCCTTTGATGCCGCCACCAGCCATCCACACGCTGAATCCATACGGATGATGATCACGGCCATCGCTGCCCTGTGATCCGGGCGTGCGACCAAACTCCGTGGCGAAGACCACGAGCGTGTCGTCGAGCATGCCGCGTTGCTTCAGATCCTTCAAAAGGCCGCCGATGGGTTGATCGACCTGCTGCGCGAGATTCGTGTGATTCTTCTTCAGGCCCGAATGCGAGTCCCAGGCACCCGCGGCACCATCGCCGTGCTGAATCTGGATGAAGCGCACACCACGCTCCGCGAGACGACGTGCCACGAGGAGCTGTCGCGCAAATGGGCCTGCGACCTTGTCGTCGTAGCCGTAGAGCTTCTTCGTCTCGGCGCTCTCACCGTCGAGATTCATCGTCTCCGGCACGGCGGTCTGCATGTTGAAGGCCAGCCGGTAGCTCTTCATGCGGGCAGCGAGCGTTTTATCACCCGGATACTGCTCAGCCGCGAGGCTGTTGAGCCGGTGAATGAGCTCAAACTGCGCCGCCTGCTCGCCTTTGCCGATTTGAAACTCCGGCGCGGCAAAGGTCAGCGGGTTCTTCGGATCGACCTTGAGGTTCACCGCGTCGAAAGCAGGGCCGAGGTAATGCCCGTCACGCACATCGAAGTATCGCGGGCCGATGTTCACAAAGGACGGCAGGTTCTCCGTCATCGAGCCGAGGCCATACGTCACCCACGCACCGAGTGTGGGCACACGCGGCTCCAGCATGTGCCGCCCGCTGTGAAACTGCACCTGCGCTCCATGATTGTCATCGGTCGTCCACATGCCGCGGATGAAGGCGATCTCGTCGGCGCAGGAGCCGATGTGCGGAAACCAGTCGCTGATCTCGATGCCACACTGGCCGTAGCGTTTGTAGCCGACCTGCAGCGGGTAGATCACGTTGCGCTGCTTGCCGTTCGCATCGTTCACCACCACCACGCGGACCTTTTTGAGTTTCTCCGGGTCCTGCACACTCGCGTAAGGCGTCTCTCCGATGGTCTTGCCCGCATACTTCGTGAGCATGGGTTTCGGATCAAAGCTCTCCATGTGGCTCACGCCGCCGCGCATGAAGAGCCAGATGACACGCTTCGCCCGCTGCGGGATCACCGGCAGGCCGCTCGGTGGCTGCCAGCCCTGCTCCGCCCGCAGCATGGATGCCATCGCCACGCCTCCAAGCCCGCCGAGGATATCTCGACGTAAAAAAGGCGTGGGCGGTGGGCGATGCGGCATGCCAGCAATACGTCCCGCCGCACCGCGCTTCTCTCAAACCAGCCCAAACAGCTTCTTCAGCTCCGCCTCGCCGGCCGTGGTGGCGAGCATGAAGGCCTGCGAGCCATGACTCCAGGAAGCATAGCGCCAGTTTTTGGCCGATTTGAAGCAGGGCTCGTCCGCGGCCGGGCAGTTGCACAAGCCTTCGTTGTCCAGCACGAGCAGGTGAGCCTCTTTTCCAGAATCGAGGGCAAAGCAGATGATCGTGCCAGCATGGCCGTCAATGGTCACCCGCTTGCAGCCAAAGGTGCGCAGATGAGCAAGCGCCGGCGGCAGGGCGCTCGGGCAGGGGCATTCGCTGATGCTGAGATGCTTTTTCACGGCCTCCAGGCTCTCCGCCCGTTCGTCCAGCTTCATCAGGCCATGCTCGACTTTCGCAATGGCGTTGAGCGATTCGGATTCCCACGCGGCCATGGCGCTATTGCCGGGCCAGAGCAGCGTCCAGCCAAACAGCACGCAGGCCGCGGCCGCGATGGCAGTGGGTGCCAGCCAGCGCAGCGGACGTTTGGCGGGCCTTTCATAGGCCGCTTGCAAGATGGAGTCCTTCAAGCCGGACATGGCGGGCAGGCTCGCAAAGGCCTCCGCCACTTCCTCATCAAAAGCGCGGCGTTTCGCATGCCATGTCGCCAGCTCTGGATCGCGGGCAAGCATCGCACGGGCTTCGGGCGACGCGTCCTGCGGGCGGAGTGTCGTGGCGTCGAGTTCGAGTCTGGCTTCTTCGCGGTTCACGGTGTGAAAGAGGCGGGGAGGATGTTTTCTTCGAATTTCAGGAGAATGCGGCGCAGGTGGTCCTTCGCTCGCGAAAGGCGTGACATGACGGTGCCGATGGGGATGCCGAGCGATTCAGCGATCTCGCGATACGAGAGCTCCTTGAGGTAAAACAGCACCAGCGGTGCCCGGTAGGCCGGATCGAGCTGGTCGAGCGCCTTTTGCAGCGTCGCGGCATCCACGCGCGGCGTTTGCTCTTCGTCATCCTGTTGCGCCGGGCTGTGCAGATCGGGCTCGAACTCCACCTGCTCATGCTTTTTCTCTTTTCGCGCGATGCTCAGCCACTCGCGGTAAATGGTTGTGTAGAGCCAGGTCTTCACCTTGGAGCCATCGCGCAGCATGTGGCCCTTCCGCGCCCATTGCAGGAAGGTCTGCTGCACCAGGTCCTGTGCCACCGCCTCGTTCCGGCACATGCTCACGGCAAAGCGGAAAAGGCCCTGATAATGGGCGTCCACGATTTGCTCGAAGCTGGGCGGGGAGTCGGACACGCGTCGTGCTATCGGGCGAGCTGCGGGCCATTCAAGGCCGAATTCAAGGGCGAGGTCCATGGTCTGGAGCGGATCATTTTCCGTGGGAGTGGCGGCAGGCGCGATTATTCCGTCTGCCTGCATTTTTTTTGAGCGACACGATCAAATCCGGCTTCTATCCCGGCCCTCTCACCCGATTCATGTCCCAGTCCCCCAAGCACATTCACCTCATCGGCATCTGCGGCACCGCGATGGGGTCCACCGCGGTCGCTTTGAAAGCCCTCGGCCACCACGTCAGCGGCAGCGATGACAAGGTCTATCCGCCGATGAGCGATGTGCTCGCGAATGCAGGCATCCCGGTGCTCGCCGGCTTCAAACCGGAGAATCTCCCGCTCAACGCCGATGTGTATGTCGTGGGCAATGCCATCTCACGCGGTAATCAGGAGCTCGAAACGCTGCTCGAAAAGAAGCTGCCCTACGTCTCGATGGCCGAAATGCTCAAGCAGCAGGTCATCCAGGGCAAACGCAGCTTTGTCGTCAGCGGCACGCATGGCAAAACGACGACGACGACCATGCTGGCATGGCTTTTCGAGCACGCGGGCAAAAATCCCGGCTTCATGATTGGCGGCGTGCCGGAGAATTTTGAATCGGGTGCCCGCTTCACGCATTCCGACATCTTTGTCATCGAGGGTGATGAGTATGACACCGCCTACTTCGACAAGCGCAGCAAGTTCCTCCACTACCTGCCGGAGTGCGCCATCGTGAACAACATCGAGTTTGATCACGCCGACATCTTCCCGGACCTCGATGCCATCCTGCTGAGCTTCCAGCGCTTCCTCAACACCGTGCCGCGCAACGGCCTCGTGCTCATCAACGGCGACGATCCGAACTGCCTCACGCTTCGCGCCAAATGCCCCGCACCGCTCAGAACGGTCGGCCTCGGCCCCACGAATGATTTTCGCATTCAAATCACCGCCACGAAGCCGGACAGCACGGCTTTCACCCTCAACGGCGAGCCCTTCGAGGTGCCGATGGTGGGCGAGTTCAATGCCCGCAACGCGGCGATGTGCGTCTGCGCTGCCCGCTTTGGCGGCCTGAGCGACAATGAGATCCGCGCCGGCCTGTCGAACTTCCTCGGCGTGCGCCGTCGCCAGCAGGAACGTGGGGCCGCGCATGGCATCACCATCATCGACGACTTCGGTCATCACCCCACCGCCATCCGCGAGACCCTCCGCGGCCTGCGCCAGCGCTACACCGGCCGCCGCTTGTGGGCCATCTTTGAGCCCCGCTCCAACACCAGCCGCCGCAACGTGCTGCAAAACGAGCTCATCGAAGCCCTCGCCGAAGCCGATGCCAGCGTCATCGCTGCCGTCGCCAACCCCGAAAAGGTCGCCGCGGATCAACGGCTCGACACCGCGAAGGTCGCCGCCGCCGTCACCGCCCGCGGCAAGCCCTGCTGGTTCGAGCCAAATACCGACGCCATCGTCCAGCGCCTCAAATCCGAAGCCCGCCCCGGCGATGTCATCATCGTCTTCAGCAACGGCGGCTTCGACGGCATCCACGACAAGCTGCTGCACGCGCTGTGATGCCAGCGAGTGCAGCCAACCATGCTGCACTTACCGCCGCACCGTGGCCGGCAGGGCCTTCTCGAGCGCCGCGAGGATGCGCTGGTGGGCGGCATCGACTTCGGCGGTTTCGAGGGTCTTTTCGGGGCTGCGGTAGGTGAGGGTCCAGGCGATGGATTTGCGGTCTTTCGCGATTTTTTGGCCGGTGGGGTCGGTGAAGACGTCGAAGACTTCGCTGGCGATGAAGAGGGGCTCTTTCTGGCTGGCGAAGAAGGCGGCGACTTTGGCGTGGGGGAGGTCGGCGGGGACTTCCATGGCGACGTCGCGGGTCATGCCGGGGAAGCGCGGGAGTTCTTCAAACTTCGCGGGGCCGGTGCTGCCCTGGCGCAGGGCGCTGAGGAGCAGTTCGGCGACATAGACCGGATGACGCGCGCTGATGTCGCGGGCACGCGAAGGATGCAGTTGGGCGATCCAGCCGAGGTTGCGATTGCCGGCGCGGAGTTCGCTGGTGAGCAGGAAGTTCGCGGGGGATTCTTTGACGGCTTTCGGCTCGATGCTGACGCGGCTGAGGCCGGGCAGATTGGTAATGATGCCCATCAACTCATGGATGTCGGCCGCCTGCGGCGTGCGGGCATGCCAGCTCGAAGGCGAAACGGGGCCGCTGATGAGGATGGCGAGGCGTTCTTCTTCGCGGCTGTTGCCGTTCGGGAGTTTGAGGAAGACGCGGCCGAGCTCGAAGAAGCGCAGGCGGTCGGCGCCTTGACGGATGTTCAGCGCGGCGGTGGCGATGAGGCCGGGGATGATGCTGGGGCGCAGCGTGGTGTGGTCTTCGCTGAGCGGATTTTTCACGGCGACGCCGGTGCCGCCGCCGAGGGTGTCGGGCAATTGCGCATCGGCGATGAGGCGCAGCGTTTGCGCTTCAAAGCAGCCGCGATTGACCAAGGCCTGACGGATGGTCATGGCGAAGTCGTAAGCGCGATCGGTGGCATCGCTGGGCACTGCGACGGCGGTCATTTTCGATGGAACGCGGTCGAGTCCGATGACGCGGGCGATTTCCTCGATGAGATCAACCGGGCGCTGCAAATCGGCGCGGTAGCTGGGGATGTGCCAGCGGCTCTCGTGCTTCGTGGCGGCTTTTTTGCCGAGGCCGAGCTTTTCGAGGATGGCGTGGATTTCATCGCCGGTGAGATCGGGTGTGCCGAGGAGCTTGCGGGCGCGGTCTTCGTCGAGCGTGACCTCGCTGGTCAAAGCGGGCGCTTCACCTGCGACGTGCAGCACGTCTTCCGCGGTGCCGCCGGCGATGGAGAGGATGAGCTTGGTGGCGAGTTCGGAGCCGCCGGCGACTTGTTGTGGGTCGATGCCGCGCTCAAAGCGGTAGCTGCTGTCGCTGCTGAGGCCGAGTCGGCGGGAGGTGCGGCGGATATTGGAAGGCGTGAACCACGCGGCTTCGAGGAGCACGTTCGTGGTGGCTTCGGTGACGCCTGTTTCTTCACCGCCCATGACGCCGGCGATGGCGACAGCGCGTTTTTGATCGGCGATGACGAGGTCGTCGGCCAGCAGCGTGTAGGTTTGGCCATCGAGCGCGAGCATCTGCTCACCTTCGCTCGCATTGCGCACGACGATGCCGCCGTGGAGCTTGTCGAGGTCAAAGCAATGCAACGACTGGCCCATCTCCATCATGACGAAGTTCGTGATGTCCACGATGCTGTTGATGGGACGCAGGCCGATGCTTTCGAGGCGACGGCGCAGCCACTCGGGGCTGGGGCCGACTTTGACGCCTTTGATGAGGCGAGCGGTGTAAAGCGGGCACACATCGGTCGCTTTGAGCGCGACTTGATCGTCTGCGGCGGCTTTCGATTTCGTCGTGGTCTTCGCGTAATCGCGCTGGCCTTTGAGCGGGATGCCGGTGAGGGCGCTGAGCTCGCGGGCGAGGCCCAGGTGGCTGAGGAGGTCGGGGCGGTTCGGGGTGATCTCGAGGTCGAAGACGACATCGGAGGGCACGAGCTGGTTGAAGGGCGTGCCGATGGTCGTTTCGGCATCGAGGATGAGTAGACCGCTGTGATCGTCGCCGAGGCCGAGCTCTTTGCCGCTGCACATCATGCCGAGGCTCGCCACGTCGCGGAGTTTGCCTTCTTTGATGGTGAATCCACCGGGCAAAACAGCGCCGGGGAGTGCTAGCGGCACTTTGTCGCCCGCTTTGAAGTTCTTCGCGCCGCAAACGATCTGGCGGATGCCCGTGCCGTCGTTGACCTGGCAAACGCTGAGTTTGTCGGCATTCGGGTGCTGCACAAAGGACTCGATTTGAGCCACGACGACCTTGTCGGTGGTCACACCGCGTTCTTCGATACCTTCGACCTCGACACCGGCGAAGGTGAGGAGATCCGAGAGCTGCGGAACGGTGTAGCTGCTGAGATCGAGATGAGTGCTGAGCCAGGAGAGGGAGACTTGCATATCAGGGGGCTGGCGAAGGCCGGGTTAGACAGGATGAACGGGATTTGGCGGGGATTAACAGGATTGACGGAAAATGGCGGGCATCAGAGGATGAAGGTCTTATGAAGACCCATGCTCCCAAAGAGAAGTTTGACGATCCATTGAGTGAAAAGGTGATCGGATGCGCGATGAAAGTGCATCGGGAATTGGGATTTGGCTTTGTGGAGTCCGTTTTTCATCGGGCGTTGGAGATCGAGCTGGCGGAGGCTGGAATCGATTTTGAGTCGGAGAAGCGAATGAATGTTTTTTACAAGGGCAGGATCGTCGGGCACTTCGTGGCTGATCTGGTGATCGAGGGACGTCTGGTGGTCGAACTCAAGGCAGTGGAGGCAATGGTGAAAGCTCATGAGGTGCAGTTGGTGAACTACCTGACCGCTGCGAACATCGCCTCCGGTCTGCTGATCAACTTTGGCACCGAAAGCCTCGGGTTCCGGCGTAAGTTTAAGCGTTCCAAGTCTTCCGTGATCTGATCCTTTCTATCTTCATTTCAAAATCTTGTTAATCCGACTTCAATCCTGTGCATCCTGTCAAAAGGAGCGTCCTCAAGCCGCAAACTGTTGAAGGAAGCGGACGTCGTTTTCGATGAGGTGACGGATGTCGGTGATGCTGTGGAGGATCATCGCGAGGCGGTCGAGGCCGAGGCCGAAGGCGAAGCCGGTGGTGGTCTCGGGGTCGAAGAGGTTATCGCCGCGGGATTTGTTTACGGCGGTAAAGACAGCGGGGTCAACCATGCCGCAGCCGGCGATTTCGATCCAGCGGGCGTCCTTGCCCTTCGCTTCGAGTTTCACATCGATTTCGAAGCTCGGCTCGGTGAAGGGGAAGAAGTGCGGGCGGAAGCGCACGGCGGTGTTGGGGCCGAAAATCTCGCGGAAGAAGGCTTCGAGCGTGCCTTTGAGATCGGCTAGGCTGACGTCGTTCGAGACGTAGAGGCCTTCGAGCTGGTTGAAGACGCTGAGGTGCGTGGCGTCGATCTCATCGCGGCGATACGCGGCACCGGGCGCGATGATGCGGATGGGCAGCGACTTCGCGGCTTCCATCGTGCGGATCTGCACGCTGGAGGTGTGCGTGCGCAGCAGGCGGCCATCGGGAAGGTAGAAGGTGTCCTTCTCGTTGCGGGCGGGGTGGTCAGCGGGCGTGTTCAACGCATCGAAGCAGTGGAACTCGGTCTCGATCTCGGGGCCTTCGGCCAAAATGAAGCCGAGGCGACGCAGCGTGCGGATGGCGAGATCACGGATCTGCGTGAGCGGATGCAACGCGCCGTTTCCGGTGCCCGGACGCCCCGGCAGCGTGATGTCGATGCCTTCGACGGCTTTGGCATCGAGCGCGGCTTGCAGCGCGAGCTTCTTTGACTCGATGCCGTCGGTGATGGCGGTGCGCACGTCGTTCAGTTTGGCACCGACTTCCTTTTTCTGATCGACAGGGACGTCCTTCATGCCCTGGCTGAGCGCGGTGACGCTGCCTTTTTTGCCAAGGAAGTTCACACGCACGGCTTCGAGCGCGGCTTCATCCTGCGCGGCGGCGAGAGCAGCGAGGGCGTCGGTTTTGAGGGAATCGAGTTGGGAGAGCATGGTGGATCGAGAGAGAGGAAGGTCGGAAAAGAAAACAGCCGGGACGTAGAGCGTCCCGGCTGCGGTGCAAATGGTGGAAGAATCTGCGGAATTACGCTTTCGGGGCAGCGGCAGCCTTCTGTTCGAGCGCGGCCTTGGCCTGCTGGACGAGGGCTTCGATGGCGGCGGCGTCCTTGATGGCGAGGTCGGAGAGGACTTTGCGGTCAAGGGTGATGCCGGCGGCTTTGAGACCCTCCATAAATCGGGAGTAGCTCAGGCCGAGCGGGCGGGTGGCGGCGTTGATGCGCTGGACCCAGAGGTTGCGGAAGCTGCGCTTCTTGGCCTTGCGGTCGCGTGTGGCGTAGGTTTCGGCCTTGCGGACGGCGTCCTTGGCGTAGCGGAAGTGCGTGCTGCGGAATCCGCGGAATCCTTTGGCTTTGGCAAGCACGCGCTTACGGCGCTTGCGACTGGCGGGGGCGTTGGTGGCTCTTGGCATGTGTTCTTTATCGGTTGATCAGGCTGTTGTTAAGAGAGATGCGCCGCCTCACCTGGTCGAAGGCTCCGTGCGAAAGGAGCCAGGCTTGCACATCTTTGGTTCCATTTGGGAACCGGTGTCGGGATCAATGGAACGGGAGGTTCATCTTGATCGCCTTCACATCGACTTCCGCCACAAGGGCGACTTTGCCGAGGTTGCGCTTCCGCTTGCGGTTCTTGTTCTGCAGGATGTGGCGCTTGCCTTGTTTACGGCGCAGCACTTTACCCGTCGCAGTGACTTTGAATCGTTTGGCGACAGCTTTTCTCGTCTTGGCGATGCCAGCATTTTTGGACATAGGGGCGCGGAGGCTAGATGAGAAGTTCGTTTCGGCAAGGTGAATTTTGGCGTGGTTCAAATGGCCCGAAGCGTTGGGGGCCGGAACCCATCAGCCGCTTTCAAAGCGGGCTTTTCTCATTTTTGACATTCAAAAGGTAGGTTTCTCCGAAAATTTAGATTTACTTAACTATTTGGGATAGCTAAATGGGGCGAAATTTCGCGGAAAATACCATGATCGCCTCTCCCGTCCCCTCTGCCGCTCCCGATGCGGCTCTCGCCTCGCTCGAACAAGCGCTGGAACAGATCAAGGAGGCCAATTTCTACCTGCGAACCTCCCTCGATCAGGTGGCCGAGGGCGTCATGATCGTGGAAACAACCGCGGCCGACCCGAAAATCGGCCCGCCTATTATTTACGGCAATTCCCAGGCCGTGATGATGTCCCGGGCGAAGCCCGAAACCGGCCTCCGCGGCATGGGATTGGCCGAAATGGCCGCCAGCGAGGCGGACGCGGCGAAAATCATGGCCTGCCTCGGCAAAGCCATCGCCAATGCCGGTGCGGCCGATTGTGAGGCCTCGCTGCAATGGCTCGGCGGCTCCGGAGCCACGCCCTGCCACTGGCGGGTGCGCCCGGTCTTCACGGACATGGGCAAGCTGCTCAAATTCATCGTGCTCGTGAAGCCGCTCACCGAGGCCGTTGCCACGCCGAAAGCACCTGCTGCCGACGACCTCGACGCGCAGTCGGTGCAGCTTCGCAAAGAAAACCTTGCCGCTCTCGCCCAAGGCATCACGCACGACGTGAACAACCTCATTGGCCCCGCCATCACGCGGCTTTCCGCCCTCCTGCCGCAGCTCGATGGGAACTCCGCCCTCGGCCAGGAACTCCAGCTCATCTTTGCCGGCCTGAAGCGTGCCAAGCAATTCACCTCGCAGGTCGTCAACGCCTCCAAAGCCAAGCCAAAGCCGAAAGAGCCCACCGATGTCGCCATTGTCATCCGCGACTCCGTCGAGTTCGCCGGAGCTGGATCGAATGTGCAGGTCCGCGTGCATGCGCCGGACGATCTCCGTCTGGCCATCGCCGATCCGGTGAAGCTCAGCCAGGTGCTGCAAAACCTCGTCTTCAACGGCATCCAGGCCATGCCCTGCGGCGGCTACATGGATGTGGACTCGAAAAACATCACCATTCCCGCGAATGGCGACGGACAGCTCCGCGCCGGAGCGCATGTCGAGATCACCGTGCGGGACCGCGGCTGCGGCATCGAGCCGGAGAACCTCAAAAAGCTCTTCCGCGAATCCTTCACCACGAAAGCCGACGGCAACGGCATCGGCCTCACGACCTGCAAACGCTTCATCGACGAGATGGGCGGCGACATCCGCGTCTCGTCCACGCCAAACGTGGGCACCGAGTTCCGCGTCATCCTGCGTGCCGCCGATGACTCCACGGCGGCCAAGCCCGCCGCACCCGCCGACAACGCCCCCGTGCCGCTCAAGCATGGCAAAGGCACCGTGCTCATCGTCGATGACGAGGACGATCTCCGCCGCGTGGCGCAGATGATCCTCAAACGCTGCGGCTACGAATGCGTCGAGTGCGATAACGGCCAGGACGCCATCAAAATCTATCAAAGCCTCTACCGCACTGGCACACCGCCGGATGTGGTGCTCATGGACCTCACGCTCCGCGGCGGCATGAACGGCACCGAGACCGCCACCGAGATCCTCGCCCTCGACCGTGATGCCCGCATCGTGTGCACCAGCGGCAGCGTCACGCAGGAGGTGCAGATGGTGTTCCTTGAACGCGGCTTCGTCGGCGTGCTGCCTAAGCCCTACGAGGCCGGCGAGCTCACGCAAACCGTGCATCGCGTGGCCAGCGCCATGCGCCGCTCAGCGTAGTGGCATCACCGCCACATAGTTCCGCACCGTGGACCAACCCGGCTCAGTGATCGTGCTGCCATCGGAGAGCCGCGCGTGAATCGCACTCGAGCGACCTCCATCCAAGTTCAATGCTCGGTTCACCGCAAAGCCCGGAATCAAACTCCGCATCGCCAGCAAGCGTCCCAGTTCCGCCAGCGAGGTGCTACGCACCACACCGATGGCCCACAGATGCCCGCCATTCGTCGCGATGAAGCTCCGCGCCGCATTCTTCGTGCGATCCAGGCTCGTCATCGGCCTTCCAGCATCCACCAGCCGCGGTCCCGCTTGCAGAAAATCCGACGCACCGGCCTCGCGGCGATCTTCCGCATTCCAAACGAGACGCGGCACGCCTTGCGAAACCACCAGCGAGCCCGTGAGAAGCTTGTTCGCCTGCCACGCACCCGTCCGGCGACCGCTCGCGATCATCAGCCCCAGCGGCTCAAAGGTCGTCGAGAAGAATCCACCATTCACGCCCGCGATCGCGCCCGACGCATCGAGCACGTCATCAATCGCTCCGCCACCGCCCCACGAGTCCGGTTGATCCACCACCCGCAGCGTGTTGTGCCGGGCATCCAACACCACCACCTGCCACGCGGCCCCACCCGCCTCAAACTCATGCAACCAAGCCTGCCCGCCCATCAGCGGACGCACGTGCCGATGCGTCGCGGGCGAATCCACCGGAGCCTCAGGTGCCGGTGTGAAGTCCGGCGGCGCTTCAGCCTGCGTCATCACCGGCGGAGGCGGCATCGGTTCTTGAAAAGCCGGCGGCGGAGGCAGCGGAGCCACGCAAGCACTCAGCAGCGCGACATGGAGCAGCAGCAAGCGTTTCACAGATTCGCCTCCATCCACGCCTTCATGCTCGCCAGCGCCCGGGCGCGATGACTGAGGCTGTTCTTCGTTTCCGCAGGCAGAACGCCAAACGTGTCCGTGAACCCCTCCGGCGTGAAAAGCGGATCATAGCCAAAACCGCCCTCGCCCTGCTCTTGCAGCCGCAGCGTGCCCTCGACCGTGCCGTGGGCCACATGCAGCGTCTTTCCATCCTTCACCAAAGCCATGCAGCAGCGGAAACGTCCCGTGAAAGGCCCCTGCGGTGGCAACTTCGCCAGTTCCACCTTCAATTTCTCGCGATTGCTCGCATCCGTCGCCTTCTCGCCCGAGTAGCGGGCCGATCGCACACCCGGCGCACCGCCCAGCGCGTCCACTTCCAGCCCCGAATCATCTGCCAGCACCAGCACACCCGGCAGATGAGCACTGCCGCCCGCGGCCTTGATGATCGCATTCGCCTCAAAGGTCTCTCCTGTCTCCTCCGGCAAGGTCAGGCCGGGGTGATCGCGAAGGTCGGAGATCTCAAAGCCCGGCAGCATGGCGCGGACTTCCTGGGTCTTGTGGGCATTGGACGTGGCAAAAACGAGCGAAGACATGCCCCGCATGCTTGGCGAGCCTCGAACCGCATTCCAGCCCGGAAATCCATTTGCCGAATCGAACTCGTCGTTTAGTCTCGCCGCCCCGAAGAACAGGCCAGCATAGCTCAGCGGTAGAGCAGCGGTTTTGTAAACCGCTGGTCGTCGGTTCGATTCCGACTGCTGGCTCCACTTCGGGTCTTATTATATTCAGAGCCGAGCATGAAAAGCCTGCTGCCGATCCTTCTCCTCCTCGTGTGTTTCGGTCTCGCCCATGGGCAGTCGGCATGGACGGAGCCTTTTCCGGGGCATCGCATCGCTGGAAATCTGCACTACGTCGGCTCGCGGGACCTCGCGTCGTATCTCATCACCACGCCGGAGGGTCACATCCTCATCAACAGCAGCCTTGAGGAGTCGCCGAAGCTGATTCGGGCTAGTGTCGAGGGACTCGGCTTCAAGTGGACGGACATCAAGGTGCTGCTCATCAGCCATGCGCACTCGGATCATTGTGCTGGCAGTGCGGAGATCATCCAAACGACTGGTGCGCAATACTGCGTGATGGCCGAAGATGCCGATGCGGTGGAAAACGGCGGCGCTAAGAAAGCCCGCATCGTCAAAGGTGATTACACGCAGTTTCCGCCCGCCAAGGTGGATCGTCGGTTGAAGGATGGCGATGAGATCAAGCTCGGTGGCAGCGTGCTCGTGGCGCGGAAGACTGCGGGGCACACGCCAGGTTGCACGACGTGGACCATGCAGGTCGATGACAACGGCAAGAAACTGAACGCGGTGATCATCGGCAGCCCGAATGTGAATCCCGGCTACATCCTCGTCGGCAACAAAACCTATCCCGAGATCGCCGCCGACTACGAAAAGACCTTCGCGCTGCTCAAATCACTGCCCGTCGATCTCTTTCTCGGTGCTCACGGCGGCTACTACGGCATGGAGGCGAAGCACAAGCTGCTTGGAAACAGTGCCAGCAATCCGTTTGTCGATCCCGCGGGCTATCACGCCTATGTCGATGATCGTGAAAAGGCCTTCCGCGCCGAGTGGGAGAAGCAAAAAGCGAAGCAGTGAGATGATGACAGGCTCCATCCTCATCCTTGGCGGCGGCTGCTTTGGACTCACAGCGGCGTTGGAGCTTCGTTCACGAGGCTGGAAGGTCACGTTGATCGATCAAGGCGCCCTTCCGCATCCTGACGCCGCCTCGACGGACATCAGCAAGGTCGTGCGCATGGACTACGCGGCCGATGCGCAGCACACGGGGATGGGCCTGCTCAGCATCGAGCGATGGAAAGGGTGGAATGCACGCTGGGGCATCGATTTGTATCACGAGGACGGTTTCCTCGTCATGTCACGCGGCACGATGCAGCCGGGTGGTTTCGAGCATGACAGCTTTCACTACTTGAGCGGCCTCGGGCATGCTTTGCGGCACACCGATGCGGCGATGCTGCGCGAGAGACATCCCGTTTGGAATGCCGAGCGGTATGTCGAAGGCTATTTGAACCCGATTGGCGGCTGGGTGGAAAGTGGTCGCGTCATTGCGATGCTGGCCAAAGAGGCTCGTGAGGCCGGAATCGAGGTCATCGAGCAGGTGAAGGCTCCTCGACCTGTTTTGGCCGCGGGACGCTGCAACGGCATCGAAAGCTCTGATGGCCGTGTTTGGACCGCTGACCTCGTTTTGGTCGCTTCAGGTGCATGGACGCCGGAAGTGCTGCCGCATCTGCAAAACGTCATGTGGACCACGGCGCAGACCGTTTTTCATTTTCAGCCATCGCAGCCCGAGCGCTTTCGTGCGCCTGCCTTTCCGGTTTGGGGTGCCGACATCGCAAAAACAGGTTGGTATGGCTTTCCGGCGAATGCGGACGGTCTCGTGAAGGTCGCGAACCATGGCGTGGGCCGTCGCGTGAATGCGAGTGACACTCGTGTGATGCCAGCGGGCGAGGAGGAAAAGTATCGCGCCTTCCTCCGCGAGACCTTTCCAGCGCTTGCGGAGGCTCCGGTGCATTCGAATCGCGTCTGCCTTTACTGCGACACCTTTGACGGAGCCTTCTGGATCACGCACGACGAGCAATTCGAAGGCCTCGTCGTCGCCGCGGGTGATTCCGGGCATGCGTTCAAGTTCACGCCCGTGCTTGGCGAGATCATCGCCGATGTCGTGGAGCAGAAAGACAATGACTGGACTCCGAAGTATCGAGCACGCCAGCCCACCGCTGTTGGCAGCGATGGAGCACGGGCGAGCTGATGAAGCTCATTTGGCCTTTTTCTTCTTCGGTGCTCCACCCTTCGGACTTTCGAAAGTCGGCGCGATGGTGCCTTTCTCCCATTCGGCGATGGCGGTGACGAGCTCCTGCACGACCTGCGGATGCCCGGCGGCGACGTTTTTCGATTCACCGATGTCCGCGGCGAGGTCGTAGAGCTCAGGCTCGGCCTTGCCAAGGCGAACGAGCTTCCAGTTGCCACGACGCACGGCGTTGTTGCCTCCCGGGCCGCCGGTGCGGAAGAAGAGCGTGTCATGCGGTGCGGTGGTTTTTTCACCGGTGAGGAAGGGCAGCAGGTTCACGCCATCGAGATTGCCTGGAGCGGTCGAGTCAGCCGCGGCGAGCGCGGTGGGGAGAAAGTCGAGCGCGATGACCGGCTGGTCATACTTGCCCGGCTTGATCTTCGACGGCCAGCTCACGAGGAAAGGCACGCGCATGCCGCCTTCAAACACATCGCCCTTCGCGCCGCGGAGCGGTGAGTTGTTCGTGAAGTTCACGCCGCTCTTCTTCGCCAGATTGGGGCCGCCGTTGTCGCTCACGAAGAAGATCAGTGTGTTCTCGGCCTGCTTGGTCTCATCGAGCTTTGCCAGCACACCGCCGATCGCGGCGTCCATCGCCGCCACCATGGCCGCGTAGGTGCGGCGCTGCTCCTGCGGGATCGCTGCGAACTTCTCCAACCACTCGGTGGGAGCTTGCAGCGGCGTGTGCGGTGCATTGAAGGCCAGGTAAAGCATCCACGGCTTGTCATCGTTCGCGTGACGACCGACGAAAGCCGCGGCCTCATCACCAAACTGCTCGGTGAGATACTTCGTGTGAGGTTCATCCGTGCCGTTGCGGTTCAGCGGGATGGTGTATTCCGCACCGCCCTTGGCTCCGGGAAAATACATGTGACCGCCGCCGAGAGCGCCGAAGTATTCGTCAAAGCCGCGCTTGTTCGGATGAAACTGCGGATGGGCTCCGAGGTGCCACTTGCCCACCGCGCCGGTGGTGTAGCCGGCGGTCTTCATCAGCGTCGGGAAGGTCGTCTCGTTCATCGAAAGGCCCGCGGAGGTGCTCTCCGGCAGCCACGCGGGGTTGTTCTCATGCCCGAAGCGGTGCTGATAGCGACCCGTCATGATGCCAGCACGCGTGGGGCTGCAAAACGGATGCGAGACATAGCCATTCGTGCAGATGAGGCTGCGTGCGGCCAGCTTGTCGAGATGGGGCGTGGGAATTTCTTTCGAGCCCTGAAAGCCCACATCATGGTAACCGAGGTCATCGGCGATGATCACCATCACATTGGGCTTCGCGGCGAAAACGCTGCTGGAGAGGGCGAGGAGGGCAAAAAGGGCTGGGAGCTTCATCGGGCCTGTGAACGCGAAATCGCCTGCGGCTTTTCAGTCGATCGATCGAGTCCTTACTTGAAGACCGTGGGCGTGCTCGGATTCAGCCAGGACACGATGGAATAGGTGTCGTTGTTATACTCCAGCAGCACGAGCACCACATGGTAGGTGCCTGCCTTTGGGCGCGTGAGCTTGGCGGTGTTGTCCACGTCGGAATACACAAAGCCTGCTTTGAGCGCCTGTTTTTGGACGCTGCCCATTTTCACCCCGTAGATGGTGCCGCCAGTGTAGGGTTTTGCGCAGGCCCAAAGCTCCAGCCGCAGCGTGCCGGTGTTGGTGGAGCGCGTGTGGCTGATCTTTTTGACCTTCATGTTCACGGTGCCGGCCTCGTAGTTCGTCTGCCAGTTCCACGGACCTTCCATCACGAAGAGCTTCGGCGGTGAAAGTGTGACCTGCTTGTCAAAATTCCGCCAGTCGGTGAGCACATAGCCTTTCTCTCGATACTCGGACACAGTCAGGCAGAGATGGAAGGTGCCTTTCGTGCGCGGCAGATTGGTTTTGACCGTCTTGTTGAAGTCCGGGTAGCGCATGCCGCCGTCCAGTCCTTCGAGCTTGTACTCTCCCAGGACGACGCCGCTGATCGTTCCGCCCTTGTAAGGTGCGTCGAGTGCCCACAGGCGCACCTGGATGGTGCCGGTGGCGTTCTCGGCGTCGTTGTTGGACACGGCGTCGCACTTCATCGTGACGGTGGCGTTGTTGGCACCGAACTGGTAACCGGCGGACCCTGCCAACTTCGGCGCCGCATGCGCATGGATGGCCAGAAACAGGATGAGGAAGAGGGCTGGCAGTTTCATAGAGGCACGGGGCATGCTGCGCTCTCCGCGGCATCCGTGCCAAGTCAACGCCACGCTCTTGCGGCATCAGTCCGGCTGGAGTGAACCAAAGGCACAGACCTCGTTTTTGTTCGCGCAGAGCCGTGTGAGGCGGAAGTCGGCGCAAAGTGGCGGTGCGCACTGCTTGAGCTGTTCGAGCAGCGGATACTCGTCCGCGCCTTTGAATTTGATCGTGACGATGAAATGCCGCATGCGCCTCTCGCCCAGCCATTCGAGCAGCAGGTCGATGCTGCGCTGCGGTGCGGCGATGACATCGCAGATGAGCCAGTCCACCATTTGCGGCGGCTTGTATTTGAAGGCGTCCGCGGTCTCAAAGCGCAGGCGTGGGCTGCGCATGAGATCCTCACGCAACTCCGAGCGGTCGATGGCGATGACGTTTGCGCCGCGTTTCACCGCCACATAGCTCCAGCTACCTGGCGAGGCACCGAGATCGACCACGGTCTTGCCCGCCTCGATCTGCCGGCCGAGCCGCAGCTCGCTCTCGATGACCTTGGCAAAGGCACGCGAGGGCGCTGCTTTGTCTTCCGCCCATGGAATGAAGCCGCGTGGGAAGGCCGAGATGATGCCGCGCCGCTCAAACGGCTGCGGCGCGATGCTCACGGAGAGCCAACCGGTCTCCGGCGAGGTGAGGAAGCACTGCACCAGCGAACTGTGCGGCGTGAAAGGCACGATGTCATCGTTCAACGAACGCAGCAGATGGCGGCGACGCTTTTTCAGACGTTCCTTCATCGCGTTTCGAATGAGCTCGCAGCGATTCAGGCCCGCACGCCCTTCGCCATACTCCGGCCAGAGGTGCAGATGCCACGGCTGGTCATCCGGGAGCACACCCGCGACGGCGTCGATGAGCC
This sequence comes from Verrucomicrobiaceae bacterium, assembly GCA_016795465.1. Lineage (GTDB taxonomy): Bacteria > Verrucomicrobiota > Verrucomicrobiia > Verrucomicrobiales > Verrucomicrobiaceae > Prosthecobacter. The sequence goes on along the minus strand of JAEUHK010000046.1, from coordinate 107,498 downwards.
GGTCCGCCCACGCATTGATGGACACGGCCTGCGTTTCGATGATCTGCGGTAGCGTCTGGCGTGCAAAGGCCAGCAGCGGCGTCTGCGTGAGATCGTTTTCACTCAGCCAGCCTAGCCCCGGCAGCTCACGCCGACTGCCCTCCGGCAGTTCGGAGGCCAGCGGTTGATGAAAATCGGGATCGGAGAGGAAAAGAGTCACGGTGGTGCTTTGACAGAACTTTTACAGAGCAGTCATGCTGCATTGACGCAAGCCATCCTTCATGCGCCAGTCTGCCGCCGCCATGAAACTGCTCATCCCGCTCATTGTTGCCTTCGTCACCGCTTTGGCTGCTCAAGAGGCCCCCAAGAAGGACCCCTTTATCAAAGACAAAAAGGCTGCCACGCCGCCGCCAACTGAGCAGGTGGCGAATGTCACGTTCCTGCTGGAGAGCTTCACGCTGCCGCAGGCGGACTACATCGCTTGGCTGAAGGTGCCTGGCAGCCGGGAGAATCTGCACGGTCAGGTGCTGGAAGCCATGAGGGCGGGCAAAGCCAAGCTCGATGCCTGCCATTACGTTTGCAGCAAGAGCGGCAACCGGTTCTCCCTGGAATCCACCGACGAGATGTCCTTCCCCGTCGAGTGGGATTACGCGGATGAAAAAGGTTTTCAGTATCCGGTGGCCTTTGAGATGAAGCCCACGGGTGAACGCCTGGAGATCGAACCGATGGTGGACGCCTCGAACAACCTGATTGAGGTGAATCAATCCTTTGAACGCGTGCGATTCAACGGGCTGCGGACACAAAAAGCGGACCGCACGCTGCCGGGAGTCGTCGTGGCGGATTTTCAGGAGCAGCGCGCGCCCGCCAGCGCAGCGCTGCCAGCACGTCTGCCCGCCCTGGTGAGCGTGCATGCCGCCAGCGAAGGGCAGGTATCACTCACCTTTATCACGCCACGCCTGCAGCCGGTGATACGGCCAGCGAAGGCAGCATCGCGCGGCGCGGGAAACATTTTGCTGACGCCACGCGTCATCTCAGTCGAGCGCCAGCGTGCCTGGGAGCTGCTGGAGCAGTATGCGGATGATGCCCGCGCCCTCCTCCACGCCCTGAGCCCCATGCTGGATGGTTCCGCTGTGCTGGAGCATGTCTCCATGCTGCGCGGAAAAACGGGCCTGCGCCTGCAAAGCGAGGCGGTGAAGCGGCACTACTACGGCACGGAATTCATTCCGCCGACCCCGGCCAAAGCAGCCGAGCCCTCGAATGATCCGAAAAAGCCGGGCACTCCGGCGCAACCTGCCTCACAAGCCAGCACGACGGGCTTTGACTGCCGCCGGATCGGCTTCAACTGGGAGGCGGAGCCGGTCCTCAGCCCGGACGGCGACATCATCGACATCAACATCATGTTTGAGTGCTGCGGCTTTGCCGGGAACTTCGCCGATCCGCTGTGGAATGAGCACTACCCGGACTATCCGGTGTTTGCTTGCCAAAAGATCACCACCTCCTGCGCTCTGGCCGCCAACTCAACGATCCTGCTCAGCACGCTGAATCCTCCCGGTGACACCGGCGTGAACGGCCGCAAAGATGCCGGGCGTGTGTGGTTCCTCTTCCTCGAAGCCATCGTCGAATAACACGCATCATCCATCGCCATGCCGCGCCTCACGCTCACCTTGCTCCTGCTGCTCGCGGCCTGTGTCGCGGGCGGTGGCGTCATTGCCGCGCGGCGCGTGGTGGAGGTGCGCTTGGAGCGGGACCGCACGGCTCATCGTGACCTGATCACCAGTCTGAATGCGGATATCCGACAGCTCACGGAGCTCTATGAAGGCCACCTGCGCAGCGCGGGCTCGCGGCTTTCCGGTGCCTGGAATGACAGCGCTGACCACCAGCGTGCCGTCGTGGAGGACATAGAGGGCATTCAGCGCGTGTCCTGGCTTTACTGGAAAAGTGCAGGCCGTGAAGTTCACCTCAGCATCGGCTTTCCAGCGAATCCGCCGCTCGCCGAGCCGACGCTGGTCAAAGAACACGATGGCCTGCCGCGTCCCCGCGTGCTGCTGGAGGCGGGCACGCTCTTTCCCAACGTTTCCGGCCATCATCACGGCTGGATTGATGAACCCGGTAAGCCCCTGATGTTTCACATCCAAAGTGGCGTCGTCGCCGTGCTGCTGACGATTGACCGTGCCGCCGTGCAGGAGGCGATGACGAATCAACTGCGTCAAAACGAGCGCCTCCGGCAGTTCCTCGTCGGCCCTGATCTGTTGCGCCAGGAAAACGGCACCGTTTTGCATCGTGCAGGCACCTTGCCGGAAAGTCCGCCGGACGTGCTCATGAGCATTAGCTCGCGTTTTGGCGGCTGGCAGCTCGCGTCGTGGGATGCGCGGGAAAGTCGTGTGACTTACGATTTGCCGATTCTGGCCGCCGGCATGGCTTTGGGCGTTTTGATTGTGCTGGGTGGTTTGTCGATGGATGCGCAGCAGCGGCGTGCGGCAAAACTGGCCGCGCAGCGTGTTTCCTTCGTCAATCGCGTCTCGCATGAGTTGCGCACGCCGATGACGAACATTTTGCTGAATCTCGATGTGATCGAGGAAAGCCTGCCGGAGGCTTCGCAGGATCGTTTTGGGCTCATCCGCGAGGAAGCAGGCCGTTTGAGCCGCCTCATCGAAAACGTGCTCACCTTCTCGCAGAAGGAGGAAGGCCGTCTGAAGCTCCAAAAAGCTCCACACAGGCCGGTGGAGGTCGTGGAGGGCATTGTGCGGCAGTTTGAGCCTGCGCTGGCACGTCGCGGTATTTCGCTCACGCATACGCATGAAGGCTCCCGCGATGAAATCGTGCTCGATGCGGACGCACTGGCTCAAATCACCGCAAACCTTCTCTCAAACGTCGAGAAGTATGCGCCCAATGCGCCCGCGAGTCTCCGAACAGTGCAAAACGAGCGTGAGTTCACTTTGACGCTTCACGATGGCGGGCCCGGCATCTCCGAAAAGGATGCGAAGCGAGTGTTTGAGCCCTTTGAGCGACTCGATGACCGCGTGAGCGCGGGCGTGAGCGGAGCGGGCTTGGGGCTCAGCATCGCGAAGGAGCTTGCACAGCGCATGGGTGGCAGTTTGGCACTGCGGCCTGTTGAGAAAGGGGCATGCTTCGAGTTTAAGCTGCCGTCGACCTCATGACTCTTCTCCTCGCTGACGACGATCCCATCACGCTCGATGCGCTGGCCGCGTGCCTGCGGCCGGAGGGCTTTCAGGTGCTGCTGGCGAAGGATGGGAATGAAGCGCTGGCCCTCTGGCAGAAGCACAAGCCGGATTTGCTCTGCCTCGACATCATGATGCCGGGTCTCGATGGCTACGAGGTGTGCCGCCGCGTGCGCGAAAAGGACTCGCGAGTGCCGGTGCTCTTCGTTTCGGCCAAAAGTGAGGAGATCGATGTCGTCGTGGGCTTGCGATTGGGCGCGGATGACTTTGTGCGGAAGCCCTTTGGCAAGCATGAACTAATCGCCCGCATTCACAGCGTCCTTCGCCGTGTCTCGACGGCGAAATCACCTGCCTCGTGCTTCGAGCTGGGCGAACTGCGGGTGTTTGCCGATGAACTGCGAGCGCAGCGTGAGGGCGGTGACAGCGTGGACCTCACGCCGCGTGAGGTTTCCATTTTGAAGCTGCTGCATGATCGCGCCGGGCAGGCACTCAGCCGTGATGTCTTCCTCGATGTCTGCTGGGGCCTCGACTACATGCCGGAGAGCCGCACGCTGGACCAGCACATCGCCAAACTGCGCAAAAAGATCGAGCGGGAGCCCGAGGAGATCATCGAGACCATCCGCGGCGTGGGCTACCGCTGGCGCGGTTGATCGAAAGCCTCAATTTCCGACCGCGGTGGCCTCTTTGAAGGGCGAGGTGACGCCGAGCGTGCTCGGCAGGAAGTCATCCGTGCGGAAGCAGGACGCGGGAAGGCCTTCGGCGTTGATCAAATTGGCACCCTGAGGCCAGGCGGCCCAGGCGTAGCGCACGCCGACGGGTTGTTTCACCTCGTCATGCCATACGACGACCTCATTGCCTTCGATCTTTGCCTTTGCCCAGACCCATTTCTTATCGGCTCCGGTGATTTGGAAGTGCTTCAACTCGCCGCCGTCGCGTGTTTTGAGGCCCGTGCCGGTGTAGTCGAACTGGATGCGCACCTTGTCGCCCTGGATGGTGGAGTTCCGATACAGCGGACCGCTTGGGATGGTGCTGACTTTGCCGTAATCCTTAGCCAATGCCCACAACGCGAGACGACGGCCAACCTCCTGCTTGTTCTTCGGATGAATGTCCTTTTCCTCGCCGATGTCATTGGCGACCGCGAGACCGCATTTCGGCAGCGTGATGGCAGTGAGGTATTGAGCCTCTTGAAGCTCCGCCCAGGTGTCCGCCTCTCCCGCGGTCGTGCTGACGGGCTTCTTGTTTCCGTAGCTGGCGAGCTGCACGATGTAGAAGGGGAACTCGCTTTCCCAGCGTTTGCGCCAGTCGTTGATCATCGTCGGCAGCAGCTCTTGATACTGGAAGGCCCGGCGTTGGTTCGACTCGCCCTGATACCAGATGGCTCCCTTCATGCCATAGCCGATGAGCGGGGCCACCATGCCGTTGTAGAGCGAGGCCGGGTGATGCTGCGACTTCGAGGGATCTTCCGGCGGGCGAGGTGCGGCAGGCTTGTTGAGCTTTGGCTTGCCGTCCTTGGCGAGCTGTTTGTTCTGCGCATCGATCTGCTTCACCTTCTCCTGCCAGTCGGCCTTGGCTTTTTCAAAGATGGACTGCTGCAGCTTGTCGTCCCACTTCGCGATGGCATCTTTCCAATCGGCTAGCATCTCCGTGGCGCAGGGACGCTCGGCGAGGGCCTCGCTGCTCGTCCAGGCCTCGACTCGCGTGCCGCCCCACGAGGTGTTGATGAGCCCAACGGGCACTTTCAGCACCTGATGCAGGTGACGGCCAAAGTAGAAGCCGGCAGCGGAGAAGGTGCCCACGTTTTGCGGGTTCGCCTCCTGCCAGGTGCCTTTGCAATCCGCCTGCGGAGTCAGGCTCGGCGTGCGCTCGACATTGAACATGCGGATTCCGGGGAACTTCGCCGCGGCCATCTCGGCCTCCGCGTTGAGCGACCGGTTTACCGTCATGCCCATGTTCGACTGGCCGGAGCAGACCCACACCTCGCCGACGAGCACGTTTTTGATCGTGAGCGTGTTCTTGCCGGTCACGACGAGGTCCGCGGGCGTGGCGCTGGCATTCAGCGGGTTCAGCGTGATGCGCCAGGTGCCTTGTTTGGAGGCGGTGGTGCTCTGTGTTTGATCGCCGAAGGTGACTTTCACTGCCTCACCGGCCTCCGCTTTGCCCCAGATGGGCACGAGCTGGGTCTGCTGGAGCACCATGCCGTCCGAAAAGAGGGCCGGGAGGCTCACATCCGCCCGCAGGGACGCGGCGATGATGACGAAGGAGAAGGCGACGAGGCGTTTCATGACGGATGGCAGAGGGAAGCGCTCCATGCCTTCTGTCAACGCCGGCTCTGCCAGACGTTTGTCAGCGGCGGTTCACCATCGCCGGCTCTAAGGCCTTGCGATAATTCATCACGGCGTCCGCGATGGCCGCGGCGACGGTCTTTTGATAGCTCTCGGAGGCGATGAGCAGGCACTCCTTCGAGTTCGTGACAAAGCCGCCTTCGAATAGGATGCCGGGCTTCTTGATGCCGGTGAGCACGCTCCACTGGGCACGTTTGATGCCGCGATCGACGACCTTCACGGTGCTGAGCACGCGTGCCTGCACGGCGGAGGCGAGAGCGATGTTCGCGGAGTCCTGCTTGTTGCCGGTGACGCCGTTCACGTTGTAACCGCCACCCCGTGAGATGGTGGCCGCCGCGTTCTGCGGTGTGAGCGCCCAGGTCTCGATGCCGCTGGCGGTGCTGCCGCCGGAGTTCAGGTGCAGGCTGATGAAGATGCTGTTCGGGATGGCATTCGCGATGGAAACGCGGCCGCCGAGGCTGATGAAAGTGTCCGTGCTGCGGGTGAGCACCACTTTGAAACCGCGTGCCATCAAGGCCGTGCGAAGGTGCTGAGCCATCTTGAGGGCGAAGTCCTTTTCATAGCCATAAACGCCGCGGGCACCGGCATCGTGGCCGCCGTGGCCGGCATCGACGACTACCGTGTCGAAATATTCCGCTCCCTGGATGTGGCTGGGATTGAGGATGGGATCGACGAGCTTCACGAGATCGAGGCGCGAGATGAGCGTGTTGTTGCCGTGGGAGATGATCGGGAAGCTCAGGATGAACTTCATGTTGTTCATGAGCAGATCCTGCGAGCCGATCTGCGCCTTGATGACGAGCTTGTTCGACATCAGCCAGATGTGATTGCCCTGCTGGCGGAAGCCGGTGAAGCCGAACAGCGGGTTGTAGAAATTCCGGATGCTTTCCAGGGTCACGTAATCGCGGCCGCCTACGTCGATGATGTGCCAAGGATTCGTCGCGGAGGGCTTCACCTCTTTTTTGACGTTCGCCGTCATGGTTGCCACGGCCTTTGGCTGCGGAGCAGGGGTGGGCTTGGTTTCCACCTTCGGAGTCGTTTTGGGCGTCTCGGTCTTCTTTTCGACCACGGCGGGCTTCGGCTCGGCCTTCTTCGGTGTCGTGGTGGTCTTCGCGGGCTCGGTTTTGGACTTGGAGGCCGTGGACTTCGATTTGCTGTTTGAGGTCGATTTGGGCTTCGACTCGGCTTTTGGCTCCTCTTTGGGCTCCGCGGGCTTCTCAGCCGGTTTTTCCTCGGTTTTGCCTCCACCGAACATCTTCGAGAAGAAGCCCTTTTTCTCCTCTTCGCCTCGTGCGGGCTGGGTTTGGGCCAAGGCAAAGCCTGCCACAACGATCACGGCGGCGGCTCGACAAAGGGAAGCTGGTGAACCGGAGGTCATGTTTTTTGAAGGGGGGACGAGGGGCCGCTTTATAGTCCGCCGGGGTGGGTTTGGCAATCCCGGAAGCTGCGGGGGCTTTTCGCAGGTTTGCGATCTTGGCCGCGTGCCCGGAAACTCGGCGGAAATGGGCGCGGAAGGTGCTTTTCACCCGTCTTGACCCCTTGACCACCTTGACGGCCCCGCCGCCTTGACCCATTGACCCACCTTCCATGTCTAAAAAACCTGTTGTTCTCATCATCCGCGACGGCTGGGGCATCAACCCCGGCGGCAAAGCTCAAGCTCAAGCCAATGGCGATGCCACGCTGCTCGCGAAGACGCCGTTCCATGATCATCTTTATGCCACGTATCCTCGCGGCACCGTCAGCGCCAGCGGCGAGGACGTGGGCCTGCCGGAAGGCCAGATGGGCAACAGCGAAGTCGGCCACCTCAACCTCGGCGCGGGCCGCATCGTCTATCAGGACCTCACCCGCATCAACAAGAGCATCCGCGATGGCGAACTGGCGAAGATGCCCGTGCTCGTCGAGGCCTTCGAGAAGGCGAAAGGCAAGCGCCTGCACTTCCTCGGCCTCATCAGCGATGGTGGCGTGCATTCGCATCAGGATCACCTCGCCGCTCTGTGCAATGCCGCGAAGGCCGCGGGCGTCACCGATCTGATGGTGCATGCCATCACCGACGGACGCGACACCTCACCCACCGGCGGCGCGGCCTACATGGCGAAGCTGGAAGCCGATTTGAAGCCGAGCGGCGCAAAGATCGCCACCGTCATCGGTCGCTACTACGCGATGGACCGCGACAAGCGCTGGGAGCGCAACAAGCTCGCCTGGGATGCCATCGTGCTCGGTCGCGGTGAAGTGCGCACCGATCTGCCGAGCGCCGCCATGCAGGCCGCGTATCCGAGCGATCCGCGCGGCGATGAATTCATGCAGCCGATGATTTTTTCCAATGCCAACGAGCAGCGCATCCGCGATGGCGATGTCATCTTGTGGTTTAATTTCCGCGCCGACCGCGCCCGCCAGCTCAGCGAGGCCTTCCTGAAGGCCGATTTCGCCGGCTTTGACCGCGAAGTGACGCCGAAGACCGGTTACTACACGCTCACCGAGTATGACGCGACTTACGTCGATCTCGGCGCCCGCGTGATTTTCGGCACCGAAAGCCTCAGCAACAACCTCGGCCAAACCATCGCTGCCGCCGGCCTCGCGCAGCTCCGCGCGGCTGAAACGGAGAAATACCCGCACGTCACCTTCTTCTTCAACAGCGGCGTCGAGGAGCCGAATCCTGGCGAAGACCGCTACCTGGCCATTTCGCCCAAAGAAGTGCCCACCTACGACAAGAAGCCGCAGATGAGCGCCCCGGACCTCACCTTTGAAGTGCTGCGCCGTTTGGAGAAATACGACGCCGTCATCATGAACTACGCCAATCCCGACATGGTCGGCCACACCGGCGTCGTCGAGGCCGGCGTGCATGCCTGCGAGACCATCGACTTCGGCGTGAAGCTCATCGTCGAGAAGGTGCTCGAACTCGGCGGCAAGCTCTTCATCACCGCCGACCACGGCAACTGCGAGCAGATGCGCAACGCCGACGGCTCCCCGCACACCGCCCACACCACGAACCTCGTCCACGGCATCTACGTCGCCGCCGATGCCGCGAACTACACCGTCCGCAACGGCATCCTCGCTGACATCGCGCCCACGCTGCTCGACATGCTCGGCGTGAAGCAGCCCGCGGAGATGACTGGCAAATCGCTACTGGTGCGGAAGTAAGCAGCCACCTCGCGTCGCCTCCATGTCCTTTCTTCTCTCCGAGCAACGAGACAAGGACTTCCAAGGATATTGGAGGCGATATGAGGAGTACATCGAATCTGTTCGCGACCGGATGCCGCCGGGCGCGATGAAGCTCGCGCTGTCGGCGGAGTGGTATGACTTCCGTTGTCATCATTGTCCGCACGACGCTTGGCTCCAAGAATTCAAAATCTCCGAGGGTGCGACCGCGTCTGGCCAGAAGCGTGGGAACTCGGCGGGGCTCAAGCTTTTGGGCGCTTACCACGATGGACTGCTTTTGCTGCATTACCCTCGCTTGATGAGCTTCAACATCCAAGCATCGGCTTTAAACGGAGGATTGGGAGACTGGCGTTATGACGAATTCCGACTCTCCACGAATGAAAACTTGCTGCATGAGATCGAATGGGCCTCCGGAGCACGATGGCTGATCGAAGCCGACGATATCGAATTCCAATGGCAGCCGTTTGAAGCTGAGCCCGCTTAAACCATGCGCCTCCTCTTTCTCTGCTCCCGCAACCACTGGCGCGGCCCGAACGCGGCCTTGATAGCAAAATCGCTGCTTGTGCGGAACTAGCCATTAGCCTAGCCGTTGCCAAATGAGTCGAGCCATCACCATTCGTATACCGGAGGATCTCTTCATGTGGCTTGCGAGTGAGGCGAAACGCGCTGGTGTTTCGCCGGGGAAGATTGCACGGGACCATTTGGAGAAGGCAAAAGCTAAGAAGAGTGTCCGATCATTTATGCAGGTCGCCGGGCGCATTAACGGCCCGAAAAACCTGAGTCGGCGCAAGGGCTATAGTGCAGCTTGAGATGAAACTCCTCTTTCTCTGCTCCCGCAATCACTGGCGCAGCCCGACGGCGGAGGTGGTGTATCAAAACGATCCACGGGTGGAGGTGCGCAGTGCGGGCGTGAGCGCCTCGGCGAGGCGGCGGGTGTCGGAGAAGCTGCTGCGCTGGGCGGATCTCGTGCTCGTGATGGAGTCCGCGCATAAGCGGAAGCTGAGGAAGGACTTCCCGGAGGTGTTTCACGATCTTCATGTCGAGGTGCTGGACATCCCGGATGACTATGAGTTCATGGACCCGGCGCTCATCGAACTGATCCAGGCCAGTGTGGAGCCGCTGCTGGTGGAGGCTTCTGAGTGATGCGGGCACTCCTGCCCGCAAAGAAACCGTTCGTGCGGGCACGAGTGCCCGCATCACTTCAAGACCTCAAAAATGCGGCGCGGAGACGGTGCCGTCCTCGATCTCCTGCTTCTTCTTTCGCACGATGGTATCCGCGATCTCACGCACCATCTCCTCGATGAGCAGGCGCAGGTGGCTGCCTGGACGATAATCCGCCGGGGCGATGTGTTTCACGCGGTCGGCGAGGCCGGTGAGCTGGAAGCATTTGCGGAAACTGGCCCGGCTGGCCTCATCAGGGTTGTACACCGCGATGGCATTGCCGCCGTAGCGTTTCATCAAGGTGAAACAGGGCACGTCGGTGGGGCCATCGCCTACGTAGATCATGTTTTGGAAGGGGATCGGGCGCAGCTCGGGGGCCATGTGGTCGTTCACGTCCTCATGCGGCTCGAGCATGCCTTTGTTGATGCGGAAGATGTACTGCGTCTTGGTCGTGTGGCTGATGACACGCTTCGGGAAGGTGATGCGGCCGTTTTTGTCCTCGCCGAACTCGCAGCCGAAGATGCGCTTGATGTAAGGCGCGAGCGACGAGCCATCGAGCAGGGCCTTCAGGCCGCTGGAGACGATGTAGTGCTCGATCTTCACGCCGAGCAGGCGGTGCTGGTCGTTGAGCACGTTGTCGAGTTCGGAGAAAATCTCCGGCACGCCTTTGTAAAAGCGCAGTTTGGCACCCAGGTTTCGCAGGTCCTCGTTCGTGGGGCGGTCCATGTCGAGGTAGTCGAGCATGCATTTGAGGTAGGCCAGCTCGCCGTCGTAGCCTTCCTGGTCCACCAGCTCGCGACTGCGCTTCCAGAACTGCGTCGGATTGATGCCGAAGTGCGGGAAGAGCGTCTCGTCCTGCATGTACGTCGGGCTCAGCGTCTGGTCGTAATCGTAGATGATGCCGATGGTGGTTTGTTGCGAGGCCATCTGAGTTTCAGGTTTCAAGTTTCAGTCTCCGAGCAGCGAGGCGAGAGCGCCGGCGAGGGTCGGATGCGTGAAAGTGTAGCCTGAATCGGTGGCAACGCGAGGACTCACTCGCTGGCTGCCCAGCAGCATCTCATCGGCCATGCCGCGGAGCAGCAGGCGTATCGCGAACGCTGGCGCATGGAAAAAAGCAGGCCGGTGGAGGGCTGAGGCAAGGCTTTGCGTGAAAACCGCATTCGTCACAGCCTCGGGCGCGGTGAGGTTGATCGGCCCGCGGATGTCACCGTGCTCCACTGCTCGCAAAATGAGGCCCACCGCATCCTGCACATGAATCCACGGCATCCACTGGCGGCCACTTCCAAGCCTTCCGCCGAGCCCGAAGCCAAAAACACGCTTCAACAGCGGAAACGCCCCGCCATCCGGCCCGAGCACCATGCCGGTGCGCAGCATCACGACACGCATGCCGAGCTTCTCCGCCTCCTTTGCAGCCTTTTCCCATTCCACACACAGCTCCGCCAGAAAACCCGCACCAGAGGGCGAGCCCTCATCGAGCAGGTCATCACCTCGATCACCGTAAAAACCGGCCCCCGAGGCACACACAAGCACCCGCGGCCGGTTCTCGGCCTTCCAAGTGCCGAGATGCCTCACAAGGCCTTGCGTCATCTCCACGCGACTCTTCCAGATGCGTTCGCGCTTCGTTTTCGTCCACAGCCCCATCAACGATTCACCAGCCAGATGCACCAGCGCATCGAGCTTCGTCTCCGGCAGCTCATGCGGTGCTGTTTTAGGCTGAGCAAGCGTCTGCGATGCCAGCAACACCGGCAGCCCGAGCTGGCTCCGCGTGTAAGCCACCAGCTCATGCCCTCCGCCTTGAGCCTGTCGGATGACATGCCTGCCGAGAAACCCCGTCGCTCCTGTGATGCCGATGCGCATGGTGCATATCAATCACCATTCTTGTGGTTTTGCACGGCCTGAATTCGCGGCAGGGCAGCCATGCACGCCATTATCCGCCCATCATTTCCCCGCATTGGGAGGTGGACGGGTCCCGTTAGACCCGCTAAAAACGGGCGTTTAGTCCGCTTCCAACCAACCTCGCTAATGTCAACCGCCACAGCCTCCGCATCGTCGTCGTCTGATTCCAAGAAGACCCTTCGCAACGCCGTCATCCGCTTCGCCGGAAATTCGCAGGACGGCATTCAGTCCATCGGCGGCTTCCTCGCTCGCCTCGCGGGCCGCACGGCGCAGGAGGTGATGACTTACATGACCATCCCGGCGACGATCAGCGGTGGTCCGTCGATCTTCCAGGTGCATCTTGGCTCCGGTGAAGTGCTCACGGCGGGCGATGAGGCGGACGTGCTCGTGGCTTTCTACCAGCACAGCTACGACAGCCACATCGCGGCGCTGCGTCAGGGCGGCATCTGCCTCTACGACACCGCAGAAGTGAAGGAGGTCAAAAACGAGCGTGGCATCCTGCACATCGGCGTGCCCTTCACGCAGGCCACCATTGAGGCCATCGGCGGCAGCGCGAAGGATCGCGGCAAGAACATGTTCGTGCTCGGACTCATCGTCGCTGTCTTCGGTCTCGATAAGGACAAGCTCGTCGGCATCATCAGCCGCCAGTTTGGCAAAAAGGACGAGTCCGTGCTGCGCAATGCCTTGCTGGCCTTCGACGCCGGTTACGCCTATCAAGTCGGTGACCTCGAAAAATTCGCGTTTGAGCCCGGTGAGGCCGCGAGCGGCCACCGCATCTCCAGCGATGGCAATCAAATGATCTCGATGGGCCTGCTCGCCGCCGGGGTGCGCTACGGCGCCGCGTATCCCATCACGCCGTGGTCGCAGATCATGGAAACGCTGCGCAGCGAGCTGCCGAAGTATGGCGGCATCTTTGTGCAGGCTGAGGACGAACTCGCCGCGGTCAGCATGGCCATCGGCGAGGCCTTCGCGGGCCATCTCGCCATGACCGGCAGCTCCGGCCCCGGTTTGTCGTTGAAGATGGAAGCCCTCGGCTACGCCAGCATGGCCGAGCTGCCGCTTATCGTCGTCAATGTGCAGCGCGGTGGTCCTTCCACCGGTCTGCCGACCAGCGTGGAGCAAAGCGATCTCATGCAGGCCATCTATGGCAGCCACGGCGACACACCGCGTTTTGTGCTGGCGCCAAAAGATGTCGAGGATTGCTTCTACATCGCGCTCGAAGCCGGACGCCTCGCTCGCAAATACTCCAGTCCTGTCATCATCCTCAGCGATCAGGCGCTCAGCAGCCGCATCGAGGCCTTTGAGGAGCCGGATCTCGACAAGCACTGGGTCGAGCCCACGCTCGATCTCTCGCCGCGTGCTGCCGATTGGAAGCCTTATCCTTTGGACAAGACCACGCAGCATGCGCCTCCCGGCACGAAGATGGCCGCGGGCAAGTATCCGCACATCTCCGGTCTCGAGCACGACGAGTGGGGCCATCCCTCCGGCAACGCGAAGATGCACCAGCAGATGACCAACAAGCGTCGTCAAAAGCTGCTCGATGCCGCCGCGGAATTCCCCGCGCCCGAAATTCATGGCGATGCCACCGGCGATGCCCTCATCATCGCCTGGGGCAGTGCCTGGGGCCCTGCGAAGGAAGCCTGCGAACGTCTCCGCAGCGAAGGTCACAAGGTCAGCGCCGCGAATCTGCGCCACCTCCACCCGCTGCCGAACGCGCTCGATGGCGTGCTCGCTGGCTTCAAGAACGTCATCTGCGTCGAAATGAACGATTACGGTGCTTACGGCTACGGCCAGCTCGCCACGCTGCTCCGCGCCAAGTATGCCGATCCGAAGATCAAGAGTGTCTGCAAGACCGACGGCCTCGCCTTCCGCGTGCGCGAGATCGTCACCGGTGTCGAAAAACACCTCGCTGCCGCGAAATAAGCCGGATTGTTTTCATCTTCGCCTTTCAACCAACCTTTTCTCCAACCTGTCATGTCCACCGCCGTCGCCACTCCTGAAGCTCCAGCCACCGCTGCCGCTCCCGCCGTCGAAAAAGTCACCAAGAAAGCCCTCACCGCCGATCACCCGACGTGGTGCCCGGGCTGCGGTGACTTCGCCGTGCTCGCCATGTTCTACCGCGTGCTCGAGAAGCTTCAAATTCCGCAGGAAAAGATCGTCGTCGTGGCGGGCATCGGCTGCTCCTCGCGCTTTCCTTACTTCATGAACACGCACAGCCTGCACTTCATCCACGGCCGTGCGCTGCCTCTCGCCACCGGCGTTTCGCTGAGCCGACCCGACGTGCATGTGTTCGTCTTCGGCGGTGACGGCGATGGCTTCTCCATCGGCGGCAACCACCTCAACCACGCTGCCCGCAAGAACATCAAGCTCACCTACATCATCATGGACAACTTCGTGTATGGCCTCACGAAGAACCAGACGAGCCCCACCACGCCGATCGGCCGAAAATCGAAGACCGATCCCACCGGCAGCATCGACCGCCCGATCAATCCGATGAAGCAGCTCCTCGCCAGTGGCGCCACCTTCATCGCCCGCACGCATGCCGCGCAGGTGAAGCACATGGAGGAAATCTTCACCCGCGCCATCCAGCACGACGGTTTCAGCGTCGTCGAGTGCCTCAGCGAGTGCGTCATGTTCTATCCCGGCGCGTTTGACGACAGCACCCCTCGCAAAGGCGGCACCTACGATCTCATCGACGAAACGCAGCACGACGTCACCGATGACGTTGCGGCCTTCAAACTCGCCGACAACCTCGCGCCCGGAAAATTCGGCGTCTATTATCAAGTCGATCGCCCCACCAAGAATGCCCTTGAGCAGAAGTGGATCGACGACACGCAGGCCAAGATCGGAGGCACCTCGCAGAAAGACCTCCTCAAGAAGCGCTTCGAGGCGATGCGGTAAAAGCAGCGTCAAGCAGTCAAGGCGTGGTCAAAGTGGGCAAACCACCGCTTTTGATCGCGCCTCCTTCATTTTCATTCTCCGACAAACCCAAACTTCGCGAGCTGCTCCTCGATGATCTTCTCGCAAAGGGCGAGCTGGCGTTCGCGTTCGCGGCGGCCTTCGTCGGCGATGGCTTGCAGGGCGTCGATGTCGTAGAGATAGACGCCTTCGATCTCGTTGACCGCTGGATCAACGTCGCGCGGCACGGCGATGTCGATGATGAGCAGCGGGTCCCAGCGGCGCTTGCGCATCGTCTGCTCGATCTGGTCTTTTTTGATCACGAAATGCGGGGCGCTCGTGCTGGAGATGATGACATCCACCTCATGCAGGGCATGCTCCCATTCGTCGAACTTCATCGCGCGGCCCTTCATCTCCTCGGCGAGCTCCACGGCCTTGTCGTAGCTGCGATTGCTGACGATGATGCTCTTCGCACCGCGTGAAAGCAGGCTCTGGGCGCATGTGCGGCTCATCTCGCCGGCACCGACGAGCATCACGCGGCATTCTTTGAGGTCGTGAACCTTCTCCGCGAGATCGACAGCCACGCTGCCGACGCTGGTGGAGCCCCGCTGGATCATCGTGTCGTTGCGCACGCGTTTGCCGACGGTGAATGCCTGCTGGAAGAGCTTGTTGAGCGTCTTGCCCGTGCTGCCGGTATCGAGTGCCGTTTTGTAGGCGGCCTTCACCTGGCCAAAGATCTCCGTCTCACCCAAAACCATCGAATCGAGGCCGCTGACGACGCGGAAGAGATGTCGAGCAGCCTCGGCGGCATCGAGTTTGTAGAGCACCATGGCCTCGGCGTGTTCTGGCTGGAGCTGGAAATGACGCACGAGGTAATCGCGGAGGGCGTCGTGGCTTTGCACGGCCTCCGGCAGCTCGTGGGAGGCGTAAAGCTCCACGCGGTTGCAGGTGCTCAGCACGACGCTTTCGGCAAAGCCGGGCAGCTCGCGGATGCCTTTGACCGCCTGCGGCACCACCGCCTCGGGAAAGGCCAGGCGCTCGCGCACCTCGACGGGCGTCGTTTTGTAGTTCAGGCCCACACAGACGAGAGAACCGGTGGCGCGGATGCTGTCGTTGGGAGTCGGCTCAGGCATGCATCACAATCCACAACGAAATAAACGGCAGCACAAAGCCCACCACGGCCAGCCACGCCGTGCGGCGCGGGGAGGTGATGTGCCGCCACATGAGAAACGCGATCACCGCGTAAAGCCCCCACACGATCCACGAGAAGACGAGCTTCGGGTTCGACACCGGCGTGTGCAGGGCAAAGGAGATTGCCAGCGCCACGCTGAGCAGCACGAGGCCGAGACCGACCAGACGCTGGATGGCCTTGGCGAGGCCTTGGATCGGCGGGAGCTGGTAAAACAGCCCGCCGATGCGGTGCTGCTTCAGCATGCGCTCCTGCACGAGGTACATGACCCCAGTGATGCAGGCGAGGGCAAAGCCCGCGTAGGCGATCAAGGCCACCGCGGCATGCAGCTCGACCAGCGCATTGATTTTTCCCTTCACCGCATACGGCTTGAAGCCCTGCGCAAACGCGATGCCCTGCATGATCGTGACCAGCGGTGCGGTGAAGACGCCGAGCAAGGACAGGCGGAAGCCGGAGCCGACGAGAAAGTAGAGCAGCACCACGCTCCAGCCGATGAAGACGAGGATGTCCGCGAGGCTTTTCATCGGGCACTGGCCCACTTCCTGGCCGCGGAAGTAGAGAAAGCCTGTTTGAAGAGCAAAACCGGCGGCCATCAGCACGACCTGCGTGTTCCCCTGCTTCCAACGCCCGGATTTCAGCGCCGCCAAGGCCTGCACCACCGCCGCGGCAAAGGCCAGCGTGGCTGCGAGCAGGAGGATGGAGGTGAGCGGCATCGGGAAAAGGGGGCGGATACTCGCGAGCAAGGGGGCTTTTCGCAAGGATGAAGGCATGGGGCTATGGCGAAGCGCTGTGCCGGGAATGCGGTCGAGGCCTCCAAAATGGTGAAAACGGGCTTTCGGGGCCTTTTGACCCCGTCTGGCTTCGTCGAGGCCGAACCCCTCCTTGCGTGCGATTTGACCCGTGCTAGCCTCGCGGCCCTCCAAACCTCTACAAAGCACGCAAATCATGGGCAAAACTCTATTCGCCAAAGTCTGGGAATCGCATTCGGTCGGCACGCTCGCCAATGGCCAGACGCAGCTCCTCATCGACACGCATCTCGTCCATGAAGTGACCAGCCCGCAGGCCTTCGGCATGCTGCGCGATCTCGGCCTGAAGGTGGCCTACCCGCATCGCACCTTCGCGACGGTGGACCACATCGTACCCACGGACAGCCAGGTGGCTCCGTTTGCCGATCCGCTGGCCGAGGAGATGATCCAGGAGCTGAACAAGAACGCGAAGGAAACCGGCATCACGTATTTCAACCTCGCCAGCGGCAAGCAGGGCATCGTCCACGTCGTCGGACCCGAGCAGGGCATCACCCAGCCCGGCACCACCATCGCTTGCGGCGACAGCCACACGGCCACGCACGGCGCCTTTGGCGCGATCGCCTTCGGCATCGGCACCACGCAGGTGCGTGACGTGCTCGCCACGCAGACGATGGCGCTCAGCGTCATGAAGGTGCGCCGCATCAATGTGGACGGCCAGCTCAAGCCCGGCGTGTATTCCAAAGACGTCGCGCTCCACATCATCCGCCTGCTCGGCGCGGGCGGTGGCAAGGGCTACGCCTATGAATACGGCGGCAGCCTCTTCGACAGCTTCACGATGGAAGAGCGCATGACCGTCTGCAACATGGCCATCGAAGGCGGCGCCCGCTGCGGTTACGTGAATCCAGACGAGAAGACCTTTGAATACCTCAAAGGCCGCCCCTACTCGCCGAAGGGCGCGGAATGGGACAAGGCCGTCGCCCAATGGCGTGAGGTGGCCTCCGACAAAGACTGCGTCTATGACGACGTGGTGAACATCAAGGCGGAAGACATTCCGCCGACCGTCACTTGGGGCGTCAGCCCGGACCAAGCCATCGCTGTGACCGAAAACGTGCCGTCCGTGGCCGATGCGAAGACCGCCACGCAGCGCGAATCGACCGAAGAAGCCCTCGCCTACATGAAGCTGCAGGGCGGCGCGCCGATCAAAGGCACGAAGATCGACGTGGCCTTCATCGGAAGCTGCACGAACGGCCGTCTGAGCGACTTCCGCGAGGTGGCGAAATTCATCAAAGGCCGCAAAGTGGCCGCGGGCGTGAAGGCGATCGCCGTTCCCGGCTCGCAGATCGTCGATGTTCTCGCGAAGCAGGAAGGCATCGACAAGGTCTTCAGTGAAGCCGGTTTCGAATGGCGTGCCGCGGGTTGCTCGATGTGCCTCGCCATGAATCCCGACAAGCTCATCGGCGACCAGCTTTGCGCCTCGTCGTCGAATCGTAACTTCAAAGGCCGCCAAGGCAGCCCCACAGGCCGCACCGTGCTCATGAGCCCCGTCATGGTCGCCGCCGCCGCCCTCAGCGGCAGCATCGCGGATGCGCGTGAGGTGTTTGCGATTTGATTTAGCCGATCAATCTAAAAGGCCGGGATGGTGGATGCCATTCCGGCCTTTTACTTTTGAAGCAACAAACACCTGAACGAACGGCCCATGATCGCCGGATGGGTCAGGGATTGAAATTGACGGAAGGTGGTGGCGTCGAGGCCGTGGCCTTCGAGGCTCGCGAGCCACGGGGTGGCGAGGCGGGTGAGGAAGCGGCCTTGGTGATCGTAGTCGAGCACGCGGAGGCCGTGCGACTCGGCCTCGGCGATGAGGCGGGTGAAGTGGATGGAGGTGGTGAGGTCCGATTCGCCGAGGTCGGCAAGGATTTGATCGTCCGTCTGATGCTGACGATAGCGGCGCAGGGTACCGGCGGGTCGCGTGAGGAACTCCTCCGCGTCGAGACCGTAGTCGGCGATGAAGACGCTGCCGCGAAAGGGAGCCTGCGAGAAGGCTTGGACCCACTCCAGCATGGCGAGGGAGATTTCCATCGTGTGGCCAGGATCGAGGTCGCGGGGTAGTTTTTCGATTTCTGCGGCCAAAACGGGGCTGCTGGCCTCGGCTGGCACTAGGCTCAAAGCGGCATCGACATGCAGTTCGAGCCAGTTTTGGCCATCCCAGCGCACGAGATGGACCGGGAAGGCATCGGGGAGCTCGTTGCTGAGGTAAAAGGCATGCGCTGGAGCCTTGGCGAGGCTTTCGATCCATTTCACACGATCACCGAGCCGCTGGCGCTGCACCTCACGATAGCGAGGATTCGGTTCGAGGAGCAGGTAGCGGGCAGCGGGGATGTCGAGTGCGGCGAGGATGTCCTCGGCGAGCTGGCCGTCGTGGGCACCTTGCTCGATGAGAGCGAAGTCGGCGGGCTGGCCGAGGCGTTCCCATTCACGGCGGGCGAGCATGGCGAGGAGTTGGCCGAAGAGCGGCCCGGTGCTCACACTGGTGAAGAAGTCGCCGCCACGCCCGATGCGACGCGGTCCGCGGCCATAATAACCATGCTCAGGATGGTAGAGCGCCATCTCCATGACCGAGGCGAAAGGCAGCATGCCGCCCGGTGCGGCGGCGATTTGCTCGCGGAGAATGTTTTCGAGGGCGGTCACGGGAAAGAAGAAGTGGCGGATTCGGTGAAGGGAGCCTACTTTCGCCTCCCTCCTCACCCCACTTTCCATGAAGGGAATTGATCCTGATCTCAAGCCCCAACGCAATTGGCGCGGCGAAGCCGGCCTGCGAGTGCCGTTTTACAAGCGGTCGTGGTTCAGCGCCCTCATCGCGCTGTTTTTGCTGGCCCTCGTGGCGGCCTTTGGCGCCTACAGCATCGTCGTGGCCCCGCTGCGGCAGGAGGCGGAGAAGTTTGACCTCGCCGAGCTGCGCAAGCTGGAGTCCGCGAGCATCATTTTTGACCGTAACGGCGAGGAAATGGCCCGCCTGTATGTGCTGAACCGCACGCCCATCGGCATCAAGGAGGTGCCGCAGCACTTCATCGACGCGCTGGTGGCGCAGGAGGACAGCCGCTACTTTCAGCACAATGGCGTGGACTACATCGGCCTGGCCCGCGCTGTGTGGCTGAACTTCCAGGCTGGCGAGGTCACGCAAGGTGCCTCGACCATCACACAGCAGCTCGCCCGCCAGACTTTCCAACTCATGGAAAAGAGCTACAAGCGCAAGATACTCGAAGCCTTCCTGGCGCAGCGCATTGAGCGGCATTTGTCGAAGTCGGAGATTCTCGAACTCTACCTGAACCGAATCTTCTTCGGCCTGAATTTCTACGGCGTGCAGGCGGCCTCGCGTGGTTACTTTGGCAAGGATGTGCGTGAGCTCACCATCGAGGAGTCCGCGACAATTTGCGGCCTCATCAAGAGCCCGAACAACATCAACCCGCTCCGCCATCCGCAGCGGGCGCTGAAGGAGCGTAATCATGTGCTCGACCGCATGGTTCAAGAGGGCCTGCTGGCATCCGACGAAGCGGAGAGGCTGAAGCTCAAGCCCATGGCCACCGCGCCGCAGAGCAGTGATCCGCGCCTCAGCTACATCTTTGACGCCGTGCGCACGGAGGTGATGAACCTCGTGGGCGAGGAGCGAGCCTCCATCGGTGGCTTCAAAATCTACACGAGCATCGATCAGGACCTCCAGCGCAAGACGGAGGAGTCGATGCAGAAGCACCTCAAGACCGTCGAGCAGCGCCAGGGCTACGAGCACCAGACCTTCGAGCAATACCGCGGCATCATCAGCGACTACCGCGCCCGCTTGAAGCGCGGTGAAATCGATCCCACCACGCCGAAGCCGAAACCGGAATACCTGCAAGGTGCCGCTATCGTCATGGACAACAAAGATGGCAGCGTGCTCGCCATGGTCGGCGGCCGTGATTTTGGCGACAGCCAGTTCAATCGTGCTCTCGACAGCCTGCGCCCTGCCGGCACGGCTTTCACGCCCTTCGTCTATGCCGCGGCCTTCAGCAGCCCCGGCGTGTATCCCGGCTCCAAAGTGGACGACAAGCCCTTCGACAACAAACGCGTCCAAATCGGCGCCATGGAGGGCATTCTTGGCGAGTGGGGCACGGAGATGGACAGCCCGAAGTGGTCCATGTCCGCCATCAGCCTGCGCGAGTCGCTCGTCGGCGGTCGCAACGCGGCCACGATGTACCTTGGCGAACGCACCAGCATGCAGCTCGTGCGTGATGTCGCCACGAAGGCCGGCATCTCCACGCCGCTCAGCGACTATCAAAACCTCTTCCTCGGCAGCAGCGAGGTGCGCCTGAGCGACATGTGCCTGGCCTACTCGAACTTCCCCACGCTCGGCAGCCGCCCGAAGAAGCTCCATGTCATTCAGCGCATCACCGACAGCGAAGACAAGATCGTGCACCAGGTCTCCTCGGACGACATCGATGTGGTGCAGAGCATGGACCCCATCGCCGCGTATCAGACGCACACCTGCCTCGTCGAGGCCCTGCACCGCGGCACCGGCAGCCCCGCCGTGAGTGATTACAAGCTGGGAGAGTTCCCCTGCGCGGGCAAAACCGGAACGCACTACGATTTCAAGGACCTCTGGTTCATGGGCTACACCTCCAGCATCACCTGCGGCGTGTGGACCGGCTTTGACAAGCAGAAGACCATCTACCCCGGCGCCTTCTCGAACCGCGTCGTGCTCCCGATCTGGACGGAAATCATCAACGCCAGCTCCACGGCCTACCCCGCCACGGAGATCAATCCGCCGGACACCGCCGAGCGCATCGAACTCTGCCGGAAGAGCGGCCTCCGCGCCACGGACTACTGCTACGAGAAGATCAAGGGACCCGACGGCGTCGAGAAATCCATCCGCTCCACCTACCTGGAGTATGTGCGCCCCGGCACGCCCATTGATGGCTATTGCACGCTCCACACCGGCGAGGGCTTGCCCTCCGAGATCGCCAGCTTCCAGCACAGCGCCTCATTGAACACGCCCGATGCCGCGCTCATCCCCGACTCGTCGAAGTGGGCGCACATCGAGCCCGTGCGCATGCGTGGCGTCACCGTCATCGGCATGGACCCCTACAATTCCGCCATCGCGGTGCCAAAAGCCTCGCCGGTGAACGAAGACGGCTCCCCGGTGAAAAAAGCCATCCCCGTCGATCCCGGCGAAGAGCCCACTGATGTCCCCACGCTCAAGCTCGCGCCTCCGCCGGCGATGAAGATCGAGCTGTGATGCTGACGGAGGGGCTCTCGTGCCTCGCGTCAGCGTCCTGGAGTGCGGCGGCCCTCCGCCGCTTTCGAGGATAGCCAAGGTTCGCATATGTGGCATGTCGCTTCGCCGAGCCATTGAGGTAGCTAGGACGAAGTGAGTTGGCTGCCCCGCATTGTTCAAGGCGCTATTTCGTTCGTTTCAGCATATCTGTCACGATACCGGACACTTCATCTTCACGGACGATCTTTGAGCGTTCAGCAAGTAGCACGACGATACGGTGAGGTGAATCCATCTGCACTCCCATCGAATGGGTGAACGGCAGAGGGGCCAACAGAATAACCTCGTTATCAAGCATCGAACTTGGAGGAGAGTAGATCCATTCGAGATGTTGTTCGATCTTCTTGAGGTCTCGTCTGTCCTGAAGATCGTAAACGGCGGGATAGCGCAGCTCAGAATCTTCGATGAGTTCCTCGTCCACAAGTTTATGTAGGCTGTCAGGCCATTCACCATGCTTGGAATGGAAATTACGCAAGGCGGACAGAATGCCCCTCCCGGATAGCATTAGATGCACAACGCCTGCCTGCTGTGCCGTGCCAGGGTAATTGTTCACAGGTCCTCGCCGGCATCCACACACGGCTAGCGAGAAAAAGATCGGGATGAGTTTCCAGATATTCATGAGATGATCACCGCATCAGCGCCGTCACATACTGCCAGAGGCCGCCAGCGCCGATGGCACCGAGCATCCAGAAGACGGATTTCATCGCGGGCTGCTCGGCAAAAGGCGCGAGAGCACCTTCGCGCAGGTTTTCGACCTCGCTGCGCATCGCGGCGAGCTTGTTGTCACTGCCTTTGCCTGGAGTGATGGCATCACCCTTGTCCTCATGCATGCGGAGGGCCTTCAAGGCCTCGCGCCGGACCGCCTCGGCTTGTTTGCGGACGAGGCCGCAGAAGAAGACGATCAGGAAAGCCACCGCTGCATACACGATCAGCAGGCCAGGAGGCCAGGGCCAGTTGTCGAAGCGGCCGATGCGGCAGAAGATCAGCAGCCCGAGCACATAAAACGGGAAGAAAGCGAGGCGCATCACATCCGCCGAGAGCCTGCCCACGACTCGCAGGTCGAGGTAGCGGTCGATGATCACGTCGTTCAACCCGCGGCCAGCAAGACCCTCGCGGGCTTGATCCCACTTCGTCACGGCTTTGGCGAAGCGTTGTGCCACGCTGCGGCCCAGCCAGGTGGCATCGAGCACATAGGCGGTGATCAGCATGAGCGCGAAGAACGACAGCGAGTCCATGATCGCATCGATCCGTGCCGTGGGCCCGCGCACCGGGGCGATGTCGCCACCGATGATCGAGATGATTTGCGAGCCGGTGATGAGCAATCCCGCGAGAAACACCAGCGAACGTGCAATGCGCACGGCCGGCCGGCTGCGGCGCACATATTCATTCCATAGCACACGAGGATTCGTCTCCTCCGTGTGCCAGACAAAGAGGTTCACAAAACGTTTCAACGCACCTTTCGCGGTCGTTGGGGCCGCAGGCCCGGCTTCATCAAACTTCGAGAAGTAACGCTCTTCGATGCGCTGGCGGCTTTCCCGCAGAATGAGAACGGATTTCCACACGAAGTGCAGGCTCAGCAGCACCGCCACCATGCGCACGCTCTCCGTGGGCCACACGCTGATGCCGCTCCACCATGCATAAGGCTCACCCTCGAAGCGGTTCGGCCCCCAAAGGCGGTAGCAGAACCAAATCGAGCCGGGAATGCTCACCAGCATCACCAGCCCGGTGGAGCCCGGCAGCTTCAAAAAGGCCTTCCAGACCTCGCGAAGCGGCCATTCGGACTTCGGAGCCCGCTCGCCATACACGACGACGATGATCCAGATCAAAATGCCCGCGATGAGCAGCCCCACCAGCATCTTTCCCACACCGGAACGCCCCGCGGCATCCCACCATTCCTTTTCATCCGGCCGCGGCGGATGCAGCGAGAGGCCGGTGGAGGGCAGGGAAAGCTCGTGCGGTCCGCTCGCGCCGATTTCATAGAGCCGCACGTCCCGCACCGCCGACTCCGGCCGGAAGACCGCCTTCGGAATCAGGCCCAGCGCCGCCATCGTGCCCGCATAAGCGGAGGTTTGGTAGCTGTCGCGGAAAGGCGGCACACCATGCTGAAACTGCGCTGCGAGGCTCAGGCCATACGGCGAGCCCACGATGAGGTTTCGTGTGCCGGGAATCTCCTCTTTGTGCCAGAGCCAGGCGTCGAGGTTGTTGGTGAAAAACAGCGCTTGTGGCAATCGCGGCCTCAATGCGCGGAGAATCATGAGCTTGTCAAAGATGTCGCTGCCCAGCACGCCGATGGCCACGATGCCCTCACCGCCCTCCTTGCGCATCTGCCCGTGCAGTTCCTCGATCTGCGCCGCCAGCCGCCGCAGGCTGTCGCTTTGATTCGCGCCCACCGGTTCTTCATCCGGCAGGTAATCACTCGTGCCGCCCTTCTTGGCATCGCCGGACGGTTTGGACTGTGCCTTTGCCGCCAGCGACACACGCCCGTCCAGCCCGCGGAAGTAGGGGAACCACACGATCGATTCGTCGGATAACGAACCGGCGTTCACACCTTCGCCGAGGTCTTTCCACTGCTTTCCTGCGGCCTTCCGGCTCATCTCAAGGCGCCGCCTTGCCTCCTCGCGATACATCAGCGGCAGCTCGCGGCCATACGGCGTGTCCATCTCCGAGATGATCGCCACGCGACCGCTCGTTTTGAGGCTCGTGCCGCCCTTCCAATACTTCTCCTGCCACGGCAGGGCACGTGAACGGCGCTCCAGCTCCTCCAGCAAGGCTTTCGCCACATGATCGTCCGTGTTGATCGTGCGGATGAAGGAAAGCTCCGTGGCCTTGCCATTGAGCATCGTCTCCAGGCGCTTCTCCGGCGGCAGC
The DNA here is from genome assembly GCA_016795465.1 of Verrucomicrobiaceae bacterium. GTDB lineage: Bacteria > Verrucomicrobiota > Verrucomicrobiia > Verrucomicrobiales > Verrucomicrobiaceae > Prosthecobacter. The sequence continues at coordinate 82,788 of JAEUHK010000046.1, read as the reverse complement.
GTCGGACTGTCGAGCTCATCCTGGCCAAAGCCCGCGCTGCGCAGCACGGACTCCGCCGACGCGGTGGCGTTGTGCGAGATGACCTCCATCCGCCCCGGCCACGAACCCGGCACGCGTGCCGCGGCCTCCAGCACTTCCAGCGAGAAGTCCGGCACGCGACCCGGAAAGTCCCGCATGTAGCCTTTGATGTCCTTTTTCTCCGCCACGAGGTGCCCGAGGTATTCCGTCTCGAACGGTCCCATCACCTTCACCATCGGTGTGACGATCATTTTGGCCGGATCAGCGTCCGGCGTGTCTTGAAACGGTGGCAGGAGTACGTTCATGAGCTCCCGCAGCCGTGTGATTTGCTGCTGGCCGAGCTGCTTGTTGTTCACCCACAGCACCAGCACGCGACGATGGCGCGGATCATTCTCCTTCGTGAACGGCGCGGGCGGTTGCGAGCCCTTCGGCGGATAAAACCACTCAAACGGGATGTCGAGGTCGAAAGCGCCCGCGGCAGGTTGCGGCCCTTCGCTGTTCCATCGCGGCACACGCAGCACCTGCAGGTAGCGCATGTCCTCGGCCACATAGCCTGCCACATACAGCGCATTCACCACCGCCTGCCGCATGCGCATGCGCTTCTCTGAGGACGCCGCATCCGTGTGAGGCCGCGTGAGCATCGGCAGGATCAAAACCGGCTGCCGCGTGCCTTTGCCCGTGCTGCGGCTCAGGATCACCTTCGCCAGATCCTCGGGATTCTCGACCTCGACGCCCTTGTCATCCGTGCTCGGAGCCGGCGTGGGAGGGGGCGCAGCGCCCGCGATGGCCTCGGTGGCAGGTGGTGGAGGCAGCGGCTTGTTCTTCAGCTTCACCCGCCACATCACCCCAAAGGGATCTTCCAGCAAAGACGCGTCGATCTTGCTGAGGTTTGGATTGGCGAGCGGCTTCACGTCCTCGTCGAGAGGCCGGCGCGGTGTCAGCGGCTCGTATTGCAGCAGCAACGTGCCCGCCACCGCGGTGAGGATCGCCATGACGCCGGGTAACGGCAGCGAGGCGAGAAAAGATTTGTTCGACGAATCGGCCATAAGATCAGGAGAAACGACTGCGCGTGCCCGTCACGCCAGCCTGCACGATTGCACGATGCGCGCGTGGCTTTGGCAAGGGGGAAAACGGGATGGGCGAAGGTCAAAGAGGCAACGAGCACCCTCTGACTGACGATTGATGAGCATTCGATTTTTGATTTTCGAAGGAGAAGAAGGGAACCACCTCAAAAATCAGCAATCCTTGTTCATCAATCGTCAATCATTCCTGCTGTCGCTGTCGTTTTGATCTCACCCTCCTACTGTGCACGACAAGCATGGCGAGGGGCGATGAGGTGGGTGACACACGGAGGTCTGATTGACGGATGGTGGAATTTCTGATTGGATCAAAAAGCCCATCCAATCAGGACCGCTATCCACCGCCATGAAGACCATCGTTTACGAAGCAGCAGCGCTCGTCGGCAAAACCGTTGTCGTGACGGTGGTGGTGGCTTTGGGGTTCATGCTGTGTGGATGGCTTGGCCTGCCCGGATGGGCTCTTGGTTTTGGTCTCATTCCGGCTGGTTATGTGTTCTGCCGACTTGCCGGGGAACGCTTTCCCTCACTTGGCCAATGGCTTCCGTTCTTGCTTGGAGTCACGTTGCTGACCTATGTTTTCAGTGCCTTCTTCCCGGCTGTGCCCGAATTTGCACGAACGTCGGTGTTCTTGGGATTCGTCATGCTGGCGGCCAACACTTCTCGTTGTGTTCACGTCACAAAGACGCACGAGGAACAGTAGCCGCAAATACTCTTGGCGTGCGTTTCGGCGAAGCAAAGTAGCTCTCTCGCTCTGCGAGAGGAGCCGGGCGTGTGGCAGGCGGATCCGTTGACCGAGTTTGGGAGGTGTCATCGCCATTGAGACCCACGATCAATGCAGTCCATGCGGTCCATTTGACCAGCCAGTTTGCTTCAAGATTGCATCTTCAAGCACGGCGGCACCAATTGAATGCATTGAGTGCTTTGCTCCATTCTCTGAAGCTGATCGTCTTTTGTCCGCAGTTTGGGCAATTCATGAGTTCCAGAATATCTCGAGCAAAGTGGGATGGCACTCACTTCAAGCTCAAGATGAACGCCTTCACGTCCGCGAACTCCTGGGGCTTCAGGATTAGGTTCATCGGCGGCATGGGGCTGATCGGCGTGGCGGTGTAGCCTTCGGCGAGTTTGGCGTTCGGGTTGATGAGGCTTTCGAGGATGTAGGCTTCGTCTTTGCGGCTGGCGATGCCATCCAAGGCGGGGCCGACGGCGCTGCCCTGGCCTTTGAGGATGTGGCAGTTTTTGCACGCGGCCACGGGGTGCTCCCAGAAGATCTTTTCGCCGCGTTTGATGTCACCGACGAGCTTGGAGGCGTCGTCTTCGTTTTCGAGGACGAGTTCGCAGAGTTTCACGTCGTCGAAGTAGATGTCGCCTTTGCCGACGTGGAGGAGGTTGATGCTGGCCTTCGTGCGGTTCTTGCTGTTGAAGATGACCTCCACCTCGGTCCAATCCTGGTTGCGGCTGATTTTGGGCGAGGTCTCGGCGCGGCCGATGTGGTCGTTGAGGCTGGCTTTGCCGCGGAAGGCGTGTGTTTTGATCCAGGCGCTGAGTCGGTATTCGGTGTTCGGTTTGAGCGGCACGTCGGCGAAGTGGCTGGTGTCGGCGTCGTCGCGGGTGATGCAGCGCATGGCGCGTTTGCCGCTGTGGACCATCTTCGGATCGGTGACGAAGCCCCACTGCGCATCCTTGTTGCCGGGGCGGTTGGCGTAGTCGCGGTGTTTCCAGGTATCGCCGATGGGTTCTTCAAAGCCGGGGTTGGGGAGCAGGTTGGGGCCTTCTTTGTAGTTCAGGGCCTTGTGCTTCTTCCCGAGCATCTTCGCGGCCTCGGCGAGCCATTCGTCGCTTTTGATGACGGGATCAGCGGCGAGCTTTTTGACGAGCGTTTGGATTTCTGGCGTCGTCGGGAAGTCGGAGAGCTTCACGAACGCGGCGAGGCGCGTGTTCAAATCGGGATCGGAGATGACGCCGGAGCCGAAGAAGAGGTCTTGAGCGGCTTTGTCACTGCCGAGGGCTCGGATGGCGTTGCGGCGGAGTTTGGCGTCTTTGGAGATGAGGGCGGCTTGGTGCTGCTGCGGCGTGAGTTTGCCTTGGGCGTGAAGCACCCACAGGCCGTGAAGATCGGTCGGATCGGACTGGTTGGTTGGATCTTCAATGCGGCGCTGCTGCTTCAAAAGACGGCTGTAGAGCGTGTTCGTGTCCTTCGCGGCACCTTTGGCCACGATGCGGTAAATGCGGCCGCGGCTGTGATCGCGCAGGTCATTCTCATGCGCACCGCCGACACCTGTCGTCGCCACGAAGCCGCCGCGTTCTTTGCTGGGCGTGGGGTTGTGCTGGATGATGAAGTTTTGGAAATCGGCCACCCACACCGCGCCATCGGGGCCGACCTCGGCATGCACGGGGCTGTTCCATTCATCGCTGCTGGCGTAGATGTTGAAGGCATCGAGCGCCTTGTAGCCGGCGCCGTCGGGCTGCACGTCCATGAGGGATACGACCTTCATTGTGGGCTCGCAGACCATGGCCATGCCTTGGAAGCGCTTCGGCAAAGCATCGCTGTAGATGAAGTTCGAGCCCGCGGCGGCGGTGTAGCCGCCGAAGACGTCCACCTGGCGGAAGTTGGGCGTGATGGTGTGGCAGGTATCGACCACGTTGATCTTCTTCGCGGTCATGCCGCGGCTGCCTTCGGCGTAGGCGGTAGCGGGGATGCCGCCGAAGAAAATGGGCGCGCCATTCGCAGTGCCGCCGAATTGATCGCCTGCGTCATTATAGCTGTGGCCCCAAGCGTTGTTCGTGAACTGATGCAGGAACTCGAGCGCACTGCCGTCCGGCTTGAAGCGATATGTTCCCATGGCGAACTGATGCTGCTTGCCGCCGACATAGCCCTCGATGCCGCTGTAGCCGACGCAGCCGTAGATCCAGTTGTCGAAGCCGTAGTGCAGGTTGCTGGCCTGCGCGTGCGTGTCGCGGATGCCCCAGCAGTCCATGATGACCTCGCGTTTGTCGGCCTTGTCGTCGCCGTTCGTGTCCTCGAGGTAGATGAACTTCGGCGGCGCGGCGATGATGATGCCTTTGCGGGCGAAAACGATGCCGGTGGGCAGGTTCAGCTTGTCGGCGAAGACGGTGAATTTGTCCGCTTTGCCATCGCCATCGGTGTCCTCGCAGATTTTCACGCTGTCCTGGCCCTCGCCGCTTTCCTGGATGCCGTGCGGGTAGTCGCGCGTCTCGACGACCCAGCAACGACCGCGCTCATCCCAGGCGAACGCGATGGGCTTCGCGATGTCCGGCTCTGACGCGAAGAGCTTCAACTCGCAATCCGCCGGCACCTGCGTGCGCTCCATGCTGCCTTTGACGGAAAACGGCTTCTGAAAGGTCAGCGGCTCCGGGCGCTTCTCGTAGTTCGCGACCTGCGGATGCTTCTCCCGCTGCTCGGGCTCTCTTTGGGCCAAAAAGGCCTCGTAGGCGGCTTTGCGCTCGGTGGAGAGTTTCGAGAGGATCGCTTCACGGCTCAGGTCATCGCCTGCTTTTACGGTGAGGTCGTAGCTGGCGTCCACTTTGTCCTTCGCGTAATCAAGGTAGATCGCGTCTCGACCGAGATCACGCATTGCATTGTGCAGCGGAGCCGTATCGGCACCGGGCGTGTCGATGTAGAGCACGCGGATGGGATGGGCAGCCGCGCTGATGGCCAAAAGCAGGAACAGGATCGGTTTCATGGTTGTGTGCATGTTACGGGATCGGCAGGAAAGCTGTGCGGACAACTTTTGGGCGAAATCGGCCACTTTCCATTTGGTGAATCGCGGCCATCATCGCGACCCGATGGACGACCGACTGCCCCGCTGGATGAACTGGACCCTGCCGCTGCTTAGCGGTGGTCTTTTGGTGTTTGCGTTTCCGGGCTGGAACTCGCAGCTCGCGGTGTGGCTGTGGTTGTTTCCGCTGCTGGCGGTTATTTGGCCGCTGAAGAGTTCCAAGGTTCAAGTTTCAGGTTTCAAGCTGGGCTATCTCGCGGGGTTGGCGTTCTTCCTGCCGAACCTGTGGTGGATCCGGCATTCGTCTCGCGTGATGCTCGGCGGGGCTCGCGATGAGGCGTGGGCAGGCTGGGGGCCGGAGTTGTTGGGATTCGGCGCGGTGATCGGCTTGGCGGGTTATTGCGCGGTGTATTTCGGCCTATGGGCATGGTTTGTGGCGCGGTTTGCGAGGCCGCACCACACGACGCTCACGCGGGATGCGTGGTGGCCGAGCACGCAGCACTCGCTCGTCTGTTCTTTTCTCGCCGCGGGTGCTTGGGTGGCTTGTGAATGGCTGCGCAGCACGACGGTGTTCACCGGCTTTGGCTGGAACGGCCTCGGCGTGGCCTTTCATCGAAACGTGGTGCTCATGCAGGGTGCGGACACGGTGGGCGTGATGGGCCTGTCATTCCTGCCGGTCTTCGTGGCCTGCACCGCGTGGAATGTGCTCACGCGTTTTCATGCGGCTTATCATGGCCATGGAACCTGCAAAACCCGCGTCGATTTCACCGTGGCGATGGTGCTGGTGCTCATGGTGGGTGGTTACGGCATGCTGAAGGTGGCCGAGAAGCATTCATCAGCCGACAAAGTGCGCATCGCGATGGTGCAGCCGAATGTGTCGCAGGTGGATGCGATGACGGGATCGCAGGCGGAGCGGATCTATGAGCGGCTGCGGGAGTTCACGCGGGTGTTTGCTAAGGATCGCGATCTAGTGATCTGGCCGGAGAGCGCCCTGCCGGTGAATCTGAATGACAAATACCATCAACTGCCGCCGAACTGGCACCAAGGCTACTTCGAGAGCTTCATGGAGCCCGGCAATGCGAAGCTCCTGACCGGCACGGAGATCCATTTGAGCGACTCGGAGGCTTATGTCTCTGCCATTTTATTCGATCACGAGTTCACGAAGCGCCAGGAGCACCACAAAGTGCATCTCGTGCCTTTTGGCGAGTATTTGCCGCTGCGTGAAGTGTGGCCGTTTTCCATGCTGAGGCCCATTTTCCCGGCCGATTTCACCTTCGGCACCAAAACGGAACCCATGCGGCTGAATGACAAGGTGAGCCTCATCCCGTTGATTTGCTTCGAAGACACCGTGGGCCGCGTGGCGAGGCGTTTCGTGCGTGAGGAGCCGCAAATCATCGCCGCGATCAGCAACGACGGCTGGTTCATCGACAGCATCGAGACGGAGATGCATCTCGCGAACGCCAAATTCCGCGCCGTGGAGCTTCGCCGGCCGATGGTGCGCTGCTCAAACATCGGCGTGACCTGCTTCATCGACGACTACGGCCGCGAAACCAGCCGCCTGCATGATCCCGACACGAAGGACACGTTCATCGAAGGCGTGCTTCCCGGCGAGGTCACCACTCACTTCTCACATCTCACGTTCTACGCCCGCTTTGGCGACCTCTTCGCCATCTCGCTGCTTGGACTCTGCCTGCTCATCATCATCCTTCGCTGGAAAGGAACGCATGCATGTCCGGCGTGACCGTGATCTGCCCAAGCTGCTTTGAAGAGTTTGATGTGCCCGCACCGCATCCCGGCGAGGTGCCGTGTGATGTGGATTATGACTGTGAGGTGTGCTGCAGGCCCATGCGCATCGCTTTCGACGAAGAGGACGGTGAGGTGGTCGGCAACGCGTATGGATTAGGCGAGAATGGGCCTTGGGGCTGAGCATGGCCTGTGCTCTTTGTTATCATTTTTGCGACAAAGTTATTTGGTTATTTGCAAAGACAGAACTTGTCGTTAGTCTCGATAATCCCGCTGCCAGGAGTCTGGTGGATGGGAACCATAACAACACGGTTAACACCCACACACAACACATGAAAATCGCTATCCTTACCCTCGTGGCGGCCTCCGCCCTTCTCAGCGCTTGCCAGCAGAAGGCTCCCCCTCCTCCCCCCCCTCCTGCTGTCAGCGGCAAGTAATTCAGCCGCTGCGTGATGCAGCGACCTGATGACCTCAACCACCTTCTGAAATGATTCGTTTCTCCACAGTCCTCATGGCTGCAGCCTCTCTCTTCCTCGCGTCCTGCGCGTGCAAGAAAGAGTGCTCGTCCTGTGACGCCAAGGCGAAGGCTGCCTGCTGCTCGAAAGACGGCAAGGCCTGCTGCAAGTCTGGTCACAAGCACTAAGAGCTCGAAACAGCATTCACACCGCCGTTCCCCACCCAACCGGGGGACGGCGGTTTTCTTTTGGCATGAAGCAAAGGGCACGGAGCAGGGTGCCAGAAAGGACTCGCACGAGCACCCGCGTTGGGCATGGGAGTGGTTGTGAACCGAGAACTTAGAACTGAAAACTATCTGCTGGCCCTCGAAAGCTCATGCGATGAGACGGCGGCGGCGGTTTGTGATCTCGCTGGGAACCTCAAAGCGAGCCGAATCGCCTCGCAGATCGAGATTCATCGACAGTATGGCGGTGTGGTGCCGGAGGTGGCATCGCGCAATCACATCCTGCATGTGCGGTCACTCGTGGAGGAGGTGCTGGCGGAGGCGGGGATCACTTTGAAAGACGTGGCGGCCTTTGCGGCAACGAGTGGTCCGGGATTGGTGAGCTCGCTTTTGATCGGCACGTCGATGGCGAAGGCACTCGCGGTGGCGGAGGGAAAGCCTTTCCTGGCCGTGAATCACATGGAGGGGCATCTTCTTTCGCCTTTCATGGGCTCCAACGGCCCCGTGAGGCCATGCGTGGGTCTCATCGTCAGCGGTGGACACACGATGCTCGTGCATGTGAAGAGCATCGGGCAGTATGAGCTGCTCGGACGCACGCGTGATGACGCTGCCGGCGAGGCCTTTGACAAGGTGGCGAAGATGATCGGCCTGCCTTATCCCGGTGGACCGGAGATCGACAAACTCGCCGCGAAGGGAGATCCGACGGCACTCGACTTCCCGCGGAGTTTTCTCGATGGCAAGAGCCTGGAGTTCAGCTTCAGCGGGTTGAAGACCGCGGTGCTGTATGAGCTTCCAAGGCTTGATTTGAAGAACGAGCAAACGCTGGCCGATGTGTGCGCGAGTGTGCAGGCAGCCATCGTCGAGGTCTTGGTGGAAAAACTCGTGCTTGCGGCCCAACGCACGAAAAACCGCACCGTCGCGGTGAGTGGTGGTGTGAGCTGCAATCGTGGTCTGCGTGCGGCTTTGAAGGCTCGTTGCGAAAAAGCCGGCCTGGAGCTGCTGCTGGCCGAGCCTGCGCTTTGCACCGACAACGCGGGCATGATCGCGTTTGCCGCCGCGCAGCGGTTCAAGCTCGGCCAGAGCTCGCCGCTGGAGGCCGAGGTGGACCCGAATCTCCCGCTGGTGGTGCCGCGTGCTTCTATCGCTTGATTTCCGGGCGTGAGTCCCGAAGATGGAAGGCCCAGCCGATGAAATTTGCGATCTTCGGAGACATCCACGCCAACCTCGAAGCCCTCCAGGCCGTCCTTTACGACGCCCAAGAGCAGGGCTGTGCGAGCTATGTGTGCCTCGGAGACATCGTCGGCTATGCCGCGAATCCGGTCGAGTGCCTCGAAACAGTCCGCTCGCTGAATTGCCCCACCGTGCGTGGCAATCACGATGAAGGTGCCAGCGGCAACAGCAGCCTCGATGAGCTCAACCCGCTGGCCTACGCGGCGCTGATGTGGACGCGTGAGCAGCTCAGCGACGAGCAGCGGCAGTGGTTGCGCGATTTGAAGCTGGTGCGCCAGGTGCGTGATTTCACCATCGTGCATGCCACGCTCGATTCGCCGGGCAACTGGGGTTATGTGACGAATCGCTTCGATGCGATGGCGAGCTTCAGCTACCAGTTCACGCAGGTGTGCTTCTACGGCCACACGCATGTGCCGCGCATCTTTGAAAAAGACGACGCCGTCCGGGCCTCCCGTGGCACGGAGATCAGCCTCGCCCGCGGCACGAAGTATTTTGTGAACGTGGGCAGCGTGGGCCAGCCTCGTGATGGCGACTGGCGTGCGGCTTACACCATCTACGACATCCAGGCGCAAACGATCTCCATCCGCCGCCTCGAGTATGACATCGAGACTGCCCAGCGAAAAATCCATGCGGCGGGTCTCCCGGCTCTGCTGGCGGACCGGCTGGCGTTGGGAAAATGAGGCAAACGGTCGGACGGGTCGGACTCGTCTGACATGTCGGACCTAATCGCATGTCCCCACTTCCGAGCCTTCGAGATTTCAAAAGCGCCCTGATCGTCAAGCCGAGCTCGCTGGGAGACATCGTGCATACGCTGCCTGCCGTGAAGGCCATCCGAGAGGCGTATCCGCACCTCAAGCTGCGCTGGCTGGCGAACACGGAATGGATGCCGCTGATCCAGGGATCGCCGTTGATTGATGAGGTGATCGCTTTTCCGAGGAAGAAGTTCCGCGGGCTGGCGGGGCTGCTGCGGTTCTGGAACTGGCGGCGGAAGTGGATGCTCATGAAGCGTGAGGAGCCGGAGATCGTGCTCGATTTCCAAGGGTTGCTACGCAGCGGCATCGTGAGCCGCTGGCGGGGTTCGCGGCCGGTGATCGGTCTTTCGGATGCTCGGGAGGGGGCGCGGTATTTTTACTCGCACATCGTGCTGGTGAACGCGGGTGCGCATGCGGTGGATCGTTACCTGGAAATGCCGCGAGCGTTTGGCATTGAGGTGCGTGCAGAGGACGTGAGCTTTGACTTGGCGGAGGGCAGCAAGCCTGCGGGCGTGGATGTGAGCTGGCGCGAAAGCGTCGTGCTGCATCCGTGGTCGCGTGGCGAGGGCAAATCGCTCTCGGATGAGGCTCTCGGGGCGCTTTGCGAGGCGCTGGCACCGCGTGGTGTGGTCCTCGTGGGCATGCATGATGACGCGAAGGTGCCGCAGGCGGCGCATGTGACCGATTTGAGCAATCGCACGAGCCTTGCGGAGCTCGTTTGGATCATGCGGCAGGCAGGATGGGTGATCAGTGTGGACAGCGGACCGATGCACATCGGCGCTGCGGTGAATCCGCGCACGCTGGGTCTTTATACCTGGAGTGATCCACGGAAGGTGGGGCCGTATCCGGCCACGGCGGATGTGTGGAAGGCGGGTCGTATCGCGAAGAGGACTGCGTTCACTGTGGAAGAGTGCCTGACGGAGATGAGCATCACGCCGCAGGCGGCGCGAGTGATGGCGGCGTGGGTTTGAGGCTGAAAAATCAACCTTTAAGCTTGACCTTGGGGCTTAAAGGCTGAAAAATCAGCCTATGGACAATCTGAGCCGCCGGGAACGTGAGGTCATGGAAATCGTCTTCGCCTTGGGCGAGGCCACGCTCTCGCAGATCATGGAGGAGATGGCGGAGCCGCCCACGCGGCCGGCGCTACGCTCGATTTTGACTATCCTGGAGGAAAAGGGGCAGCTCAAGCATCGCACCGAGGGCCGGGAGTTTGTGTATCGCAGCGTTGTCTCGCGGGAAAAGGCCGGGAAATCGACGCTGAGCCGCGTGGTGAGCACTTTCTTCGACGGCTCCATCTCGCAAGCGCTCGCCGCCTACCTGAGTGATCCGAAGGCGAGGCTCTCCGATGATGAAATCGCCGAGCTGCGGCGCTTCATCGACGATGCGAAGCCCCGCTGAACCCAACCCACAACGCTGATGAACACGCTGCTCAACTTCTTCACACCGGCTTGGCTGGCGGATGTGTCTCTCCAAATCACGCTGTGGCTCGCTTTCGCTGGTTTGGTCGGCCTGTGGCCCGGTTTGCCGGCTGCGCGGCGACACTTTGTGCAGGCGGGAGCTTTGTTGGCGCTGCCGTTGTTGCTTGTGGCGGGCTTCATCGTGCCCGGCTGGCGTTTGATGCCTGTCCAATCGCCTGGAAGCGTGTCATCGGGCAGGCCTTCCTCCGTGGTCGAAGTGGCGAATGCCGATCCATTCGCCATGTCCATCTCCGTGAAGACCACCTTGGTGGAGGCGGAGCAGACTCCGGTGTGGTGGAGGATGGTCTGGCTGCTCGGAGCGACCGCTGGTGTTGGCCTGCTCGCGTGTTCGGCTACGGCTTTGCGTCGGCTGCGGCGCGAATCTGCAGTGGTTCACGATGAACGGCTGAAGGCGGTTTTTCGCGAAGAGTCCGTCGCGGTTGGTTTGAGGCTGGAGGCGGATTGTTTGCGTCAAAGTGAAGCCTGCGGCGTGCCGATGACCTGGGGCCTGTTTTCTCGAAAAACGCTGCTTTTGCCCCGTGAGGCGGTGAACTGGCCGGAGGCGAGGCTGCGGCTCGTGCTGCGGCATGAACTGGCGCATCTCGTGCGTGCCGATGTGCTGGTCTCCGCGATCATGACCTTGGTGGCGGTGCTGTTGTGGTTTCATCCTGCCGTGTGGCTCATGCTACGCGCTGCACAACGTTCCCGCGAGCAGGCCTGCGATGATCTGGCGCTGGGCCGCGGGGATCACAAGGCGGCGGATTTTGCGCATGAACTGCTGGAAGCCGTCGAGGCGCTTGTGCCGTTGTCCAGACGGCCACTGCTGCCGCTCGCTCTCGCGATGTCGGTGTCGAGTGGCGCTCGTTTGATGCGTGGCAGGCTGCAAAACATCCTGCGGGGTCCCGAGCAGCGCGGTGGTTTTAGTCGTTGGCAGAAAACGGGGCTGTTCGTGCCTGCTCTGGTGCTCAGTGGTTTGCTGGCCGGACTCACAGCGTGCCGGAAAGAAGTTCCATCCACGCCTTCCGAGGCCCAGATCTGGGTCCAGGCGAAGGTTTTCAGCGTGCCGGTGGACTCGCCCGTGCTGGCTGAGGCCGGTCTGGTCATGGATGGTCAGAACAAGGGCCTGCAAACCCTCGGTGTGATTCCCGAGACAGCTTTGCAGGCGCTGCTTCGCAAACTCTCGCAGCAAAAGGGCGTGGAGTTGATGAGTACCCCGTCCGTCACCACACGCAGCGGCCAGAAAGCGGTGATGGAGATGGTGCGGGAGTTTATTTATCCAACCGAGTTTGATCCTCCGAGGCACATCGATAAGGACAACACGGTCATACCGACGACGCCGACTGCTTTTGAAATGCGCCCGGTGGGCGTGCACATCGAGATGGTGCCCGAGCTTCTCACGAACGATGAGATCCACCTGACCGTCATGCCTGAGATCACGTCGTTTGAAGGTTTCATCAACTATGGAGATCCCGTCACGCAGAAAGACGGGAAGGTGGTCACGCCGAACGCGGTGAAGCAACCGGTGTTTCACTCGCTGAAGATGACGAGTTCCTTCGTGCTCACGAGACGCGAGGCGGTGGTGATCGGCGGCCTGGGCTCGCCGGAGGGTGTCTTCGTTCCTCACGAAACCGAGCCTGACACCCTCGTGTCCGCGAAGTCGAACAAGGCAGGCCGGTTGATCTTTTTTGTCTTCCAGGCGCAGGAAGTGGTGCCCGCCAGGCCCAAACCCACGCCAGCCAGCGACGAGCCTGCTGTCACGATTTTCGGCCAGGTGCTGAGACAGGGGAAATACACGCTCAAATCCGGGATGACTTTGGCTGACTTGATCCAGGCGGCGGGCGGCCTGTCCCAGCGTGCCGACACGAAGAAGGCTGAGTTGAAACGCAAAGGACAGACGCAGCCGCTGGATCTGCAAAATGCCGCGTTTCCGCTCATGGATGGCGATACGGTGATCGTGGATGCAAAGAAAGGCTGAGGCGATGCCGCCGTTCCCTTGGTTGCACCATCATGAAGCCGCTTTTTGTTCTTCTTCTCTTCACCACCGCTGTTTTTGCCAAGGACCTGCCGAAGCCGGAGCGGTTTGAAAAGGCCATCGCGGCCTTTGAGGCGGAGGACAAGGCGAAGAAGGCTCCGAAGGATGCCACGCTGTTTGTCGGGGCGTCGAACATCCGGCTTTGGAAGTCGCTGCCGGATCGCTTCAAGAAGGACAAGATCATCAATCGCGGCTTTGGCGGGGCGTTTTTGAGCGAGGTGGTGCATTTCGCGGACCGCATTGTGCTGCCTTACAAGCCGAAGCAGATCTACCTGAATGCCGGTGGCAATGATCTGCACATGGGGCGGACGCCGGAGGAGGTGCTGGCGTCCTTCAAAGCGTTCGCCGCGCTGGTGGCCGAGAAGCTGCCGAAGACGAAGCTGGCCTTCCTTTGCATCCCCACCTCCCCCTCGCGCTGGGCGGAGGTGGAGACGGTGAGGACGACGAACAAGCTGATCGCCGACTTCATCCATGCCGGCGGGGACAAAATCGAGTTCATCGACTACTTCCCGGTGCTGCTCGGGGCCGATGGGACGCCGTGGAAGGAGCTTTATGTCGAGGATCAGCTCCATTTCAGCGAGGCGGGCTACGATGTGGTCACCTCGGCCATCAAGTGGCAGAAGGAGATCAAAGGCATCGAGGCTCGCTACACGGAAAAACCGGCTCCGCAGGCTCCGATCGTCTTCATCGGCAGCTCCAGCATCCGGCGCTGGGAGACCCTCGCGGCCGATTTCCCGGGCAAACCGGTGCTGAACCATGGTTTCGGCGGTTCCGAGGTCTTTGACTCAGTGAACTATGCCCACCGGCTGGTGTTTCCCTTCAAGCCGAAGCAGATCGTCATGTATGCGGGGGGCAATGACCTGAATGCCGGGAAGTCGCCGGAGCGGGTTTTTGCCGATTTTCAGGCCTTTGTGGCCAAAGTGCATGTCGAGCTGCCGAAGGCGAAAATCTGCTACATCTCGACCGCGCCGAATCCGAAGCGCTGGTCACAAATCAAGGAGGTGCGGGCGGCCAATGCGCTCATCCAGGCCTTCTGTGCGAAGGATGAGCTCCTCCAATACCTCGACGTGCATCCAGTCATGCTCGCTCCCAACGGCGAGCCGAAGCCGGACATCTTCGTCGAGGACCAGCTCCACATGAATGCCAAGGGCTACGAGCTCTGGAAAGGCGTCGTGGGGCCGGTGCTGGCGGAGTGATGAGCAATGGAGTGGTGGAGTGGTGGAGTGGTGGAAAAGCCCAGCACTCCATGATTCCATGACTCCAACGAACAGAAGAGGGGGGCGAGTGTGCTTCCCGGCGTTGTGCGGCCCGTGGCATGCCATGGGAATTACGATGTTCGCGATAATATTTCTTTATTGTAAAGATTTGTTAAAGAAGTGGATATTTTTCTGGAGTATTTCCATAAAATCCATAACCTAGGGGGTAAATTGCTCCCCTCCGCTCCATCCACTTCCAATGATTTCCCCTGCACATCGCGGCGGTGACCTTGTGTCACCTCCGTTCTCGTGTGAGCAGGCTCCGCCTTTGCGGGGCTTGTGGAGGCGTATGTCGATGCAGTTGGCGAGGCTGCTGATGATGCTGATGTTTGTTGCCGCTGGCACCCTGCAAGCGCAGACGTTGCTGGAATGGAACATGGAGCTTTCGACAATTGAAGGCGGAGCGCAGCCGAGCAGCAATGAGCGCTACAACCTGCTTCCAAGCGTGAAGCATTCGACGATCGACACAGGTGGGTTGAACGGCGTGTTTCAGTTCCGTTGGGACGGTACCTCTTCTCCTGACTACGGACCGAACGGCCTGCTGGTCAGCGATCCAAATGAGAACGGAAACAAGCGTGCGGGAACCAAGGCGCGCTGTGCCCAAGGATGGGACACGACGCTGGATTCCACCCTTGCAACACCTCCGGCCACACTGGTCGGCAGGCCGGACACTGGCTGGACCACTTTCAAAATGAAGGCAGGTGTGTCGGGAAGTATCACAGGAGTCTGCTTTGAGGCCAAGCGTGTGGACGGTAACTCACCCGGTAGTGCCCGTGTTTACATCACCTGGCATGACGGCACGGCCATGCGGACCGCGTGGACTTCCACGATCACGATGAGCGGCACGGGAAGCTATGTCACCTACGATGTGCCCTTCACGCAAGGCACTGCTCTACCCACGGGCACGGCGCTGGCCGGGAAGACCTTCATGATGGAGTTTTATGCGTGGGGAGCTGCTGGCTATCTCCACATCGATAATCTGATGATCGAAGGCAGCGCCGCCACTTGCACCGCGATCACCGTGAATCCAGTCCTGCTGCCCGCAGGCACTGCTGGGGCCGCTTACTCGCAGAGCATGAGTGCCAGCGGCGGCACGTCGCCCTACACTTACGCGGTGACCAGCGGCACGCTTCCTTCCGGTCTGAGCTTGAGCAGTGCTGGCGTGATCAGCGGCACACCCAGTGCTTCAAATGGAGCTGGTGTGAGCCTGTCAATTACAGGCACGGACGCCAATGGATGCACCGGTGTGCGAAACACCACCCTCCGAATCTGTCCCGTGATGTCCCTCGCCACACCGACGAACACGGCCACCGTGGGCACGGCCTATTCATCCAGCGTTGCCGCCAGCGGGGGCGCTTCGCCTTATGTCTATGCGGTCGTCGGCGGGGTCTTGCCAGCAGGCTTGAGCCTGAACACGAGCACCGGTGCCATTACCGGCACGCCCACGACCGCCGCCACCTCCACCTTCACGATTCGAGCCACCGATGCGAACTCCTGCTCGCAGGTCTCGCCCAGCCTGACGATTACCACTTCCTGCCCCACGATCAATGTTCCCACCACGACGCTTCCGGGCGGCTCGGTTGGCACGGCCTATTCCTACACGATGACAGCCACGGGTGGAGTGACTCCTTACACCTTCAGCATTACCTCGGGGACGCTTCCCTCCGGCCTTTCCTTCAACGGCACCACGGGGGTGATCTCCGGCACGCCTACCGCGGCCACCAGCGGCCCGGCTGGAA
This sequence comes from Verrucomicrobiaceae bacterium, assembly GCA_016795465.1. Taxonomy (GTDB): domain Bacteria; phylum Verrucomicrobiota; class Verrucomicrobiia; order Verrucomicrobiales; family Verrucomicrobiaceae; genus Prosthecobacter. Next base: position 67,066 of record JAEUHK010000046.1, on the reverse strand, counting down.
CCACGATCAATTTCCGCATGGTGAACTCCGTCGGTTGCGAGCAGACTCGTGCCTACACGCTCAAAGTGTGCCCGGCGATTACCACGGCGGCTCCCGCGGCCACCGGCACGGTGGGCACGGCCTACTCATCGAGCGTCGCGGCAAGTGGTGGCACCTCGCCGTATGTGTATGCGGTGGCGAGCGGATCACTGCCAGCCGGTTTGAGCCTCAACACAAGCACAGGAGCCATCACCGGCACGCCCACGACCGCGGCGACATCCACGTTTACGATCAGCGCCACGGATGCGAATGTGTGCATCGGCACATCGGCCAGCCGCACGATCACAATTGGCAGTGCACTCGTTGACTACGGGGACTGGAACGGCAGCGGTGCGCAAACAACGACGACGTACAGCCTCCGTAATGCCAATCTGCGCATCGGTGCCACGGTGGACGCCGAGGCCAGCGTCACAGCCAACGCCACTGCCACCGCGGACGGCGCCGACGAAGATGGTGTATGGTTTGCGCCCTCCGTGCCGGTGGGCTCCTATGCGCAGCTTTCGGTGAAGGCCACCAACCTCACCGGCAGCGCAGCCTATCTGAATGCCTGGGTGGATTTCAATGCGGACGGCGCTTTTGGCGCTGGTGAGCAGGTGGCGACAAATGTCTCCGTGCCCACGGGGACCACCGATTACGATCCGGCAGGATACAACTCCTCCAGCAACTTATATCAATATTACCGCCTCCAGTTCCTGGTGCCCGCGACGGTCAGTGCCGGCACTCAGCGCGGTGTACGCGTGCGTTTGAGCAACCAAACCAACTGCCCGGCCACGGGTGCAGGCGGCACGGGAGAAACCGAGGACTATGTGATGGACTTCACCACGCCCGGCACATGCTACCACTTCCGTCTCGCGGACAACAACGGGGACAAGGTTTTCGCTCCTGCCACTGAGATCACGCCCGCCCAGACCAACGCGCCCCTCTACTGGGATAACAACGGGGACATCGGCTACTACAAGGAGGTGGACGTCACCTACAATGCCTCCAGCAAGCTGTTCAATCTCGACTGCACCGTTCAGCAGATCAATGCCACCGGGGTGCGTGCGGACGGCGTCTGGTTCATGATCAACACTGGACCGCTGCCGCTTCAGACACCGGTGCAGCGCTATGCGATGGTGTACATCGACGGCTATGACCGGGCGAATCCCAAGGTGAATGTCTTCGTGGAGAACAGCCTGCAGCATGGCAATAGCTGGTCCACCCCGGGTTATCTGCTCGTTTCGAGCCTGGCCGGCGGAACCAATGCCGCGGATGTGAAGCTGCTCAAGGTCACGGAGGACACCACGGCCAAAACGGTTCGCTTCCGCCTCACGCTGGACTGCACACGCATCAACGACCGCACCTTGTGGCCAACCTACTCGCTGGACGCTGACTGGCGCGGTATCGAGTTCTTTGGCAACGCGGGCATGTGGCTGACCGCCACGGACATGACAGCCGCGCCGACCTACAATGCCTCCGGCAAGGCCACGGCCATGAACATGGCCGCCCTGAGCTTCCTTGGCATTGATGTGCATCCGATGGGCTTTACGCCCCTGCTTGCCGAAACGTGTGCGCTGGACTTCGGGGACCACTTCTTTGGGCTCGGCTCGGCTGCGTCGCAGACGGCGAACTCCGCCATCCGCATCGGCACGGCGGCCACAGATGCGGAGGGAGATTTCTCTGACGCCGGAGCTTCGCTGGACGACACCACCGGCGCGGATGACGAAGACCTCACGATGCCTGCCTTCACCGCGGGCAGCGCGACGACGCTTGCGGTGCCGATGACCATCACAGCAGCTTCTTTGAGCGGCAGCACGGCGCGGGTGAATGTGTTTGTGGACTGGAATGGCGACAACGATGTGGCGGACACGAACGAGACCCTCACCGCGCAGACCGTCTCGGCCTCCGGCACCTTCAATTTCAGCCTCACCCCGCCGGCGGGCACCACGGCGGGCACGAAATACCTGCGCATCCGTGCCGCAGAAGGCGCCACCCATCCCGGCTTCAGCGGCACCAGCACGCTGAAGGGCGAGGTGGAGGATTATGCGATCACAGTTTCATGCCCTGCGATCACCGTGAGCCCCACTTCATTGGCAAACGGCTCTGTCGGCGTGGCTTACTCGCAGACCTTCAGTGCCAGCGGAGGCACGGCAGCCTACACCTATGCAGTGACGAGTGGCACGTTGCCCGCCGGTTTGACCCTGAGCAGTGCGGGCGTGCTCAGCGGCACACCGACGGCCGGCAATGGCGCGGGCGTTTCCTTGTCATTCACGGCCACGGATGCCAATGGCTGCACCGGCGTGCGGAACACGACGCTGAAAGTCTGTCCGGTGATCTCGATCGCCACGCCGACGGGCACGGGCACAGTGGGCACGGCCTACTCATCGACTGTGGCGGCTAGCGGTGGTGTGTCGCCGTATGTGTATGCGGTGGCTAGCGGCTCGCTCCCGGCCGGTTTGAGCCTGAACACGAGCACCGGAGCCATCACCGGCACGCCGACGACCGCGGCGACCTCGACTTTCACCGTCAGTGCCACGGATGCGAACTCGTGCCAGAAGGTCTCGGGAAGCCTGACGATAACGACCAGCGCCGCTGCCACCGACTTCGGCGACTATTCCAGCTTTGCTTCCGCCACGCAGACGGCAAACAGTGCTATTCGCATCGGCTCCCTCGCCACGGACGCGGAGGCTGCCAACCCGGCAAACAGCACGGCTACTGGAGATGATAACACGGGCGATGACGAAGACCTCACGATGCCAGCCTTCACGGTGGGTTCGGCGACGACGCTGGCGGTGCCGATGACCATCACCGCTGCCTCTTTGAGCGGCAGCACGGCACGGGTGAATGTGTTTGTGGACTGGAATGGCGACAATGATGTGGCGGATCCGAACGAGACCCTCACGGCGCAGACCGTCTCGGCCTCAGGCACCTTCAATTTCAGCCTCACACCACCTGCGGGCACCACGGCGGGCACGAAGTATCTCCGCATCCGCGCCGCAGAAGGCGCCACGCATCCTGGATTCAGCGGAGCCAGTACTTTGAAGGGCGAGGTGGAAGACTATGCGGTCACAGTGAGTGCCGGTGTCTTGTCCATCGGCAATCTCGTGTGGATCGATGCAAACAACAACGGCGTCAAAGATACCAGCGAGACAGGTGAGCCGGGTGTCACGGTGCAGCTTTGGACGCCGGGAGCGAACGCCACGGAGGAAAACGGGGCAGGGGACGATGTGAAGATCGGCAGCGATCTCGTTACGGACCTCAATGGCAACTACGTCTTCAGCGGCCTCGCGGCGGGAACCTACTATGTCCGCATTCCCACGCCTCCAGCGGACTTCCCGATGACCTCGGGTGTGCCGGACACGGCGGACAATCAGCAGGAAGGAGACAACAACGGCCGTCAGGTCGGTGGCGTGGGCACTGCCATTCGTAGTCCGATCATCACGCTCACCGCCGGTGCGGAGCCTGCCGCGGGTGTGGATGGTGATGACACGAATGGAGACCTCACCATCGACTTTGGCCTCACGAGCACTGATCCATGCTACAGCACCAATTTGATCGACAACCCGAGCTTTGAGCTCAACGGCGGCGCAAATGCCACCGGAGCGCTTTTTGCCTCGCTGGGCTACAACGGCACCGGAACGACCTTTGGCAGCAACGTGAATGCCCTGCGCTGGGTGAGTGGTGTGAACCCGATGTCGGCTTTGAATGACCCGATCCAGCGCATGAAGGTGTTGGCGGTGGGCACCGGCGCGAAGGTGGCCTGGACGGAAAGCGCCCGGGCGCATCAAGGGAAGCGGTACATGCTTCTCGAAGGTGAGCTGTCCTGCGTGGAGGTGAAGCCCGCAGGCGGCGGCACCTGGAGCAGCGTGCTGCAAGCCGGCAGAACGTATCAATTCAGCGTGTGGGCGGACACGGCGAGCACGGCAAATTCGTCCTTCGAGCTCGATCTGGGTGCCAGCCAGCCTATCTTCCGCATCGGCACGAGCGGCACGCAGCTTCACTACTATGCCGCCACGCAGAATCGCTGGGTTTCGCCTTCCGGTGGGCCAACGAGCTTTACCTCGACGGACTACAATGGATGGAACGAGGCCACCGCCACGGTCACACAGCCGAACTGGCGCCGCTACATCTACACCTTCGCCATCTCGCCCACGGCCACCGCGGCGCAGATTGACTCCGCCTCATTGATTTTGAGCGCCACGGCGGGCAGCGGCCCGGTGGCCATCGATGACATCGTGCTTTGCCAGCCGAGCATGACCATCGGTAACCACGTCTGGAACGACGCGGATTACGACGGCATCAAGGAAGCGGGTGAGAGCGCCGTGGCTGGGCTCACCGTGCAGCTCTTCAATCCGGGCGCGGACAACGCCGTCGGCGGCACCGGTGCCAATCAAGACACGCAGGTCGGAGCGAACACGACGACGGATACTGCCGGGGCTTATCGTTTCACCAATCTCTCGCCGGGGAACTACTATGTGCGTGTCACCACGCCGGCGAACACCGTCACCACCGCCAATGTCGCCACGACGGACAACAACATCGACAACAACAACGATGGTTCGCAGCCCGGTGGCGTGGGAACGGCGCTTTTGAGCCCGGTTATCAATCTGGCGCTCGCCGCGGAATCGGTGGCGGATGGTGATTCGGACTCGAACAGCAATCTCACCATCGACTTTGGCCTCTTCACCTGCCCCACGATCACGGTGAGCCCGATTTTGCCAGCGGTGGGCACCGTGGGAACGGCTTACAGCCAGCTCATCAGCGCCAGCGGCGGCACCGCGCCTTACACGCTGGCACTCACGAATGGCACGCTGCCTGCCGGGCTGACCTTCAACGCCGGCACCGGCACGATCAGCGGCACGCCGACGACGAGCAATGGCTCTGGCACTTCGCTCACCTTCACCGCCACGGATGCTCGCGGATGCGTCGGCACCCGCACGATGACCTTGAAGATCTGCCCGGTGCTCACGCTCTCCACGCTGAACAGCACGCTCACCATCGGCACGCCGTATTCGTCGAGTGCCGCGGCCGGCGCGGGCATCTCGCCGTATGTGTATGCGGTGACCAGCGGCAGTCTGCCGGCAGGCTTGAGCTTGAACACGAGCACCGGTGCCATCACCGGCACGCCGACGAGCACCACCGCGGCCACCTTCACCATCACCGCCACGGATGCGAACTCCTGCCCGGGTTCACGCAGCTTCACGCTGACACCGGCCTGCCCCACGATCTCGATCACGCCGGTCACGCTGCCAAATGCCACGGTGGGCACGGCTTACTCGCAACCCCTCACCGCCAGCGGCGGCACCGCGCCGTATGGCACGTGGACGATCACCAGCGGCACTCTGCCGGCAGGTTTGACGCTGAATGCCTCCACCGGCGTCATCAGCGGCACGCCGACGACGAGCACGGGCCCGAGTGTGAATGTGACGGTGCGTGTGAATGACACTTATGGCTGCCAGGGCACGCAGATCGTCTCCATCAAAGTGTGCCCGGTCATCACGCTGAGCCCCACGAGTCTCTCGAATGGCGTGGTGGGCCTGGCCTTCAATCAATCCGTAAGCGCCAGCGGCGGTGTGGCACCTTACACTTACAATGTCAGCAGCGGCACGTTGCCCGCGGGCGTCACGCTGAACACCAGCACAGGGGCTTTGACCGGCACACCGACCACCGCCGCGACCTCAAACTTCACCATCGGTGCCTCCGATGCGAATGGCTGCCCGGCCTCGCGTGCTTACACGGTCGTCATCGCGCCCTCGCTCACCATCGGAAACCTCGTGTGGCGTGATGACAACAACAACGGCGTGCGTGATGTGGGCGAGCCCGGCCTCGATGGCGTGACGGTGCAGCTCTTCCGCACCACGGACAACTACATCGGCAATGGCGATGACGTGCAGGTGGGCTCGAACATCACCACGGCGGGCGGCGGCTTGTATTCGTTCACCTCGCTGGCGGCCGGAAAATACTTTGTGAGGCTGCCGAGCGTTCCGGCGGGCTTCACGATGTCGAGCGGCGTGCCGGATGGTTTCGGCACGCCCTCGGCTTTTGCTGAAAATGACGACGACAATGACAACAACGCCATTCACACGCTCGGCATCGGCACGGCGGTGACGAGCGGCCTGGTCAATCTCGCCATCGGCACGGAGTCCATCACGGATGGTGACACCAACAACAACACGAACCTCACCATCGACTTCGGCTTTGCGCCGATGCCGCAGTGCCCGCCCTACCTCGTGTGGCCGGACTGGCGCACGCTGACCCGCACCGCGCCCACCGCGGGCACCGGCTGGATCAGCCAGCCGCGTCTGGTGAACGCCGCCTACACGAGCCAGACCTTCTCCAACGTGCTCTCCACCAACACCAGCGTGACGGTGAGCTACTCCAGCAACATGTACGATGCGCAGTCGCCGAACATCTATGTGCCGCGCTTCGATCCGACCTACGACAACGTCAACACGCAGGGCAATCCGAACGATGTGCAGTGCAATCCGATGTTCTTCGGCGGTCTGCGCTTCACCAACAACACCGGTGACACCAGCACGAGCGTCACCACCGGCGTCGGCACGGCCACGGGCCATGCGCAGGTGCAGCTCACCTTCGACAAGGATGTGCTCATGGACGATCTGGGCATCGGCAGCATCGGCACGATCGGCGGGGCGCGTGAATGGGCCTTTGTGCGTGCTTACAACGCGGCGGGCACAGGCATTGCACCGGTATCGATCGTCGGCCAGACGGTCACCTGTGATGCAGTGACGACCGGCACCGGGCCGCAGATCATCAACAACGGCGCGGCGGGTGCCTATCTCGGGGGCCTTGATGATCAGCAGGCCGCCACGCCGGTGTACGGCAATGCCAGCTTCTCGTGGGGGAACACGCCCATCCGCCGCATCGAGATCCAGTTCTGGCGCTCGACCGCGGCTTCGACCTTCAATACCGCGCCCACCACGGGCCAGGCCTCCGCCGCTCTCCGCAAGCTCTGCTTCCGCGCCGCTCCCACCACCGATCTGGGTGACTGGGCGCACGCCACGAACCCCGCTGGTGCCGCCACGGCGACCACGACGAGCGTCGCGAACACCAACCTGCGCCTCGGTGCCACCGTGGACGTCGAATCCAGCGTCACCGCCAGCAACACCGCCACGGCGGACGACACCACAAACACCGGCAGCGCGGATGACGAAGACGGTGTGACGATGCCAGCGAGCATCACGCAGAATGTGAACGCCACGCTGCCGGTCTCCGTGTTCAACAACACCGGAGCCACGGCCTATCTGAACGCGTGGATCGACTTCAACAACGACGGCGTCTTCAGCGACACGCTGCTCTCCAGCGGTGGTGAGCGTCTGGAGGCCTCCCGTGCCATTGCCAGCGGAGCCACGGCCACCACGCAGAACATCACCTTCACCGTGCCGCAGGCCTCCAGCCCGGGCACGAACCGAGGTGTGCGTGTGCGTTTGACGAACCAGGCCGTCACCACACCCACCGGCGCGGTGGGCAGCGGTGAAATCGAAGACTACGTCGTCACGATCAATTGCTCCTCGCTCACGGTGAATCCCGCCACGCTGGGCACACCGACCGTGGGGGCCAGTTACTTGCAGACCGTCACCGCCACGGGAGGTCTGGCGCCTTACACGTTTGCGGTCACCACCGGCACGCTGCCCGCAGGACTCACGCTGGCCAGTGATGGCGGCATCTCTGGCGCACCCACCAGCACCACGGCGCAGACTTTCACTATCCGCGCCACGGACTCGAATGGCTGCCAGGGCACTCGCAGTTACACACTGACACCCGTGTGTCCCACGGTGACGGTGAATCCCACCTCCGTGGCAAACGGCACGGTGGGCATCGCCTACTCGCAGACCCTCAGCGGCAGCGGCGGCACGGCTCCTTACTCCTTTGCCGTCTCCGCAGGCACGCTGCCCGCAGGCCTCACACTGAGCACCACGGGCGTCCTCAGCGGCACGCCGACGACGGCAAACGGGGCAGGGGTGAGCGTGACGATCCGTGCCACCGACACCTACGGCTGCCAGGGCACACGTGCCTACACGATCAAGATCTGCCCGGTCTTCACCCTCGGTGCCATCACCACCACAGGCACCGTCGGCACAGCCTTCTCGCAAACGATCACCTCCAGTGGCGGCGTGGCACCTTACACCTACGCCATCGCCACCGGTTCGCTGCCTGGCGGGCTGACCTTGAGCACCGCAGGCGTGCTCAGTGGCACGCCCACGCAGGAGATCAGCAGCACCGTCACCATCCGCTCGACGGATGCCAATGGCTGCACGGCCACGCGTGACTACACGCTGGCCATGAGCTGCCCGCCGATCACCGTGAATCCCACCTCCCTCGCGAACGGCTCGGTGGGCATCGCCTACTCGCAGACCTTCACGGCCACCGGCGGGACCTCGCCGTATCAGTACACCGTCACCGCGGGCACGCTGCCGGCCGGTTTGACCCTCAGCACGGCGGGTGTGCTTTCCGGAACGCCTACCACGGGCAATGGCGCGGGTGTTTCCATCACCGTGCAGGCTCGTGATGCCTACAACTGCCTCGGCACGCGTGCTTACACGATCAAGATCTGCCCCACCATCACGCCAGCGGCCATCTCGCCGACGATTGTGGTTGGCACCGCTTACTCGTCGAGTGCCGCGGCCACGGGAGGAGTCGCGCCCTATACATACGCGGTTACGAGTGGATCACTCCCGGTCGGCTTGAGCCTCAATACGACCACCGGTGCCATCACGGGCACGCCCACGAGCAGTGCCGCGGCCTCTTTCACCATCACCGCCACGGATGCCAATGCCTGCACAGGCTCCCGCGCCTACAATGTCTCGCCTGCCTGCCCCACGATCACCGTGACGCCGACCTCGCTGGCGAATGGTTACGTCGGCGTGGGGTACTCGCAAAGCTTCAGCGCCAGCGGCGGCACCGCGCCTTACACCTATGCGATCACGACGGGCACGCTGCCCGCCGGTCTCACACTCAGCAGCGCCGGTGTGGTGAGCGGCACTCCCACCACGGCGACGGCCTCCACCAGCTTCAGCGTGCGTGCCACGGATGTGAACGGATGCCAGAGCGCCGCCACGGCGGTCGTCGTCACCGTCAAAGGACTGTGTGTCGGCAATCTGGTGTTCATCGACATGAACAACAACGGCACGCGTCAAAGCACCGAAAGCGGCGCTCCGAACATTTCCATGCAACTCTGGCGTTCCACCAATCTCACGCGGGGTGATGCGGATGACACGCAGGTGGCCACCACGATCACCGATTGGAACGGTGCGTATCAGTTCGCCGGTCTCGCACCGGGGAACTACTTTGTCCGTATTCCCACACCCCCGGTGTATCATCCTTCGGTGAGCACGGGCGGTGTGAATTTGGACAACGGCATCAACAACGACAGCAATGCCATCCAGACCGGAGGCAGCGGCGCGGAGGTCTTCTCACCGATCATCACACTGAGTGTCGGTGGCGAGCCTGCGAGCGGCGTGGATGGCGATGACACGGATTGTGATGGCACCATCGACTTCGGCTTCGCGAACACCGATCCCTGCTACGTCACCAATCTCTTCGACAACCCCAGCTTTGAAATCCAGGGCCTGCCGAATGTCACCGGCACCGGCACCTCGGTGCTCGGCTACAATGGTGCCGGCACCTCGCTGGGTGCGTTCAATGCCTTCCGCTGGTCCGGTGGGGTCAATTCCGGTCTTGGTGAGCCGATCCAGCGTGTGCAGGTGCTGCCGGGTGCCTCGGGCGGCATCGTGTCGTGGACGGAATCCGGCAAGGCACGCCATGGCAAGCGCATGGTGCTGGTGCAGGGGACAAACTCCTGCGTGAGCCTGCGGGCTGCCGGTGGCGGTGCATGGAGCACAGTGCTCACGGCGGGCAGCGAGTATGAATTGAGCGTGTGGGCTGCCAACGCCTCCGCGGCTAATGCGAGCGTCATCTGGGATCTCGGCGCCGCCAGCGGCCAGGTCTTCCAGATCATCAGCGGAGCCACGCCGGGCTTCTACCAATACTATCAGGTGCAGCAGAGCGAGATGACCGGCACGCCTGTGCCCACCTTCACCGCCGCCGATTACACGAACACGACCTGGACGGAAGCCACCGCGAACACCGCGATGCCGACCTGGAAGCAGTTCCGCTATCGTTTCCGTGTCAATCCGCTCGCAACGGCCGCTCAGATCGACAGCGCCAGCTTCGTCGTCTCCGGCGGCAGTGCCACGAACCCGCTCGTGCTCGACCATGTGGCGCTTTGCAACGTCACCCCGAGTGCCACGCTCACGCTGGGTGGCACGGTGTGGAACGACGCGAACAACAACGGCCTCAAAGGCGGCACGGAGATTGGCGTCGGCACCGGCGTGGTGACGCTTTCGCTCTACAAATCGACCAACACCATCGTGGGTGATGCCGATGACGTGCTGCAAACCACCGCCACCACCAATGGCAGCGGCAATTACAGCTTCGCCAACCTCGCCGCGGGGAACTATTATGTGCAGTTCACGCCCCCCGCCTCGCTGGCGAAGAGCGGCGGCACGCCGGTGAACCTCGACAACCAGGTCGATAACGACAACAACGGCGTGCAGAGCGGCGCACCGGGCACGCTGATCCGCAGCCCGATGATTGCCCTGCAAGGCGGCACGGAGTCCATCACCGATGGTGATACGAATCCGGACACGGAAATGACCGTCGATTTCGGCCTGTGGAGCGGCATCGCCCTCGGCAACCAGATCTGGATCGATACGAACAACAACGGCCTCTACGACGCCGGAACGGACACCGTCAGCACCTTCACCGGACTTAGTGTGGAGCTGCTCGACAGCACCAGCACCGTCGTCACGAGCACCACGGCGAATGCGAGCGGCCAGTATGGTTTCACCATTTACACGCCGGGCCAGTATCGCGTGCGTATTCCGACACCACCGGCCGCCGCGGCCCTTTTGGCGATCAACAGCGTCTCCACGGACAATGGCATCGACAATGACAACAACGGCACGCAGAGCGGCGGGCTCGGAAACAGCGTCGTGACGCCGCTGGTGACTCTTGCAGCCGCTTCGGAGCCTGGCACGGCGGGAACGACGAACAGTGAAAACACGCTCGACATCGGCTTCCGGCCCTGCCCGGCCTTCACGATCGCTCCGATCAGTTTCACGAACACGCAATATGCCGCTTTCTCGCAGACGCTGAGCACCACGGGCGGCGTGGCACCTTATACTTACTCCATCACCAGCGGTTCGCTGCCCGGTGGTCTCACATTGAGCAGCGCGGGCACGATCAGCGGCACCACGACCGTCGCGGCGATTCCAGGCACCTACAGCTTCACGGTGCGTTCGGCGGATTCGCTCGGCTGCGCCACCACACAGGCGATGACGATCAATGTCCTTTGCCCGCCGATCAGCATCACACCCACCACGCTGCCGAATGGCACGAAGTATGTCGCCTACAATCAAGGCCTCACTGCCACGACGACGGGCACGACGGGCATCAGCTACTCGTGGAGCGCGGCTCCGGCGGCTCCGAGCGGTCTCGCGGCCTGGTGGCCTGCGGAAGGCAGCGCGATGAGCATCGGTGGCACGTCCAATGGCACGCTCGATCTCGGCACCGGCACGCTTGCGACGGGCATGGCGGGCAGGGCTTTCAGCCTCGACGGTGTCGATGATCAGGTGACCGTGCCAGATAGCGCCGCGCTGCGTCCCACGCAGATCACCATCGAGGCCTGGGTGAACCCGACTTACACGATGAACGCCTTCGGCGGCGTGGTGAGCAAGACCACGAGCGGCAGTTGGAACAACGGCTACGGCCTCGGCCAGCTCGGTAATGACACGACCTTCGGCTTCTGGATCAACAACTACGCCACGAATCGCGCCACCACGACGCTCACCACCGGCGTCTGGCAGCATGTGGTGGCCACGTATGACGGCGCAAACATCCGCCTGTATGTGAATGGCACGCAGCGCAGCAGCTTTGCCTACACCGCCGCCATCAATCACAGCACCGCGGCGCTGGAGATCGGCAACGCAGGCGGTGGCAACTTCCCGTGGAAGGGCGGCATCGATGAGGTGCAGATCTACAACCGGGCGCTCACGGCCGCGGAGGTCACCGCGAGATACACCGCCTGGACCACGGGTAATGACGGCATGCCGCAGGGCCTTGGTTTGAATGCCGGCACGGGCTTCCTGAGCGCCGTGAGCATCACCAGCCCGCCTGGCGTGTACAATTTCAACGTTCGAGCTGCTGATCCGAACGGCTGCTTTGCCCTGAACACCTATGCGCTGACCGTGTTGTGCCCTGCGATCACGGTCTCGCCCACCTCGCTGGCGAACGGCACCGTGGGAACGGCTTACTCACAGACGCTTTCCGCCGCCGGCGGCACCACTCCTTACTCATGGAGCACGGTCACGGGCACCTGGCCTGCTGGATTGAGCCTCACCACGGCTGGTGTGGTCACCGGCACGCCGACGACGGCAAACGGGGCCGGCGTGAGCGTCACCGTGCGTGCCATGGATGCAGATGGATGCACGAAGGACCAGGCGGTGAGCATCAAAGTGTGCCCGGTGATCTCGCTCGCGGTGCTCAACAGCACGCTCACGGTCGGTTCCGCCTACTCGTCGGCCGCGACGGCCAGCGGCGGCGTGGCACCTTACACCTATGCGGTAAGCAGCGGGACGCTTCCCGCTGGTCTGAGCCTGAACACGACGACGGGGGCGGTCACCGGCACGCCGACCTCCACGGCCTCGCAGACCTTCTCGATCCGTGCCACGGATGCGAACGGCTGCCCGGGCACGCGCAGCTACACGCTGGCCCCGGTGTGCCCCACGATCACTGTCAATCCCACCTCGCTCGCCAACGGCACGGTGGGGCTGGCCTACTCGCAGTCGATGTCCGCCAGCGGTGGCACCGCTCCTTACACCTACGCGGTGTCGGTTGGCACGCTGCCGGCCGGCTTGACGCTTTCTTCAGCCGGTGTGCTTAGCGGCACGCCGACCGCGGCCAATGGGGCCGGTGTGAGCGTGACGATCCGTGCCACGGATGCGAATGGCTGCCAGGGCACTCGTGCGCTGACGCTCAAGATCTGCCCGGTGATCGCGGTGGGTGCCATCACCACCACGGGCACGGTGGGCACGGCTTTCTCGCAAACGATCACCGCCAGCGGCGGCGCCGCGCCTTACACCTTCACGCTGACGAGCGGAGCCCTGCCGGGCGGTTTGAGCCTCACAACGGGCGGTGTGCTCAGCGGCACGCCGAATGTCGAGATCAGTTCCACGGTCACCGTGACGGCCACGGATGCCAATGGATGCACCGGCATGCGGAATTACACGCTGGCGATGAGCTGCCCGCCGATGACGCTGAATCCTGCCTCGCTGCCGATCGGCCTGGTGGGCTCGGCTTATACCTCGACGACCTTCTCGACCACCGGCGGCACCGCGCCGTATCAATACACCGTTATCGCTGGCACGTTGCCAGCCGGCTTGACGCTCACGACAGCCGGGGTGCTCAGCGGCACGCCGACGGCGGCGAATGGTGCAGGCACGTCGATCACGGTGCAGTCTCGTGATGCCTTCAACTGCCTTGGCACGCGTGCTTACACGATCAAGATCTGCCCGGTCATCTCGCTCGCGGCCATCAGCACGACGATCAATGTGGGCACCGCCTACTCATCGAGCGCGGCGGCCAGCGGCGGTGCCACGCCGTATGTGTATGCGGTGACGAGCGGAGCTCTGCCGACTGGTTTGAGCCTCAACACGACCACCGGAGCCATCACCGGCACGCCGACGAACTCGACGAGCGCCACCTTCACCATCACCGCCACGGATGCGAATGCCTGCACGGGCTCGCGAGCCTACACGCTGGCTCCGATCTGCCCCACGATCACCGTGAATCCCACCTCGCTGGCGAATAGCACGCTCGCAGTGGCCTACTCGCAGACCGTGACGGCCAGCGGCGGCACGGCTCCTTACACCTTCGCGGTGAGCGTGGGCACGCTGCCGGCCGGATTGACGCTCAATGCGAGCACCGGAGCCATCACCGGCACGCCAACAGCCTCGAACGGCGCAGGAACGAGCATCACCATCCGCGCCACGGACAACTATGGCTGCCAGGGCACGCGGGTGTACAACCTCAAGATCTGCCCGGTGATCAGCCTCGGAGCCATCAGTCCCACCGTGGTGGTGGGCACTGCTTATTCGCAAACCGTCGTGCCAAGCGGCGGAGCCACGCCTTACACCTTCGCGGTCACCAGCGGCACTCTGCCGACCGGTTTGAGCCTCAACACGACGACGGGTATCATCAGCGGCACGCCGACGAACACCACGAGCCAGACCTTCACCATCGCGGCGACCGATGCCAATGCCTGCCCCGGCACCCGCAGCTACACGCTGGCACCCGTTTGCCCCACCATCACGATCAATCCGGCGTCGCTCGCGAACGGCCTTGTGGGGACCGCCTACTCACAAAGCCTCACTGCCACCGGCGGCACCGCGCCGTTTAGTTTTGCGCTGACAAGCGGCACAATGCCCGCCGGCCTCACGCTCGCCAGCAGCGGAGCCATCACCGGCACACCGACCGCGAGCAATGGGGCAGGTGTCTCGCTCACCTTCACCGTCACTGACACCTACGGCTGCACCGGCACGCGTGTGATTCCGATCAAGATCTGCCCGGTGATCTCGCTCGCGGCGCTGAACACCACGCTCTCCGTCGGCTCGGCCTACTCCAGCGCCGCCACGGCCTCGGGTGGAGCCACGCCGTATGTCTATGCGGTGACCAGCGGCACGCTTCCGGCTGGTTTGAGCCTTAACACGACCACGGGCGCCATCACCGGCACACCGACGAGCACGACCTCGCAGACCTTCAGCGTCACCGCGACGGATGCGAACGCCTGCGCCGGCACCCGCAGCTACACGCTCACACCTGTTTGCCCCACGATCACGGTTAATCCCACGAGCTTGGCGAATGGCGCGGTCGGCATCGCCTACTCGCAGACGCTCTCCGCGGGTGGCGGCACCGGTCCTTACACCTTCAGCGTGACCAATGGCACGCTGCCGCCCGGATTGACGCTCACGAGCACTGGCGTGCTCAGCGGCACGCCGACCGCGGGCAATGGCGCAGGCGTCTCGCTCACGTTCACCGCCACCGATTCGCTTGGCTGCACCGGCACGCGTGTCATCACACTGAAAATCTGCCCCACGGTGTCTCTCGCGGCCATCACCTCCAGCGCCACGGTGGGCACGGCCTACAGTCAAACAGCCACCGCCAGCGGCGGTGTCTCGCCTTACACCTTTGCGGTGAGCACCGGCACGCTGCCGGCTGGTTTGAGCCTCAACACGACGACGGGAGCCATCACCGGCACGCCGACCAACACGACGGCGCAGACCTTCACGATCACCGCCGCGGATGCGAATGCCTGCGCCGGTTCCCGCAGCTACACGATCACGCCAGTGTGCCCGGCCATCACGGTGAACCCGGCGCTGGTTGCCGCGGGTCTGGTCGGCACGGCCTATTCGCAGACGCTCACGGCCACCGGCGGCACGGCTCCGTATAATTTCACGCTCACCGCGGGCACGCTGCCGGCCGGTTTGACGCTGACCGCAGGCACCGGGGTCATCGCAG
Source organism: Verrucomicrobiaceae bacterium (assembly GCA_016795465.1). Lineage (GTDB taxonomy): Bacteria > Verrucomicrobiota > Verrucomicrobiia > Verrucomicrobiales > Verrucomicrobiaceae > Prosthecobacter. The sequence continues at coordinate 51,451 of JAEUHK010000046.1, read as the reverse complement.
GCACGCCGACGGCCTCGAACGGTGCGGGCGTCTCGCTCACCTTCACCGCCACGGATGCTTACGGATGCACGGGCACGCGCACGGTGACGCTGAAAATCTGCCCGGTGGTCTCGCTGCCGGCAATCGCCACCTCTCTCACGGTAGGCACGCCTTACTCGCAGACCATCGTGCCGACGGGTGGAGCCACACCTTACACCTTTGCTATCACGTCGGGATCACTGCCCGCTGGCCTTACCATGAGCACCGGGGGCGTGCTCAGCGGCACGCCGACGAGTGCCACGGGGTCCACCTTCACCGTGACGGCCACGGATGCGAATGCCTGCCAGGGCTCGCGTGCCTACACGCTCACACCCGTGTGCCCCACGATCACATTGAGCCCCACCTCGTTCGCCAACGGCCTCGTGGGATCGCCCTACACGCAAACGTTTGGAGCCAGCGGCGGCACGGCACCCTACAGTTTTGCGCTCGTCTCCGGTGTGATGCCTGCGGGACTCGCCCTGACCTCCGGCGGTGTGCTCAGCGGCACTCCCACGACCTCGAACGGTGGTGGAGTCACGCTCACCTTCCGTGCCACGGATGCCTACGGATGCACGGGGCAGGCCACGCTCACGCTGAAAATCTGCCCGGTGATCAGTCTCGCCGCCATCAGCGGCTCCGCCACGATGGGCAGCGCCTACTCGCAGACGGCCACGGCCAGCGGTGGTGGTGCTCCGTATGTGTATGCCGTGGCCAGCGGCACGCTGCCAGCCGGTCTCACGCTGAACACGAGCACCGGCACCATCGCGGGCACGCCCACCAGCGGCACGCCGCAGACCTTTACGATCTCCGCCACGGATGCGAATGGCTGCTCCGGCACCCGCAGCTACACCATCACGCCGGTGTGCCCCACCATCACCGTCAACCCCACTTCGCTGAGCAATGGCACCGTCGGCATCGCCTACTCGCAGACCGCCAGTGCCACCGGCGGCACCGCGCCCTACACCTACACGATCTCCTCTGGCACGCTGCCAGCCGGTTTGACCATCAATTCGACTACTGGTGTCATCGCAGGCACGCCGACGACCTCGAACGGTCCGGGAACAAGCATCACGATCACCGCTACCGATTCGCTTGGCTGTACGGGCAACCGCACGCTGAACCTCAAGATCTGCCCGGTGGTCGCTTTGGGAGCCATCACCACCACAGGCACGGTGGGCACCGCTTACTCACAAACCGTCACGGCAAGTGGTGGAGCCACTCCATACACTTACGCCGTCACAACCGGTTCGCTGCCCGGCGGTCTCACGCTGAATGCGAGCACGGGTGTGATCAGCGGCACGCCAAACGTCGAAATCAGCTCCACGGTCACCATCACGGCCACGGATGCCAACGGCTGCCCGGGGACACGCAGCTATACATTGGCGATGAGCTGCCCGCCGATCACGGTGAATCCCGCTTCGCTGCCGGTGGGGCTTGTCGGTAGTGCTTATGCTTCGACGACCTTCAGTGCCACCGGCGGCACCGCGCCGTATCAATACACGGTCATCGCTGGCACCTTGCCCGCAGGTTTGACGCTGACGACGGCGGGCGTGCTCAGCGGCACGCCGACGGCGAGCAACGGGGCAGGGGTGAGCATCACCGTGCAGGCTCGCGATGCGTTCAACTGCCTCGGCACGCGTGCTTACACGATCAAGATCTGCCCGGTCATCAGCCTCAATCCTGCTTCCTTTGTCACGCCGCTGGTCGGTCGCCCTTACAGCGACACGGTGACGGCCGTGGGTGGAGCCACGCCGTATGTTTATGCCATCGTCGCTGGTTCATTGCCTGCCGGTTTGAGCCTGAACACATCCACCGGTGTGATCAGCGGGTCGGCCACCAGCGCTACTGCGGCCACTTTCACCCTGCAGGCCACGGATGCGAATGCCTGCACCGGCACCCGTGCCTACACGATTACCCCTGCTTCGGCGGACTTCGGTGACTATCCGCCCTTCGCCGCCGCGGCGCAGGCCATCAGCAGCGGCATTTACATTCATCACGGTGCCACCGCGGTGGCCACGGACGGTGAAACTGCTCCGCCCACCACTGGCACCGCGGATGCGGACGACACCACCGGCTCCGACGATGAAAACTTGAACATCCCCGTCGTGCTCACCGGCCTCACGCCGACGGCGCAGCCGCGTTTCGTCATCCCGGTGACTCTCAGTGGCATCACCAGCGGCCGCATCGGTGTTTGGATCGACTGGAATGGCGACAACGACGTGCTCGACACGAACGAAACCGTCACGCTGAGCAGCGCAAACCTCGTCAGCGGCGTGAACAGCATCACCGCCACGCTGAATCCGCCCGCTGGCACCACGGTTGGCACGAAGTACCTCCGCGTGCGTGTCACCGAAGGCACCACCGTTCCCACCTTCAGCGGTGAATCTCCGCTTCGCGGTGAGGTGGAAGACCATCCGGTGACCGTCACCAGCCCCATCGTGATGTACGCGATGAATTTGAAGGAGAACGCCGGCCTCATGACGGCGAACTCGCCGGTGCCGTGGAACTACCGCTCCGCCACCTGCATCACGCCGCTGAACCTGCAGCTCTTCACGACCAACAACGGCATCACCACCAGCGATGACCAGTATGGCGAAGGGCCGCTCTATCCGAATGTGACGATGGGCAATGGCACCTTTGGCCGCTGCACCTCCGGCTGGGACACCACCTTCAACAACGCTCTGACCACTGCCCGCACGAGCCTGACGCCGGTGATCCGCACCGCGCCCTTCACGATGACCTTTGGCGGCATGGATGCCGGCACGGCCATCACGGGCTTCACGCTCGATGTGGCGCGTGAGGCCGCCACCTCGCCTCTCAATGCGCAGATCTTCCTCACCTGGCATGATGGCACCGCATATCGCACCGCCCGCACGGCCGCGGTGAGCCTGGAAAACATCCACAGCGTCTTCAGCCCGCCCACGCCGGTGTCGAACTGGCAGTCGCTGCACTTCCCGGGCTTCACGCTCGGCGATGCGCTGCCCACCGGCACGGCGCTCTCCGCCGAGACCTTCCTGTGTGAAGTGTACTTCTGGGGTGGCAGCGGCGGCCGTCTGGAGGTGGATAACTTCACCCTGCTCGGCACCACCGTCTGCGCTGTGAATGACATGGGCGACTGGGCGCACTCGACGAATGCCGCTGGAGCCGCCACCACGAGCACGACGAGCGTGGCGAATACAAATTTGCGCCTCGGTGCCACGGTGGACGTGGAGGCCGTCGTCTCGCCGACCTCCGCCGCGAATGTGGACGACACCACAAACACCGGCAGCGCCGATGACGAGGATGGCGTGACGATGCCCGCGAGCATCACGCAGAATGCGAACGCCACGCTGCCTGTCTCCGTCTTCAACAACACCGGCGGCACCGCCTACCTCAACGCATGGATCGACTTCAACAACGACGGCGTCTTCAGTGACACGCTGCTCTCCAGCGGTGGTGAGCGTCTGGAGGCCTCTCGTGCCATTGCCACAGGCACGGCCGCCACCACGCAAAACATCACCTTTACCGTGCCGCTTATCTCCAGCCCCGGAGCCGGACGCGGTGTGCGTGTGCGTCTCACCAATCAAGCCGTCACCGCGCCGACCGGTGCCGTGGGCAGCGGTGAAATCGAGGACTACATCGTGAGCATCGCATGCCCCACGCTCACGCTTTCACCCACGACGCTGGCCGCCGCCACAGTCGGCAGCGCCTACTCGCAAAGCATCACCACCGCCGGAGGGCGTTCGCCTTACACCTACGCGGTGACCACCGGCACGCTGCCGGCCGGATTGAGCCTGAATTCGAGCACCGGAGCCATCACCGGCACGCCGACGAGCACCACCTCGCAAACTTTCACCATCACCGCCACGGATGCGAATGCCTGCGCCGGTTCGCGAGCCTACACGCTGGCCCCGGTGTGTCCGACGATCACGGTGAACCCCACCTCGCTCGCCAACGGCATCGTGGGCCTGGCCTATTCACAGACGCTGACCGCCACCGGAGGCACCGCGCCGCACAGCTTCACCCTGACCAGCGGCACGCTGCCTGCCGGCCTGACGCTCACGACGGGCGGTGTGCTCAGCGGCACGCCGACCGCGAGCAATGGAGCGGGTGTCTCGCTCACCTTCCGTGCCACGGACGCCTACGGCTGCACGGGTTCGCGCACGATCACGCTGAAAATCTGCCCGGTGATCAGCCTCGCTGCCATCAGCACCAGCGCCACGGTGGGCAGCGCCTACTCATCGAGCGCCGCGGCCACCGGCGGCGTCTCGCCTTATGTCTATGCGGTGACGACAGGCACGCTGCCGACCGGCCTTAGCCTCAACACGACGACGGGAGCCCTCACCGGCACGCCCACGAGCACGGCCAGCCAGACCTTCACGATCCGTGCCACGGATGCGAATGGCTGCCTGGGCACCCGCAGCTACACGCTCACGCCGGTGTGCCCCGCGATCACGGTGAATCCCATCTCGCTCGCGAATGGCACCGTGGGCATCGCTTACTCGCAAACGATCACCGCCACCGGCGGCACCACACCGCATTCCTTCACCGTCACCAGCGGCACGCTGCCTGCCGGGCTCACGCTGACGACGGCCGGCGTGCTCAGCGGCACGCCCACCGCGGCCAATGGTGCCGGAACGAGCGTCACGATCACCGCGACAGATGCGAACGGCTGCGCGGGCAACCGTGCCTACACCTTGAAAATCTGCCCGGTGGTCTCGCTGGGTGCCATCACCACCAGCGGCGCTGTCGGCGCGTCCTTCTCGCAAACGATCGCCGCGTCCGGCGGTGCCACGCCTTACACCTTTGCCGTCACCACAGGCACCTTGCCCGCCGGTTTGACGCTGAACACGGGCACGGGAGCCATCACCGGCACTCCCACGGCCACCAGCACTGCCTCGATCACCGTGACAGCCACCGATGCAAACGGCTGCCCCGGCACCCGCAGCTATACTTTCTCCATCACCTGCCCGGCGATCACGGTGAACCCGGCCACGCTGCCCGTGGGCCTCGTGGGCACGGCCTACACCTCCACCACCTTCACCGCCACGGGCGGCACAGCGCCGCACAATTTTGCTGTCACCAGCGGCGTGCTGCCAGCCGGACTCACATTGACCTCTGGCGGTGTTTTGAGCGGCACGCCAACCGCGGGCAACGGAGCCGGGACAAGCCTCACGATCACCGCCACCGATGCGCTGGGCTGCACGGGCACGCGTGTCGTCACGCTGAAGATCTGCCCGGTGATCTCGCTTCCGGCCATCACAGGCACTCCGGTGGTCGGCACGGCCTACTCGAATGGTGTCGCGGCCACAGGTGGTGCCTCGCCGTATGTCTATGCGATCTCCAATGGAGCCCTGCCGTCCGGGTTGACCTTCAACACGACGACCGGAGCCATCACCGGCACCGCCACGAGCACCGCCAGCGCTTCGTTCACCATCACCGCCACGGATGCGAATGCCTGCTCCGTGGCCCGGGCCTACACGCTCACGCCTGTCTGCCCGGCCATCACGGTGAACCCGGCCACGCTGGCCAATGGCACTGTCGGCACGGCCTACTCGCAGACGATCAGCGCCACGGGGGGCACCTCTCCTTACACGCTGGCGCTCACGAATGGCACGCTGCCCACCGGACTGACCTTCACCGCCTCCACCGGCATCATTGCCGGCACGCCAACCGCGAGCAATGGCGCCGGTGTCACACTCACCTTCACCGCCACGGATGCCTACGGCTGCCAGGGCAGCCGCACCGTGAACTTGAAGATCTGCCCGGTCATCACGGTCGGCACGATCACCACGACTGCCACGGTGGGCACCGCCTTCTCGCAAACCATCACCGCCAGCGGCGGGGCCTCGCCTTACACGTATGCCGTCACCACCGGCACGCTGCCTGCGGGGCTTTCGCTGACGAGCGGCGGTGTGCTCGGCGGCACGCCCACGAGCACCACCTCGCAGACCTTCACCGTGACGGCCACGGATGCGAACGGCTGCCCCGGTTCCCGCAGCTACACCATCGCGCCGGTATGCCCGACGATCACCGTGAATCCCACCTCGGTGGCAAACGGCACCATCGGCCTGGCCTACTCGCAGACCTTCAGCGGCAGCGGCGGCACCGCGCCGTATGCCTTCGCCATCACGGCAGGCACGCTGCCAGCCGGCCTCACGCTCAACACGAGCACGGGTGTGCTCAGCGGCACGCCCACGGCCACCAACGGAACTGGTGTCTCGGTCACGGTGCGTGCCACGGACGTCTATGGCTGCGCCGGCACGCGTGCCTACACGATCAAGATCTGTCCGGTCATCACCCTCGCCGCTCTCAACAGCACGCTGTCCGTCGGTTCAGCCTACTCGAGCAGCGCCACGGCCAGCGGAGGCACCGCGCCCTACACCTACGCGGTCGCCTCGGGCACGCTGCCAGCCGGCTTGAGCCTCAACACGACCACCGGAGCCGTCACTGGCACGCCCACCAGCACCACCACGCAGATCTTCACCATCCGTGCCACGGCCACGAACGGCTGCATCGGCACCCGCAGCTACACGCTCACGCCGGTGTGCCCCACCATCACCGTCAATCCCACCTCGCTCGCCAATGGCACCGTCGGCATTGCCTACTCGCAAACCGCCAGCGCCACCGGCGGCACGGCTCCTTATACCTACTCGATCACCGCTGGCACGCTGCCGGCAGGATTGACGCTCAATTCGACCTCTGGTGCCATCACCGGCACGCCGACAACCTCCAACGGAGCCGGAACAAGCATCACCATCACCGCCACTGACTCGCTCGGTTGCACCGGCTCACGTCCGCTGACCTTGAAAATCTGCCCGGTGGTCACTTTGGGCACCATCACGACCACAGGCACCGTGGGCACCGCTTACTCGCAAACGATCACCGCGACCGGTGGAGCCACGCCATATACTTTCGCCGTCACAACGGGTTCGCTGCCTGGAGGCCTCACGCTGAATGCGAGCACGGGTGTGATCAGCGGCACGCCAAACGTCGAAATCAGCTCCACGGTCACGATTACGGCCACGGATGCCAACGGCTGCCCCGGCACGCGGAACTACACGCTGGCGATGAGCTGCCCGCCGATCACCGTGAACCCGGCTTCGCTGCCGGTGGGGCTTGTCGGTAGTGCTTATGCTTCGACGACTTTCAGTGCCACCGGCGGCACCGCGCCGTATCAATACACCGTCATTGCAGGCACCTTGCCCGCAGGCCTCACGCTGACGACGGCGGGCGTGCTCAGCGGCACGCCGACGGCTTCCAACGGTGCGGGCGTTTCGATCACGGTTCAGGCTCGCGATGCGTTCAACTGCCTCGGCACGCGTGCTTACACGATCAAGATCTGCCCGGTGATCAGCCTCGCGGCCATCAGCACCACCGCGACGACCGGCGTGGCATACTCCAGCGCCGCTACAGCCTCCGGCGGTGCTTCACCGTATGTCTATGCGGTGACCAGCGGCGTTCTTCCAGCTGGTTTGAGCCTCAACACCGCCACCGGAGCCATCACCGGCACACCGACGAGCACCACTTCGCAGACCTTCACGATCACCGCGACGGATGCGAATGCCTGTGTCGGCTCCCGCAGCTACACACTGGCTCCGGTTTGCCCTGCGATCACGGTTTCACCGACCTCGCTCGCCAATGGCACCGTGGGCATCGCCTACTCGCAAACCCTCACCGCCAGCAATGGCACCTCACCTTATGCCTGGACGACGCAAAGCGGAACCTGGCCTGCCGGGCTCGCGTTGAGCAGCGGCGGCATCGTCAGCGGCACGCCCACCACCTCCACCGGTGCCGCCGTGAGTGTCACGGTGCGTGCCACCGATGCGAACGGCTGCTTCAAAGACCAGGCGGTGAGCGTCAAGGTGTGTCCCGTCATCACGCTGCCCGCCATCAGCACCGCGCTCACCGTCGGCACCGCCTACTCGGCCAGCTCCGCGGCCACGGGCGGTGTCTCGCCTTACACCTATGCTGTCTCCGCCGGCACGCTCCCTGCGGGGCTGAGTCTCAACACGACGACGGGTGCCATCACCGGCACGCCGACGAGCACCACCAGCCAGACATTCACCATCACCGCGACAGATGTGAATGCCTGCGCCGGCACCCGCAGCTACACGCTGGCTCCTGCCTGCCCGGTGATCACGGTGAATCCGACCTCGCTCGCCAACGGCGCGGTGGGCGTCGCCTATTCTCAGACACTCACCGCCACTGGCGGCACCGCTCCGCGCACCTTCACGCTGACCTCCGGCACGCTTCCAGCCGGCCTGACGCTCGCGGCGGGCACCGGTGTCATTTCCGGCACGCCGACAGCCGGCAATGGAGCGGGGGTCTCGCTCACGTTCACTGCCACGGATGCCTATGGCTGCACCGGCACACGCACCGTGACGTTGAAGATTTGCCCCACCATCACGCTGCCTGCCATCAGCACCACGTTGACGGTCGGCACTTCTTACGCAGCGCTTGCGGCGGCCAGTGGCGGAGCCGCACCCTATGTCTATGCAGTCACCACGGGCACGCTGCCGGCCGGTCTGAGCCTTGATGTGAACACCGGAGCCATCAATGGCACGCCGACGAGCACCACCAGCGCCACCTTCACCATCACCGCCACCGATGCGAATGGCTGTGCGGGCTCGCGCAGCTACACGCTGGCACCCGTTTGCCCTGCGATCGCCATCACGCCCACCTCGCTGACGAACGGCACGCTCGGCCTCGCCTACTCGCAGACGCTCACGGCATCGAACGGCACCGTGCCTTACACCTGGAGCACCACAAGCGGCACCTGGCCTGCTGGATTGACCTTGAGCAGCGCCGGTGTCGTGAGCGGCACACCCACCGCGACGAATGGAGCTGGCGTGAGCGTCACCGTGCGTGCCACGGATGTGTATGGCTGCTTCAAGGATCAGGCCGTGACGATCAAGATCTGCCCGGTCATCACGCTGAGCCCCACCACGCTGGTGAACGGCACCGTGGGCCTCGCGTATTCGCAGACAGTCACCGCCAGCGGCGGGGCCACGCCATACACCTACAGCGTGAGCAGCGGCACACTGCCCTCCGGCTTGAGCCTCAATGCCACCACGGGAGCCATCACCGGCACACCCACCAGCAGCGCCGCTGCCACCTTCACCCTCCGTGCGGCGGATGCGAACGGCTGCGCCGGCACGCGGAGTTACACGGTCACGCCTGCGTGCCCTGTTTTGGCCGTGAATCCCACCTCGCTCGCCAATGGCACCGTGGGCCTCGCCTACTCGCAGACGCTCACCGCCAGCGGAGGCACATCGCCGTATGGCTCGTGGACGGTCACCAGCGGCACCTTGCCCGCCGGCCTCACGCTGAACGCCTCCACTGGCGTCATCAGCGGCACGCCCACCACTCAAAATGGTGCCGGCACCAGCATCACCGTCCGTGTCAGCGATACCTACGGCTGCACCGGCACCCGCACCTACAACCTGAAGATCTGCCCCGTCCTCACCATCGCCCCCGCCACACTTTCCGGCATGGCCGCGGGCACGCCCTACTCGCAGACCATCACCGCCAGCGGCAGCAGCGCCACGCCTTACACCTACACGGTGCAAAGCGGCAGCCTGCCCGCCGGTCTCACGCTGAACAGCACCACCGGCCTCATCAGCGGCACCCCCACCAGCCTCACCACCGCCATCTTCACGCTTCGCGTCACCGATGGAAATGGCTGCTTCGGCTCGCGAGCCTACACCATCACACCGACCTGCGGCATGATCACGCTCGCACCGGCCTCGATGCCCGGTGCCACGGTCGGCACCGCGTATTCACAAACCATCACACCGTCCGGCGGTGTCGCGCCTTACACCTTCGCGGTCAGCGTCGGCAGTCTCCCTGCTGGCTTGAGCCTCAACACCACCACCGGCGTCATCTCCGGCACACCCACCAGCACCACGGCCGCCTCCTTCACCATCCGCGCCACCGATGCGAATGCCTGCCAGGGCACGCAGCCCTACTCCATCACCCCGGTGTGCCCCACGATCACGCTCAGCCCGGCGAATGGTGCCCTCACGATCGGCTACGTCGGCGCGGCCTACTCACAGGCGCTCAGCACCATCGGCGGCACCTCGCCTTACACCTACTCGATCACCAGCGGCACGCTGCCTGCCGGTCTCTCGCTGAACAGCACCACCGGCCTCCTCAGCGGCACGCCCACCACGACCACCAGCGCCTCCCTCACCGTCCGCGTGGCCGATACCTACGGCTGCAATACCTCCCGCAACTACACGCTCACCACCCGCTCGCTCACCGTCGGCAACCTCGTCTTTGAAGACTCCAACGACAACGGCCTCTTCAACGCGGGCGAGCCCGGCGTGGCCGGTGCCCTCGTGCAGCTCTTCAATCCGGGTGCCGACAACGTCATCGGCGGCGCTTCACCGGACACGCAGGTCGGCACGGACTTCACCACCACCTCCACTGGTGCTTACAGCTTCACCAACCTCGCCGCGGGCAATTACTACATCAAAGTCACGCCACCGGCCGATTACGCCGAAACCGGCGGCACGCCGGCCACCACGGACAACAACGTGGACAACAACAACGACGGCTCGCAGCCCGGCGGACCCGGCACACCGCTCTTCAGCCCCGTCTTTGCCCTCGCCGCCGGCACCGAGTCCACCTTCGATGCGGACACCGATGCCGACACGAACACCACCATCGACTTCGGCGTCTTCAACACCGTCTCCGTCGGCAACCTCGTCTATTTCGACCTCAACAACGACGGCAGCTACGACTTCAACGAAGGCCTCGAAGGCGTGCTCGTGCAGATTTACACGCAGGGCAGCACACCCGGCACCTCCACGCCCGCCGGCGTCGCCATCACCGACAACAAAGGCCGCTACCTCATCGAAGGTCTCAATCCTGGCAGCTACTTCCTGCATCTGCCTGCCTCACAATTCGGCGGCGGCATGCCGCTCGAAGGCATGATCCCGATGAGCAGCATCGTCGCCGGCGATGACAATGCCGGTCAGGATCTCCTCGCCGCCGCCACACCGGGCACCACGGGTGCCAGCACCGCCGTCTTCAGCCTGCGACCCACCCTTTGCCCCTCCGGCACGGCGGAAAACGGCTTCGAAGGCAGCACCGATGACGGCACCGATACCCGCACCGATCTCACGCGTGACCTCGGCCTCGTCAGCGGCTCCGGCACCGGCTTCCCGAGTGCCTCCAACGTCGTCAGCAACATGCTCGGTGCCACCGCGCCAAGCTCCAACACCGCCACGAATAGCCTCACCGCCTCCACGATCACCTTCGCCTCATGGAGCACGCAAAACGACCTCACCCTCGCCACCGCCGATGAAGATGGCGACACCCTCTCCAACCTCCTCGAATACGCTCTCGGCACCGATCCACGCAGCGGCCTGCTCGTGACACGCTTCACGCTCGAAGCCGATCAATCCAAGCAAACCATCGACGCTCTCATCACGCGTCCGATTGATGGCCGCGACGACCTCCGCTTCACCCTCGAAGCCGCCACCAGCCTCGACAAGGCCGATTGGAAACCTCTCGCGCTGCCTGCCGCTGCCACATTCAACAGCGATGGCACCGTCACCCGCCGTTACGCCGATCTCGCCCCGGCGAATGCCACACTCGGCTTCCTCCGCCTCCGCGTCGATCTCGATGCCAATCGCGATGGCAAGCCCGAAGCCACCACCACCAGCGCCACGCAGGCCTGGACCTTCCAAACCTTCGCCAGCGGTGCCCGCACCTTCAGCATGCCGCTCGCCCAGCCCGCCCTCTTCACCGGCACCGCCACCATCAGCGAAGACGGCACCATCACCCTTCCTCAATCCCTCAAACTCCCCGCCACGACCGAACTCGAAATCCTCGACGGACCTCACGCCGGCCGCACGCTCACCCTCAAACCCACCGCGACCGCCACCACCCTCCATCACTCCACCACTCCAGCCCTCCATCTCCCCTCCGCCCGCATCACGCTGCGTCCGCATCACACCCTCGAAGCCCTCCTTCCCGCCGCTGATCTCTCCGACGACGATCGCCTGCTCGCTTACGACACCGCGAAGAGCACCTTCGTCCCCGCCGAGGCCGACGCACCCTTCACCGCCTTCAGCGGCATCCTCGTGAAGGTCACCGGCAGCGGCTTCACCCGCGCCTACACCGGCGAAGTGCGCTCCAAAGCCCTGCGCATTCCGCTCGTCAAAGGCACGCAGCTCATCACCACCGGCTCGCTGACCTCCGGCGAAGTCCCCACCAATCTCGCCGAAGGCGACCGCCTCCGCTTCTGGCAGCCCGCCACCAGCGACTACTCCTCCCACACCCTCGAAAACGGCCAGTGGACCCCCGCCGCGCCTACCGCGAAGCCCTTCGAATCCCTCTTCCTCATCCGCACCACACCTCTGCTCTGGCTCCCGTAGTCATTCGCAATGAGCTATCCCGTTCCCAAGCCGAAATCACCCTTCACGATTGCCGCCTCGCAGCCGCCGCCGCTGCCGCGACGCAGCAAACGGAAGCGTTTCGCCATGCGCTCCTTCGTGCGCATGTCCGGCTGGTTGATGGTCGCGGCTCTCGTCGTCGTCTCGGGATTCCTGCTGGTCTCGTGGCAGCATGACAGCGAGGCCCGCCAGGGCAGTTTCCGCCGCGCCAGCGTGGAAGGAGCCATCAACGAGGCCCATAGTTTGAAAATGCTCGGCAAGGAAGAACCCGCGCCTGAGACCGCCCCAGAGCCCGTGACGGCCAAAAAGGCCGCAGAGCCTCAAAAAGAGCCACCATCGAAAAAGGTCACTTTCGCCGCGGAAGCACCCAAAGAGGCTTTGAATGCGCTTTCGACGCTCATCAGCAAAGCCACCGAAACGCCGCCCCAAGGTCCGCTCATCGCACCCGCCACACAAGAAGTGCCCGCGCTCGACAAATGGCCGCGCAGCGTGGCTCTCACCGGCACGCCGGAGGTCCGCATCGTCACGGAAGATTCTTCGAACAACGAGTTCGTGTATCATACCGAGCATTTCGAGTTTTCCTGTGATGCGCCCATCGGTCCTGACGCCGTGCGCCACTTTGCCCGCGTCTTTGAGGCCACGTGGATGCTGAACTGCCAGCTCCCGCTCGATTTGAAGCCCGCGCCCGAGACCATGCGGAAGTGGTTCCGCGCCCGCATCCTCAGCACCGACGATGCCTACACCGCCACCGGCGCACCGAAAGGCAGCGGCGGCTACTACTCACGAGCCGATAAAACGATCTACGTGCCCATCTCCAACCTCGGCATGAAGCTCATCGCCGACAAACGCGTGCAGATGGAACGCTCCGTCGAGTCGAACGACACGCTCATCCACGAGATCACGCATCAAATGATGAGCCGCTGGCTGCCACGCCTGCCCGTTTGGTTTTCCGAAGGCTCCGCCGAGTACACTGGCATCGCGGATTTCGTCCACGGCCGCTTCTTCCTCTCCGGCATGGAGGTGCGTTTGAAGAACGCTCTCCGTCAGCGTGGTGCCGAGTCCGTGAACGGCCGCACCCGCATGCCCATGCTCAACATCAACGAGTTGCTAGCCCTTGAGCACAATGCTTGGGTCAATGTTATCGGCGGCACCTCCGGCAGCGAGAACTACACCTCCGCCCTCCTGCTGACCTATTTCTTCTATCACCTGGACGGCAGCAAGGACGCCGCCGGCATCATCGCCTGGCTGCGTGACATCGAAAAAGGCGTGCCTGCCGATCAAGCCGCTCGCACGCACCTTCTCGCCGGTCGCAGCGTGGCCAAGCTCGAGGCCGATCTGCTTCAGGCCTACAAGCACGCGGGCATCGAGCTCGTCTTCATCAAGCGGGATGGTGCCGTGTTTGAGGAATAATTTTTTTCCTCACGCCACCTCGACCACCACCGCGCTGGCGTTGTCGCGACCTGACTCCGCGACGGCATGCTCCACAAAGGCCCGTGCATCATTGCCCGCGAGCAGCATGTCCTCCAAGGCATGATCCCAGATGCCATCGATCACACCATCGGTGCAAAACAGGAACCGGTCGCCGCTTTCGCAGCGCAAGCAGCCGACCTGCGGCTCCAAATACTGATGCCCCGCGCCGAGGGCCTGGCTCAGCACGCTCTTACGCGGATGATGGCGGGCCTCCCGCTCATTGATCTGGCCCTTGCGCCGCAACCAGCCGACCTGTGAATGATCTTCCGTGATCTGCTTGAGCTTCCCACCCTTCGGCAGCCAGTAAATGCGGCTGTCACCCACATGCACGAAATGCATCCAGCCGGGCATGAACCATCCCAGGCTCAGCGTGGCCCCCATGCCGCGGCATTCCTCATAGTAGCGTCCCAGCTTCCCCAGCTCCTCGTGGATGCGATGCGCCAGCTCCATGAGCACATCACCCTGGCCCGCGGCGATCTGCTGTGCGGATTGTTTGAAGCTCTTCGGCAGCAGCCGCGTGATTTTTTCCGCCGCGATCTTGCTGGCAAACTCGCCCGACTTCGCGCCGCCCATGCCATCGCTCACCGCGAAGACGAAATCGCCCGTGTCGAGCGTGCTCTCGCCGATCTTGCCGAGGTAGCGTACCTCCTTCGCGTCGAAATTGAGCGCGAGGAAGGTGTCCTCGTTGTTGGTGCGCACGCGGCCGGGATGGGTCATGCCTGACCAGCGGACGTGGTTGGGTGGTTGGGGCGGGTTGGGTTCGCTCATGCAGCGGGTTTCGCAGGCGGGTCGAGGATGGTCGCCAGCTCAAAGTCGATCAAGCAGAAGCGTCCATCGCTGGCGCGGTAGGTCACATTGCGGTCAAAGGGATCATCATGGCGCACGCCATACTCGGCCTCCAGATCGCCGAACAGCTGCTTCACCTTTCCTTCGCTCAGTCTTTCGACGCGGGAGCCGCAGTTGGTCGTGACGAGGTAAAGCTCGTCTTCCTTCGCCTCCAAAACACGCGGCACATAGTCGCAGCCGCGTTCTTCGAGCACGCGGAGCACTTTCACCTCGTTGGCAAAGCGCTCCGCGGCGTTCGGACCTCGGAAATGCTTGTGGACGCGACCGTCGTAACCGATGCGGACGAGGGCTCGCTGGGTGTTTTTGGCTTCTTGCATGGGGGTGATGCCAAACTTCCCGAGCACAGGCACTACGCGCAAGGCAGGAGATGTGGCGGATTTTGCCCGGAGGTGCTATGCAGCCTCTCTCATGACCCACGGCTTCCCTCTCGAAAACTGCCGCGCCCTCATCACCGGCGCCTCCTCCGGCCTCGGTGCCGAGTTTGCGCGTCAACTGGCCCCGCAAGCCGCCGAACTCATCCTCGTGGCCCGCCGCGGTGACGTGCTCGAAGAGGTCAAAGCCAGCCTCGCCGGTCAAAAAGCCCGCGTGACATGCTTCGCGGCCGATTTGGGCAGTGATGCCGGAAGAGCCTCGTTGATGGCCTTTCTCGATCAAACCGGACTGAAGCCCGATTTGCTCATCAACAATGCCGGCCTCGGTGACTACGGCCCTTTCGACACCTCGCCCGCCGACAAGACGCGGCTGCAAATCGACCTCAACATCACCGCTCTCACCATGCTGACGCATGCCTTGCTGCTGAAAATGGAAGGCCGCGGCGGTATTTTGAATGTCAGCTCGCTCGCCAGCACGCTGCCGATGCCGGAGTTGGCTGTTTACGCGGCGTCGAAGAGCTATGTGACGAGCTTTTCCGAAGCTCTCGCCATCGAGCTGGCACCCCGCGGCATTACCGTCACCTGCGTGTGCCCCGGCCCGACGCCGACGAACTTCAGCAAGACCGCCAAACGCAGCGATGGCAGCGATACGAATCGCGATGGCCAGGCCCTGCTGCGCATCCCGCCTTCCCAAGTGGTGGCCGAGGCACTCGCCGCCTTGCAAAGCGGACGCCCCTGCGTCTTCCCCGGCACGGGTGTGAAGGTGGCCGGCAGCCTCTTCCGCCTCATGCCGCGTTTTTTGATGCGCATTCTCCTGCGCCGTAGGATGCGGAAGGAGGCAATTGGCCTGAAAAAACTTTGACAAACCCGCCGGTCTCCAGCCACAATGAATTTCCCATGAAAAACATTTTGCTGCCCGCATTCGTTGCCTGCGCCCTCGTCTCCTGCAAGAGCGTTGACCAGCGTGATCCGAAAGACCCCCGTCCCTCCGCCGAGCTCACTGAATACTCCGCTCCCCAGGTCAATAAGGGCCTGCGCCATGGAAGCAAGACCGTCGGTCAGACCGCCACCAGCGGCATGGACTTCAGCGAAGACGTCTTGGATGCCGGCGGCAAGGTCGGCGTCCGTCAGGCCCGCGATTACACTGGCATCGGTTACAACACCGTCAGCCGTGGTGATGATCTCGTCGCCCGTGAAGCCGGTCGTTACAGCGATTACGCCATGGATACCGTGGACGGGGGCGCTGACATCGCCTCCAATGCCATCGAGCGTCACCCGAGCTGGATCTACCGCCTCTTCCATCGCGGTGCAGGTTCCACCCGCAAGGTTACCCAAAGCACCCTTGCCACCTACGCTGACGGCACCGAAATCCCTCTTTTCGGCGTCTGGAAGCCCGTCAAGCCTGTCGAACCCAAGCCTTGGATGGTCGGCAGCGTGAACGACCAGTATCCGAACCGCTATGACCTCCCCGGCTCCGGCTGGAAAGGCCGTCCGCCGTCAGTTCCGGTCGTGGACGACTACAGCATGGCCTCCGGCGGCCGTGCCACCGCCACGAAGTAATCTTCGAGGCATCTGATTTGAGACGGGAGCGGCTGCGAGGCTGCTCCCGTTTTTCTTTTTATGTGCCTTCGATGTTAAGAAGGCTCTCGCGGGCACGTTTAGGCATCCGGTTGCATGCCATCTGCGTGCTTCCTTAGCCCTCCGCATCGGACGATGAGCCCCACTGGGAACGACTGAAAGTCCGCGTTGCACACAGGCCGTTCCACACCCAAACTCCACCTCAGTCATGAACACCCCCATCATCCTTGCCGGTCTCGGCCCGCTTGGCACCCCCGAGCTCATCATCATTGCCATCCTCGTCCTCGTGCTTTTCGGCGCGAAGAAGCTCCCCACCTTTGCCCGCAGCCTCGGAAAGAGCATGGGTGAGTTCAAGAAGGCCCGCGATGAGTTCGAGCACGAACTCCACCAGGCCCAGATCGAAGCCGAACGCCCCGCTCCGCCTGCCCAGCCCCAGGAAAAGCGCCAGCCGGTGGCCAACGTGGACGTCTAATCGTCATTCACCTCGCATGAATCGCATCCTCATCACGCGGCGGGCTCTTTTGCCCGCCGTTTTTTTTGCCCTCGCCAGCCTCATCCATGCCGTGGAGCCGGAGAGCTTGGTCTTCTGCGCCTACAACGTCAAAAACTGGCTCACGATGGACCGCTTTGACATGGCGACCAAGAAGACGCTAGTGGCCTCGCCGAAGCCGGAGGACGAAAAGCGCCGCGTCGCGGAGATCATCGGTGCCATCAAGCCTCAAATCCTCGGCGTGTGCGAGATCGGCACCGCGGAGGACCTCGCCGATCTCCAGGCGCACCTGAAAAAGATCGGCCTCGACCTGCCTCATACCGAGCTGGCCCATGGTGGTGACGAGCATCGTCGCCTGGCCTTGCTCTCCGCCTTTCCCATCACGGCGAGGAATTCACAGACGAGCCTCACCTACCAGCTCGATGGCAAGACGATGCCCTTCCAGCGCGGCATCCTCGATGCCACCATCCGCATCACACCGGCCTTTGAGGTGCGTTTTCTCGGCCTCCATCTCAAATCGAAGCGTGAGGTGGACGAGGCTGATCAGGCCCAGATGCGCCGCCATGAGGCCCGCCTGCTCCGCAAGCACATGGACAGCATCTTTGCTGCTGATCCGAAGGTCCGCCTGCTGGCCTACGGCGACTTCAACGAGCACCGAAACGAGCCTGCCATCGACACCATCATGGGCGACCGTCAAAGCGACTCCGCCATGCTCGATGTGCAGCTCCGCGACCGCCAGGGTGAGGTGTGGACCCACTTTTGGGACTCGGCGGACACCTATTCGCGGCTCGACTACTTCTTCGCCAGCCGCCTGCTGCGTCCGCATCTCGATTACCGCCGCAGCTTCATCTACTCTTCGCGGGATTTTGACAAGGCCAGCGATCATCGCCCCATCGTGACCACCATCCGGCTGGAGCCCTTCGTCTCCAAGGTCCCCGCCGGGGCCAAGTGATGCCGGGAGGCCCATTTTTTTGAGGCAGACCGGCGCAAACCATTGTAACTGCCCGGCCCCTCCCCCTCAAAAACGCGCCCCCAACCGCCCATGCATTCCTCCCTCGAACTCAAACGCGAAGTCGATGCCATCCAGATCCCCAGCGGGGACAGCATCAAGCTGCCGCTCGGGATGAAGGTCATCATCACCCAGTCGCTCGGTGGCACCTACACCGTCGCCACCGACTTCGGCCTCGCCCGCATCCAGGCGAAGGACGCCGACGCCCTCGGCATCGACCCCGAGGCGGACAAAAAAGCCGAGCAGAGCACCTCTTCCAACGTTCCCGCCGACGTCAGCGACCTCGAAGGCCAGGTCTGGAACCAGCTCAAGAACGTCTATGACCCCGAAATCCCGGTGAACATCGTCGATCTCGGCCTCGTGTATGACTGCAAGGTCGAAACCGACGCCGAGGGCAAAAACAAGGCCACCGTCAAAATGACCCTCACCGCCCCCGGTTGCGGCATGGGCCCCACCATCGCCGCCGACGCCCAGAGCCGCATCATGACCATCGAGGAGATGGATGACGCCGCCGTCGAGCTCGTCTGGGACCCCGCCTGGAACCAAGGCATGATCAGCATCGAGGGCAAAATGAAGCTCGGCATGATTTAGAAATGTCGAAACCAGAATGACGAATGATGAATGAAGCTCGAATTCCCGAAGAACGAACCTCGCCATCTCTGCCTGCCATGAGCCATTCGTCATTGATTCGGCATTCCTCATTCTGATTTCGTCATTTTCACTTTTCTTTAACACGCACCACTCCCTTTCCCCGCCATGCAGTCCCTTTGGAACAACGAAGAAGCCGCCACTTTCGGAACCGACGCCCTCGGACAGCGCGTCTATACCAGCCGCCTCCTCGGCCGGAACCCGGAACTCGTGCTCCATGGCGGTGGCAACACCTCCGTCAAAGTCACCGAGAAGGACTACTTCGGCGATTCCGTGGACATTTGCTATGTGAAGGGCAGCGGCTGGGATCTCGCCACCATCGAGCGTGCCGGCTTCGCCCCCGTGCGCATGGAGGCGCTGCTCAAAATGGCCAAACTGCCCACCATGACCGATGAGGACATGGTCCTGCAGCAACGCGCCGCGATGACGAACCCGAATGCACCCGCCGCGAGCATCGAGGCCATCTTGCACGCCATCTTGCCGTTCAAGTTCGTCGATCACAGCCACGCGAACGCCATTTCCGCCCTCACCTGCGCCAAAGACGGCGAAGCCCGCACGAAGGAGCTTTTCGGCTCCAAAGTGCTCGTGCTGCCCTACGTGATGCCCGGCTTCGTTTTGGCCAAACAGGTCTTTGAGGTGCTCCAGAAGACCGATTTGCGAAAAGAAGGCATCGAAGGCATCGTGCTCATGAAACACGGCCTTTTCACTTTCGCGGATGACGCCAAGGCCAGCTACGAAAAGCACATCGAGCTCGTCACGAAGGGTGAGGAGTATTTGGCCAAGAAAGCTAGCAAAGCCCCTGAAGCCTTTGCTGCGGCGAACGACAATCAATTGATGGAGCTGGCCAAGCTCCGCCAGCTCGTCTCCAAGACCCGCGGTTTCCCGCAAATCGCCCGCCTCAGCACCAGCGAGGCCGCTTTGAGCTACGGTGCACTCCCCAACATCGCCGATTGCGGCGCACGCGGGCCTTTGACCCCCGATCACAGCATCCGCACGAAGCGCATCCCCGTCGTGCTCGGTGATGACCACGCCGCCAGCGTGCAGAAGTTCGCCGACGACTACGCCGCTTACTTCACGAAGCACGCCAGCGGCCAGACCATGCTCGACGCCGCCCCGCGCTTCGCCGTGTGGCCTGGAAACGGCATCGTGAGCTTTGGCGATACCTTGAAGGACGCCAAAATCGTCGCCGACATTGCTGAAAGCACCGCCGCCACTGTCGCGCTCGGCGAGCGCACCGGTGGCTGGGCTCCGCTCAGCGAGAAAGACATCTTCGACATCGAATACTGGGACCTCGAGCAGGCCAAGCTCCGCAAAGGCCCCGCCCGCAAGGTGCATCAGGGCAAGGTCGCCCTCGTCACCGGCTGCGCCGCCGGCATTGGTTTCGCCATCGCTGAATCCCTCGCCGAGCAGGGCGCACAGGTTGTCGGTCTCGACATCGACAAGGAAATCCCCGACATCATGGCGAAGATCGGGGCCATCGGCATCGTCGTGAACCTCACCGAGGACCAGCCCGTGCAGGACGCCATCGACTTCACCGTCCGCGAGTTCGGCGGCATCGACATCGTCGTCAGCAACGCCGGCATCTTCCCGAAGAACGACCCGCTCGATGTCATGGCGCAGACCGATTGGGATCGCACGCTCATGATCAACCTCACCAGCCATCAAAAGCTGATGAACAAGGTCATCCCGTATGTGAAGCACAGCGTCGATGGCAGCATCATCTTCGTCGGCAGCCGCAACTTCAAAGCCCCCGGCCCCGGCGCCAGTGCCTACTCCTGCTCCAAGGCCGCCCTCACGCAGCTCTGCCGCGTCGCCGCCCTCGAACTCGCCCCGTGGAAGATCCGCGTCAACATCGTGCACCCCGACGCCGTCTTCGACACCAAGCTGTGGACCCCCGAAGCCCTCGCCAAGAGCGCCGCCCGCTACAACATGACCGTCGAGGAATACAAGACCAAGAACCTCATGAAGGTCGAGATCCGCTCCAAAGACATCGGCAACATGGTCGCCGCCATGGCGAGCCCGTTGTTCGCGAAGGTCACCGGTGCCCAGATTCCGGTGGATGGTGGAAACGATCGTGTCATTTAGCGATTTCGATCATCAACTCGGGTAGCAAGCTGATTAGCTGTTTGTGTGCTCGAACGTGGAAACAGGGGATTCCGAATCCCCTGTTCAGATAGTTCGAGAGCTTGTATGACAAAAAAACATTGCCGGATGGGGATTATGTTAAAGGTACGCATGCATGAGCGCGAAACGTCATGCCCCACAGAATCCGAAGAAGCCAAACTGGCAGCCTGAGCACTGGCTGATGCTGTGGGAGATCATATGGAAGAGGCTCCCCATCGTCATTTTAGTCACCTTGCTTGGAACGGCCGAATTGATTCGAGCCAAGTCTGGAGAACATCCTTCATGGAATTCCATCAAAGAGATGCTGTCGGAGGTTTTCAGCATTCGATGACATGCGGAGTCATCAAACCTCGCGCCAGCGTCGTGGAGTGCGGTGGGAAGCGAAGCGCGACACCGCTTTGGTCAGCCGGGCGGCGATCTTCGGCCTTTGAACATTCTTCCGGCGCTCGAAAGCGGTGTCGTCGATGCAAGGGTGCCCTTGCATCTCTGCCACCGCACTCCAAGACGCTTCGCGCCGCAGATCACGTTAATGCGTTGCGGCCCGCCTGCGCGTCTTCACCTGAATAAAATCATCTCCCAACCACCTACGAGCCGTGCAAACTGCCAGCGTGATCTCTTCCACGGCTCCGATGACGCATTCCGACGCGCTGCGTCGGCTGGTGGCGTTTGGGCGGGGGCATTGGCGGATGGCGGCGGGGCAACTGGCGCTGGCGGTGGCGGGGACGCTCCTCATTCTCGTGTTTCCGGGCGTGGTGCGCTGGTTCATGGATGACATCATTCCGTCCAAAAAGGTGGATGGCATCTGGCAGGCGGGGCTGCTGGCACTGGGGGCCTTCACGGTGCGTGAGGCGTTGTTTTATGCGCGGACGCGGCTGAACTGCGCTTTCGAGCAGGCGATGATCACGGACCTGCGCGGCCAGCTTCATCGCAAGATCGCGCATCTGCCGCTGCGGTGGTTTGATCATCAAACGACAGGCGATGTGATGACTCATTTGGCGGATGATGTGCCGGCGACGCAGCGTGTGATCCTCGAAGGCATCGAGCAAGGTGCCACCGCGGTGCTGCAAATCGTGCTGACGGGCATTGTGATGCTCGTGGTGGACATGCGGCTGGCTTTGATCGTGCTGGCACCGACACCGCTGATCGCGGCGGGAGGCTGGATTTACAGTCGCTGGGTATCGCCGCGAAGCACAGCAGCACGGGAGGCAACGAGTCGGCTCAACGACACGCTGCACGACACGATCACAGGCATCCGCCAGGTGAAGAGTTTCACGGCGGAGGAGGCACGGCAGGCACAGTTCGCGATGGCGAGCGATGATTTGAAGAAGCGGCAGACGCATCTGATGGCGGCCTGGGCCTTTTACGCGCCGTCGATGACGCTGCTGGGCAATGCGGGGCTCATCCTGCTGCTGATGGCGGGCGCGGTGTGGTGCATCCGCGGGGAGATGTCGCCGGGCCAGTTGATGCAGTTCATCCTGCTCGTGGGCTTTTTGTATGAACCGATCGCCCGGCTGCATGGCGTGAATCAAACGCTCATGAACGGCCTCGCGGCGGCGAAGCGTGTGTTTGCGATCCTCGACCATGAAGATGTCGAGGACCTGGCAAGCGGGCATGAACTGCGAGACGTGCGGGGCGAGGTGGAATTTCGCGAAGTGAGCTTTGGCTACCGCGAGGATCGCGAGATCCTGCATGGGATTACGTTTCATGTGTTACCCAAGCAGACGGTGGCGTTTGTGGGCGCGACAGGCAGCGGGAAAAGCACGCTGTTTCAGCTTCTCACACGCTTTTATGATCCACCAAAAGGCGTGATCACACTCGATGGCATGCCTTTGGGTGACGTGAGCAAGGCGTCGCTTCGACAAGCGGTGGGCTATGTGACGCAGGAGGCGTTTTTGTTCGCAGGCACGGTGCGTGAGAATCTGCGCATCGCCCGCGAGGAGGCTTCCGATGAGGCGTTGTGGCGTGCACTGCGGTTGGCGTGTGCGGAGGACTTTGTGCGGGCGATGCCGGGTGGTCTCGACGCGGAGGTGGGTGAGCGTGGTGTGCTGCTCAGTGGTGGTGAAAGGCAGCGTCTGGCCATGGCGCGGGCCTTTTTGAAGGATGCGCCCGTTTTGCTGCTCGATGAGGCTACCTCGGCTGTGGATGCGAAATCGGAGCACCTCATCCAGCAGGCCCTCGACACGTTGCGAAAGGACCGGACGTGCTTTGTGATCGCGCATCGCCTGGCCACGATCACCGGCGCGGATGTGATTCATGTGATGCAGCATGGGCGCATCATCGCCAGTGGCACGCACGAGCAGCTTCAGGCGCAAAACGGCTACTACCGCGAGCTCGTAGCGCATTCGGCGCTGGCTTCGAGTTGATGACAAAAGACCGTTTCGAGGCTTGCGGCGGTCTTTCGCATCGAAAGAATGCGCACCGCGTCTTCGTCCCCTTTGCCTGCATGTCTCTCCGCACCACTCTCACCGCTGTTTTTGCCCTCGCTTTGAATGCCGCCGCCCAGCCGGCCACCACGCCGCTGTTCTGGCCGGTGAAGGCAGGCCCCACTCGTGATGGCGTCGTGCCCGCGGCTGATGTGGCGAAGCTGCCGCTCGAATGGGATGGTGCTTCCGGCAAAAACATCGCGTGGCGCACGCCGCTGGAAGGCAGCGGCCACAGCACGCCGGTGATCGGCGGCGATGTGATCTGGTTCACTGCGGCGACGACGGACGGCAAGCAGATGTATGTCTATGGCATCGACCGTCATACCGGGAAGATCCTGCATCACATCCTCCAGTTTGAAAACGCCACGCCCGAGGAGCTCGGCAACCCGCTGAACAACTACGCCGCGCCCTCGCCCGTGCTGGAGGAAGATGCGCTGTATGTCCACTTCGGCACTTACGGCACCGCGCGCCTCGATCCCGCCACGGGCAAGACCGTGTGGCTGCGTCGTGACATCAATGCCCGCCACTTCCGCGGCCCCGGCTCCTCGCCCATCGTGCATGGCGATTTGCTCGTTTTGACCTTCGACGGCATCGACAAGCAATTCGTGACCGCCCTTAACAAGAAGACTGGCGAGACCATCTGGACAACGCCCCGCACCACCGACTACGGCGACCTCGACAAGGAAGGCAAGCCCACCCGTGATGGAGACATGCGCAAGGCCTACCACACACCCGCCGTCTTCGATTTGAATGGCACCGAAGTGCTCGTCTCCATCGGCTCGCGTGCCGCGTTCGGCTACGACGTCAAAACGGGCAAGGAACTCTGGACCGTGCGTCACGGTGGCTTCAATGCCGCCATCCCGCCGGTGCGTCTCGGCGATCTGCTCATCCTCAACACCGGCTCCGAACGTGCCCACACCGTGGGCATCCGCATCGATGCCAAAATGGCCGGTGACATCACCGAGAGCCACACCGTGTGGGACAAAGACAAGCGCAATGCCAGCGAGGCCTGCCCGGTGCTGATCAACGGCACCTACTACCAGATCACCCGCGGCGGCATCCTCTCCGCCACCGATGCCAAAACGGGCAAAGACCTCTGGGAAGACCGTCTTCAAGGCCGCTTCCTGCCGAGCCCCATCGTGCTCGGTGACAAGCTGCTCATCTGCAACGATCCCGGCCAGTGCTACCTCGTCAAAGCCAGCCCCGAAAAGTTTGAGCTCCTCGGCACCAATGCGCTGCCGGAGCTCATCACCTCCTCGCCTGTCGTGGCGGATGGTGCTCTCTTCATTCGCTCCGCTGGTGCGCTGTATAAAATCGTGAAGAAGTGAGCCTGCCTCACTTTTTGAGCGTCAGCTTCGGATCGGTGAGAAGCTGGAAAGTGGCCACCCGGTTGCCCACATAGCGTGTCGTGTTGATCCACACCGGCACGCCTTCTTTGTTCGCTTCGGTCACGAGAGCCTCCACGAGCTTGTTTTCCGCATCACGCCAGGCTTTGAGGCGGTAGAGCTTGGTCAATTGGGGGCTCATTGACTCGGTTTCCTTCTTTTCGTCTGGAATGGAGTGCGTGTTGCTGAAAACAATGACGCCGTTTCTCGTGCGCTTTGGATCGTGAGCACGATACAGAGCGATTAGCGCTGCTGGTGTCTCGGGCATGTCTTCTAAGCGGCCCTGCTGGTTGAAAATCATCCAATTGGCGGCGTCGAGGGTTTCCGCGGCAACGTTTGTGTGGGCATTGAAGCACTCGTCCATGCGCAGCCTCTTCGTCACCGGCTTGTCCGCCGCTCCGGCAGGGCTCGGCAGGAGGCTGAAAGCCAAAAGCACCATGGCAGGAAGCAGGGTGTTCAGGTGAGTGAAAGAGCGTGTTTGGGATGCGGGCATGAGGGAAGTTGTCAGCGGCGACTTATTCACAAGTCAAGATTCGATTTGCCATTTCTGCTCATTGTCGATGGGACGTGCGGCTAATATTCTCACAAAACCGTCGCAAAGGTGGCAGAGTGATGTTAGTATGTAGTCTCCTATGGCTACCACGACTACTACTGCTCCTGCACGCAAGACACGTTTCTCCCGCCGAGTCCCCGACCATGTGACAGACGAACTGGTCAATGTCCTTTCCAGCCAGGAAACCTACGAGTTCAACCAGCTTTTCCGCCTCGTTTACGACAATCTGAAGGTCAAGAACGCCGTCAGCGGTGGTGAAGAGATGCTCCGTCTCCGCAGCTACGAAAAGCTCCAGAACCTCGTAAGCCGCGGCCTCTGCGCCAAGGTCGGCAAGACCTACCGTGGTCTCGAAGGCCTCCGCGAAGCCCATCAGGCCGCCATTGCCGCCCGCAATGCCGCCGCCATCGCCGCCCGCCGCTAATTTTTTCAAGCCAGCCTCCTCGCGAACAGGCCGTCCGGAATGCCGGGCGGCCTGTTTGTTTGTGAACAAGATTTGACGCCTGCTTCCCGGCTCGCTACCCGTCCAGCAGCGCCCACTTCCCCCGCCCATGCTGGAAAATTACCTGCCCATCCTGATCCAATTCGTCATCGCCGCCGGGTTCGCGGTCGTCACCCTGATCGCCTCCGCCCTGCTTGGGAAGTCATCCCCGCGGAACCAGATCAAGGACAGCGCCTACGAGTGCGGCATGCTTCCGGTCGGCGAGGCCCAGCCCCGCTTCAGCGTGAAGTTTTACATCGTGGCGATGCTCTTCGTGCTCTTCGACATCGAGGTCGTCTTCCTCTATCCCTGGTCCATCGTTTACAAGGACTACCTCGCTGCCTTCGGTCCCTCGATCCTCGCCTTCGCCTTTGTGTTTGCCGCCATCCTGCTGGGAGCCTTTGGCTATGCCTGGAAGAAGGGCGTGCTGGACTGGAAATCGTAACCGGTCCTCCTTTCCCTCCACGACCTCGCCATGATCGCCTACCTGAGCCTTTTTCAGCTCAAGCCCGAGGTCACCACTGAGAAGCTGGAAACCCTCATGGCGCAGACCCGTGTGCTGCTGCTCCGCGTGCCGGAGGTGCTCGCCGTGAAGACCGGCAAGCGGGTGAACCCCGCCGACCCGTATCCGTGGTTCGTCCACATCGAGGTCGAGAGCATGGACAAGCTCGCCATCTGCCAGGACGATCCGTATTACATCAAATACCGCGAGGAAGTGCTCAAGCCGAACATCGCCGAGCAGGAGAGCACCGCCTTCGAGATGGAGCCGCGCAAGGACGTGAAGTATTCCTGATGCAATTCGGGCACGAAGGCCGTTTGTTCGGCGCTTTTGATCCCGGAATCTCATCATGCTCACCTTCGACGCCCATCTCGACCTCTCCCTCAACGCCCTCGGCGGCTTCAATCGTGACCTGCGCCTCCCGGTGCATGAGGTCCGCCGTCGCGAGGCTGGCATGACCGGCAAAGGCCGCGCCTGCGGCACTACCGCCTTCCCGGAGATGCGTCAGGGGAAAGTGGGCATCTGCGTGGCCACGCAACTCGCCGGCTGCATGCCCGGCGTCTCGCCCATCGCGAACTGGATGTCCCCCGAGCAGGCCTGGGCGGAGACGCAGGGCCAGCTCGCGTGGTATCGCGCCATGGAGGAGGTCGGCCAGATGTCGCAAATCACCAACCTGCGTGAGCTCGATGAAGCCGTGGCGCTTTGGAGCGATGACACCATCC
This sequence comes from Verrucomicrobiaceae bacterium, assembly GCA_016795465.1. GTDB lineage: Bacteria > Verrucomicrobiota > Verrucomicrobiia > Verrucomicrobiales > Verrucomicrobiaceae > Prosthecobacter. Next base: position 24,451 of record JAEUHK010000046.1, on the reverse strand, counting down.
CGGATGATACCAAGCCCATCTGCTACATCCTCAGCCTCGAAGGCGCGGACAGCATCCGCAGTGTCGGTCACCTTGAGGATGCGTATGCGCAGGGCCTCCGCGCCCTCGGCCCCGCGCACTACGGCGTGTGCCGCTACGCTCATGGGCATGACCAGCCTGAAGGCCCGCTGCGTCCCGGTGGGAAGGAATTGATCCAGGAGATGGACCGCCTCGGCATCATCCTCGATGTCACGCACCTCAGCGATGCCAGTTTCTGGCAGGCGCTCGACATCTACCACGGCCCCGTTTGGGCCTCTCATAGCAACTGCCGCGCCCTCGTGCCCGATCCGCGGCAGTTCAGCGATGATCAAATCAAGGCGCTCATCGAGCGTGGTGCTGTCATCGGCGCGGCGCTCGATGCTTGGATGATGATTCCGGGCTGGGTTCGCGGCAAAACCACGCCGCAGGAGACCGGCCTGAAGCTCGAAGTCATTTGCGATCACATCGACCACGTCTGCCAGCTCGCGGGCAATGCTCTTCACAGCGGCATCGGCACCGATCTCGATGGCGGTTACGGCACCGAGCAAACCCCGGAAGACCTCGACACCATCGCCGATCTCGCCCGCATCCCCGCGATGCTCGAAAAACGCGGCTACAAGCCCGAGGACATCGCCAACATCATGCACGGGAACTACCTCCGCCTGCTGCGTGAGGCCTGGGCGGAGTAAAACGCGCCTTCAATCCACAAACACGAACGCGTTCGAGTTCAGCACGGCGAGGCAGTAGTCCTTCACGGCTTCATCGAAGCTTCCGGCGAGAGTGACCTGCTTTTCGATGAAGGCCTTTCCGGCTTCGATTTCGGCTTGGGAGGCATTTCGGGACAGACAGAGCCGCGTGACCTCTTCGATGATTTTCTCCGTTTCGGAGCCGTGGGCGGTGGTGAGGCGTTTGGAGAGGCTGGCGGCGGTTTCGTGGACGAAATCGGAGTTCAGCATCGCGAGGGCTTGCGGCGCGGTGGTGGACTCGTTGCGGCGGCTGCAGCTTGCCTGCGCATCGGGACGGTCAAACAGCTCAAACAAGGGGTTCCGCTGGTTGCGACGGGCAAAGGTATAAATGCTGCGGCGGCGATGCTGCGCGGCATCAGGCGTGATGTCGGCTTGTTTTTTGAGGAGCGTATCGCTGATCTCTTTCGGCAAGGGCAGGCGCACGCTCGAGCCACCGGTTTGCGTGTTCAGGCCTTCGCCGAGGCTGATGAGCGTATCGCGAAGCATCTCGCCCGTGAGGCGTCTCTGCTGCGGCAAAGCCTGGCGATAGGTGCGGGACATGACGATGAGCTTGTGGAGCTTTTTGAGGCTCCAGTTTTGACGCGGAAGCTCGGCGGCGAGCCAGTCGAGCAGCTCGGGATGCGTCGGAGCCTCGCCTTGATGGCCGAGATCGCCCGGATTGCCGGCCAGCGGTTTGCCAAAGTGCTGCTGCCAGAGCCGGTTGGCCATCGAGCGGGCAAAGAGCACATTGTCGCGACTCGTGATCCATTTGGCCAAAGCCACGCGATCGAGCTTTTCAGCCTCTGTTGGGGCCATGAGGCCGATGCGAGGAAAAGCCGGCTGCACAGCCGGACCGGGGCGTTTCGACTCGCCACGCACGAAGACAACACTCGCGGGCACACCATCGGTGACCACGCGGGCCACGGGGCCCATGGGCTTGCGTTCCTTCGGCATCACCGTGGCATCGAAGAAGGCCCGCAGACGATAAAAGTCCGCCTGGCTGATGGGATCATACGGATGGTCGTGGCACTGCGCACAGCCAAACGTGAGCCCGAGGCACACGGTGCCGACCGTGGCGGTCATGTCGTTCAGGAAGATGTGGCGACGCTCGACCTGGTTGTTCACGTCGGGCATGTCGGGGCCGGCCATGAGAAAGCCCGTGGCCGTCTCCGCGCCCGTCAAATCGCCAGCGAGCTGCTGCTGCACGAACACATCGAGCGGCGTGTCCGCATTCAGGGCCGCGATGACCCAGTCCCGATACTGCCATGCACGCTCCCGCACCGCGTCGAACTCAAAGCCATCCGATTCGGCAAAGCGGGCGAGATCCAGCCACCACTGCGCCCAGTGCTCGCCATAGCGTGGAGAGTCCAAAAGACGGCCGACAAGCGCTTCATACTTTTGGTCGGACCAGTCAGACAGGTCCGACAAGTCAGACGCGGAAGGCGGCAGCCCCGTGAGGTCAAAAGTCACGCGGCGAATGAGCGTGGCGGCATCGGCTTCGTTTTCGATGGGAGTCTTTTTTGCCACCACGGCATCCAGATTCGCCGCGTCCACCTTGATGAGTGGTCGCCACGCCCAGTGCTCGCGGTCCTTCGCGGTGATGGGCCGCTCGTCCTTCACGGGATCGTTCGAGGCACGGATGGCCGCGGCGTGGGCGGAGGCCACGGCGAGGCTCAGAGCACAAAAAGAACGAAGGATCACGGCGGCGCTCAAACGAGCCCAACTGGCCCGATCCATCATTTTACGCCACCGCGTTCATATCGAGCAGGGCAGGGAGGAGGCTCTTCGAGCGGTAGAAGTCCACCTCGGCCTCGCCAGCGGCCTCGAGATCAGCTTTGATCGCGGCAGCTGGACGAGCGGCCAGCACATGCTCGCGGATGAGAGCGGTCTTGCGGGCTTGCAGATCGAGGAAAACGGGATCGACGACCGGCGTGGCGGGCCATTTGCCAGCAGCCTGGCCTTCACGCAGCACCTGCTTGAAGGGCTGGCCGTTCTTTTGAGCCACTTGCTTCGCGTCGTTGATGCCGGCGAACCACTCGGGATGCGCGAGGCGGTAGTAATCACGCATGGCCTGCTTGTTGAAATGGATCACCAGCTTGCGGCCGTCCACGTTGAGGAAGGAAGTGCCGCGGAAAGAGTCCGCGTCGATCGTATCGACGAAGAGCAGGTCCTCGCCATCGACGGCGAATTCCCATTTGAGATCCCACAGCAGCAGCCCCGCGGTCTCCAGCAGCTCGCGCACGGCCCAGCCGCCGAGGATGGACATCTTGATTGTATCGAGGAAGTCCTGACTGCTGAGGCCGCTCATCATGAGCGCCTCCTGCTTGCTCACGGCGCGGTCTTCCGGCTCGTATTTGCTGGTGAGGTCATACACCGGACGCTCCAGCATCTCCCAGACCTTCATCGGCTTCGTGAGGCCCATCTCCTGCTCGTAGGCACGCTTCGCGGCCTCGCCGAGGCTTTGATACTTTTTGAAGATGGACGAGCCGCTCGTGACGCCAAAGCGCACGATGTATTCCAGCGGCACCACATAGCTCGTGCTCTGATGAAACTGCGCGTAGTCGAACACGAAGGTGCCGAGCAGCTTCCGCTGCGGCGGATGCATCACGGGGAAGCGGCGCACGACATTGAAGCAGCTCGGATGCTCCGGCATGCCCTCGCGCACGATGGCCCCGCTGCGGGCATCGACCATGCCGATGTGGTGCGTGACCGCCCCCTGCTCAAGCATGCGCTCAAACGGACCCGTGAGCAGCTCCTCGCGCAGCTCGGGAGAGATCGACGAGGCCTCGATGGCGGCCTTCACGCGTTTCCACGTCTCCGGCTGGGCGAGGCGGGAATACATCGCGTGGCGGAAAAGGGCGCGGTTGAGGTCATTGCCCTCGATTTTGAAGATCGAGCCCACATCGAAGACCGAGCCCGCCTCCGTCGTCTCGCAGGCCACAAAGCCGGGATGATCGGGGATCGCGTGGAGGTTCTGCACGGAGCCGCGATAGACGGGCTCGCCGAGGTGGCTCAGATCAAGATGCGTGGGGACGGTGGAGGGCATGCGAAAGGGAGAAACAACGGATTGCGCCGCGGTGCAAGCGGGAGGTGGGGAACGCTTCGCTGTTCTCGGTTCAGTGTTCGCCGTTCCCGGTTGGCGTCACGGCTTTTTGTAATCCTCGCCGTTCAGGCTCTTCGCCACGCTTTCGAGCCAGTCTTCGAGGGCGTTGCGCATCGCGGCGAAGCGTTCGGGCTGCTCGGCGATAAGGATGTCCTCCTCGTTCGGATCTTTGGAAAGGTCGTAAAGTTCCCACTCGACCTCCGCGGCACCTTTTTTCTCGATGCGATGCAGCTTCCACGAGCCGTCGATCCAGGCGGCGTGGCCGGGAAAGCTCGTGAGCGAGACCGGCGGGCCGATCTTGGCCGCATCAGGCACCACGCGGGCCGGATCATTCGGCTCGATGCCCTTCGCCTGATCGGCGAGGAGTTCGGCCATCCATTTATCGGACGGCGTGCCGATGCCGCCCTTGTTCGCATCCCAAAAGCCGATGGGCTTGCTGCGCTTGTTGGAGTCCCCTTCGAGCACCGGGAGAAGGCTCTGGCCGTCGAGCGGCATGTCGTGGCCGATGGCCGCGCCGGTGATGTCGGCGAGGGTGGGGAGGATGTCACTGGTGACACAGGGCGTGGAGATGACTTTGGGCGTTTTGAACTGCGCGGGCCATTCGAGCAACGAGGGCACGAGCAGGCCGCCCTCGTAGATTTTGCCTTTGTTGCCGCGACGCCCGCCACTGGAGCCGATCTTCGGCAACGCGCCGTTGTCGCTGCAATACCACAGCACGGTCTCATCACGCAGATCGAGCTTCTTCAACTCCTCGCGGATGCGGCCAAAAGCCCGGTCCATGGCGGTGATCTCGCCGTAGAAGTCACGCACGTTCTTCGGCTGGTCCGCGTAGAGGTCGCGATCCCCATCGAGAGCCTTGTGCGGGCTATGTGGTGAACCAAACCACACGACGGCCAGGAAGCGCTGGTCCTTCTCCGCGCACTGGCGGATGAATTTCAAAGCGAGATCCGCGGTGATGTCCGAGCTGTCGCCTTTGAACTGCACGGCCTTGCCTTGATCGCTGAGGATGGGATCGAGGTCGAAGAAGTTCGGCGCGGAGACCCAGGTATCGAAACCGCTCGCGCCGGGGCTCACCGGACTCGCTTTTTGCACGGAGCCGAGATGCCACTTGCCGAAGTGACCGGTGCGGTAGCCGGCTTTTTGCATCACCTCGCCGATGGTGACCTCCTGCGGCCGCAGGGTGTGGCCCCACGAGAAGCAGCCAAAGCGATTCGGCGTGCGCCCCGTCATCACACTGCCCCGCGTGGGCGAGCACACGGGTGCCGCGGCATGAAATTGATCGAAGCGGATGCCCTCGCGGGCCATCGCGTCGAAGTTCGGCGTCTGGACGTGCGGGTGACCGTTATAAGCCATGTCGCCCCAGCCTTGATCGTCCGCCATCACGAGCACGACATTCGGCGGATCCGACGGCGCGGCGAGAGCGAGCGAGGCAGTGAGAGCAAAGAGGAGGCCGGGGAGCTTCATGGCGTTGTTTATAATTCGAGCGGTTGCGGCCTGTGAAGCGGATTTCTTGCTCGAAGGAGGGAATGAACTCTTCGGGCGAGCTGTTTCCGTTCACCAACGGCCCTGATCTCGCCCGCGAACACGCCTCACGGCTCCGCAAAAGTCTTCCCACGGCGGCGAGCAAGCCTCATGGCTCCGCAAAAGTCTTCCCACGGCGGCAAGCAAGCCTCATGGCTCCGCAAAGGTCCCGCCACGGCGGCGAGCAAGCCTCTTGGCTCCGCAAAGGTCCTCCCACAGCGGCGAACAAGCCTCGCGGCTCCGCAAAGGTCCAGCCACGGCGGCGAACAAGCCTCGCGGCTCCGCAAAAGGGCTGCCACGACGCTGAACAAGCCTCACCGCTCCGCCAAATAGGCCTGGGTGCCCCCTCACCTAGCCTCTCCCCGCCGCTTACCTGAAACCTATCGAAGGCCTTCAGCGGGGAGAGGGACCAGAATGCCCCCTCCCTCTCCCCGGCGGAAAGCGTTCATTCTCGACCAGGCCATTTCCGGGGAGAGGGCTGGGGTGAGGGGCCGCTCTCGATGGGGCAAACACGGCGGTGAATGTGCGTCACCAGTTCTTGATCCACTTCGCTCCGAGTGACGGATCGGCCTCGGTGTCCTTGGAGGTGGCGCGGAGGTGGGTTTCGTCGTCGCCGTAGGACCAGAGGTCGTAGGTGGTGTTGAGGGTGTTCTTCTTGGCGGGATCGGCTTTGATGTATTGAAAGGGGCGGCCGTAGCCATCGACGAGGAGGTAGTGGTTGCCGATTTTGCGGCGCATCGTGGATGGCATGTCTTTGAATAAGACCCTGGTTAGATCTTCGTCGTCCCAAATGCCGTCGGAGGGCTTTGCGTTCTCACCGCTACCTTGGATGGCATCGTTTCCTTCCCCGGTGAGAGCTTGGTAAAGACACTTGGCCCCTCCAATCCGACAGATCACGCCGGGTTCAATCTCCGCCGTCTCTTCGGGATTGGCCGGTTGTGGATAGACGCCGTGGACTTCCAAGTAGCGTTCGAGTGCCGATTCAATCCCAACACGAGCGGCATCTGTCAGCAGTCGATTTCCAGGTATCCTGTCGATGGGGCCTCTTGGCAAAGCAAGCCAAGCGAGAAGCAGTGCTGCAAGCAGCCCAACGAATCCAGGCCAGCCAAACGCCTTCAGAAAGGATTTCATGCCGCAGCATACTCGAACCTTCCGTTTAAAGGCAACCCTTCAAAGATGGCTCGCTTGCGCCCTCGCATGGCTGCGGCTAGTTCGGCGGATGCGCATTCTCATCACTGCCGGGCCGACGCGGGAGGCTCTTGATCCGGTCCGGTATCTCACGAACCGGTCTTCGGGGCGGATGGGGTATGCGCTGGCGGAGGCGGCGGTGGAGGCGGGGCATGAGGTGGTGCTGGTTTCGGGGCCGGTAAGCCTGGCGAAGCCGGCGGGCGTGGAGGTGATCGCGGTGGAATCGGCGCGGCAGATGTTTGAAGCGGTGGAAAAGAGCCTCGCGGGATGCGACGTGGCCATTTTTGCCGCGGCGGTGGCGGATTACCGGCCGGTGAGTGTTTCGGAGCAGAAGATCAAAAAGACCGGCGAGAGGCTGGTTTTGGAGCTGGAACGCACGGAGGATATTTTGGGCTCGGCGAGGTCGGTTTTCGGGTTTCGCGGTGTTTTGGCCGGATTTGCGGCGGAGTCGGAAAAGCTCGTCGAGCACGCCCGCGAGAAGCTGGAGCGCAAGGGCTGCGATGTGATCATCGCGAACGACATCACGCAGCCGGGCATCGGGTTTGACAGTGCGGAAAACGCCGTCACCCTCTGCCTCCCCGGCGGCCGGACGAAAAGCCTGCCCCGGCAGCCTAAAACCCAGCTCGCGCGTGCCTTGCTCGCCGAGATTTTGCCCCTGAAGAACTCGTGAACGACCTCCAAGCCCTCCTCGCCACCGCCACTGAAGCCGCGCATGCCGCGGGTGAACTCATCCAGACGAATTTTGGCTCCGAACTCACGGTGAATGAGATGCAGCGGCATGACATCAAGCTGGAGCTGGATGTGCGCAGCCAGAAGCTGATCACGGCGATGATCCTGGCGAAGTTTCCCGAGCACGCGATCCTCGGCGAGGAAGGCGGCGACACCGGCGGCGACGGTCCCATCGAGTGGATCGTGGACCCGATTGACGGCACGGTGAATTACTTCTTCGGCATCCCGCACTTCTGCGTGTCCATCGCCGCCCGCGAGCGGGACACGAAGAAGCTGCTCATCGGCGTGATCTTTGACCCGATGCAGAAGGAAACCTTCACCGTGATGGCCGGCGGCACGACGTTGCTGAATGGCAAGCCGGTGAAGTGCAGCGACCGCGCCGAGATGCGCGAGGCGGTGGTGACGGTGGGCTTTTCGAAGAGCAAGGAGGCGCTCGACCTGGGCTTTGAGCGATACAAGCGCATCGCCTACGAGGTGCGCAAGACCCGCATGCTGGGCAGCGCCGCGCTGGCGATGGCCTACATCGCCTGCGGTCGCCTCGATGCGTATGTCGAGGAGCAGATCAGCCTGTGGGACATCGCCGCAGGCCAGCTCATGGTCGAATGCGGCGGCGGCAAGGTGATGACCAAACCGAGCACGACGAAGCCCGGCACGATGTTTATCTGCGCCACGAACGGCAAGCTCGGCATCGAGAGCTATCTGTGATCGGTATCAACCGATCTCGATGGGCTTCGCGAGGGCGAAGCGCTTCTGGATCCACACGAGGCCGAAGAAAAACTTCAGCCGCCACCAGGTGGCGAAGTTCATTTCAGGCCGCCCGGCGAGCACGCAGTTGATGGCGCAGACCATGCGGAACTTGTTGCTGGGCTGGAAAAAGAGCTGCGCGAAGTGCTTCGTGTAAAACTTCTCGATGAACTGCCAGAAGCGGCCCACGTGCTTCCGCGTGCTCCATTCGTAGCGCTTCATGGCAAAGGTCATCGTGCGTCCGGCCTTCAGCGCTTCATCCACCACGCGGGCACCCTTTTGAGCACTGTGCATGGCCAGCATCACGCCGCTGGAGAAGATGGGATCGATGAAGCCCGCGGCATCGCCCACACGAACGACGCGGTCGGAGACGAGCTTCTTGTTCGTGTAGGAAAAATCGCTCAGCACATGGCCCTGCGTGATCGCCTGGGCGTTCATCATGCGGTCACGCACGGCGGCGGTGGTGGCTACGGCCTCATCAAACACGGCCTGCGGCTCCTGCTTGAGCTCTTTGAAGTCATTCAAATCGAGCACGAGGCCCACGCTGACCTTGTCATCCGCGAGCGGGATCATCCAGAACCACGAGTTTTTCCGCCGCACGATGAGGATGTCGCCTTTCTCCTCGCCCTCGGTCATGAGCACGCCGCTGTAATGGCCGAAGATGGCGATCTTTTTGTGGCCGGGGTAATACTCGCGGAGCTTCTCGCGGTTGGCGGTGAAGTTGTTCAGGCCGCTGGCATCGACGAGGAAGGCCGCGCTGACCTCCTGCTCGCTGCCGTCCTTGGCTTTCACACGGATGGTGACGCGGTCCTGGGTGACCTGATGGCTCGTGACGAGCGTTTCCTCACGCACCTCGGCACCGAGCTGCTCGGCATGACGCAGCAGGATGTCGTCAAATTTGGCCCTCTCGACCTGGATGGCCTCGGGGAACTCGGTGAAGGAGCCGCGGGAGAAATTCAGCCGCGTGTGCATCGAGCCATCGCCCATCCAGAACTGCGCCCCGCGTTTCCGCATGAAGCCTGCGGATTGGATTTTGTCCCACACGCCGAGCTCGTCGAAGATGGGGCGGTTGTAGGGCAGCAGGGACTCGCCGATGTGAAAGCGCGGAAACTTCTCCTTTTCGAGCACGAGCACCTTCCGGCCGGCCTGGCGCAGCGTCATGGCCGCCGTGGCTCCGGCGGGGCCGCCGCCAATGATGATGGCATCGTAATCGGTTTGCATGGGAATGGTGGATGAAGTGCTCTTTTTAGCCGCCGCGGCAAGGGCGGAAATGCGAAGTGCTGCGCATGGCTTGCGAGTCGTGGCGTGCAGGGCTACGTCCGCGGCATGGTCCCGGATTTCTCCTCTCGCGTCGCAGGCATGCTGCATGGCAGTTTCATCGCTGAAGCCCTCTCGCTCGGTGTGCACTGGATTTATGATTCAGAGGTCATCGTGCGTCGTCACGGGCGGGTGACCGGCTACCAAGCTCCCGGCGCGGAATCGTATCATCCTCGCAAACAAGCTGGCGAGCAGGGCCACGCCGGTGATCAGGCGCTACGGCTGCTGGCCTTTCTTCAACGCGAGCGCCGCTGGGATGCCGCGGCCTTCCTCACGGACTGGCAGGCGATGTGGCCGGCCTACGATGACTATGTGGACAAGGCCACGAAGGGCACGCTGGCGAATCTGCAAGCCGGTGCCACGCCCGTGACGAGCGGCGCGGCCTCGGATGAGCTCGCGGGTCCGGCCCGCATCGCTCCGCTGATGGCGTTTTTTGCCGAGAAGCCCGAATCAGAGGCCGTGGCGGCTGCGATCGAGCAAACGATCCTCACACATCGCTCGCCGGAGACCATCGCGTGCGCCGAATTCCTCGCCCGTGCCTCGCACCGGCTTTTGCATGGCGCGGAGCTTTCGGAGGTGATCGCTCAAACGGCTCCGAAATGGGCTCTCGAAGCCGCGGAGGCCGCTCAAGGTCCCGATGCCATCGGCAAGCTCGGTCGTGCCTGTCCCATCCCGCAGGCTCTTCCGGCCGTTTTGTGGCTGGTGAAGCATCACGGGCATGATTTCGAGCTCGCCAGCATCGAGAACGCCATGGCCGGCGGCGACAACTGCGCTCGTGCGCTGGTCCTCGGCATGCTGCTCGGCGCTGCGCACGGCCTCGAAGCGATTCCGAGGCCGTGGCGCGAGGCGTTGAAGGCCCGCGAGGCGTTGCAGCGCTTCATCGAGGCTTGATCAAACTCACCACTCCATCACCACTCCATCACCGCCCACACGATCAGCAGCGCGAGAGTGACGCACGAAACGACGATCGTGAGGCGTCGGAACCACTGCCTGCTCTCGCGGTCCATCCTCGACTCACCGAGACGCGAACCGGTGGTCATGTCCTCCTGCGCACCGTGAATGATCCCGCACAGCTCCAGCAAGGCCGCGCCGATGCGGATGAAGAATTCGACGATGCTGGAGTCGAGAGGCATGAGGCGGTCACTTCTTGATCCGATACAGGTTCCCCTCCGTGCGGATGAGGAGATCTGACCCGATGACCGCATACGAGGCGAGGCTGCGTTCGGCGAGATCGTTTTGCGCGAGGATTTGGAATTGCTTGCCGGGCTTCACGACGACGCCGAGGCCCTTTTCATCCTGCAGATACAGTTTGCCATCGGCGGCCAGCAGCGAGGCGGAGATGGGGCCGGTGCAGCGTTCGGAGTAATGTACCTGCCCGCTTTTCGCATCGACGCAGCTCAGGATGCCGTTGTCGGCCACGAAGTAGAGTTCATCGCCGATGACGGCCATGCTGGGATTGTGCGGCGCGGCCTTCTCGATCTTCCACGCGATGTGCGTGGCGGTGACATCGCCTTTGCCGTCCACCTTGATGGCATACAGCACCGGCTTGTCATAGCCGCTGGAGAGGAAGATCATGCCGTGGGCATAAACCGGGCGCGGCACGACGCTGTAACCCTGGTCGTAGTAGCAGCGCCAGATTTCCTCGCCGGTCTTTGGATTGAGGGCGTTCACGACGCCGCTGCCGGGTGTGATGAGCTGCTTCTGGCCGTTCACGTCGATGATCAATGGCGTGCAGAAGGAGAATTTCTTCTTCGCATCGGACTGGCGGGCAAAGGCCCAGCGCTGCTGGCCGGTAGTCTTGTCGAGCGCGATGACCTTCGGCTCCGTTTCGGCATCGGCGGAGAAGATGAGCAGGTCTTCAAAGAGCACCGGACTGCTGCCATTCCCATGCACGGGCGAGTAGGCAAAGGCTTGCGTGGCCCATGCGGTCTGGCCATTCGCGGCATTCAGGCATGCGGTGCCGAGATGGCCGAAGTGGATGTAGAGCTTGCCATCTTCGTAAACGGGCGTGGGGCTGGCGTGGCTGTTCTTGCGATGGGCTCGCGGGGATTTCGCCTGGAAAAGCTCCACGTCCCACACGGTCTTGCCGGTGGCTGCATCGAGGGCGAGGGCCCGCAGCGAGCGATCGGCGGTGGCTTCCTCTTTGCCGCTGAGAGAGACGGCGCTCGTCAAAAAGATGCGGTCGCCCACAACCACCGGCGAGGACCAGCCCACGCCTGCGACGGCGGCTTTCCACGCGATGTGCGAGGTGGGGCTCCACGTCAGCGGCAGGCCGGTGGCATCGGAATGGCCCTGCGCACCAGGGCCGCGAAACTCCGTCCAATCGGCGGCATGCAGGGCGGCGGAGGCGAGGGCGAGCGGGACAAAAAGAAGGCGTTTGATCATAGGAGCGGCATCAAACGGACCTCGCAGTCCCGATTTGTCCGGCTTCCGGGCCGGGAAAAAGCCGTTTGACCCCTCGGGGGCCATGAACCACTATCGCCGCCCCTTAAACCAGACCACACTAATGCCCGCCAAAATCTACACTGAAAAAGACGCGAGCCTCGCCCCCCTCAAAGGCAAGACTTGCGCTGTCATCGGCTTCGGCTCCCAAGGCCACGCCCACGCCCTGAACCTCAAGGAGAGCGGCGTCAAAGTCGTCATCGGCCTTTACCCCGGCTCCAAGAGCCGCGCGGTGGCTGAAGAAAAGGGCCTCAAGGTCATGGACACCGCTGATGCGGTGAAAGCTGCCGACGTGATCTTCGTCGCTGTGCCGGACACCAAGATCGGCGGCGTGTACAAGAAGGACATCGCCCCGAACCTCACCAAGGGCAAAACGCTGCTCTTCTCCCACGGCTTCGCCATTCTCTACAAGACTGTCGTCCCGCCGAAGGACGTGAACGTGATCATGGTGGCCCCGAAAGGCCCCGGCCACATTGTCCGCCGCCAGTACACCGAAGGCAAAGGCGTCCCCTCTTTGATCGCCATCCATCAGAACGCCGACAAGCAGGCCAAGAAGATCGCTCTCGCCTGGGCGCACGGCATCGGCGGCACCCGCGGCGGCGTCATCGAGACCACCTTCAAGGAAGAAACCGAAACCGACCTCTTCGGCGAGCAGACCGTCCTTTGCGGTGGTGCCAGCGCCCTCGTCCAGGCCGGCTTTGAAGTGCTCACCGAGGCTGGCTACAGCCCCGAGATGGCCTACTTCGAGTGCTTGCACGAACTGAAGCTCATCGTGGACCTCATGAACGAGTCCGGCATCGCCGGCATGCGCTTCTCCATCTCGGAGACCGCCAAGTGGGGCGACGTCAAAGTCGGACCGAAGATCATCGACAAGTCCGTCAAGAAGCGCATGAAAGCCGCTCTCAAGGACATCCAGACCGGCAAATTCGCCAAGGAATGGATCAAGGAGACCGAAACCGGTTACAAGACCTTCAACAAGCTGCTCAAAGCTGGCGAGAAGCACCCGATCGAAAAGACCGGCGCCCGCCTCCGCAGCCTCATGCCCTGGATCAAGAAGCGCGACATCAAAGGCGCGCAGGCCAGCTACGCGTGATCGGCATCCCCAGCGACCCCTCACAACGCGGACCGGAAACGGTCCGCGTTTTTTATTTTGGAGGGCGGGATTGTATTCCCGCCCATTTGGCCGGTCTTTCGTCTCCGCACCTCGGCATCGGCCGGAATGCAATCCGGCCCTCCAGCGCTGCTTTTGCGTCCTTTTGACCACCTCTTGACCCTTCTGACGAATCCTTGACCACGCCACCGCATCCTGCGTAAACTTCGCATCTCCAATCTCGTTAATTCCAGCCCATGAACTCACCCATCGTCGAAAACACCTCCCGTCGTGACTTTTTGAAAACTGCCACCAAGGCCACCGCGGGCCTTTCGGTGCTCTCCGGAATCAGCATCCCGTATGTACACGCCGCGGGCAGTGATGAAATCCGCGCGGCGCTCATCGGCTGCGGTGGTCGCGGCACGGGCGCGGCCAGCAACGCGATGACGGTGAAGCAGCGCATGCCGCGCCTCGTGGCGATGGCCGATGTGATGAAGGACCGCCTCGATGCGAGCTTTGAAAACCTCACCAAGAAGCACCCGGACCGCATGTCCGTGTCCGAGGACACCAAGTTCATCGGCTTCGACGCTTACAAGAACGCCATCGACACGCTGCGCAAAGGTGACGTGGCCATCTTCACCACGCCGGTGGCCTTCCGCTGGGTGCATTACAAGTATGCCATCGAGAAGGGCGTGAACGTTTTCATGGAAAAGCCGATCTGCACGGACGGCCCGACGGCCCGCCGCCTGCTCGCGTTGAATGAAGAAGCGAAGAAGAAGGGCCTGAAGGTCGGCGTGGGCCTCATGTGCCGTCACTGCCGCGTCCGTGGTGAGCTCTTCAACCGCATCCAGGACGGTGAAATCGGCGATCTGCTGCTCATGCGTGCCTACCGCATGCAGGGCATCATTGGCAGCGTGTTCACGCCGCGTCGTGATCCGAAGGCGCATCCGAACGAGCTGCTCTGGCAGATCAAAAACTTCCACAGCTTCCTCTGGGCTTCTGGCGGCGGCTTCAGCGACTTCAACATCCACAACATTGACGAGGCCTGCTGGATGAAGAACGACTGGCCGGTCGAGGTGCAGGCCAGCGGCGGCCGCAGCGACCGTGGCGACAACGTGGACCAGAATTTCGACCACTACTCCTGCGAGTACACCTTCAAGGACGGCGCGAAGCTTTACCTCGAAGGCCGCACAGCTCTCAATGTGCACACGCAATTCGCCACGCAGGTGCATGGCACGAAGGGCTGCGCCATCGTCTCCACCGCGGGCCACTTCCCGTCGAAGGCCATGAGCTTCAAAGGCCAGGACTTCACCAATCGTGCGAACCTCCTCTGGCGCGGCAAGCAGCCGGAGCCGAACCCCTATGATCTCGAGTGGGAAGACCTCGTGAAGGCCATCAGCGACGACACCGAATACAACGAAGTCGAGCGCGGCATCAAATCGAGCGTCACCACCGCCATGGGCCGCTGGGCGGCGCACACCGGCCAGAAGATCACATACGAAGACTACATCAACAGCCCCTTCGAGTTCTCCCCCGGCGTGGAAAACCTCACTATGGATGGCCCTCCGCCCATCGTTGCCGACAAAGATGGCAACTACCCCTTCCCGAAGGCCGGCCAGTTCAAGGATCGCGAGTACGCCATGGAACCCCAGGCGAATCCCTTCCCGCTGATCAAGTTCGGCGCGTAAAAGCTCCTCGCACTTCACCACCGCCGGATCACCTCGATCCGGCGGTTTTTTTTGCCAGTGCGTCACCCGCCCACATCACGCAGCAGGGATTCGGCGGCGGCACGGGCGGGCTCGGCTTGGACGGTGTCGTCGGAAAGGAGGTCGCGGAGCAAATCGGCGGCGGTTTGCGGCTTGGCATCGCGGCGGAAGAGTTCGGCGCGGTACAGGCGGAGTCGCACGCGGTCGGCGGGCGTGGGGGCGAGGGCTTCGGCGTGGTCGAGGAGGTCGATGGCCTCGGCGTGCTTGCCTTGCAGCGCGGATAGCAGGCCGGTGAATTCGAGCAGGCGTGAGCTTTTGCGTCGCTCCGCCAGCGTGGTGATGGTCGTTTTGATCGCCGCATCGGGATCGAGCGGCGAGCGACGGGCCGCGCCTTGATAAAGAAGGTAGTCACGCACGTCGTCGCTGCCCAGCGATGAGCCGCCGGTCTTCGCAAAGGGCCGGTAGAGCGGATCGCCGATCACGACGCTCATCCACGAAAGTGCGGGCGTGGCCGACCACGCGGCCTCCGCAATGGTGAAACCTTCCAGCAGACGTTTGTTGAGCAGATCAAAGTGTACGGTGAGCGAGAGGTAAGGTTCAAACACATTGCCAAAAGTGGCCGCCGCGCCTTTCACGAGCAGCGGGCCGGTCCAGTGCTGCTTTGGATCTCGCATCACGCTGGCGCTGAACGAGTGGATGTGGCAGGCCACGGCACCGCGTTTGAATTGAAACTCCGGCGAGGCCACCGCGCCGGCGGCATCCATCGTGTACCAGCCGAAATAGAGGATCGTGTCTGGCAGCGGCCAGTGATCACGCAGGACGAGCTCATGCCGGTCGATGTAAAGCGGGATGCCATGACGCTGAAATGTGGCCGCGGAGGCCGTGAGCCAGTCTTCGCCTTCCTGAAAGCCGCCGGACTTCAATGCGAGATCGATCACGGCACGGCCATGCAGCCCGTTTTCCTCGGCAAACAACGCGTCATCGATCATGCGGCGCACGATGTCATCGCTCGGTCCATCGAGCCTGCCGACGAGGAGGAGACCAGGAGCCTTCGTGAAGCGCGGCAAACGCACGCTGGCACCGAAATACGGGTTTTTCAGTGCTCCCTCCGTCGGCGGGGCATTCATCGCGAGGACCGTGAGCTCGGCATCGACACTGGCCTCGTCCTCTTTTTGCGGCGGTGGTGCATCACGATCCCGCCGCACTTGAAAAGGCACACCACGCATGAGCGCGAGCACGCGGATGTTGGAGTGCGTCACGCTGCCGGCGGATGCCGATTTGCCATCGGTGTCGAGCGTCCACCATTTCTTCGCCGCGAAGATCTTCCGCAAAGGCTCGCGCAGTTGCTGGTTGAACTCCATGCGGCTCATCGAGTCCGTCACCGGGCAATCGAGCCCGATGACGCGATCCGCCGGTATTTTCCGTTTGGTCGCGTAATGCTTCGCGAGGGCTTCAGAACCTGGAAACTTTGGATTGTAAACGACGACTGTTTCCGTCGCGGGCTCCCATTCTTGCGCAAACTGGGCGTGGGAGAGGTTTGGGAGCGTGAGAGCGAGAAGGAGGCAATGACGAATGACGAGCCAGAGGGCTCGAAAGCATTTCATCGATGGTGGTTCATTCGACATTCGTCATTCAGCCTTCGTCATTCCAGCGAAGCTGTAGGCCATCAAAGGCCAGATTGACCCCCGGCGGTAGTTTCGGGTCTTCGACCGCGTGCATGATCTCGCATTGCAAATGCGTGAACCAAGTCTGGCGTGGCTTTAGCTCGCTAACGACGGCCAGCGATTCCTCGAAGTTCATGTGCGTGGGATGCGGCGTGTGGCGCAGGGCATCGACGATGAGCGTGTCCACGCCGCGGATGAGCTCCATGGCCTCGGGGCTGATGGTTTTCGCGTCGGGGATGTAGGCGCAGAGCTTCCTGCCGCCGCGGGTGAAGAGGTAGCCAATGGTCACCACCTTGCCGTGTTGCACTGGGAGCGGTGTGACGGTGGTTTCACCGAGGTGAAACGGGCCGTGAATGGGCTTTGGAAAAGGCTTCAAGTAGCCGCGGTAACGGTTCTCGCCGTTGAAGGCATACTCGAACATCCGCTCGAGCACGGCGAGGCACTCCGGCGTGCCGTAGATGGGCATGAACTGATCCACATCGACCGTGAAACGGCGCAGCTCGTCGAAGCCGGTGAGGTGGTCCATGTGGGGATGTGTGAAAATCGCCGCGTCGAGGTGGCGGATGTTTTCACGCAGGCACTGCGCCCGGAAATCCGGCCCCGTGTCCACCACCCAGGCAAACTCCGGCGTCTGAATGTAAACGGAGCTGCGCAGTCGTTTGTCCTTCGGGTCCGTGCTGCGGCACACCGCGCAGTCACAGCCGATCACCGGGATGCCGACGGACGTGCCGGTGCCGAGAAAGGTGAGCTGCATGGAAGACATGCGTCATGAAGTCGAAAGCACGGCGAAGTGCCAAGGGTTTTTGGAGCAGAGGTCAAGATGGCTTCGCCGTCAAAAAACGGTCAAGGGGTCAAGAAGCTGCCTTCTTGACCCCTTGACGAGACTTTGACGTTTTGACCTGCTGTTACGCAAACAGCTTCGTCACCGGTTTCGCCTTCACCAGCTCGCGGGGCTGGTTGAGGTGGTTGTAAACGATGGTTTCGGGGTCGATGCCGACGCTGTGGTAGATCGTGGCGAGGAGTTCCATCGGGTGGACGGCGTCTTCGGTGGGGGCGGAGCCGGTTTTGTCGGATTTGCCGTGGACGTAGCCGCGCTTGATGCCGGCACCGCCGATGACAGCGGTGTAGCAGTAAGGCCAGTGGTCGCGACCGTCGGCGCTGTTGCCGTTGCCAGAGGTGGAGACGCCTTTTTCAGGGCTGCGGCCGAATTCGCCGAGGGCGACGACGAGCGTCTCATCGAGCAGGCCGGAGGCGTCGAGGTCTTCAAAGAGGGCGCTGAGGCCCTGATCGAGCATGGGGCCGGATTTGCCCTTCATGCGCTCGGTGAGGCCGACGTGGTGGTCCCAGCTGTGATTGTCGGAGTTGGCGACTTTGGGCCAGATGACCTCGACGACGCGGGTGCCGGCTTCGAGCAGGCGACGGGCGAGGAGGCAGCTTTGACCGAAGGTGTTGCGGCCGTAGCGGTCGCGGAGTTTTTCAGGTTCGCGGTCGAGCGCGAAGGCATCGCGGGCACGGCCGCTGGAGATGAGGTTCAAAGCCTGGTTGTAGTAGCTGTCGAGGCTCATGTCCTTCGTGGCGGCCTCGATGACGGGCATCTGGTCGTTGATGGCATCGCGGAGCTTCGCGCGGCGTTCGAGGCGCACGCTGAAGAGGTCGGGGCGGAGCTGCAGGTCGTCGATCTTGATGCGGTCCATCTTGCCCATGTCGAGGTCGTCGCCATCGGGGAAGAGGGTGTAGGGATCGAAAGCCTTGCCGAGGAAGCCTGCGCCGCCGCCTTTGCCGACGACGTTGGACTCCTGCAAGGGACGCGGGAGCTGCACGAAGGGCAGCATGGGCTCCTGCGGCGGCTTGAGGCGGATGATGTTGCTGCCGAAGTTCGGGAAGTCCTTGGCGTTCGGCGGTTCGAGCTGGCCGGAGGGGCTCACCTTGTCCGTCGTGTAGCCGGTCATGATCTGGTAGATCGCGGCGGTGTGGTTGAAGAGCCCGTTTGGCGTGTAGCTCATCGAATTGATCATGGTGAACTTGTCATTCACCTTCGCGAGCTGCGGGAGGATCTCGGTGAAATGCTTGCCGGGGATCTTCGTCGGGATGGTTTTGAAAGCGGAGCGCACCTTGTCCGGCACGTTTTCCTTCGGGTCCCACAGGTCGAGGTGCGACGGGCCGCCCTGGAGGTAGATCATGAGGACGTGCTTCGCTTTGCCCCAGCCAGCGCGGCCTGCATTCGGCGAGGTGTTGGCCATAGCCTGACCGCGGAGGATGTTGTTCAAAGTGAGGCCCATGATGCCCGCGCCACCGACGCGCAAAATGTCGCGACGGCTGCTGCCGAGGTGGTTGTCACAAAGGTCTTTGCCGGGGACTCCAGGGATGCGGAACATGACGTGCGAGGGGTGTAGGTTAGCTCAAAATCAGCGGCGAATACGACAAGCGATGGGCATTCTTGCCCCGGCAGGCCGTTTTGCCTCCTAGAAGCGGGAAAGTCCATGCCAAGGGCGGGCGGCCTCCGAAGGCCTACTTCAGCTCCTTGATCCGCACGTTGCGATACCACACGCGCAGCGCCTCGTCCTGGAAAGCGATGTGGCCGAGAGCGGGGCGGTCGGCCATGTTCATGGCTTCGAGGGTGGTGTCGATGACTTGCTCGCCGTTGAAGACGACCTTCACGCTGCGGCCTTGGACGGTGATGGTGTAGCGATTCCACTCGCCAGCGGGTTTGACCATGTTTTTGGACGGGCCGGTGCCGTGGACGATGCCACCGCAGTCGTGGTGGCCGGGCTTCGCGAGGCCGTAGGTGTCGAGGATCTGCACCTCGAAGCCGGTTTTCACTGGCTCCTTCATGTCCGCCACGCGCATGAAGACGCCGCTGTTGCCCTTGGCGTTGATCTTGAATTCCAGGTCCAGCACGAAGTCGCCATACAGCTTCTCGGTGGCGATGTAGGCATCGAAGCGTTTCCAGCCCTTCTCGCCTTCACGCGGATGCAGCGAGACACTGCCATCGGCCTCGACAAGCCAGTTGCCAGTCGTTTTCCAGCCGGTGAGGTCTTTGCCATTGAAAAGCGGCACAAAGCCCGCGTCATCGGCCGCCGGGTGTTGGGCGAAAGCGGAGGTGGAGAGAAGCAGGAGGCAAAAGAGAGCGAGGTGTTTCATCGTGAGCATGAACGAGACGGGACGCGGGAGTCTTCCGTGCCTCGCCTTCCCACCGCGACAAAATCGGCGCAGCCTTCGGCAGGCACGGCACCGACAGGGCGGGGGAGGGGGCGTTATGATGCGCACCTCTTCACCCACCTGTTATGATCAACCTCACCAAACTCTGGACCGGCGCCGCGCAGCCTGCGGACGGCCTTCGTTACGGCACCGGCCACAAGGCCCAGCACAGTGCCACCAGCCGCAAGCCCATCACCGTCTGGAACATCACCCGCACCTGCAACTTGCGCTGCGTGCACTGCTACTCCGATTCGCAGGCCATGGGCTATCCCGGCGAGCTGACGTGGGAGCAGATGGAGTCCGTCGTATCCGACCTCGCCGCCTACCAGGTGCCCTCGCTGCTGCTCTCCGGCGGCGAGCCGCTCGTGCATCCGCGCTTCTTCGACCTCGTGGAGAAGGCCTCGTCCGCCGGGCTGAAGCTCACCATCTCCACCAACGGCACGCTCATCACGCCGGAGAAGGCCGCGCTGCTGAAAAAAGCGAACGTCGCCTACGTGGGCATCTCGCTCGATGGCATCGGCAAGGTGCACGATGAGTTCCGCCGCAAGGAAGGTGCCTTCGATGCCGCCGTGCGTGGCTTCCGTGCCTGTCATGAGGTCGGCCAGAAGACCGGCTTGCGCCTCACTTTGACCCGACACAACGTGGAAAACATCGAGCGCATCCTCGACTTCATCGAGGAGGAGCAGATTCAGCGTGTGTGCTTCTACCACCTCGTGCCCGCGGGTCGCGGCGCCTCGTTGCAAGTGCTCACGCCGGATGAGTCACGCCATGCGCTCGACACCCTCATCGCCCGTGTCGAGGCCTGGGGCCGCCAGGGCGTCAACCGCGAGCTGCTCACCGTGGCGCAGCCGGCGGACGGCGCGTATTTGCTCCTGCGCATGCAGCGTGAGAGCCACCCGAACTTCGATGAGGCGCGTCGCCTGCTCTCCTGGAACGGCGGCGGCGCGAACAGCTCCGGCCGCGGCATCGCGAACATCGACACGCAGGGCAATGTGCATCCCGACCAGTTCTGGCAGGACATCACGCTCGGCAATGTGAAGCTCCAGCCCTTCTCCCAGATCTGGGACGGTCAAAACGCCGCCAGCGCCGACACCCTCGGCGACATCCGCTCCATCGGCACCCTCACGCAGGAGGAGCGCCAGGCCCGCATGGTCGGCCCCTGCGCGAACTGCCGCTGGTTCAAGATCTGCGGCGGCGGCTTCCGCACCCGCGCCGCCTACGGCAATGGCGGCACGCTTTGGGGCAGCGATCCCGGCTGCTACCTCAACGATCAGGAACGCCAGGTCGAGATGAGCTTGGTGAGCTGAGTTGGGTTCGAAACCCATCCCAGCCTCCGAACCACGCGCCAGCAAAGTAGCCATCTTGCTCCGCAAGATGAGCGAAACGCTTTCGCTTACACCTCAACCGCTCGCAGTCCGCACCCGTCCACGGTTTCGCCGCAGAGGAGCAGAGGAGCCGAGAGCGCAGAGAGGAAGGCAAAAGGAAATCTTGGTGTCCTCTGCCTCTTTGCCCCTCTGCGGCAAAGAGGCGTGTGAGCAAGGCAGGGAAATGCCTTGGAGCTTGGTTATCTCAGAGCCTCCCACGCGTCTCGTTCCTCTCGCGGAGCTAGAGGACAACTTTGCTTCGCCGATTCGCCCGGAAATGAACCTGATTCTATACGAGAACGCACTTTTCGATTTTTGACTGGCTCGATTAGCCAGAACCAATGTATGAACAATTGTGCTCCAACAGAATGCTTTCAGTTCACGACAATATTTGCAGGGGATATCGATTTTCGGGAGTCAGGCGCCAGCTAGTCCTCGAAACTGAATACCCGTGTGGATCGGAGAAGGAAGGTAGGCAAAGCGATATCGTTTTCGAAGGAGTTTGGTGCCACCACTTGGAGTCGGTCCAAGAGGGAAACATCATTTTCGACATTGAGGAGGTGAGCCTCGGACAAGTGGAGCATGAGTTTGCTGGCGTTTTTGAGCGACTTCGAAACTACGGATGGCCTCGCCTCGAAAAGCAGGATGATTCCTTGGCAGGGCTTGTGAGGCGACATCAACTCTGCGTTTATAGGATCGGATCAAGCTACGGAATGGAAGGGTTTGTTGTCGCAAAGTCTGTCAGGCAAACAAACATCCAATAAGCTCTTCACATCGAGGCACTTTGGAGTGCTTTACTGCCTTGGCTGGTTTGATTCATAAGCTTGCCGCCGCGTCTCTCCTCAAAACCGCCACGTCACTGACACCCGGAGCATGCGTGGCTCAATCGGATGCACATGACGATCCTCGACCGTAGCGGCTTCGGTGGCGAGCTGGCTTTCGTAGGAGTAGGCGATGTCGTTGTCGGCGCGGTTGAGGAGGTTGAGGCATTCGAGGGCGACTTCCCAGTTTTTGCGACGGTAGCCGACGCGGGCGTTCACTTGGAGAGAATCGCGGGCGCGGATGTCGGCGTAGTCTTCGGTGAGGGGTCGCGGACCGAAGTAGCGTGCTCGCAGGGAGCCAAACAAGCCTTCCTCGCGGCCGAGCGTGAAGCCGGCGTTCAGCGAATAGGGGATGCTGCCGGGGATGGAAGCGCTGGGAGGGTTGGCGGTGCGCAGGTGCGCCCAGGTCCAGGTGGCCTCCAGGTCGGCCATGGCCCATTCGGTGGGCCGCCAGTAGCTGGCCAGCTCGATGCCGAGGCGGTCACTGCCGGGCCCGGGCTCGGTGGTGCCGGCATCGCCGACATAGAGCAGCTCCGAGTCACTGCGCAGCCACCAGAAGGAGAGAGTGTTCACCATCTTCGAGATGGATTCATTCCGGATGCCAAACTCCGCGCCGTAGGTGCGGGCAATCGGATCGACGCGATCCGCGGGCAGGCCGGTGGAGGGATCAGTCATGATGGTCACACCGCGGGTGTCGTTCGAGTGAAAGCCGAGGCCCGCATTCAGATACAGCTCCGTCTTGGCCCACGGACCGAAGACCATGGCCAGCTTCGGGCTGACGATGCCTTTGGTGAGGTTGCCATTGTTGTCCTGCAGGCTGCCATTGCGGGAGTTGAAGTGGAATAGGTCCGCCCGCAGGCCGGGGATGACGCGGAACCACGACACCGGCTTGAATTCGAGCTCCGTGTAGAGGCCGTAGGTGGCCTGGTAGATGTCGTCCTGGCGCACGGTGTTCCAGCGCTGGCGGGCGGAGGTGTTGTAAAGGCCGAGCGCGTTGATGAAGTCGTGGTGCGTGGCAAAGCCGATCGTCAGCCGCTGCTCATGACCGAGCGCGTCGAAGCGCCAGTCCCGCGAAATGCCCGCGCCGACAAACCAGCGGCCGTCCTTCTGCTCAAACTGATCGCCCAGCGTGTCACCACGCGCGATGCTGTCCTTGAAGTAGGTGAAGTTTGAGAAGAGATCGAGGTCGTAGTAACCCGCGTAGGCATTGGCTCGCGTCGTGGTGCGGCCTTCACGGCGTTCCCAATCGAAGCTGAGGCTGTAGCGCTGCGAGTTGCCACCATCGGTGGGGTCCATGTTGCCGTAGCGACCGATGAGGCCCGCATCGAGCGCCCGCTGCGGCACCTGGTCGGTGCTCATCCAGTCGCCTTTGTAGCCCATGAGTGTCACGTTGATGCGATCACGCGAGTCTTCCCAATGCCAGCGCAGCAGGCCGTTCCAGCGTCGTGCATCGGAGGGCAGGTCCCACGGGCCGTTGTAGAATTGATGCTCGATGGCCGCGGTGAGCATGCCCGCGCCCGCTTGAATGCTATCGGCGATCAAAGTGCGGGTGTACTCATACTCGCCCCACGTCGTGGAGAGAATGCCCTGAGGCAGCGAATCCACGAGCTTGAACCTCGCTGCGCCGGTGCTGCTGAGATCGCCATGCTGCGCGTAGTAATTGCCCTTCCAGTATTCCAGCTCGCCCACCAGCTCCGGGATGATGAAGTTCAGGTCCGCGTAGCCCTGGCCATGCGCATGCGTGCGGAAGTTCACCGGCATGCCATCGACGTAGATGGCGAAGTCCGTGCCGTGATCGAGGTTCGTGCCGCGGAGGAAATACTGGTTCGCCTTCCCATCGCCACTGTGCTGCGTCACGATGAGGCCCGGCACGCTCTCCAAAAGCTCGCCCCGCCGCGAAAACGGCCGCTCCATCAACTCCTTCGCATTCGTCTGCCCCTTCGACGCCGACGTGGCGATCCCCAGCAGCGACTCCGCCTTGCCTTCGATGACGACTTCCTGAAGCTCCGTGACACTTTCCGCGACTGTTTGAGCCGACAACGGTAGTGAAAGCAGGAACGAGAGGCAAAAGAGAGGTCGGGAGGTCATCGTGGGATGTGACGACCTCGAAGGGCGGAGCCCACAAAATGCCTTTGATGCCTCTCGTGACTACCTCTCCTCCTCCCACCATTCCAACAGCATCTGGCGGGCGCGGTGGACGCGGCCTTCGACGCCGCGGATGGAGCAGCCGAGCACGTCGGCGCATTCTTTTTGGCTGAGGCCTTCCATGGTCACGAGGATGAGGGCGGCGCGGAGCTTCTCGGGCAGCAGGGCGAGACCGCGCTGGAGCTTGTCGAGCTCGCCACGCCATTCGGCACCGGTGTCGGGCGAGAGTTTGGGGCAGGCGGGAGCATCCGGCATCTCGTCGAGTGTCACGGTGCTGTCGCGTTGACGAGTCGTTTTGGCCTTCGCACGATCCCGGCAGGCATTGAGGGCGATTTGATACAGCCACGTCGAAAACTTCGCACGGCTCTCAAACTCTGGCAGCGCCTGCCACGCACGCACAAAGGCATCCTGGCAGGCCTCGCGGGCATCTTCCTCGCAGCGCAGCCAGCGACGGCAAAAGCCGAGCAACCTTGCTTCGTGCTGCCGCACGAGCCATTCAAACGCGACCGTGTCCCCTGCCTGCGCGGCGAGGATTTTTTCCTGCTCGATGTCCGGCGACGATGACACGTCCGCCGCGGGCAGCAGGAGGTCAGTGCTCGCGGGCGAGGCTATCATGAGTCCATTCGACGAGTTTGCGTGCCTGCGCCGGTCGCAGATGACGCTTCATGGCAAAGAA
>JAEUHK010000037.1 GCA_016795465.1 Verrucomicrobiaceae bacterium | reverse complement strand
GGCATTGACCTCAGCAATCTGCTTTACCGTCCGAATGTCGGCCCTGAAGTCGGCACCTTCTGCACCGAGAAGCAGGATCACGGCATCGAGAAGAGCCTCGACATCACGACGCTGCTCGACCTGTGCAAACCGGCCATCGAGAAGGGCGAAAAAGTCAGCGCCACGCTGCCGATCCGCAACGTCAACCGCACCGTCGGCACCATCCTCGGCAACGAGATCACCAAGAAGCATTGGCATGGCCTGCCGGACGACACCGTGCATCTCACCTTCAACGGCAGCGCCGGTCAGAGCTTTGGCGCGTTCATTCCGAAAGGCGTCACGCTCGAAATCTCCGGCGATGCCAATGACTACGTCGGCAAAGGCATGAGCGGCGGTCGCATCATCGTCTATCCGCCGGAAGGCAGCACCTTTGCCGCCGAGGAAAACATCATCGCGGGCAACACCGCGCTCTACGGTGCCACCGGCGGCCAGCTCTTCCTCCGCGGCGTCGCGGGCGAGCGCTTCGCCGTGCGCAACAGCGGCGTCGATGCCGTCGTCGAAGGCGTGGGCGACCACGGCTGCGAATACATGACCGGCGGACGCGTCGTCGTGCTCGGCACCACGGGCCGCAACTTCGCCGCGGGCATGTCCGGCGGCATCGCCTACGTGCTCGATGAGAAGGGCGACTTCAAAACACGCTGCAACACCAGCATGAGCGACCTCTTCGTCCTCGAAGACCAGGCCGAGATCGACAGCCTCTACGAGCTCATCAAGCAGCACGCCGAGGCCACGAAGAGCCAGAAGGCCTTCAAGGTGCTCGCGCTGTGGGAACAGAGCGTGAAGCAGTTCGTCAAAGTCCTGCCGCGCGACTACGCCCGCGTGCTCAAAGCCCTCGACAAGGCCAAAGCTGACGGCCTCACCGGCGACGACGCCCTCATCGCCGCCTTTGAATCCAACTCGAAGGACGCCTCCCGCGTGGGTGGGAGTTAAAAATTGGCCTTTTGAGATTCTCCTTCACCGAGTAAACTCCCAACATGCTCACCAAGTACATCCAGGCTGCCATGCATGAGGCTCAGTATGAGATCATGGAAGACGGTCGCTTTTTCGGCAGCATCCCCTCCTGTCAGGGTTGCTGGGCCGATGGGGATACTTTGGAGGCGTGCCGGGACGAGCTTGAGTCCGTGCTGGAAGACTGGATGGCCCTGAAACTTCGTTTCGGTGACACCATGCCCGTCGTCGGAGGCATCGACTTGAACCCCAAACCCGAGACTGCCTATGCCGAAGCCTATTAGTTGGCGCGAAATGGTTCGCCGACTACGGCAGTGCGGTTACGACGGCCCGTCTTCAGGAGGAAGTCATCCCCTCATGCGTCGCGGAGAAGAAACCATCCACATCCCGAATCCCCACGGCAAAGACATCGACTGGACCCTCATGAAACGAATCCTCAAACAAGCCAAGATCGATCCCAAAGAGTGGGACAGCCTCGCTTAAATCTTTCTTCCTTCACTTTTCACCGCAAGACACAACAGACATGGGAAAACCAACCGGCTTCATCGAATTCACCCGCGAACTGCCCGCCGACCGCGATCCGCTCGAGCGCATCAAGGACTGGAAGGAATTTCATCTTCACCTCCCCGAAGACCGCCTCAAAAAGCAGGGCGCCCGCTGCATGGACTGCGGCATCCCCTTCTGCCACAGCGGCACGCTCATCAGCGGCATGGCCTCCGGCTGCCCGATCAACAACATCATCCCCGAGTGGAATGATCTCGTCTTCCGCGGCCTCTGGAAGGAAGCACTCGACCGTCTGCACAAGACCAACAACTTCCCCGAGTTCACCGGCCGCGTCTGCCCCGCTCCGTGCGAAGGCTCCTGCGTGCTCGGCATTCACGAGCCGCCGGTCACCATCAAGAACATCGAGGTCAGCATCATCGACAAAGGCTGGGACGAAGGCTGGGTGAAGCCCGAGCCGCCTGAAAAGCGCACCGGCAAAAAAGTCGCCGTCATCGGCTCCGGCCCCGCCGGCCTCAGCGCCGCCGCGCAGCTCAACAAAGCCGGCCACACCGTCACCGTCTTCGAGCGTGCCGACCGTCCCGGCGGCCTCCTCATGTATGGCATCCCCAACATGAAGCTCGACAAGAAGGAAGTCGTCCTCCGCCGCGTGAAGCTGCTCGAAGACGAAGGCGTCACCTTCAAGTGCAACGTCAACGTCGGCACCGACATCACCGCCGAGCAGCTCCGCAAGGACTTCGACGCCATCATCGTCGCCACCGGAGCCACCAAGCCGCGCGATCTGCCGATCCCCGGCCGCGAGCTGAAGGGCATCCACTTCGCCATGGACTTCCTCACGGCGAATACCAAGGCTGTGCTCGATCCGGGCAAGGACTACATCACCGCCGACAAGAAAGACGTCGTCATCATCGGCGGCGGCGACACCGGCACCGACTGCGTCGGCACCAGCGTCCGTCACGGCTGCAAAACCGTCACGCAGCTCGAAATCATGGCCAAACCGCCCATGACCCGCGCCGCGAACAATCCATGGCCCGAATGGCCCAAGACCTACAAGATGGACTACGGCCAGGAAGAAGCCGCCGCCAAGTTCGGCGACGATCCCCGCGTCTATCTCACCACCGCCACCCACTTTGAAGGCGATGAAAACGGCAACGTGAAGGCCGTCCATGTCGTCGATGTCGAGTGGAAGAAAGACGACAAAGGCAACTTCGGCCCGCAGAAGGTCGCCGGCACTGAGAAAGTCCTCCCCGCGCAGCTTGTGCTGCTCGCCATGGGCTTCCTCGGCCCTGAGCAGCCCCTCATCGAGGCCCTCAAGCTCGAAACCGACCCGCGCAGCAACATCAAAGCCGAGCACGAGAAATACACCACCAGCATCCCCGGCGTCTTCGCCTGCGGCGACTGCCGTCGTGGCCAATCCCTCGTCGTCTGGGCCTTCAACGAAGGCCGCGGCGCCGCGAGAGAGTGTGATCGCTTCCTCATGGGCGCGACGAGCTTGCCGTGATCAATGAAACGTCTAGCCCTGCTCATTTTTCCGCTAGCAACCTTCCTTCTAGGAGGCTGTGTTTCCCCACCTTCGGAGAAGCTAAAAGTGAAGAGGGTTGTCGTGGCTAACTTTCTCGAACCAAAGCTCTCTAGATTTAGTGTCGGATTCACTGTGTTCGGCAATCGTGCTTCTCTGAATGAACGAGTAGATGGATTGGAACAGGGTCTAAACGACTCTGTCAAAGCAGTCGCCAAGCAGCGCTTCACGGATGTGGTTTTCTTGAATAATCCGCCACCAGCGCCGCCACGCAGGATGTATTTCACCGATTTGTCGGAGGTTTACGGGGGCTTTGCCAAGACCCTCGCTCAGCAGCATCAAGCAGATGCTGTCATGCTGGTCTTGCCGAGGACTGGATTCCCCTACGGAGTTCCGCGTGATATGATGGCGACAGGAATCGGTGTCTATCACATGGGTAACACAGCCCAGGTCGAGCCGATGGTCGATGTTTTGGTTTTGAATGGTCAAACAGGCCGCCGCTACGGTTTTGGCGTGGCACTTCGCCCGTCCCCAACCGTGTCCTTACCTTGGCGAGAGCGTTTTAATGATTATTCACCAAGCGAACGCCAAGTTCTGATTCAAGCCATCCACGAGTCCTTCGTGACACGGGTTGCCAGAACCGTTGACATGCAAGGGTTCAGGCCCCGCCCCCAGTAATTCGGTGCCGCCTGCGGCGATTGCCGCCAGAGAGTGCGACCGCTTCCTCATGGGCGCGACGAGCTTGCCGTGATCTGCTGAAAAGCTGATCTCACCTTCCAAAGCCCCGGTTTCGCGAGAAGCCGGGGCTTTTTGTTATTTGCCAACGCGAGAGCTAGCCGCACGTCACGAAACGTCCCTTGTGCCAACCAAGATTCGCTTCATGAACATCACCGCTGCGTCTTCCCATCATGAGCAAATCCACCGACATCCAAGTTTCCGCCGCTGAAGTCCACTTTCTGCCCGTCACCATGCGTGTGCCGCTCAAATTCGGCCCGGAGACCGTCACGAACGTTGTCTGCCTTCGCGTGAAGGTCACCGTGCGCGATGACAAAGGCCGCGAGGCCATCGGCTGGGGCGAGACGCCGCTCAGTGTGTCCTGGGTGTGGCCCAGCACGCTCAGCGTCGCCGTGCGCACCGAGCGCATGAAGAGCTTCTCCGAGTTGCTGGCGAAAAAAATCACCGGCAGCGGCCTGCGCGGTCATCCGATGGAAATCGGCCAGGACTTCATCCACGGCGAGCTCGCCACCGCCACGCAGGAGGCCAACGCCGCCGCGGGAGGTGATCCGATGCCTTACCTCGGCTCGCTGGTGGCCTTCAGCGCCTTCGACATCGCCATCCACGATGCCTTTGGCCGCCTGCACGAGCGCGACATCTACACCTGCTACAACGCCGACTTCATGAGTCGCGATCTCGCCGCCTTCATCACACCGGAGGAAGGCAGCGGCCTCGACTTCCGCGGCCAATTTCCGCAGGATTTCCTCGTGATGGATGCGCCGAAACAACTGCCTGTGTGGCATCTCGTCGGCGGTGTCGATGCCCTCGAAGCTTCCGATTTGACCGGCAGCGAACCGAAGGACGCGCACCCCGTGCTGCTCGCCGACTGGATTCAGCGTGACGGCCTCAAATGCCTCAAAGTGAAGCTTCGCGGCACCGATGCCGCATGGGATTACGAGCGCATGGTCCGCGTCGGCCGCATCGGCTTCGCCAACGGCGTCCGCTGGCTGAGTGCCGACTTCAACTGCACCGTCAAAGAGCCCGCCTACGTCAACGCGATCATGGACAGGCTCCTCCGCGATGAACCGGAGATCTACGCCCGCACGCTCTACGTCGAGCAACCCTTCCCCTACGACCTCGAAGCCAATCAAATCGACGTGCGCAGCGTTTCCGCCCGCAAACCGCTCTTCCTCGATGAAAGCGCCCACGACTGGGAATTCGTCCGTCTCGGCCGTCGCCTCGGCTGGA
This sequence comes from Verrucomicrobiaceae bacterium, assembly GCA_016795465.1. GTDB lineage: Bacteria > Verrucomicrobiota > Verrucomicrobiia > Verrucomicrobiales > Verrucomicrobiaceae > Prosthecobacter. The sequence continues at coordinate 25,611 of JAEUHK010000037.1, read as the reverse complement.
GCGGCGTCGCCCTCAAAACCTGCAAAACGCAAACCGGTGCTTTGTTGAGCCTCTGCTGGGCCAAAGCCCACGGCATGCCGCTCATGGTGCAAGACCTCACGAATCCCATGCTCGCCATGATCCCGCACGTGCGCCTCGCCGCGCACGCCGGCACCATCCAGGGCGTCGAGTGCAATGCCATGCAGTTCTACCCCGATGCCTCCATGCCCGAAGAAGCCATCCATCCCGGCCTCTACCGCCGCCGCGATGGCGTTATCGATCTCAGCACGTTGCGTGGGAATGGTTTCGGCTATCGCGAGGATGAGGTGCAGCGTGAGTTGAGCTCCTGCTAGACCGATTCTCAGTATGTCTGTGTGATTCCTGACGGCAGGGCAGCACACTCCATCAATTGTCGATGGCGACACGCCCGTGCTGATGTTCCCACACATGAGCACGTCGGCCAAAATCGATAGCAGGCAGAAGTGTGCGCATCACCTATCCCTCATCCCTCGGCATCAATACGTCGCACGGCCGCCGGAGAGGTCGAAGACGGCACCGGTGGTGAAGGAGCAGTCCTCGCTGCAAAGCCAGGCGACGAGGGCGGCGGCTTCTTCTTTTTGGCCGAAGCGGTTCATCGGGATCTTCGAGAGCATGTAGTCGATGTGCTGCTGGGTGAGCTGCTTGAGGATGTCCGTCTCGATCACGGCGGGCGTGACGCAGTTCACGACGACACCGGCGGTAGCGAGTTCCTTGCCGAGGGATTTCGTCAACGCGATGACGGCGGCCTTGGAGGCGCTGTAATGGGCGGCGTTGGGATTGCCTTCCTTCCCGGCGATGGAGGCGATGTTCACGATGCGGCCGTAACCGCCCTTCAGCATGTGCGGAATGACGGCGTGGCAGCAGTAAAAGGGGCCGTTGAGGTTGATGTCGATCACGCGACGCCAGTCGGCGGGATCAGCCTCCCAGGTTTTGGAGTTCGTGCCCGCGATGCCAGCGTTGTTGACGAGGATGTCGATCTTCCCAAAAGCCGCGGCGGTGCTTTCAGCAGCCTTTTGCACGGCGGCGAGGTCCGTGAGATCGACGGCGGCGGTGTGAACGGGGCCAAGAGCAGAGAGCTCGGCCTTCGCGGCGGCCAGCGCGGCCTCGTCACGGTCCCACAAGGCCACCGAAGCCCCGGATTGCAGCAAACGGGTGGCGATGGCATGGCCGATGCCACGGGCTCCTCCGGTGACGATGGCGGCGCGGGTCTTGAGGTCGATCTGATTCATGGTGTGGCAGGCGTGGTTGGATTCAAAAAAGTGAGCGGCAGTTATCGGACGAAACAGGCGCGTCTTGCGTGAATCTTGCCCGGTGCTTGACGCTCGCCGCCTGCGTGGCAGGTAAGCGGCCCATGAAGATCATCCGTCACACCGATGCCGAATACGCGAGCTTTGCCGCCAGCCTGAACCGTCGCGCCGAGGCCGCCGAGGCCGTGCGTGAGGTGGTGGCGGGTGTGATCAAAGCGGTGCGTGAACGCGGCGACGAGGCCGTGCTCGAATTCACCGCAAAGTTTGACGGCGCGAATCTCACGCCCGCGCAGATGCGTGTGCCGCAAGCCGTGCTCGAAGACGCCTGGAACCAGGCCGATGCGGACCTGAAGGCTGCTCTTCAAGCCTCGCAGCGGAATGTGGCGGACTTTGCCAAGCGCAGCCTGCGCCAGGCCTGGAGCTCGGTGAATGAGCAAGGCGCGAGCGTGGGTGAGGTCTTCCATCCATTTGAACGCGTGGGTTGCTATGTGCCGGGTGGTTCAGCACCGCTGGTCTCGACCGTTTTGATGACCGTGGCCATCGCCGCCGCGGCGGGCGTGCCGGAGATCGTGGTCTGCACGCCCTGCGGTCGCGATGGCACGGTGAACGCGGGCTTGCTCGCGGCACTGAAACTGGCCGGAGCAACGGAGGTGTATCAAATCGGCGGCTCGCAGGCCATCGCCGCGATGGCGTTTGGCACGCAGACGATCAAGCCGGTGACGAAAATCTTTGGCCCGGGGAACAGCTACGTTGTGGAAGCGAAGCGACAGGCCTTTGGCGTGTGCGCCATCGACCTGCTGCCCGGCCCGAGCGAGGTCCTCATCCTCGCTGATGCCTCCGCGAAGCCTGCCTTCATCGCCGCGGACATCCTGGCGCAGGCGGAGCATGGCAAGGACAGCATGGCGGGTTTCATCACCGACGATGCCGGATTGCTCGAAGCCGTCATCGCCGAGGTGGAGAAGCAATCGCAGACGCTGAGCCGTCAGGCGCAGCTCGGGCCTGTTTTGGAAAAAGGCGTGTTTTTGATGCTGGCACCTACTTTGGAGGAAGGAGCCCGCTTGGTGAATGAATTCGCTCCGGAGCACCTCAGCCTCATCACCTCGCGTGAAGATGCGATTTTGCCGCTGATCCGCACCGCGGGGGCCATTTTCCTCGGGAACTACTCACCGGTGGCCGTGGGCGACTTTTTGGCCGGCCCAAGCCACACGCTGCCGACCGGCGGCAGTGGCAAATCCTTCCCCGGTATCACCGCGGACATGTTTCAGCGTCGCACGAGCCTCATCCGCCTCGACGCCGCGAGCTGCGCGAAGTCCGAGCCGATCGTGCGGGCCTTTGCACAGGTCGAAGGACTCGACGCACACGGCCGCTCGGTGTCGATCCGCGGCGAGGCGTGAGTTGTTTTCCCATTCATCACCATCATGAGCACACCCACCTGCCGCTGGGGCATCCTCGGCGCCGCTTTCATCGCCCGCAAAAACTGGCAGGCCATCCGCGAGGCTGGCAATGCGACCCTGGTGGCCGTGGCCAGCCGTGATCTGGCGCGTGCGCAGGCCTTCATCGATGAATGCCAGGCGCAAGTGCCGCATCCCGCGGTGCCGCATGCGATGGACAGCTATGAGGCGCTGCTGGCACGAGCGGACATCGATGCCGTGTACATTCCACTGCCAACCGGCATCCGCAAAGATTGGGTGATCCACGCCGCTCAGGCGGGCAAGCATGTCCTCGTCGAGAAGCCCGTGGGCTGCGAACTCCAGGACGTGGCCGACATGGTGGCCGCGTGTGAGAAGCATGGCGTGCAATTCATGGATGGCGTGATGTTTATGCACGGCCGCCGCTTGAAGCATCTGCGCGAGGTGGTGGATCGCGAGGTCGGGCAGATCCGGCACATCGCCACGCAGTTCAGCTTTTTGAGCGACGAGGAATTCCAACGCACGAACATCCGCGCTCACGGTGCCTTGGAGCCTCTCGGCTGTCTCGGCGATCTCGGCTGGTATTGCCTGCGCTTCACGTTGTGGGCCATGCAGGAGACGCCTCCAGTTCAAGTGACGGGTCGCATCCATGCGGAGACGCAGCAAATCGCCGATGCACCGCCGGTGCCGCTGGCCTTCTCCGGCACGTTGACCTTTGCGAACGGCGCGAACGCTTCGTTTTACTGCTCCTTCACCGCAGCGCATGCCCAGTGGTTCATCGTGAGCGGTGACAAGGCGCTGCTGCAGGTCTCCGACTTCGTGCTCCCCTTCTCCGGCAAGCAGACGCAGTATGCGCTGACACGCTCCGCCTTCGCCCTCGATGTCTGCCAGGCCAACATGCATGCCGGTCGCGAGGTGGTGACGCTGGATGAACCGAGCAACAATGCTCCGGGAGCGCAGGAGGTGAACCTTTTCCAAGACTTCTCCGCCCTCGTGCTTTCCGGCCAGATCGACGCCTCGTGGGCTCAAATCAGCCTGCTTACGCAACGCGTGCTCGATGCCTGCCTGCTCTCCGCCCGCGAAGGATCGCATGTGGTGAGCCTGTGAGCGGATCCCTGCTTGAACTCGAGATCAACACGCCTAGTCTCTGCGCCACTGTTTCAAATGATGGATGCCTGCCCGAAGGCATCGGTCCTCTTTCAAGCGAATCTCTTTTATGCGTGCTGTGCTTCTTGCTCTCGGGTTGCTGTTGTCCATGACGACAGCGCTAGTCGCGCAAACACTCGTGGATGCGGTGAATCTGCCTGGGGGCACCGTTTTGACCACCGGAGGCTCCAAACCATGGGTGGTGGATGCCTCGAGCTCGATGGATGGTTCCGCGGCGAAATCGGGCGCGATCACGCACAATCAAAGCAGCTGGATCAGCGTCACCTTGACAGGCCCCGCCATGGTCAGCTACTCGAGCCGCGTCTCGACTGAGCCGCTGTTCGACTACCTGAAGGTGTATGACAACGGCGTGGAAGTGCCCGCGCTTCGCAGCAGCGGAGAGGTGCCGTGGACTCAATCCAGTTTTCAAATCGGATCGGGCACCCATGTGATCAAATGGGAGTTCACGAAGGACGAAACGGATGACGAAGCGGGCTCGAACGCTGTGTGGCTGGACCAGATCACGACTTCGCCCATCGACACAGGAATCCCAATCATCGTGACCCAGCCCCAACGCACCGGCGTGGAGGCAGGTGCGACCGCCACCCTGTCTGTTAGCGCAGCAGGACTCGCCCCTATCGAGTATCAATGGCGGCGTGGTGGCACGCCCCTAACCGGCCAGACGAGTTCCGAGCTCGTTTTGCCTGCTTTCAACGCCGGACTGGCCGGGATGTATGACTGCGTGGTGACGAACACGCTCGGCAACACCACCACAGATGCGGTCTCGCTGGACCTCGTCGAGCTAGGAGCGGCTCTGGATGATGTGACACGTGCCTGGTATGGCCACGGTGCCGCCTACTGGCAGCCGCAGATTCTCGAGAAAGTCGCGGGAACGAGCTCGCTGCGCAGCGGAGTAATCGGAGACTCTCAGAAGAGCGAGTTCAGAGCTACTTTCGCCGGCCCAGGAACACTCCGATACTGGCGGAGACTCTCCACCGAAGAGAGTTTTGATTTTCTGCGAGTGCGGCTGAATGGCACCCTCGTCCATGAAGTGAGCGGTTTGAGTGGCTGGGAAGCCGCGACGGTTCAATTGCCCGCCGGCACCAACACCGTCTCGTGGAGCTACGAAAAGAACGAGCGGTTCACATTTCTGGACGACGCGGTATGGATTGACGACGTGCGTGTCCTACAGGGGGCTCAGAACTGGCTGACGTCATCCTTCACTCCGACCCAACTGGCCGATCCATTGGTGAGCGGTTGGGCTGCTGATCCGGACCAAAACGGCCTTTCGAATGCCTGGGAGTATCTGCTCGGCCGTGATCCGCTGAGCCAGGCCGCGGCTCCTGCTGGCTGGCTGCAGACACAGAAGGAGACACCCGCCGGACCTGATTTGCCGGGTCTGCTTTTGGAACTGCCTCTGACACTCCCCGATGATGTAGTGCTCGTGGCGCAGCATGCGCCGACACTGACAGGCTGGCTGCCCATCGCCCAAAAGGACGGCAATGGTGCCTGGACGGCGCAGAATGGAGGTTTGATCACCGAGGGTGCCGCCGAAGCGGGTCGGATACGCGTTCTGATTCGTTCCCCAATTACCTTTGAAGTCCCGTCGTCAGGGTTCTTCAGACTTCAGGTGAACGTGACAATGCCTTGATAAGCCAGCAGTGGCAGCTCAAAGACCAAGGCAGAACCCTGGACCTGCGATTATTGGCCAAACAACAAAGCCTGCTCTTGTCAGAGCAGGCTTTGCAGTTTGAGTCGAATCCTGAGGCAGACTTATCAGCCAAGGATCTCCGCGTTAATGACGCTGACGGCTCCGTTGAACGTGTTGTTACGCGTGGCGCCGACTGGTGTGGCCGGATTCTGGATCAACACGGTGTCCGTGCCTGTTCCACCCGTGATGTTCACCGAGCTGTTGAACACGTTGGAGGCACCCACCACGTTCGGGAAGGAACCCGCGTAGAGGAAGTCATCCCCCGCACCGAGGTCGATGGACAGGGCACCGTTGTAGGTGGAGCCACCCGCGATGGCCGAGTTGTTGTCCAAGAAGACGATATCACCACCGGCACCCGTGTTGATGTTCGTCGTGCGCATGGTCACGCTCTGCAGATCAACGATGGAGCTTCCAGAGCCCATCGTGATGTTGGTCGTGCCAAGCACGCTGGACTGGTAAACACGCACCACGTCGGCCATGAGACGGCGTGTGAGCGTGGAGTTGGCAGTGAGGTTGCCATTGATGGTGGCTCCCAGGATGCCGAGGGCATTCGCGCCGTCCCCCATCTGAACATTGACGAATGCGCCGATGGTCAAGGTGGTGCCACCATTTTCAAAGTCACCGATTTCCACGATGTCGAGGCTGGAGCCACCTGTGTAGGTGATGGACGAGTTGACAGTCGTGGTTGTGGACCAGAGGGCGAAGTCGTTTTCACCACCGCCAGTGTTCACATCGATACTGTTGAAGGTGGCAGTGGTTCCCGTGACACGGACCAGATCAGAACCCGATGTTCCCACATAGTTCAAGCCGGCGGAGCTGAAGCTGGCCGCGCCCAAGGTGGTGGAATTATTCCCCCCACCCAAGTTGATGCTCAGCATGCTCGCGTTGGCAAAGGAGGTGACCGCCGGAAGCACGCTGATGGTGTCCTGTCCGGCACCGGCGCTGATTGTAGAGGTGCCGCCAGCGATGTTGAAGGTGCCGCTGGTCATGTTCAGGGCATTGTTTCCTTCACCGAGGCTGATCGTGAAACCGTTCGAATTGGTGGTCCTGAGCAAGGTGCCGCCGAGGTTGACGGTGTCGTCACCAGCCCCCATGGACAGCGAGAAAGAGGGGACGGTGACGCTTGATCCTACGATGCCGAAGGTATCAGAGCCGGTTCCGCCCGTGTAGGAGAGCACACTGGAGGTGGTGTTCCCCGTGAGAGTGCCCGTGGTGATGCTGGCCGAGTTGGTTCCTTCACCCAAGTTGATGGACAAGGTGCCCGCGTGGGAGATGCTGGTGCCGCCGAGGATTACCGTGTCATTGCCACCGGTGCCAATAATGGCAGAGATGCCGCCAGACATGCTCAATATCCCGCCGGTGGTGAGCGCATTCACTCCATCACCGAGGTTCACCGTGAATCCATGTGAGCTGGTCGTCGTCAAGCCAGCACCAGTGAGATTGACCGTGTCATCCCCTTCTAGGGTGGAGATGTTGAGGGAGGCAACCGAAGTTGTGTTGGTTCCCGCGAAGGTGACGGTGTCAGCCGAGGCACCACCGATGTACTTCAACACGCTGGAAGTCGTGGTCCCATTCAACGTCGTGGTGGAGATGGTGGTGGAATTGGTGCCAGCCCCCAGACTCAAGGTAAAGGTGCCCGCGTGCGACAAGCTCGTGCCGCCGATGGTAACGGTGTCGTCCCCGGTGCCGCCTGTGATGGTGGAAGTGCCGCCACCCACCGTCACGGCACCACCTGCGACCAATGAGTTCGTCCCATCACCAAGATTGATGCTGAATCCATTCGAACTGGTTGTCGTCATCGAAGTGCCGGTGAGGTTGACGGAGTCGTTGCCTCCGCCCGTCTGCACCGAAAGGGATGCCAGAGTAGCGGCATTGGCACCCGAGAAGGACAGGGAGTCCACGCCAGAACCACCAGTGTAAGTCAGGAGGTTGCCGCTGATCGTCCCGGAGGAGATGTTGGCAGTGTTCGCACCATCGCCCAGCGCCAGCGTCAGCGTGGCAGCATGCGTGATGGAAGTGCCGGCGAGCGTCACATTGTCGGTGCCGGTGCCGCCCGAGATCGTGCTGATACCGCCGCCCAGTGAAAGAGTGCCACTGTTGAAGTTGACGTTGTTTGTGCCGTTGCCGAGATTCAACTGCATGGAGTGGTTGCCCGTGATGGCCACCGAAGTGCCGGAGAAATTGACGGTGTCATCGCCAGCCGATCCACCCGTGGTGGGGCCCCAGCGGAACTGAGCCGCATTCAGGGTGCCTGCGGTGTGGTTGAAGGTGTTGTTGCCATCACCCATGTCCAGCGAGATGATTCCCGTCGTCGCGTTCACGGTGACATTGGAAAGCGAAACATTTTCATTACCGCCAGCCACAGTGTCAGTGACTGCGAGACTTCCGCCGAAGGTCACATTGTCAATCTGCAGCGTGTCCGAGCCCCCCATCAGGTTGATGGTGCCATTGCCCAATCCATTGGTCAGATTGATGACCACAGGTCCAGCGGCGGCACCTGCACCATTGACGTTGAAAAGTGTCCCGCTGCCCAGGCCGTCCGTGAGCGTAAGGATTCCCGCCCCGCCCGTGATGGTGATTGCATTGTCAGCAACGTCACCTGTGATTAACAAGGCACCTGCGGAGTTATAGGACACCGTAACCACCCCAGCGGGCACGATTTTCTCTTCCAGCGTTTCGATCAGATTTGATGTTTGCATGAGTTTGACAGGTTAAAAGCTTTGAATGTGTATGAACACACCTTTAGGGAAGCATGCCATGCTTCGGGCTGTTCCATACGTCGTCAATCCAATTTCTTTTCCCCCTGAAGAATTTCACGAATTGGCCTAAAATCTTCATACTAACCTGTTTTTGATGGCATCCGAGACCACCAAACTCAAATTTACCCATGCTTGGATCAGCATCATGCTGATCTGCATGTCCTGCGCCTCTGGATGGGCACAGACTTTTGAGGATGCTTTTCAACTCCGCCCGGTCCGCCTGAGCATGCGCAAGGTGCTCGCTGGTGTTCTGGCCAAGAGTCTGGATGTGAAAATCAACGAGGTGGACGTTCAGATCGCCGAGTCGCGGGTAGATGCAGCCTGGGCGGCATTCGACCCCGTGTTTCAGATGGGTGGTTCCCTGCAAGACTCCCGGACGGCGCAGAATGCCCAAGAATATGTCCAAACGGGCGGCCTGTTCATTCCGCTGTCCGAACCTAACATCTTCCACCAACGCAGTTTGATGGGCGAGACGGGGCTCGCGTGGCGGATGCCCACGGGCACTACCGTGGAGCTATTCACCCGGGCAGGCAGTTTCCTGAACGACATCAACCGGCAGAGTCCTCCCGCGTTGTTTTCGCCCGAGCGTGCGGCCACGGTGGGCATGAGCCTGACACAGCCCCTTTTGCGCGATTTTGGATTCTCAGCGAATCTGGCCGAAGTGCGGGTCAGCCGCCTGAATGCCCGCATCGCGGATTTGGAGTGGCAGCAAAAGCTGATGGAGGTCGTCGCGGGTGTGATGCGTGAATACTACGCCCTCTGCTTTGTTACCGAAAACATCGAGGTGCGGCGAGGGGTGCTGGCTTTTGCCCAGACGCTGCTGCACGAAAACGAACGCCAGCGCGAGGAAGGCGTGGGCGGTCTGGCCGAGGTCGAAGAAGCCAAAGTGGGTGTGGCCATGGCCCGCGAAGAAGTCGTCACAGCGATGGGACAAGCCATCGAACGCCAGCGCGCCCTCAAAACCCAGTTGCTCAGCGTGGCGCAGGAGGCCCAGGCCATGCTCTTCGTGCCATCTGACACGCTGCCGCCGGCCATCACGTTCCGTTCCACCCGCTCTCGATGCCTTGCCGAGGCACTGGCGGCACGCCCCGATCATTTGCGTCTGCTGGAAGACGCGGAAAAGCAGGATGTGATCCTCAAGTTTGCCCGCAATCAAGCCCTGCCCCGGCTGGACTTGAAGGCCACGCTCGGCGCCAGTGGCCTCGCTGGCGGGATGGGAGCCGCTTACAGCCGGGTGCTGGACCGGCAGGGATACAATGCCAGCGTGGGGTTCGAGTTTTCCATGCCGCTGGGCAACCGGGCGGCCAAAGCCAACCGCGACGTGGCAGAGGCACGCAAAGAGCAGGCCGTGATGGCCGTGGCGCGATCTGAAATGCACATCGTGGCCGAGGTGGAAGAGGCCTTGGGCCTGCTGCAGGCAGCGGCAGCACGGCTTTCCTACACACGCGAGTCCGTGGCGGCGGCCGATCTGCTGCTCGCCGCCGAGCAGAAACGCTTCAAGCAAGGCGTGGCCCGCAGTTTCGATGTGCTGCGTGCCCGCCGTCAGATGGCGGATGCCCGCTCCCGAGAACTGGCGGCCCTCGCAGACTGGAATGCCGCGCACGTCGTGCTGCATGCACGCACCGGTTCCCTGCTGGAGCACGCCGGGCTGCGCCTCGACAGCCCGGAAGACCAACTCCCCAACGATTCCCGCGCCCGCCCCGTGCAATGAGCGACTCCAAGGCCATTTCACACTGCCTACGCGAGAGTCTGCCTGATGTGGCGGCACTCAGCGAACTGCTGCAGACACTGGGCACGCGGTTCCGCGCCGTGGCGGGCAGCGTCTGGTTGCTGCACAAGCCCTCGGACGGCCCGGCTTCACTCCGGCTGACTGCCACGTCGGGACAACACGCCGCCCTGGCCGATCCCACCAGTCCGCAACGTGAGGACATGCAGCGTGCGGCGCTCGAGTGTTCCAAGACGTCCGCACCGCTCGTGCTGATGCCGAATCTGCAAGCTCCTGAGCGGAATCTCTTCAATCGCTCCACGGAGGTGCTCGTCTCCATGCCTTTGCGGCTTGGCAGCGGCATTGCAGGCATCATTCAATGGTGGGCGGATGCCTCCACGCCACGGGAGGACCTCACGCGGCATGTCGAGGATCTGCAAATCGAGGTGCAACAGGCGGGCACGCTCTGGCTGCAACGCGAGTCACGCATGGCTGCACGTCGCGCCCAGGTGCAGGCGGCACTCATCGACATGGCGGCGGACCTCGCGCCCTTGCGTGATGCGGCCAGCCTGGCGCAAATGCTCGCCGCGCATGTCCTCGAGCTCATGGGCGGAGATCGTTCGACGGTCCTCGTGCGCCACAACGGCCAGTGGAAGGTGCTCGCGATTTCCGGCCAGGAGACCGTGGACAAGCGTGGTGCCCATGCACGCGATGCCCTGCGCCTCGCCGAGACCTTCCAGCCCGGTGCGACAGCCAGCGGAGCCGGTTTGCACTTCCCTCAAGGACGTGAGGGGTGGCCTTCCCAGGCTGTTTTGACCATGAGTGAGCCGGACTCGAATGCTGTCTGGGGCCTGCTCTGGGTCGAAGCCGCGGCCGCTGATGCATGGGAGTATTTTCAGAAGGCCGCCGAAATGAACGACGGGCTGGCCTTGACACCCATCAACGATTTTCGCCGCCTCGCGATCCCAGCCCTGCGTTCCGCCCTCGCGATGGAGCAGACATGGCTGGGGCGGCGTGCCGTCAAATCGACCTCAATACCGCTTTTCGACATCGCAGGCAGCAGCGGTCGCTGGTTGAAGCGGCTGATCCCGGCAGCCCTGCTGATCGTGGCAGCCTGCTGGCCGATGCCGGAGAAACTGGAGGCCGATTGCATGGTGCGGCCGGTTGTCCGAGGGTTTGTCGCCGCGGAGGTGGCGGGACGTGTCGATGCCATTTTGGTTCGTGAAGGCGAAACCGTTCAACAAGGCCAGGTCTGCGCCAAACTGGATACCACGCGGCTCGAGACCGAACTCGCGGCTGCCGAGCAAGTGCGCCTGCGGCATGAGGGCGAAGTCGAGCGTCACCGGGGCAAAGGAGAAGAGGCACTGGCACGTGTCGCGACGGCGCAGGCCCGGGCCGCGACAGCCGAGTGCGATCGGCTTCGCGGGGCCATCCAGCTCTGCCAGCTCAAATCGCCCGTCTCAGGCGTCGTGGTCACACGTGACCTGCATCTGCTGGCCGGCATTTATCTCGAAGCAGGTCAAAACCTGGCGGAAGTGGCCGGCACCACTGATTGGAATCTGCGCCTCGACCTGCGCGAGCAGGACGTGGGCCCTCTCGCCAGCCATTTGAAAGCCGGAGGGCGGCCTGAGGTGCGTTACATCCTACACTCGCTGAGCGCCGAAGTGCTCACCACCCGCTTAGCGGGGCCGCAGGAGCTGGGCCCCATGGTCGTGCATGAGGGCGGAAGAAGCGCCATCCCTGTGCTCACCGGCCCGCTGCAATTACCAACGGGCTCAGCCTCGCACCTGCGTTCCGGCCTTTCAGGTCGTGCAGTCGTGGTGCTGCCATCCCGTCCGACCGCGCTGGTGCTCACCCGTGGTTTCATTCACTGGCTGCGCCTGCGCTGGTGGCTTTAGCGGTCTCAAGTGAGATCAAGCGTTCGGCAAACCACGCTTGGCGAGATCGAGTTCGATCTGGCCATAACGCTGCTCCCAAGCCTGCACAGCCTTCGCCACATTCGCGAGCAGGCGCTTGGCACCATCATACGTGGTCACCACGCGGCTCACGACTTTGGCATCCTCCTCGATCACCTGCCCGTAGGCATTCAGATTGAGGGCGAAATCGATCACCAGCTCGTTCGGCGTCGGGATTACCCGGGCTACATTGGAAAAAACCGCGGGCGGAGTCGGGCCCTCGGGCGTTTTGGGTGCGGGAGTATCGTTTCCTACGACGCGAATGTTGTCAGCCATGGTCTTTTATCCCGCCGGTGCCTTGCAAGGTCAACACGAAGTTTCCCAGCAGCTCACAGGCGGTGCATCGGGTCCATGAATTCCAGCCAGCGATCCCACAGCCAGGCTCCGAGCGGGCTCGTGCCGCGATCAAAGCGCACACTGGCCCGCATGCCCGGCTTGACCGATTCCGCGGCCTCTGCCGGCAAAGGCACACGCACGCCAAAATAGGTCTCCACCGGCACCATGTGCCCTCCAGCATCCGTGATGACCGCCAGCTCCTTTTCGAGCGCGGCGGAGATGGATTCGGGAAGCTGCCGGAAAGGCTCCGTCTGGCCTTCTTCGGCCACGAAAGAGGCCCAGGCCGTCCCGGAGCTGCCTTGCGCACGGATCAGCGCCGGCGTCCTTGGTGGTATCTTGTCCACCGAATTCTCCTCGACGGGCACCATCGCCTCCAAGTGATTCGCGGATACGATTTCACACACGACCTCACCCGGCTGGAAGCCGCGTCCCGTCTGCGAAGTGAGCTCGGGCGTGACCACCAGCCCGTCGATCGGACTGTGAAGCGCTGATTTTTGCACATTCGCCCGCGCTGCTTTCAACAAGGCCTCCGCCGCATGCAGCTCGGCACGTGCTTCCGCCAGCAATCCGGGAGCTTGCGCCCCGATCAGCCGGGCTTCAGCAAGCTGCGCCGCCTCCACCTGGCTTTCAGCAGCCCGCAAGTCGGATTGCAGTGAGGGACTTTGCAGCACGAGCAGCAGATCACCCTTCTTCACCTGCTGTCCCGTCCGCACTTGGAGCTCCGACAAGGTGCCCGCCACCTCGGCGCGAAGCACCGCGGTGTGCACAGGAAGGATCACCGCCTGCCGCACAGGTTTCATCGGGATGGGCAGCCACAGCAGCAGCCCGATCAAGCCGCTGCCGATGCCCAGCCTGCTCAGCCAGTTTTTATTCCAAAGGCCGCCAGGCTGTCCAGCCAGCCAGCGAAAGCGATCGCGGAAGTAATGCCAAACCGGCAGGCCCATCATGCCAAAGAACAGCACCACGCCCAGCAGGTCCCCTGCCCACTTCAACTCCGCCTCAGCGGCCAACCAGTGCAGCAAGGCCAGGAGACCCATGACCACCATCAACAAATAGGCCATCGAGGCCAGCCCAAAGGCCGCCAGCCAGTTGAGGCCGCTCTTCTTCACGTCGTTGTCGAGCGGAGAACGACCAAACAGCACACGGTCCAGCACGCCCGTCGCCGCGTTCATCGACCTCGCACGCAGGTTCGCGATTCCCGTCCAGTCACTCAGCATGTAGTAACCATCGAATTTCATCAGCGGGTTTGCATTGAAGAGCACCGTCCACACGCTGGTGATCGTCATCAGGCTGAAAAGCACCTCCTGAGCTGGGCCGGGCCGCGATGCCGCCCACGCTATGGCGGCCAAAGACGCGATGACGAGCTCGACCGCGATGCCCGCCGCAGCCACGAAGATGCGCTGATGCCGCCGCGGGAAAAGATAGCTGTCCGTCACATTCACATAAAAGAACGGCGAGAGAACGATGACCAGCAGACCAAGCTCCCGCACCTCGCCGCCGTAGTGTTTGCAGGTCAATCCGTGACCGAGCTCATGCAGCACCTTCACCGCCACCAGCAGCACCCAGGCAGCGAGAAGGTTGGGGAGGTTCATCGAACGCTCAAAAGCAGCCGGAAGCTCCCCGGAACGGACAATCACCACCGCCAGTCCGGCCAGACAAAGCAAACCATACAGGCGAAAGGCCATCGTGCTCCAGCACCAGCGCACCTTTTTCTCCAGCACGGTCAGAATCTTGTCCGGGTCCATCAGCGACACGCGGGCAAACAGAACGCCAAACAGCTTGCTCAGCCATCCGGCCTTTTGCTGGCGGGCGAGGCGGGCCTGCTGGCGTGCTTTTTGAAACGCCGGAGTGGCCACCAGCAGCCCACGATCAAACAATGCCCGGGCGATCGCCATCACGTGCGCCGCATCCGCCCTGATACCATGATCAGCCGCGGCCGCGGCCACTTCAGCACAGTCACGCCGGCCATCCAGCAACTGGGCCAGCTCATGATCGTCCGCCGAGAGTTTGAAGTAGGCGCGTGCCAGCGGGTCTTTGATGATCGCCGTGCGCCGGCCTTCGCGCCGCTGCATCGACACCGCCAGATCCGGGCGCAAGGGCGGCGGCGTCCACCCGCCGGCCGCGGATGTCATCGCAGCGCTCATGAGGATGGCACGGTCACGCCGCCTTCGACTCGCATGCCGGCCCGGAGCTCATTGGCGGCGTTTGGCACCTCCACCCGCACCCGCACGAGGGCGCTCTCCGCGTCCAGCACCGGGTCCACCAGCGTCACTTTGCCAGTGAAAATCTTCCCAGCGGATGCTCCGGCCACGCCACGCATGCGATAGTCGTCTCCCGGACGCAACGAAGCGGCCTCCTCCTGCTTCATGTAAAACTGCGCATGCACACGGTCCATGTTCACCACCCTGGCCACGACCTCGTTCAGCAGCACGGACTCGCCCTGCTCCTTGTTCACGCGGACCACGATGCCATCAAACGGGCACGTCATGCTGCGCTGCCGTTGCTTGGTGCGGGCCGTTTCGAGAGCGTTCACGGCCAGATCGAAGGTGATGCGCTTCGCAAGCGCATCCGCCCGCGTGCCGATGTCCTCGGCGATGAGCTTTGCAGCGGCTTCGTGCTCAAAACGGGCCTGCTCGAGCACCGCTTCGGCCTTCCGCACCTCGAGGCTCTCCAATTGATCATCCAGCCGCACCAGCATCTGCCCTGCTTTGACCTTCTCACCTTCGCGCACCTTCACCTCCGCCACGATGCCGAGCACCGCAAAGCTCAGATCAGCATCCTGCACCGGCAAAATGATGCCGGTCAAAGATTCCGCCGCTGGTAAAATCCCGCCGAGCAGCATCACACACCAGCACACCAAGGCCGCCGCGGGCGCGGGGCAAACAGTGTTTCGAAGCGACCATGCCGAAGACATCGCGTGAGGCTTGCACCATCATGGCAAGAGGCGCAAGCAGCAGATGGCCAGCGCCGCCATGCGCTCACTTGCGGCGCTTCTTCGTGCTCTTTGGCATTTCGACGATGGCGCGGCGCACTTCGACTTCAGGCACTTCAGCGCGACGCACTTCCTCGACGGGCGTTTCCTCCGGCGCAGCGGCCACCAGGGCACGACGCACCTCGAATTCAGGCATGGCCACCTGAGGCTCCACGAGAGCTACGGCAGCAGGGATCGAGGCCAAGTTCGCGGCGGAGGCGATTTCCGCCTGACGCCATGGCAGGACGTTTTGAGCCGTGGCGATGATTTCGCGCACGCGGTAAGGCTCCGCGTTCACCACGGCAATGGCCGTGGCGACGATTTCGCGGGCGCATTCCTCGCGAATGACCAGCGCATCCTCCAGACGCACTTTCAGCGAACTCGGGTCGTTTTGCACCGAAGCGGCCAGCGAGGCGCACACGTCCTCGCAGGTTATGCCACGGCTCTTTTTGCTGCTGCCTTTCTGTGCTGACACCTTACCCACGCCGATGCCCGGCAGAAGGGAGAGAAAGAGCAGAAGGGCTACCGGGCGCATGGATTTGCGCCGGAATTACCACGATGGCCACTCGGAACGCCAGCAGGAATCCGTAACGAATTTATTTTTGCTTCGATTCGTAGCCGGGCAGCGGCTTGCCATCGGCTCCGAGCTTGCCACAGGCCCAAAGCAAGCCGCGGGTGACGAGATCGAGGTAAACGGGGTCCTCCATGGTGTGGTTGCCGTGGCCAAGCGTGGTGCCGAAGACCTTGCCCTTGCCGTATTCGTTTACCCAGATGACGTGGTGGTCCTTCTTTGTGTCCTCGCCGTAGGCGGTGGCCAGCGGTTTGAAGTTCTCCCAGAGCTTCTCGTTCTTGTAGAGCTCGTCCTTCGGGTCGTTCCACTCCTTCGGGAAGCCTTTCATCACCGGATGATCCTCGGCCACATTGCGCACTTTGAGATCGCGGTTCTTCTCGTGGCTCATGGAGGTCTGCCCGAGGCATTTGCGCCACTCATCGGTCTTCGCGGCACGGTAGCTGTGCGTGGAGCAGTGCAGCATCACGGCGGGCACGCCTTCGAAATGCGGCTTTGCGATACCTTCGACGAAAGGCACATCCGTGACGGCACCGAAGCACTCGTTGTGGATGACCACGTCGTAGCCCTTGGCCCAGTCGGCGTTCTTGTAAATGCTGACCTGATGCGTGCGGTCGTCCTTCACGCGGGCTTCCTCATGCACAATGGTGAACTCCGTGTTCGCCCGGGCGCTGACGCCCTCGGCGATGATCATTTTCTGGTTGGCGTAGTCGTGGCAGCAGCCGCCGCAGACCATGAGGACCTTGAGCGGTTTCACCTCCTGTGAAAAGGCGGCGGTGGCGGCGAGGGCGAGGAACAGGGCGAATTTCTTCATATCGGGAGCACAAGATGTTTGGCAGATGCCCAAACGCCCTGCAAAGCTCGATTTCGATCTTTTCTTTTTCTTCTGCATGTCTTCATCCGCTCTCGAAACCGGCAAAGCCTTCCTCGCTGAAAACACCACCAAGCCCGGCGTGATCACCACGCCCACCGGATTGCAATACCTCGTGCTCACGGAGGGCACCGGCAAGAGCCCGAAAGCCAAGGACACGGTCGTGGTGAACTACCGCGGCACCTTGCTCAACGGCGTGGAATTTGACAGCAGCTACCTGGCAGGCCGCGAGCCGGCGGAATTCCCGCTGAACCGCGTGATCAAAGGCTGGACCGAGGGCCTGCAAACGATGAAGGAAGGCGGCAAGACTCGCTTTTTCATACCGAGCCATCTCGCCTACGGCAAACGCGGCGCCGGCCTGGACATTGGTCCGGATGAGACGCTGATCTTTGAAGTGGAACTGCTCAAAGTCTGGGAAGACTGATCACACACCATGACTCTCGACGAACTCCGCCAGCAAGTCTGCGATGCGAACCGTGCCCTGCCCGCCAGCGGCCTCGTGCGCCTCACCTGGGGCAATGTGAGCGGTATCGACCGCGCCAGCGGCCTGTGGGCCATCAAACCGAGCGGCGTCGATTACGATGCGTTGACGCCCGAGGACATCGTGGTGCTGGATCTCGAAGGCAAGGTTGTCGAAGGCAAGCTGCGTCCGTCGAGCGATACGAAGACGCATCTGCATCTTTACCGCGAGTTCCCACGCATCGGCGGTGTCACGCACACGCACAGCGTTCACGCGACGATGTTTTGCCAGGCCGGGCGGGACCTTCCCTGCCTCGGCACGACACACGCGGATCACTTTCACGGCACCGTGCCGGTCGTGCGGGCTCTGACACCGGAGGAGGTGGACGCTGATTACGAGCATTTCACCGGCGTGGCCATCGTGGAGCGGTTGCGTGAGCTAAACCTCGACCCGCTCGAAATGCCTGCGGTGCTGCAGTTGCACCATGCGCCGTTCACCTTTGGGAAAAACGCCATGGATTCGCTGAACAACAGCATCGCCCTCGAAATGTGCGCTCAGATGGCGATGGGCAGTTTTGCCCTTAATCCGGGCGCGAGCTCCATTCCGGAGCACATCCTCGAAAAACATCACCTGCGCAAACACGGCCCGAATGCCTACTACGGGCAGAAGTGAGCCTCACGCAGCCGCTTCAGCTTCCACGGTCGGGCTTTCGGCACTGCCTTTGAGCTTGGCGATGGCTCGGTTGAGCTTGCGCAGCACCACGAAGGCCTGGGCGCGAAACGATTCGGGATTGTAGGCCTCCATGTCGAGCGTTTGCCGCAATTCGGGGCACCACTCAGCCTTGTAGCGGCAGTCTCCGGAAAGCATGTCGTAAGTCTCAAGACCATGCCCGGCCGCCGTTTCGAGGCTCCAATGCACGGCTAGATTGCCAATCGAGAGGGTTTTAAACTCAGGGTCCCATCCTTGCTGGAAGAGGCTGAAGGCATTGCGCTTGATCAAGCCCAACGCCGCGGCCACCACGCGATCTCCCGCCATCAGGTAAGTGAGCAAAGCCCGGCCTTCTTCGAGCCAGCGAAGGGCATTTTCGCGATAAAAAGCCCAGGCGGCAGGCCGGAGGAAATTGCTCGATGTGCCCGGCCATTGCAGGTGATGCAGACGGGCGAGATGATCCAGCGCCTCGCCATGCGGCATGTCCTTGCCAGAGACACATCGTTTCCCCTGATGCTCATCGATGAAGGTGCTCCAGCGATTGCGCAGATTGCGACGCCAGCGGGAGGAGCGAGCGCCTTCATAGGCCTTCCAATCGGTCGGAATGGGCGTGAAACGGCAGGGATGAATGTCGGCAATGCCATCGCTGGTGCCCACGGAGCCGAGAGCCCGGCCTAGGTGCGGGAGGTTTTTCGAATCGGAAGGGATCGCAGGCAGCCAGATGGCATCCCATTCGCCCTCCAAACGTGACAGAAACTCCAGCAAGGCTGGCGCGAACTCGTCCTCGCGGCCATTTGGCACCAGGAAATCCATTCGCTCGACCAACACGTCGCCGACACCGCCCATCCAGGTGAGGTGTTTCAGCACGCGACGCGAGCCACATGCACCCGGTGAGATCACGCATGGCGCTATGGCGACAACTTCACCATTCCGCTCACGCAGGACGCCGATGGCGAGACGCTTGCCTTTGCCAAAATGCCTCCACCAACTCCGACACCAGTCGTAGCGCACAAACGGCGTGCTGACCTGCATTTGGCTGACCAGCGCCTCCCACGACGCCTGCAAAGCATCGAAGGCCTCGTCAGATCGAACGACTTCCAGACTGCCTGTGAAGGACGTTTTTCGGTCCGTCGCCATGATCGGCATAGACAAGACGTCCTCCAAACGGGTTGGGGAAAGCCTGAGATTCGACATGGAGGCAGAGAACGACAAAGGGCGATTTTCTAATTTATCCTGCAATTTTGAATTGATACAGTAAATTTTATTTGAGCCGCCTCAGGTTTGCAAATATTATTGTAATTGCATATCGTTTTACTCAAAATAAACTTACTCCATGCGCATCCTCGGCATTTCCGCCTTTTACCACGACTCCGCCGCCTGCCTCATTCAGGACGGCCAGGTGGTGGCAGCCGCTCAAGAGGAGCGCTTTACCCGCCGGAGGCATGATTCGGCCTTCCCGCGGCAGGCGGTCGAGTTTTGCTTAAAGCAGGGCGGCCTGCGCCCGGAGGAGCTCGATGCCGTGGCGTTCTACGACAAGCCGCTGCTCAAATTTGACCGCATCCTCGAAACCCACCTCGCCTGGGCTCCTCGGGGGCTGAAGTCCTTCATGATGGCCGTGCCGGTCTGGCTGGCGGAGAAGCTCTGGATGCCCTCGGTGATCTCAAAGGAGGTCGGAAATGGCATTCCGCTGCTGTTTGCCGAGCATCACGAGTCTCACGCGGCTTCCGCGTTCTTCCCGAGCCCGTTTGAAAGCGCTGCCGTGCTCACCGTCGATGGCGTGGGTGAGTGGGCCACCAGTTCCTACGGCGTGGGCCGCGGCAACAAGGTGGAAATGCTCAAGGAGATGCACTTCCCGCATTCACTGGGCCTGCTTTACTCCGCCTTCACCTACTTCACCGGCTTCAAAGTGAACTCCGGCGAATACAAAGTCATGGGCCTGGCACCTTACGGCGAGCCGAAGTATGCCAAGGCCATCTTTGATCACCTCATCGACCTGAAGGACGACGGCTCCTTCGCGATGAACCAGGAGTATTTCGACTACTGCGCCGGGCTGAAGATGACCTCCGCGAAGATGGAGCCGCTGTTTGGCGGTCCGCCACGCAAGCCGGAATCCAAGCTCACGCAGCGTGAGATGGACCTCGCTGCCTCCGTGCAGGTGGTGACGGAGGAAATCATGCTGCGCATGGCCCGCCACCTCCGTCAGGAGACCGGTGAGCGGAACCTCTGCCTCGCCGGTGGTGTGGCGCTGAACTGCGTGGCGAATGGCAAGCTGCTGCGTGCTGGCATTTTCGACGACATTTACATCCAACCCGCCGCCGGCGATGCCGGTGGAGCCCTCGGTGCCGCTCTTTCGGCTTATCATCACTACCACGACAAGCCCCGCGTGACCGTCCCGGGCACCGATTGGCAGCGTGGCAGCTACCTCGGCCCGGAATACAGCGATGACGAGGTCGCCGAGGCGATTTCTCAGTTCGGTGCCAAATCCACGCTGCATGCCAGCGATGAATCGATGTGCACCGAGGTGGCCCGTTTGATGACGGAAGGCAAAGTCGTCGGCTGGTTCCAAGGCCGCATGGAATTCGGCCCGCGAGCCCTCGGAGCACGCTCGATCATCGGCGATGCCCGCAGCCCGGAGATGCAGAAGATCATGAATTTGAAGATCAAATTCCGCGAGAGCTTCCGCCCCTTCGCCCCGGCCGTGCTTGCGGAAAAAGTGAGCGAGTGGTTCGATCACGATCGCTCCAGCCCCTACATGCTCGTCGTGGCGGATGTGCTCGAAAAGCATCGCAAGCAGCTCTCCGGTGCTGATGATGCCCTGTGGGGCATCGACAAGCTCAACGTCCCGCGTTCCAGCATCCCCGCCGTCACGCATGTGGACTACTCCGCACGCCTCCAGACCGTGCATGCCGACACGAATCCGAACTTCCACCGCCTCATCAGCGAGTTTGACCGCCTCACCGGCTGCCCCGTGGTCGTCAACACCTCCTTCAACGTTCGTGGCGAGCCCATCGTGGAAAACCCCGCCCAGGCCTACACCTGCTTCATGCGCACGGAGATGGATGTCCTCGTGCTCGGCCGCCATGTGCTGCTGAAATCCGAGCAGCCCGAATGGAAGGAAGCGCACGACTGGCGTGCCGAACACACCCTCGACTAACCTCTTTTCACGATCATGGGACTCCGCGCCGACGTCACTCACGAACTCTCCGCCCTCGACACCTCGTCGAAGGCGATGCGCAAATTCGGCCTCACGGTCGGCGGCGTCTTCGCCGCGATCACAGCCCTCGGTGTTTGGAAACACTGGTCGCAGCCCGTGGTGGTCACTTTCGGGTCGCTCGCGGCCTTTCTGCTCTTCTTTGGCCTCATCGCCCCTGCCCTGCTCCGCACGCCGCATCGCGTTTGGATGACTTTCGCCCTCGCGCTCGGCTGGTGCATGTCGCGCCTCATTCTCTCGATCCTCTTCGTCCTCGCTGTCATTCCCGTGGCGATGCTCGGACGCGTCATGCGCCTGCCTTTTATCCAGATCCGCCGCCACACGCCGCGTGACAGCTACTGGATCGATCACCCCGCCCGCACTGCAAAGCATCACGCGGACATGTTCTGACCTGTTTCCTTCCACACACCACTCCACCCCATGAAACTCCGCATCCTCGGCCAGTTCGCCACCTACCTCTTCCGCTCCGGCAAATGGTGGCTCTTCCCTATCGTCGCCCTCTTGCTCGTGCTCGGCCTCATCCTCGTCGTGGCAAAAGGCTCCGCCCTCGCCCCCTTCATCTACACGCTGTTCTAACAAAGCACGGATGAAGACCACCTTTGACCGGCTCCTGTGCTTCGTGGGAGCTCTTGGCTGCGTGGCAGCGGCCGCCCTGCTGCGCTGGCGGATGATGACGCACGACGCTCCGCACTGGGCAGTGCCGTCCATCGTACTAGCCGTCATCGGCTGCATCGCTCTCGCAGCAGGTTTGCTCAAAGGCGGCCTGCTTCAACGTGGCGTCGCAGGCCTCATGAAGCTCGCGCTCACCACCGCGATCACTTTCGGTGCCGCGGAAGGTGCCTGCCGCGTCATCGGCATCGACTTCAACGAGCTGCTCGGAGCCCGCAAAGCCAACGAAGCCTTCCCCATCTACTTCCGCCTGCCTGCGCATCCCTCTGGTGAAGCCTATTTCACCCGCGATCCCGGCAGTTCCTGGACGGGCAAGCCTCTGCAAACCCTGCTCAAAAACCACCGCAGCACCGATGTGGCCTACACGGACGAGGCGGAGCTCACCATCAGCTACAGCCGCGAAGGCTTCCGCAATCCCGATGACCTCACCGATTGGGACATCGCCGTCGTTGGCGACTCTTTCACCGAGTCAGGCTACTTGCCCGAGCAAACCCTCTTCACCGGCATCGCCGCTGAAAAGCTCGGCAAACGCGTCAAAAACCTCGGCATCACAGACAGCGGCACTTTTGCCCAGACGCACTACCTTGAGGCTTACGGCAAGGCCCCGTCCTGCAAAACCGCCGTGCTCGCCTTTTTCGAAGGCAACGACCTCGACGACAACCATCGCGAACTGCGCGACCGCGAACGTTTCCGCACCAGCGGCGAAAAACCGGACCACAGCATCCCTCGCCAGTCCTCCCTGCTGAAGACCATCATGAATCTCGTGCGTGATGCCAAAAAGATCCGCCTCACCGACCGGAGCTACGCGAATGCCTTCTTCAAATCAGGCGACAAAGAAATCGCCCTCACCATCGCCGATGCGCCTCCGAGCAAAGCCGAAATGAGCGCCGCACACTCCAAGGCACTTCACCTTGCCCTCGATGAATACGCCGCTGCCTGCACCAAAGCCGGCATCAAGGCCCACCTGCTTTACATTCCATGCAAACGCCGTGTTTTGCACGGCCACCTCCGGCAAGGCACCGACTACCCGCAGCCCCAATGGCAGCCCGGCGACTTGCCCGAGCACCTCCAATCCGAATGCGCCAAGCGCGGCATCGCCTTCATCAATCCCACCCCGGCCCTCAGAGCCGCCGCAGCCCAGGGCCAGCCCTGTTTCAACACCATCTACGACACCCACCTCGACGCCACCGGCCATCAAATCATCGGCGGTGTCCTCGCCAAGGCGCTGGCGAACCCGTGATCGGCACAAAAAACAGCCGCAGCAGATTTTTCTTGTCCGGTTTGGCTTCTTCGGGCGGTATATGCGCTCCCGCCGTTTTTCCCAACCATGAAGTTCATCGCCCTCTCTCTCGCCCTGCTCACTTCGGTCGCGTCCGCGCAGGATTACCTCGAAATCGCCGCGAATCCCGGTTTGCCCGGTGGTGGGAAGAAAGTCGTGCTCGTGGCCGGTGATGAGGAATACCGCACGGAGGAGTCGATGCCGATGCTGGCGAAGATTTTGGCCAAGAAGCATGGCTTCAACTGCATCGTGCTGTTCTCCACCGATCCGCAGGCGGGCTACATCGACCCGAACAACCAAAAGAACATCCGCGGCACCGAGACGCTGAATGACGCGGACCTGCTCATCATCGGCACGCGCTTCCGCCAGCTCCCGGACGAGCATCTGGCGCATTTCGCGAAGTTCCTGAATGCGGGCAAACCAGTGATCGGTTTCCGCACGGCCACGCATGCCTTCACGGGCAGCGCACAGACGGGCGACTTCAAGTGGAGCCAGTTTGGCCTGAAGATCCTCGGCGAGCAGTGGGTGTCGCATCACGGCCAGCACAAGAAGGAAGGCACGCGCAGTGTGTTTGAGACCGCGAACCTCAAGAATCCTGTGCTGCGCGGCGTGGAGGAGATCTTTGGTACCTCGGATGTGTATGGCGTGAAGAACCTCGATCTCAGCAAGGCCACCATCCTCCTGCGCGGCGCGGTGACGGAGAGCCTGCACGATCGCTCGTATCCCGTGAAAGGCCCGAAGAACGACCCGATGCAGGCGCTGGCCTGGATTTTCAATTACACCGCGCCGGATGGCAAGACGCAGGGCAAGTCCTTCTGCACCACGATGGGCGCGGCGGTGGATTTCGTCGATGAGGACCTGCGTCGCCTGATTGTGAACGCGGCGTATCACCTCACCGGCCTCGAAGTGCCCGCGAAGGCCGATGTGGCCTTCATCGATCCCTTCAACCCGACGATGTATGGCTTCATCAAAGACGCGGGCTACTTCAAGCAGCGCAATCTGAAGCCCGGTGACTTCGCCACGGGCAAGAGCCCCTCGATGGGCCTGCCGGGTGAAAAGAAGGCCGCCGCACCTGCCTCCGAGCAGCCGCCACACGCGCCGAATGCCGAACCGCCTGCCGCCACGAAGGCGCGTGCGCAAAACGTCGCTCCACCGGCCAAAGGCGAGCGCATCGTGCTCGTCGGCAATGGTCTCGCCGAGCGTGACACGTGGTACAGCCGCATCGAGACGGAGCTGCAGCTTCGTTATCCGGGCCGTGAGTTGTTCTTCCGCAACATGGGCCACGTCGGCGACACGCCGGGCTTCCGCCCGCATCCGGCTCGCGTCTCGCAGTGGGCCTTCCCCGGCGCGGAGAAGTTTCATCCCGACAAGACGGTGCACAACGGCAAGGGCTTCTACCCCACGCCGGATCAATGGCTCACGCATCTGAAGGCGGACACGATTGTCGGCTTCTTCGGCTACAACGAGAGCTTCGACGGACCGAACAAGGTCGGGAATTTCGAGGCGGAACTCGACGCCTGGGTCGTTCACACGCTGAGCAAGGCCTACAACGGCAAGGAAGCGCCGCGTGTCGTGCTCGTCAGCCCCATCGCGTATGAAGACCAGAGCGCGAAGCGCGATCTGCCGAAGGGCGACGCGGAAAACGCGAACCTGCTGCTCTACGCCTCCGCCATCGAGAAGGTCGCGAAGAAGCACAACCTCACCTACATCGACCTCTTCACGCCCACGAAGGAGATCGAGGCCAAGGGCGGCGAGGCCTTCACCACCGGCGGATTCGTTCCCACGGACAAAGGTTATGAAAAGATCGCCGAACTGCTCGCCACCGGCCTCTACGGCCACGCCAGCCGCGAGTCGAAGGCCGATCCAAAGCTCGTGCACGAGGCCGTGATGCAGAAGGACTGGTTCTGGAACAACGACTACAACATCCTCAATGGCGTGCACACGCACGGCCAGCGCTACAATCCCTACGGCCCGCAGAACTATCCTGATGAAGTGAAAAAGAGCCGCGAGATGGCCGCGCTGCGCGATGATCTGATCCACGCCGTCGCCAACGGCAAAACGACCGAGTTGAAAGTCGATGACAGCAAGACGCACGTCCTTCCGCCAGTGCCGACGAACTATGTGCAGAGCGCGAAGAACGGCAGCGAGAAGTATCTGTATGGCGACGAGGCGTTGAAGACACTCACCGTGCCGGAAGGCTACAAAGTCGAGTTGTTCGCGAGCGAGAAGGAGTTCCCGAACCTCGCCAACCCCATGCAGCTCTCCTTCGACAACAAGGGCCGCCTCTGGGTGGCCGTGATGCCCACCTATCCGCACTACCGCCCCGGTGATGCCTTGCCCAATGACAAGCTGCTCATCTACGAAGACACCAATGGCGATGGCAAAGCGGACAAGGAAACCATCTTCGTGGATAAACTGCACCTGCCCATCGGCTTCGAGTTCGCCCCGGAGGGCGTGTATGTCTCTCAAGAGCCCAATCTCGTGCTCATCCGCGACACAAACGGCGACGACAAGGCCGACAGCACTGAGATCATCCTCGGCGGCTTCGACACGCATGACACGCACCACGCCATCAGCGCCTACACCGC
>JAEUHK010000031.1 GCA_016795465.1 Verrucomicrobiaceae bacterium | reverse complement strand
TGTTCGTCCCAGTCGTCGTGTGGATTCATGGTGATGTTGACGGGTTTTGGCACCGAGAGCGGCACCGATGATGAGGAGGATGATGCAACCAATCGCCAATGAACCTGTGGCGATCTGCCAGCGGTTCATGGTGGTCGTTTGGGTGCTGAGCGTGTTTTCCAGGTCCACGATCTTTTCCTGAGCTTGTGCCAGGGGATCGGGATCACTAGAAAACCAGCCTGCGTGAGCTGACGGTAAAAACAGCAGCAGGCCGATGATGAGGGTGAGGAGGTGTTTCATGATGGTGTGAGTGAGGTTGAGGGTTTAGCGCCAGCGACGGCATTCACCGAAGAACTCGCAGCCCATGCAGGCGAAGCTGGGCGAGGGATAAAACTCGGCACGACCCAGTTCCTCGTAGTAGGTGTCCATGAGATGAAACAGGCGGTGTTCCTGTTGTTCGGTCATGGGAGGGAGGTCGGTGACGCAGAGTTTGGGGTTCTTCAGTTTGACCAGGTGATGCAGCTCGATGCCGGTTTCCTTTTTGCCCGTGTTGTGACGGTAGAGGACGGCGTAGCTGCTGACCTGGAGTTCATGCAGGTGCTCGACAGACGAGGTGTTGGGTGTGGATGAACTCGTTTTGAAGTCAATGATGGTGCCTTCTTGAACGAGATCGAGGATGCCGATGAGGCGGGGAAGACCATGTTGGGACAGGTCGGCTTCCACGGACACTTCCACGGCATCGGGTTTGATGGTTGCCATCGAACCGCATTGCCGGATGTAGGTGTCACACAGACGCCAGCCCGTGGTCTTTTCCTCTTCTTCCTCGCCGGTCTCCCAAGGAACGGTTCCTTCGGAGATGTCCGCCCATGCTTTGGTGTAGGCATCGTGCAAATCACGGAGCGAGAGCGGTTTGCCAAGCCATCGCGCCTTGCTCCATGCCTTCAACGCGGAGTGAACCGAATTGCCGACATGCAGGGAGGCGGTCTTGGGCTTCTTGAGACGGAGGACGTAGCGATAATAAAACTTCAGCCGGCACTGCAAAAAGAGGCTCAGCCGCGAAGCTGAAACCTCCTCCTGCAATGACCGGATGATGTCCTTCTCGCTGCGCTCCTGTGGTGGAGGAGCTTCAGCGGTGGGGTTCATGCTGCGTGTTGGGTGGTGTGGGGTTGACGTTGCTGCCAGCGGTGTTGCTTCGGTGACTTGCCCGCCTTGGTGAGCAATTCTTCGATGACCTGGCTGGCCTGCATCTTGTCGAGTTCCTTCACGCCGATGCCATAGAGCTGCTGGGAGAGCTCCTCAGCGTCCTGCATCTGCATTTGGTTCTCGTTGACGATGCGCTGGATGAATCCCTTTTGGCCGGGGGTGCAGTTCCAGACCTCGCCTTGCGGTTTGGTCTGGGGGCGCTGGCCGTTGTTCCCATTGGGGTAGGGACGGCGGTTGCCACTGATCTGATAGGTGCGGCCGTTCTGGGGCTGGTTGTGGTGGCCGTTGGAGCCATTCGATCCAGTGCCTTCCGGGATATAGCCGGGGTTCTGGATTTCCTGGTCAACGGAGTGCTGCAGGAGTTGGTAGAGCTTTTGGATCTCTGCCTCGGCCTGGGTGATGTCCGTCAGTTCGATTTCGACGGAGGCGCTGAAACTGTGGCTGCTGAATTGGGGCAGGCCGAGTTTCTTGCTGTAGTTGGCGCTGAGTTTGATTGCCATGGTGTTGTGTGCTGGTGGTGGGATGTGGACACGAAAAAAGCCAGACCGTGATGGCCTGGCTTGCGCGTGTGGTTTGGGAGCTGGTTCTAGGCTGCTTTGGACAGCGCAGGATTGTCAGGGGTGTTTTCGTCGGCGAGTCTCGGTGTGGTGGCCTTGATCCATCCTGGGGAACCACGAAGGGCAGTAAGCAGCAGTTTATCCGTTAGTTTGGTCATGGGGATGTTCTGATGCTTTGATTCGTGATACAGGACGGAGACAAGGAACCGCGAGATCGTCGGTGAGTAGTGGCGTGGACGAGACATGATGTGATCTTGCTCGTGGGTTGCCGCTACTTCTGGACGTAACGCTGATCGCAGATTTCGAGGATGGACTCCTGCGAATAACGGAAGGCAGCCCGCATCGAGTCAGCGCCAAATTTGAAGGCGACGATGATGAGGAATGTCTGAACCGCGACGATCAGGTAGAGGAGGGCGATGGCTTTCTTCATGAGGGTGGGTGTTTGGGTTGAATGAGCTGGAGATGAATTCCGGCTTCATTCTGTTATACCCGCGATGAAGAGCTTCTGAGGGGGAGGGGTCAGCTCTGTTTTTTTGGAGGGGAGTCAAATCCTCCTCCATACTTTTCATTCAGCTTGCTGTGCATCTGGTTCACTTGTTGATCCATCACGGCCATCCTTACTGTCAGAGACTTCAAGGCTTGCACATATGATGCTGCATCCTCTTGAGAAACGTTCCCTTGCACATTCGCTCCCAAAATCACAAGGTTTTTCATCTTTGCGAAGACATCCACGCCTTCCTCCGAGAAGCTTTTCATGAAGATTGCCAACTCTGGATCTGCGCCCTCAGTCTTGATTTTCGCTACGGTATCAAAGCATTCAATCGCAACGTCCAATGTTCCCGTTGCGGAAAGATGGGATTTACCCTCAAGAGAGAGCATTGTGTTTGTGTTATTGAAGTCGCCCAACGCCCCAAGCACCATCACAAATTTCGACCACGTCCGTTTTGTTGCTTCTGCACTTATGGAGCCTTGGTCGGACTGTTGTATATCCTTCGTTGGCGATGAAGGTGAAGATGATCCAGAAGAACTCTGAGGCTGCGTTGTCGCAGAGGGCCAAATTAAATCGCTTGCGAGGCTAGTGCTGATTATGGGGACTACGAATGCCAGGGGTATGAATAACACGGTGGCAATTAGATGAAGAATTGCCTTTTTCGTCTCACCCAAACCAATCAGGGAATAACTCCACCTCCCAGTCATGATCACCACGGGAATGAATAGAACCCACATGATAAAGCCGACGAAAGGCACTGCACAAAAGATCGCTCCCAATGCCATCGTGATCCAGATTTTGGTCTTGATGCCTTGAACCGTGGGTTTGTTTGTTTCAGGGAGGCTCATTTGCAGAGATAGCGGGTGGATGGTTGCTTTGGCTGGTTTGTGAACGCGGTTTATTCGCTTAATGCTAATCGCGGGGGGGGGATTGCTGCCGGGAGGTTCAGTTCATGAGGATCACGAAAACCGTTTTTAGAAAAAAAGGGGTCGATTCAGCTTTTGGCAGGATTCGGAGGAAATAGCTGTGTTTCTTGCGAGGTGCGGAGTGCCAGGGCTTCATGTGTCCTAATACGGACATCCCCGGTGCCGATTTCAAGTCATAATGTCGCAGGGTGGCAAAGTCCCCCTCAGAGCTCTATGCTGAAATCCTTGGAGATGTTTTCAAGGAGGCCAGGGAGCGCACAGGGATGTCGCAGAAAAAGCTCTCGGAGAAGTCTGGCGTGGGGAGAACCGGCGTTGTGAACTTAGAAGCCGGCAAAAGGAACATCTCAATTCTAATCGGCCAGATGCTCGCCGATGGCATGGGGGTGTCATACTCCGACTTGATTGAAGAGGTCGAGAAACGCTGGAAGACCAGGAAAAGGTGACACTGAACGAAATTCAGAACCTCTTTTAGAAGAAAGTCTCCTGGTAACTAGCGTACAAAATCCTGAGCGGATGTGTCTGGTTTTCAGGGTGTTCTGACCTGTTTGGTAGCCCAGGAACCACGCTCGATTTACAGATGATTGTAGCAGATCGGACCTCAGATTGGAACAACGATGTTGCTGGTGATGGAGCTAATTCAGACTCACCTCCCCTCACCAGGGAAAGGCTCCTGCTGGCCGCTGTAGTAGGCGGCGCGGTTGGCTTTTTGCCGGGCGAAGGTTTCTTGCATCTGGGTGTCATCGTCGGATGAGCCGCTGCTGAAGCCACCTCCTCCAAAGAGGGCTCCAAACAGCAGAGCGGCTCCAACACCCAACACTACGGCTGTGGCTTCCTCATCAGCAGTCGAGCCGTCGGTGTTGGTGTAGGAGGACTGCGTTGTTGCGATGTCGGTTCGGCTGATTTGAGGCTGGTCAGCGGGCGTTGAGTAGTAGCTGCTCGGGCCATCGCTGTAGCGGTTGCCGGTATTGGCGTAGCTGTAGGAAGGGTAGCTGCCGTTTTGCATGGGGCCAGCGCAGCTTGTGAGTGCGGCGGCGATGAGGAGGGAGGTGATGCGGATCGTTTTCACGGTGATGATGGGTGTGGGCTGAGTTGGAGAAGCACGCGTCATGCTTGCTTTCACTGAGCTAGAGGGAGTTTGGGTGGCTGAGTTGAGTGAATTTGTGCCAAGTTTTCAGCGTGGCGTTTTACTGGGCGGCCAAGGCTTCTAGCTTTGCCTTCGCTGCGGCATGGCCTTGAGAGGCAGCTTTCGCGTAGAGGGCGCGGGCTTTGGCGGCGTCGGCTGGTACGCCAAGGCCTTGTTCGTGGCAGTTCGCCAGTTCAAAGGTGGCTTCGGCTATGTTGTTCTCGTCGGTGATGGTGAGCAGTTGAGCTGCCTTTTCCAGATTCCTGGCAATGCCGCGCCCTGAGGCATAGCAACGGCTGAGTTTCAGAATCGCCGGCACATGACCTTGGCCGGCGGCTTTACTGTACCACTCGACGGCTTTCGCGGCATCCTTGGGCACGCCGACGCCTTCCATGAGCTTGTCGGCATAGTTGCCCATGGCATTGAGATTTCCCATCTCGGCTGCCTTAAGGTAAAACTCACACGCCTTGGCGTGATCAGGTGGTGTGGCGAGTTCATAGCGAAAGTAAGCGAGGCTATTGTAGCCCTCTGGCTCGCCGCATTCACCGGCCATCAGGAAGCACTGCTCGGCATCGGCGATGCTTTTCTCGCGGCCGTCACCGGTGGCGGCGCAGGTGCCGAGAAAACGCCAGCTAAAGCCATCGCGCAGGCCGCCGGCTTTGTAATAGAGTTTCAGCGCCTCGGATTTGTCCGAGGGCCGGCCTCGGCCATGCCAGGTGTTGTGGGCCAGGCATCGAAAGCCGACGGCATCTCCGGCTTCACCTGCTTGAAGGTAGAGCGTGTTCGCCTTGGCGAGGTCTTCGGGCGTGTTTTTGCCTATCTCATACTCGTAGCCGATGTCTCGCAGGCTCTCAGGCAGTCCCAGCTTGGCGGCTTCATGCCAGAGCGCTTCAGCCTTGGCAAAGTCCTTCGTCACGTTTTTGCCGTCACGGTATTCCTCTGCCAGCCAGTCGAGTGAGCGTGCATCGCCCAGGTCACCGGCCTTGCGCCAGAGAGCGTGTGCTTTGGGGATGTCCTGGGTGACGCCGAGGTTGGTGTTGTAGTAGCGGCGGCCTAGTTCTCGCATGGCAGTGGGCAGACCAGCATCGGCGGCCTGTTGGTAGAGTTCGGCGGCGCGGATGACATCCTTCAGGCAGCCGGTTCCCTCGTCATAGCACTGCGCCAGCTTTTCCATCGCCAGGCAAAGACCGGCAACAGCAGCTTTTTCGAGCAGATCGACACCTTCCGCCGGTTTTTTCTCGATGCCAGTTCCGCGCAGCATCGCATCGCCCAGAAAGAAGAATGCCACGGGATCGCCGGACTTTGCGGCTTCCTGGTAGAGAGCAAAGCCGCGCTTCTCATCCTTTTCACAGCCCCAGCCGCTCATGTAGCAGCGCCCGAGATTCCGGGTGGCAGTGGGGTCGCCTGACTCCATGGCTTTTTGCAGCGTTTGAAAGGCCAGCGCGTGATCCACCTCACGTCCCCATCCATTCATGGCACAAATGCCCTGGGCCGTGAGATGGCCTTTGCCTGCGGCATGACTCATCAGCAGAATTGTTTCCTTTTGGCTGTAAGGCACCCCACGGCCCTGATTCGTGCGCAGAGCCAGTTCGAAGATCATTTCGGTGTCTCCCACCTCGGCCCGCTCTTTGACTTGGGAAAGCGGGAGATCATGCCGGGCGGCTTCTGTTTGTGCATGGAGGTGACAAGCCTGTGCGAGGGCAAAGGCCAAGGCTAGGAGGAGGACGAGCCAGCCCTGCGGCGTTAGCACGCGGGAGGGCTGCGATGAGGAGGGTGTTGCTGTTTTCATGCGGTGGGTGGTGTTCGTGGGTTCCGAAGCACCGCACCGCCACCTCACCGGATCACACCTGTGTCAGGAAAGGGCGGAAGCGGGGCTTCCTGCCCTTCCAGAGGGAGTCTCCACCCCTGAGTTGAGTAAAAAAAACATGGCCTGTAGCAAAGCAGAGACAGGCGTTCGACTGTAACCACATCAGTCGATGGGGTAGCGCCGACGTGAGGCCTGAAAGTTCCGCATGTTCTCCAGCTTCGTGCGTTCGTGATACTCGATCTGGGGCTTGAAGATGCGGACATACTCCTGGGCTTTCTCATCACCGGCTGCGGCCAGGGCCTCGTTCCGCTTTAAATCATTCTTCATGTCTAGCAGCATGAAATCCAGCATGCCAGGTGAACCGGCCCCCGGCGCACCAGCCCCCTCGGCTGCGGCATAGGCATCCTGTAGCGGGTGATGCGGATTGTGGGAGTAGCGTTCCCAGGTGATGCGCCCGTTGATGCCATCGAGAATCAGGGTGTTGCCGCCGTTGGTGAGCTGGTAGGTGGACCAGTCATCGCGCCCGAGGAAACCGGTCTCATGCAGCCTGCCATTGACGGCCTCCCAGCGGCTGCTGGCGTTCACCGGACCGCGCCCCATCACATGCGCCATCAGACGGGACTGGCGGTTCGGCAGCACCTGCTGCGCCGCCTGCACCTTCCCCACACGGTCCACCCGCTGATTGGTCATCCAGATGCCCACCAAGGACTGTTCCTCGGGTGAAAGCGGACGTGAGGGGATGGTGGTGCAGCTTCCAAGCAGTGCGGCTAGACAGGAAATGGCGATCCAATTGGTTTTCATGGGATTCATGTGGATGTGCATCAGGTTCATCATCGGACTTGTAGGCCGTTCATCGGATTTCGACTGGCAGGTGGTAGGGTTGCCGGAGGAATTCCAATCTCAAAAGCTTTCGACGCCTCCGTCGCATGGGCTTGGTACTGCGGTGACACCGGGCCAAACTGAACGCCATCATCCCACATTTTGGCTGCCTCACGCGACATACCGCTGGTGTCTTGTTGCTTGAGGCGTCTGCTGTCTTCGAGCGTGCAGCCAGTCAGACTGATGATGGGTGCGAGGAGTGCTGGGAGAATGTTCTTCATGGGTTAATTTGCTATTGTTTGGCAAGTTTGAAAAACTTACTGGTGTAAGGACAGAGGACGATTGCATTCTCCTGCAAGCCTGCGACGCTCACATATTCCTGGGGGTTCGAGTGAGGGCTTTGGACATAGTTTTTGTTCCACGAGACTCGTTCCTTGACGATGGGCATAACATTGGGGAGTTGAAGTGAGGAAGCTTCAAAGACATCGCTCGTTTCAGCCGTGATGAGCCAGAGTCCGTTCCTTTTTTGTAACACTTTGCTGACCTTTCGGTGTCCTGCCACTTTGCATTCGTCCCGAGTGCCTTTCCGTTGGAGGTACTCGAAGATCATCAGATAGGTCACCTCGACAAGACCATCACTTTGGCGCTTCACTTTGATCGGCACGCCTGCATTTAGATCGACTGCTTCAAGCATTTGCCGTTGGGCTTTAAGCTCATTCTCTTGCTCCAACCGGATTTCTTCACGGGTTTCGATCTTGGTTATTCCTGCGTGAGTGCGTTTCACAGTCTCCGCGAAATCCGAGGCAAAGCTGGCGAGTTTTCCTTCTGAGATGTTTTTGTGGTGGTTTTCCACAAAGCGTCTCACATCTTTTTCCAAGTCACTCGCTGTGGGAGTTGCGCTTTGGCTGGAAGCGCCAACTGGCGGTTCTGAAACCACAATCCCAGATGTAGGCTGAGCCGGCAACAAGCGGCCAGGAAGAGGCGCTTCAGACAAGGGAATTGGCATGAATGTGTCTGAACTTCTCATCGAATTGCTCTTAGCTACTGTGGGCACTTTCTCGTCCTCAGCAGTTGGGAGTACTGATGCTGTATTGTTGGTGAGCACAGTTTGACCTGTTGCTGGCCCAGATGCCGCGCTCTCGCTGGGTGTAGGAGCAGCTTGCTGAGTGAGTTGCTTCGCATTCTCAGAAATTGTCATGAGAGGCAGGCTTTGAGCCCGGTTTGCGAGCTGCAGGTTAAGTGTGTTCTGATAGTGCCGTGCGATCTCGGCATTCGCAGGAAAGCGTCTCTTCGCGTCATTGGCAAAAATGACATAGTTCCTCAGAGATGAATCCACATCCGGGCTTTTGTTTTCAACCAGAAGGGAGTGAAGCAGCTCTTGCGAGGTAAGTGTGTGTTTGGCTAGGTCTTCCGCAGAGTATGATTCATCAGGCTTCATTGTTGACGTAATCAGTATGGCTGAACGAAATAGACTCTCGGCGGCAGCCACTTCGCCCCTTGTTGCCCGAATACGCGCTTCATTAACATCAAAATCTCGACATCTCATTTGCGCGTCCCCAGAAGTCCCCATCCACTTACGGATTTGAGTTGCCTGTGAGATAATTGGCAGAGTCTTTTCGGGATCGGGAAAAACCTCCTTCATCCGGGTGAACAGCGTGGAGGAAAAAACAGCAGCGAGATTTTCGGCGAATTCTCGTCCTTTGAGCGTGCGACCGAGAAATAGAGCCTTCTCCATCACGGCACTTAATTCTGGATCATAAAATTTTTTGTTCAGATCACAAACTCGCAGCCAGTCTATGTAAACACGCAGTAGGTTTAAATTCAGACGGTCGGCATTAATGCTTCGTCGGTGAACTTCACCTCGATTCATTGCATAACGAAGCCTGTCCTGTGCATCAGCTTGTTTGCCATATCCGTACTCAATGATGGCAAGGAGCCTATATAACTGCAACTCATCGGAAGCGTAACCTTCGATGATATCCGAGCGAAAGGCTGCATCATTGCCTCTGTTCAAGTACCAAACGGCGTCGCTGAGTTTCTGGCTCCAATCCTTCACCTGATCAGGTGAAGGCGTTTTATCGGCCTTAGCAGAGTAGTCGTAGAAAAAGGAGTGTATTCCAGTGTAAAATTCCTGCATTCCAAGTTGGACATAAGCCCTCTTCAGCAACGAGCAGCTGAAAAACAAATCGGCGTCTTCATCAATCCTGGTTTCACTGTATCTGCTCAGTAAATCCGGCGAAGCATCATCAAGCCATGATCGGATTATTTCCTTCGAGTCGACTTTGCTAACTTGGGAAAGAATCATTGCTGCTGCCACTGCAAACTGCGCTTTAGCTAACTTCATTTCTTTTTGAGCCACTGATTCAGCAGCTAGAGTATTGATTTCCAGATCATAACTGCGCATATGTTGATCAACCTCTTGGATGATTACTTCCTGCGAAGCCTCGATTTGGTCCAGCGATGCAGCAAGCTTCAGGCGAAGCAACGATTCCCTCTTTTGAAAACAAACTCTTGCTGCGCTTGGGTTTGCCTTCTGCAGATCTTGCAGAAGTGTCTCAGCGCAACGCATTGAGTCCGCTGCTTTTGCCAAGTCAGGCATTACTGCTTCGGCGCAATGCTCATGGCAAGTCGCCTCAAGCATCAGGCATTCACTCTCAACCTCCTTTGAAGGAGACCACTGGTAACGAATCAGGGCGGATTTGTTAATTGCCATTTCGTAGGCTTTGGTGGCATTTGCTTGATCGCCAATTCTCGACAACGCATGACCCTTCTGATGGTAAGCGTGAGCGGCGGTGATACAGAGATCTAGATCACGATCAATGATGTTTAAGTCAGAGACATCGCCGCCGAACTCCTTGTCCTCGCAGGTGATAATGCAATATACGGTTTCCATTTCGATGACTTCACTGATGCCACCTTTTTTGAGCATCATGGCTGCATTGGCTATGCAGGGATGTATATCCGTGAAAGACATCCAATCCCATGACCCGCCCTGCTCGGCGCGGCTATCTTGCGAGTGAGTCCGCGCCAGTGTGGCAAAGTCAGAGCCTTTGAGAAGCTTGGAGTTTATTTCGTTGGCGAGTTTTCTTTGACTTTCAGGCGTGGATCCAGCTTCCTTCGTTTCCTTCGGAATCGAAATGGTGGAAATCTTGAGTTGGCTGCCTTTGAGCCATTCATTTGTCGTCTGGATGTAATCGATAGGCTTTTGCAGCCGGAGAATGTCTTTATGATCAGCCCCCTGGCTCAAATGAACTGCGGAGAAGAAGCGTAGCGCATCAAGACGTTGAGGGCATTTTTCCAGCCAATCGGCATGTTTTGCTTCGATGAAGTCAGCCAGCATTGAAGTAACGGCACACTCCAGTAATGGAATGACTGCCGAGGTGAATCCTTCCATTTCGTGATTGGAAGTCTGGCCGTGCTCGCCATTTCCATGAACAACGCGTCCAGATTTATACCATGCAGGATGCTTGATGGAATTGGCCAGCAGGTGATGCTCAAGAGCGGTCTCAAATAGTGGCTTCTTGAAATGAGTGAGCAATTCCACCGCAGGCTCTGAGAGCGCAGGGGGGCCGATAAAGGCCTCATCAATGAAGGTCTTATGATAAAGATGGAGCGCAAAGATGGTGATGAAAAGGGCGTGATAGCGGTGCCAGAACTCTGGGTGCCCTTTTTTCTGAATGATAGGCGAAGTGAGTGCCAGCCCTTCGCTCAGCCACTTGAACTCGTTTGCACCAAGGCGGGTAGGATCAATTTCTTTGCCAAACGTCATGCCCCAGACGATGGACATGAATAAAGTTTTAAGGTGGCGCTCTTCGACCTCCTCGCTGCCTTGGCGAAGGTGGAACAGCTTTCGTGAGGCGGCGGTTGCACCAACTGCTATGCCCGTTTGATAGAGCTTGGCCTCATGCGCAGTGAATCTCTTGTCAATCGCGACGGTCAAAAAACTCAACACATTGGTGAATCTATCGGCTTGGAACTCTACAATTTCAGCCCGCCTCGGGTCATCATTGTTGAATGAGTTTAAGTCAATCTCGGGGTAGGAGGCGAGTGCTTGGATGAGTTGGAAGGCCACCTCAAACTCTGCTGGATATGTGGTGTCCTGCTTTTGCTGAATCCTGCGGTGTAGCTTGGGAAGTAAATCACTCAGCTTTAGCCAGGCCGCCTCAGCATCGGCACGTTCGCCTAGAGTGAGTTGACGAGCAGCTTCCGCTTTAGTGGCTGCTTCCTTGGCTTCGAATTCTTTGTGTTCGGCATAACGAGTGCGTTCCCAGGCATAAAATCCAGCAAAGCAGGCGGCTATAAATAGGACGAAGAGTGCCGCTGATCCGAGTCGCCAAACTTTGGAATGACGTTCGGCCACCAGCTTCGCCTTTCTGGCTGTATCCGCTGCTCGCTCAGCTTCATCCTTCGCAGTTTGCATGGCCTCGGCCTCTCGCTGCCTCATCTCGGCGAGTTTTTGAGCGGCTTCCAACTGCAGTTCTTGGTTCTGTCTGTCTGCTTCTGCTTTTGACTGCGTTGCGAACTGGAGTTGCTCTTGATACCGCTCTGCTTTTCGGGCGATTTCCGCCGCCTCACGAGCCATGGCGGCTTGGCATTCTGCTTCTTTTTTCCGCTGTTCCGCCTCAAGACGTTTTTGCTCTTCCTCTTCAGCCTTTTTGCGGACTGCCTCGTTTGCGGCCTGTTCCCGCCGCTCTTCCAGAGTTTCGAGCAAGTGAGCAAGCTCGGCGGCCGTCTGAATGCGGCGCTTTGGGTCCACTTGAACTGCACGCCGAATGACATCGCGCAGATGCAGGTCTTGCACGTCGTCCTCCCAACCGATTCCGATGGGCTTTGAAGCGTTTCCAACGGCCATCTGGTAAAGCATGACACCAAGTGAATAGACATCCCAGGCTGGTTTGGGATCAGCCTTCTCTTCCTCGGACTGAGGTGCGTAGATGCGTGTGCCAGTGCGGCTGAGAATATCATCCACTCGGAGGTCGGAGAAGGCGCTGAATGACCTCCCAGTGCTTTTCATTGCCTCGGGGTCTGCCAAGATTCCGATGCCGAAATCGGCAAGAATAGGATGGGCCGTTTTTGCATCGTCCTCGGTGGCGTGGCGAATGAAAACATTCGCTGGCTTGATGTCTTTGTGAATGATGAGGGTGTTTACCATCTCCACCGTGCGGCTGAGTTCTGCCATGAGTCGAATGCGTTCCTTGACGTCAACCTTGGCGAGCGATTCGGCAAGCTTGGGGTCGTTCTCGCCAGGCATCGGTTCGTCGATGCTTTCGGCAACATGATGACGCCAAGCCCACTGGAGAAGGTTCCCCTCCTTTTCATATTCGGTGCAAACGAAGCGCACTCCTTCATGCAAAGAATAATCACTGACTGTGACCACACGATCAGCAATGCCTGGATGGGCTTTCTTTAGCTCATTAAAACTATTCAACTCTCTCTTATAAGAAGGGACGCGCTTCTCGTCGTAGCAAAACTTATACACTCGCTCTGTTCCGTAATTGTCGCTTGCCAGCCACGCCTCACCAAAGCCGCCCTCACCTAGTCTTTTCAGGAGGATCCAGCCTTTCCTGCCGGGGACTTCTTTTCCTACTGAAGGCTGCCAGAAAGAGATGATACTACCGGCTTCATCACAAGGGACGCATTTCGCGGACTTCTCTGCTGTCGGCCTATTGAAAGGAGCGATACCAACAATGCCAACCTCGCCGAGACACATGGGGCCAAGTTTGCGGACTTGGCTCTCGTCTCCCTTATAGCGGTAGTAGCCCCAGCGCTGAAAGGCGATTTCGAGATCAGAAACTTTTCCGCTTTCATCTTGAAGGCTCAATTTGGGCGTAAAGCGCATCGTGGCCGCGTCCAGCGTGGTGGGGCTGAGCAGGATTTGACCACCTTCTGCGATGTCCATGATGCGAGAAGCCCGGTAATTCACGGGGCCCTTTGGCTGGAACCGTTCGCGAATGGCGAGGTCTGGTTGAAAAGTCACATCCCCAGTGTCCAGCCCCATGCGGACACGTAGCGGTGCCCCCCCCCAATCTTCTTTGCTCATCAGCCATTGGAAGGTGAGCGCGGTGGTGACGGCAGCCTCCACACTGGAAAAGACGGCAAAAAAGCCATCGCCCGTGTCTTGCACCACATCCCCGGATATGCGCCCTTGCACCAAGTCGCGAATGAGGTCGTGGGCGCGGGGATTGATGGCGTCCTCTCGGGCCTCCTGTGGAATCGAGGCTTTGAACAAATCGAACATTCGATAGAGCCGCTTTTCGTAAGCTTCAGGGCCGCATTGGTTCTGAATCTCCGTGGAGCCTATGATGTCCGTGAAGACGCTGGTGTAGGTGACTTTCATCGAATCGGTATGTGCGATGCGTTTCATGGCAGTGTGAAAGTCGGAGGGTGCTTTGGCAAGAAGAGAGGTGGAGCAGCATGCTCACCGGACACCGAAGGAGGCCATGACCTCCTGGACTTCGGGGTTTTGGCGGGCTTCCTGGACTTTGTCCTGGATGAGGAGGCCGGCCTTGAGGATTACCACGAGGACGGCGGCGGCTCCGATCTTGGCGAAGTAGAGGGCGGCGCGGGCGGCAAGTCCGGCGAGGTAGGTGACGAGGCTCATGATGAGGCGGCTAACAACGGTGACCGCGACGAGGCCGATGACGAGGTAGATGAGGGTGTCCATGATGTGGGTGTGGGTGGTGGTGGGCTGCGAAGGCGAGGCCCAGTCACCGATCCCAGAGCCGCACTCGCGGCCGGGGGATGCCCGAATCTCGTCTTCACAGGGGAAGAGGAAGCTGGGGCGGTGGAGTTGAGTGAATTGTCGGAAGTTTTTTTGGCCTGCGGAACACGCGGAAGACACGGAAGGGCGTCGAAGGCGAAGAGCGGAGGGCGTAGGGCAGAGGGTCAGACTTGGAGACGCGGAGATGAGGAGACCGGAAAGGTGGATCGTCGTCGAATCAGGCGGAGAGACAGTTACACTGCACCGCAGAGGGCGCGTATGAGCTGAGCTTGTTCTGGGACTTCGATTGCCAATCGAAGCTACGGAAAGAGACCGGGACTCCCACCACGGAGTCCCGGCCTGACCGGCGGCGCTGAGAGCCGCTGGTGCTTTGGGTTTTGCCCACACCCCGTGGGACAAAGGGGAATTTCAGACGAGAAGACAGGGAGATGCGGAGATGGAGGTCTTTGCACCAGGCGTTCACATCTGCTTGGCGGGGTATTTCTGCATGAGGGCATCCTCCTGGATGCGCTGGCAGGTGCGCTCGTATTGAGCGAAGGAGGCGGTGATGAGCTTTTCTTTGATGAGATCTGGCAGCGGACGGGCCTCCATCTCTTCGAGCTTGGTATTGAAGGTGATGCTGGCCTGCTCGATGGACAGGATGATGTGCTCCATGCGCTCGATCTCGATGCCACGGAGATGCTGGCGGAGATATTCCTCCATGGTTTCGGCAATCTGCACGGAGCGTGCCTGCCAGTAGGCGTGGCTTTCACGCTTGATGCCGGTGGCGCGGTCCTCCATGAGCGCGATGGTGGTCTGGTGAGTGACTCTGGCGATGTCCTCCCGCTGCTGCTTGCGGATGGGGATGGACATGAGGCGGCTAATGAAGCTGCCGCCGCTGCCCTCGGCCAAGGACGAGACGGCGGAGAGGGAGACGGGCTGGTAAGTGTCGAGGCTGGTGGCGGCGCTGTCTTTGGCGACGAGCTGGGCATTGGCCTCTATGATGCGCTCTCCTTTATCCGCGATGCGGGTGGAGGTGCGGGCGGCGTGGATGGCGTTGAGTCGGTCGTTGGTGTTCATGGTGGTGGTGGGTGTGAATTCTGCGTATCGCTTCTCAGATGGGGTGGAGTGATGCTGCGGGTGTCAGGCGGTGAGCGGGATGGCCTGGGCAAGGTGGCGGATGAGCTGGCCTTTCTGGCCGGAGGTGAGGTGAGGATGGGTTTCGATGTGGGCGAGGGCGGTCTCGCAGGCGGCGGCGCTGACTTCGATACCGTCCTGCATTTCGCGGACTAACTGGGTGGTGCGGATGAGGTGCTCGACGTGGAGGCGGATGTCCTCGTCGCTGAGGCTGCGGTAGGCGGCGCGGAGCAGCCGCGCTGTCTCGATGCGCACGCGGGCCTCGGACGCGGCTAGCTCACGCTGGCGCATGGCATCAAGCTGGCTGGTGTAGTTGCGTTTGAAGCGCCAGGTGTCGAACTCTTCCCACAAACTGACTCCGAGCCTATGTGTACCCATGAAGAGGCGTCCGGTGCTGTCCCAAAGCAGGCTGAGGGTGATGACGCCTGCGATGAGACCGATGGCACCACAGATGCCAAGCCCCACCGAAGGCAGCCAGTCATCACCGATGACC
Organism: Verrucomicrobiaceae bacterium; assembly: GCA_016795465.1. Classification (GTDB taxonomy): domain Bacteria; phylum Verrucomicrobiota; class Verrucomicrobiia; order Verrucomicrobiales; family Verrucomicrobiaceae; genus Prosthecobacter. The sequence goes on along the minus strand of JAEUHK010000031.1, from coordinate 71,953 downwards.
CTGAGCGTGCCGTCCGCATAGCCGCTGCGGTAGCCGGTTCGTTCGCCCGCCTCGCGTCCGTCTTTCTCGCCAGCGGCGTAGCCATCCTGGTAGGTCTGGCTTTCGCAGGAGGTGAGGGCGAGCACAGCCACACTGGCAAAAATGATGGAGCGTAGTGAGTGCATGGTGATGAAGATTTGGAGGAAGGAGACTGCGACGAGGTGAGGTGTGGATCACCAAGCCCAGAGGACGGGCACGACCTGCGCTTTGGCGAACTCACCGCCGTATTTCACCGCGAGCTGGCTAGCGATGCGCTCATGAGCGGCATGAGCTGAGCGAAGGCGCTCTTCTGACCGCTGAAAAGCAGCGGCAGCGTCGGTGATGATACCTGTCTGCCGGGAGAGCCAGCGGGACTCGCTCACAAACGCCTTGTCCGTTGAGAGGAGTGCGACGAAGTCGAGTGTGTCCTGGGTGACGGAGGCCTTCGTGAGGTCGAATTTTCTCTTTCGTGCCAATTCCTGTGCCCGGACAGACTGTCTCAACTCGGGCACGGTGGCGAGCAGGGCCGGGATGAACTCCGTGCGAGCCAGCCGAAATGCCTGTGCCATGGCGCGGTGTGCGGCGATCTGCTCTTTCAAATGCTGCCGGAGTATCTCATCCGCCCCCCGCATGTCGATGGAGGCAAACCGCTCCGAGACGAGTTGCAGACGCCATTCGGCGCTCTGGTAGCTGCCAGGCACCTGGGGATCAGGCGAGACGGCAGGGAGACCTTGGAGCAACCGAGTGGTTTCCTGCACCTGCTGCCAGGTGGTGAGCGTTTTCGATGCAGTAGCGTCCGGCTGCGGAAAAAAAGCCGGTTGGGCGTGCGCCATGCCCGCAAAGGCAAAGCTGACGGTGATGGAGATGAGTGTGTGGCGGATCGTTTTCATAAGTGTGGTGGTGTGATGGGAGCATCTCGGCCCGAAAGCGATTTGGCTGGAGCTTCGAGGTCGCTCTCTGCCTTGTTAAGGAAGCGAACTGTCAGCACTTGAGGAAATACTTGGCATTTTTCTGGCAAAGGAGCCTTGCCGTTGCCGGACCTGCGGCAACAATCGGCCCCCATGGAAGAAACCCACGGCAAACAGCAGTTATTCGAAGACGATACTCAAGTGGTTCAGGAGGTGCTTCGTGCCTCGGAAGTACTGGAGACTTTCAGCAAAGACATGCGAGCCAAAATCCTGGCAGAACTGGTGCGTGTTTTCGGAAGCTGGCCCGCAGCTTTTGCCATCATCGAAGAGGCGGCAGACAACACGGTCCAGATGTGTCTGACGACCGACCCAACGGCCAACCTGCTCAAGAAATGGAAACAGGGCGGACGTTTAATGTCGCACCTTAACATGCGTGCCAGGCGCGTGCTCACTGACATGCTCAAGTCCAAAGGACACGCTATAAATAAGGCAGTGTCCGCGATGCGTGAAGCTGGAATCGACGAGGAATGGATCAAGGAGAATGTGTCGGATGCCCCCAAAGCAAGAGCGGACATAGACCGAAAGGAGCTATCCAAAGCAGCATATGAGATAGCCGAATGGTGCGTGGAAGCCGCCAAGCAATGGCCGATGGAACATGCGATTCTGGCGATGCGCATTGCACTAAATATGAACCAGGAGACAGCGGCAAAGATATGGCGAGCAGATCTTAAACCTGACGCACTATCTCATCGGCTGCGTCCAGTGCGTGAAAGGATGAAGAATGACCTCGGCATCGGACGACGGATCAGCTTTGCCGGCCTTGAGGAAGTGCGAACTGAGCATCCCGAGGCTTTTTTTGGTCTCAAACCGGGAAACACGATCTCTCCGCTTTCATCGACTGCTGTTAAGGAGATTCGCAGTCTTGCGGCGGGTGATTACGCCAATGGAAACGTTGCCCACTGGCGGATGTCGATCGGGACAGATTTTGCCGCTGCATCTTGGTTTGCCGAGTGCGCGAATGCCGAACAACCGTCTTCTGATAGCGCAAATACAAAGGCACCTGCGCTGGTGGATCATTCGCTCAAGGGCGTCAAAGCGCGGCTTCAGATGGCTATCACCTGCGCTCTGGACAGCATGAAACCTCAGGAAGTAGCAGGATGTTTGGATGAAGGTATCGCCACTCATTTTGAGGCGATCCTAAGGAAAACAGGTGCTGACGAAGGGACTCTCTGGCTTGAGGATGAAAAACGTCAGAGCCTAGTTGCTGTCTATAACCCAGTTAAAGGACATGTAATCATCGGTAAATCCCAATCATTGGCCTCAGGACTCATTAGCCTAGCCTACAAGATGGAATCCGCCGTGATTGTCTGCAATGCTGCGGAAGACGAACGGCACTCGAAGAAAGTCGATATTCTGACGGGCAACACGACTCGCTCCATGATTGCGCTGCCATTTCCCTGCGGCGGAGAACGTGTGCGTGGCGTGCTTTCACTCGTCAAGCTGTCCAAGGATGCTCCAGAATTCACAAATGCTGACGAAGTCTGTGCCCAAGCTCTGGGAAAACTTCTTGCAATGAGCATTGAACATCATGTCGCGCAGCGATTGATGGCGTGATTGTGGGGTCCAGTTCCTATGAATCTGGTTGATGCAGTGTGGGGGTCTCATACTCCGGGCTCTCACAGGACTATTGCTTACCACATTGCCGAAGGCAGCCGGTGCCGCTCACACGGCGTTCCTGAAGGCGACTCAAGCCGCTGGTGCCACGTTGTGGTTGGTGAACGCCCAATCGCGCCAACTCCAGGGCGTCTTGAATACCGACGAAGAAGGCATCGTGGGCCAATTGCGGCTGCTGAACGCCGGCTTCATCATTTGGTGCACAAAGCAGGACATGGACTCTATTTTACCCACGCAGAAGGTGTCAGCAGTCAACCCGGCAAGCACAAACTGCATCCCCACTCCCGTCAGATCTACCGCCGAATCTGCAAAATACATCAGCCATAATCGCGCCCCCTTTACTGCTGTGGCTCTGAACGCGAAGTGCTCACTATGCTCTGAACTCGAACCGGGACGGCCGCCTTGACTTTGTCTGAGCGAAATCTGCTGGAGGATTCTACCAAATTGCTTTCCACTTGGCATCGAGTTCTACAATCAGCGCTGTCCTTCTATCCTAAACTCCAGTTCTGAGAGACCGCGTCTCTTGTCACGGAGCTAAGCATGTTGCAATCTGAACCCCTGTGTAAATGTTTTCACACCCTTGGCTGGCTGCTTTTGTTGGCAAAGAAAAAAGCCTGTAGAATCCACGAAAATGAACTCTACAGGCTCTTTCAATCAGGCCGCTAAACACATCCCTAAGTCGAGCGGGCGCAGATTTGTCACCTTCCGAAAAGCCGTGGTGTAACCTGGCTTTGTGTCGAAATTCACATCGAATGCGACTCTTCTTCCGTGGAGCAAATGAAGACGCTCCGGAAGAAGGTTTCCATGGGCGTCTGTGAGATTTACAATATCGGGTCCCATGAGGCGGAACAGGAATTGAAAAAGCTCATCTCCCTGGCTTGAGTAATAATCAGCACGCACGCGAAAATCGTGATGCGGATATTGAGGTAAAGGATCGACCTTCATGGTAAGACGAACATGCTCACGCGGTTCGCCTCGCTTCGTGTCGGTTATCGAGACAACATTGTGAATTGTGCCGAGGAATGATCCCTCAGGCGTTTCATAAGATGGGGGTGCTGATAGTTTCATATTTTTAAGCTATTATTACTGCCCAGGTTTGAGGTGCTTTGAAATCAAACAAGGCTCGCGGCATCTGGCTTTGAGCAATGGATTTTCCACTGGCATTACTAATAGTATAACCTAAGGGATGGCGAATGTACAGCGGCAAATGCAAAAAACTTGCAGCGGCTGACACTTCATGATTTGGCCCGTGAATTGAATGATCTATAAATATGCAACCTCGTGCAGTTAGTGCAGCAGCAGTTAGAGTAACTGCTGCCGCTGCACACCCTGCATTGCACCAGGATTATTACTTCGGCGGTTGTGCAGTGGGTGTCTGCGTCTGCTGCACAAGAGGTGGTCCTAGGTGCCATAGACCATTTTTCCCTTGTGGCTGATGGACTTTTTGGGCCGAAGCAAGCCGTGATTTGTAGCCATTAAATGTGCCGTCTCCCATTCCCAACTCTCTCATAGCTTTCGCCTTCCAGTTTCCGCTCGTTAAGGGGCCATCCATAAGCAAGTCAAGAACCTGGTCATCAGTAAACTTCTTCTGAGCTGCCCCTGGCTTCTTGAGCTTGCCCGGATCAAGACTCGAATTGCGCACCATCAGAGGATATTTCCACTCCACACAGAACGGATCAAGACTCTTCAAGTGGCGCAAGGTGGTCTCAACGGTGTAGGCGTCTTTTTCCTCATGCTTGGTGATTGTGACCATCGCATCAGGAGAACGGGCAAAGACGCCTGAACCGGAAACACGATCCATAGCCTCCTTACCTGCCTGGCTACCTTTGGAGAAATGGTGACCAGCAACAACAGAGGCACCGGATGCCACAGCAATTTTCTCGAATTCATTCAACAGTGAGTTTATGTCGCCGGCACTGTTTTCGTCACGCTCACCCAATACCTTATAGATGGGATCGACAATAATCAGGGAATACTTTGTCTCCTTGATCCTTTCCAAAATTTCCTCGGTCAGCTCAGACATGTCCGTTGCATGACCACGGAGGTTCCAAACATCAAGGTCTGCCAATTCCTCCGCAGACACCTTCTTCTCGTCTGCAATTTTGTTGAGGCGATTTGCAAAGAAAACCTCTGGCAGTTCAAAGTCCAAATACAGAACCTTGCCCTTGGCGGTTTTGAGATTCCACCAGTCACGACCAGTTGCCACGCTGATCCCCATGTCCATCAAGGCAAAAGTCTTGTTGGTCTTTGCCCCGCCACCGTAGATCATCGTCGAGCCCTTGTGAAGCACGCCTTCGATGAGTTGATCTGGAAGCGGCATCGGAATTTCGATCAGCTTCTTTGCTTTTTTGATGGGAGGGAGCGTGGTAGTGGGCCTTGTCCTGGCGGCCAGTTCCTTTGCAAGTTTTGTGATTTCTAGAAGTTGAGTGCTCATAAATGAATAATGGGAATCTCTTTGGGGGAGGGGTTGAGGTAGAGGAGTTGCTGTTTTTGAAGACCGCGAAGTGCACCTGGAAGTCGAGAGAGTCGCACGCCGGTCATTGCTGCTTCATCGGCACCTAGCGTGATCAGCAGAGGTTTGATCTCGTTGCGCATTTGATCCCATTCGACTTTCGAGGAAGCATCAACGCGAACCAGTGCATGAATCGATTTGCCGCCGGACGTATAGATTGCGGAGATTCTCAGAGGCAATTGAGCCAAGCATTGCAGCCATTGATCTGAATCTGCCACATCGCTTTCCAGAACCAGGTAGCGCCATGAAGTAATGGACTCTTCGCTACGCCGTGAGATCTTATTCTCCTGACGTGGATTGGGATGCTCTCTGCCGTCCACAGGATTGACGAGGAACCAAACGCCATCGGCAGTGAGCTTTGGAATGGCGGGATTATCACTCCCTGCTTCAAACAAGACTTCACCTTGGGAATGCAGGTCGGTGAAAATGAGGATGCGCTCTCCAGGTTCGTAAATGTGGTTCAGGAATTCTGCACTTGTGACCTCATCCGGCGCAACAGGTGAGTGATTCTTGATCCACTGGGCATCGACATGGCCGGCCTTGCTTGCGAACTCTCTCAGTTTTGCTGGCTCGAAAGCGACGCTGGGTGGTTTGATAATCGGCGATACTGCAGCGGTGCCAGTGCCAACGAATGCATAAGCACGCCGCAGTTGATTTTGGAGCTTGGCGCTGTTGTAGCTGCCTCCATTGCCGAGGATTAGCTTTGCCACCACCTCTGCGGCGACTTGTGGATCAATGTTCAGTGACGCTGCTCTCAGGAAGGCGTTGTGGGCTGACTTGTCACGGTTCCCAGGTCCCCAGTTCAGTGAAGCGAGATACTTGGACCAATCATCAGTTGCCCCAATCTTGGATGAGCTTTTGGTACTCATAAGTGAAGAGAATGCGCAACCGCACATCGGGCGTATGCGGTTGCGCTGGGAGTGTTGGACTATCGCATTGCCAAACGGTCGTTTAGATAAACCAACCCGAAGGGCCGGGTGTGGTCGTATCCAGGCAATATGGCCATGCTCTGAAAGCGCTTTTCTAAAGCCGACAATCCATGTTCGTTGAACACCTTCCAGATCTTGTCTGTTTGCACCTCCCATTCTTCCCGCGATTGCGCTTCCACTCGCAGAAGAACTTGGGCACCCGATGCTGGAGAAGCAACCACTGACACAACAGGCAAATCGCCAGAAAGGACAAGTTTCTGTAACGATACAAGGTCGACACCCTCGTTGAAGATTGCCAGAACGTGGGACCATATCCGCACATTCTGGTCGTGATTGTTGATGACGTTACTTGCAGTGCCTTTGTTGGGGTGCACCGGTAGAGGCCAGAAGAAGTTGACCTCCAATACGGAGTCTAACAAGAGCCCCTTGGGGCGATAGATCTGAGTGTGATCTTCATTTAAACTATCAGTGACCATCAGAACCGAATCACCGAAAATGAGATCAACATAATCCCAGCGATCAATGTTTGTTGGATGCGGGGATTGCCTGACAAGTTCTTTGAGAGCTAGCACGTTCCCCTCTGGGGTAGAGTTATTCTGTATTTTCATATTAAGTGTGTTTGCTGCCCGCTTCAGCAAAGGGCATCCACGGGAAGGCTTTTTGTTGTGGGTTAGATTGCGAATTTGAGTTTGGTGAAGGCTTTGGTGACCTTGGTCTGCGTCTCGACGATTTCTTTGGCATGAGCGCTTCCCAGGTTGTTGGGATTGCATGAGCTGAGAAACTCCAGCCACTTGCTCGCCGCTTTGATCGCCACCTCGATTTTCATCATTGGCTTCTTCTTCTGCTTCGTGTCGGATTTCGCTTTCGCTGGAGCGATCTTGTTGCGGATCTGGACGATGCGTTCAGCGGTAGGCTCTCCTTCCGCCAGCACGGCATCGAGGACGTCGGCCAGTCGGTCGTTGGGGACGGTCATTAATGCGCGAGTAGCGCGCTCGGAGGTGATCCTGCTCATTTTGCTGTTCCGGCTTGCGAGTTTGGTGTGGAAATCCGAGGCACTGATGAGTTGGTATGCCCGTTGTCGGGTGTAATCCCATTTGTCCTTGACGTATTCCTCGAACGACTTGTGTGTCGCTCTAAAGAGTCCACCGTCGCGAATGGTGGCCATCGCAGTCCCAACGTCGATGAAAGTCTCCAAACCCTTCTCGATGATGCGCTCGTTCGCACGAAGGCTTGCGAGTTCTTCAGACGTGAGTGGCTTATAGGGTTCTCGGATTTCGCTGAGTTTGAATGTCTCGCCGGGCTTGAGAATAACGAACTGACCGTCATCTTTGGCGAGTGGTGTGGGTGCATCAGAGTTTGATGCCGTGTGTTTGATAGAAGCAACCGTTGTGGGCGCTTCCACTGTGGGGGTGTCAAACGTGGTTGACGTTGGGGATTCAATTGTATTTGTCATTTTACTTAGTGCTGCCTTGTTGTGTCACCAAACCCGGGCAGCGCAGACTTGGTGCGGGAGTTGAAACGCCCTCATAATGGGCTGAGGGAAAGGAGGCCAAAGTTGTCCAAAAGTGTCCATTCCAGGCTATGTGTCGGACTCACTCCGGAGGGCCATAGATGATCGCTCGGAGTTGCTTTATTGGGATGCGCACAGACCGAAGAACCCGGATGGGTTTGAGTTCACCCTTCTCGATAAGACGCCTGATGGTTTTCTGGCTGACCGATAGCATCCGGGCCACCTGTTCCACCGAAACCGCCTCCGCTTTATATGGTGCATTTGGAGCACTCATTTTTCAGTCCTCCTGTGGTTTTATTGAGCTTCGATCCAGGCCAGCAAGGAAGCGACATTGTAAAGCCTGATCCCGCGCTTCGCCCACTTTGATGACTTCAGCGACTTGCTGAGCACGGGCGGCTTGCCCCTGTTGTCTTGAGTGGGCAGCACGAGTTCATTCAGCTTCGAGCGAGAGAGCCCTGTGATTGGGCAGCGTCGGCCGCTTTTTGGCAACTGGAGCCATTCCGGGCGGATAGATGGCGATGTTTGTGTTTGGCTGTTGTTGGCGTCGTTCTTCATGACGCCGAGGACATTATCCACAAATCAAAGCGCTCAACAAGCCATGGCCTCAAAGCGTCTTGCAAATGTCATCTGCTGCAAGAAACCAACTCCGAAGGCTAACGTGACCTTCACAAAGCACGGGGGGCATCAGTCCTTGTTGATGAAATCCTTTAGAAGCTCTGAGCTGAATAGCTCAGGCTCCACCATTGCAAGCAACAGGACAAACGTCTGGTTTCTCGACACAGGGCGAGTGCGTTTGGAGAGTAGTGAGCGCGCTTCGGCGATAAGCTCGCGAAAGAGGCGAAGGGCCAAGGAAGGGGATAGAGGGCGGCAACCTGCTTCGGCGAGATCAGCGCTTACTGCACTCGGTCGGATGGAACTATCGCCAAGCAGATCACCAATCGTTTGTGCACACTTTTTGCTATTTTTGATCAGGTTCTGACTTCTCCAGAAACCGGCGAAGAAGCTAATGAGCAGTAGTCTTTTGTGCTTCTGATCCAATGGGAAGGTTTTGAATGAAGTTGGGCGCCAAATCTTTGAAGCATCATCATGTAAGGCAGGCTGAACATCGGCTTCGTGAACATCGGCTTCGCGAACTTGGCCTGCCGTAATTGACCAAACATGACTAGCCCATGGGCGGTAGAAAATGTGAGTGCAGGTAAGTTTGGTCCGTTTGTATAGCCTGAGGACACCGACAGAATGGGAGAATCCAGTTTTCGCTTCTAGTTGCAGCGCAGGTATTGCTGCGATGTCACATGTCTTGAGTTGGTGCTGAGCAGTGACCCAATCGGTATACTTCACCATGAATCCATCTGATGGCCTCTTGCTCCCACTATCAGCGATCAACATGCAGTATATCCCTGAGGCAAGAAGTTTGCAGATCACATCGGCATCAGATCGAGTTAAGGTGGCAAATTTCTTGTTGGGTGGTCTTGGCTCGCCGTCCCCGGAATACAGGGAGTATCCACCCAGCGTCGCAATCAGGTTTCCATCGGGTAATCCCACTGGGTCAACTTTTTTGGTGTTGCCGACAAAGTGAAGCTCAACCCATCCATCTCGATAAACCAGGTCCTTCATGAAATCATTGCGTTCTTCATGGACTTCTTTGGATGTGGGTGATGACTTGGAGGCCATGATCAAAGCGTGGTTACATCAGGCAGTGCGCTCGCCGCCTTCTTCAGGGCCTCGCTGCCAACGTGAGTGTAGTGTTCCGACATCTGCTCGCTGTCGTGTCCGATGAGTTCCTGAACAACAGCATGAGGAACCCCGGCTTCCTTCAGCAGCGTGACAGCGGTGTGACGCAAGCTATGGAAAGACAGTTGGGCACCGGTTTTGGCTCCAGTGCGCCCGTCCTTCTCCTTTTTGTGGCTCACCTTGTCGCGAAGCCCTGCTGCCGCGAGCAGATTGGCGAACTGGTTGCTCAGAGTGCTCGTTTTGTAGTTCTTGTTCAAGGTGGCTGCAGCACGAGGATGGATGGGGCCGTTGCCAGCATCCTTCTTGCGCAGCAACTTCAGATTCGAGAGCAGAGGCGAAGCAATGGGAATGATCATGCGTCGTCCTGTCTTGGCCGTCTCGAAGCGCATTTCAGCTTTCTCCAGATTAACCTGTGACCAAGTGAATGCTGCCACGTCAGACAGTCGCTGCCCGGTGTAGAGAGCAAACAAGATCATCGAGCGCCATTCTTCGTCAGCTTGAGCCAGCACGCTCCGAATCTCCTCCTGCGTGAAAGGCCTGCGCTCATAGCCTCCCTTCTTTTTGACCCGCTCCACAAATTCGGCTGGATTCTCTGCGATCAGGGCGTCCCTCCTTGCCATCTTGAACATCATTCGGGCGCACTTGATGTGATGGTTGGTGCTCGTGGAAGACAGGGTGGTGGCGAGAGCCTTTCTGTAGCCGATCAGGTCTCCTCGGGTGACCAGGGAGATTTCTTGGTCAGCCCTCTCTCCGAGGAAATCGAGAAACTTCGTGCTTGAGGCGTCGTAGAAGTGCATGGTCGCAGGCTTTGTTTCGTCCTTCTTCTCTGCCAGCCAGTTTTTCACATGCTCCCGGACGGTCACAGACTTCAGCTCCTCTCCAGTGATCTCCCGGTGCAGATCCTGGAGGACCGTGCGCACCTGGCTAAAAGTCCGGCGTTTTCGGGCAGCTTCCTCAAATTGTTCCGCCAGCTTCTCTGCCTTCCTGCGGTTCGTCTCTTTCGTGGAGCGCTTTTTTCGCCTCCCATCAAGGTCGGTAAAGCACGCCGTCCAGAATGGCGAATTGGGGTGTTTCCAGACGGATGCCATGCGAGAAGAAAAGTAAGAACCAGAGTAAGAACATCCGACCTTGTTTCGGGAAGTCCAGCGAAATTCGGAAACCTCCCTTTTCCTTGGAAATCAACGGTTTAAGACATCCTCAAACATCACTAAACAACCCCTTGGCGATGCGCGGGTTCAATTCCCGCCCTCGCCTCCATTTTTACTCCTGCTGAGCAGGAGGTTTGTGCATAAAGAAGGCACGAGGAGCGTTTGCTGGAGCCCATGAAGATACCAGCCCTGTTTCTGCTTTCTCTTTTCACCGCCAGTTTGGCCCTCGCGCAGGCCCCGAAGGCTCCGGCGAAGCCCAAAGGCCCCACAGTGCCCGCGGATGCGGTTTGGCATGATGTGACGACTTGGGGCGTGGAAGGCCGCGGATGGGGCGATCAGGAGCGTTTGCGCTGGTTTGACCGCTTTCCGGCCAAAGCGCAAAAGACGGTCACGCCGACGGTTTGGGGCCTGAGTCGCGATTCGGCCGGGATGATGGTGCGCTTCAAATCGGACGCGAAGGCGATCTTCTGCCGCTACGACCTCGCGAAGTCCAATCTGGCCCTTCCGGCGATGCCGGCGACAGGCGTGAGCGGCCTCGATCTGTATGCTCGCGATGAAAAAGGCCAGTGGCGCTGGGTAGCGTGTCCGAAGCCGGACAAGCAGCATGTCGAAGCGGTCATGATCAGCGATCTGGCGCCGGGCGAGCATGAGTTCGCAGCCTACCTGCCGCTCTACAATGGCATCGACAAGCTGGAGATTGGTGTGCCGAAGGAGGCGAAGTTTGAAGGGCTGAAGCCGCGTGAGAAGCCGATCGTGTTTTACGGCACGTCGATCACGCACGGCGCGAATGCCTCACGCCCCGGCATGGTGCACACGGCGATCCTCGGGCGTCGTCTGGAGCGTCCGGTGATCAATCTGGGCTTCTCCGGCAACGGCAAGATGGACGCGGCGGTGGGAGATTTGCTCAATGAACTGGATGCCGCGGCCATCGTGATCGATTGCAGCCCGAACATGGGCCCGGCGGACATCACGGCGAAGTGCGTGCCGCTGGTGAAGCAACTGCGTGCGAAGCATGCCACGACGCCGATCATCCTCGTCGAGGACCGTCGCTTCACGAATTCGTGGATCACACCGGCGAAGGCGAAGTTTCACGATGACAACCACGCGGCGTTGAAGGCGGCTTTTGAGCAGCTCAAGGCCGAGAAAGTGGCGAATCTGAGCTACATCAGCGGCGATGCGCTTTACGGCACGGATGCGGAAGGCGCGAATGATGCCTCACACGCGACGGATCTGGGCTTCATGCGCCAGGCGGATGTGTTTGAGCCTGTTTTGCGTGCGGCACTGAAGTAAACGATCACGCCTGCTCGGTCGTGTGAAAGTCCGGGTAGGCGTTCGCGGCGTGCTCGGCGAAGTCGAGGCCGTCGATCTGCTCCGTGTCGCTGGCGCGTAGGCCGACGAGCATGTCCACGAGCTTGAAGATGCCAAGGCAGATGACGAACGCACAGGCGGTGACGCTGAAGGTGCCGAGAGCCTGCACACCGAGTTTTTGCGCGTTGAAGCCGGCTTGATCAAACAAGGCCACGCAGAGCGTGCCCCACCAGCCGTTGCAGAGATGCACCGGCACGGCACCGACAGCATCGTCGATTTGCAGACGCTCCAGCGCGATGGTGGCGACGGTGGTGATGATGCCCGCGATGAGGCCGACGACGAAGGCGGAGGCGGGAGAAATGTTCGCGCAGCAGGCAGTGACACCGACCGCGCCGCCGAGACTGCCATTGAGCGTGATGCCGACATCCGGCCGGCCTTGCACGAACCACATCGAGATCATGGCGGACAAGGCGGCGGCCGCGGGAGCGATGGTAGTGTTCACGGCGATGCGGCCGATCGTGCCATTGCCGAGCAAGGTGGAGCCGGCGTTAAAGCCAAACCAGCCGAACCAAAGGATGAAAACACCGAGAGCGGCGATGGGGATGTTATGACCGGCGATGAGGCGCGGCGTGCCATCCTTGGCAAAGCGACCATGCCTTGCTCCGACGACCAAAATGCCCGCGAGGGCACAGGCTCCGCCGCAACCATGCACCACGGTGGAACCGGCGAAATCGACGAAGCCTAGGTTTTCGAGCCAGCCTTTGGCCCCACCGACGCCGAATGAGCCGCCAAAGCTGCCCCAGGCCCAGTGGCCGCCGAGCGGGTACACGATGGCCGCGAGCAGTCCGGCATAGATAAGGTAGCCGACGAACTTGGTGCGCTCGGCCATGGCACCGGAGACGATCGTGCAGGCGGTGCCGGCGAAGACGACCTGGAAGAACCAGAAGGCCCACAAGCTGTCGTCAGCGGCATGGCTGGAGAGCCAGAAGCTGTCCGTGCCGATCCATCCCCCGGCACTCGTGCCAAACATGAGCCCGAAGCCGAGGAACATGAAGACGAGGGCGCTGATGCAGAAGTCGAGGAAGTTCTTCATGATGATGTTGATGCTGTTCTTCGCTCTCGCGAAGCCCAGCTCCACCATCGCAAAGCCGGCCTGCATGAAAAACACGAGCGCCCCGGTGAGGACCATCCACACGAGGTTCAGATTGAGCTGCACCGCTTCGATCTCCGCCTTGGCGGCGGTTGCCACAGGTGCTGGTGCCACGGCTGCGGCAGGCGCGTCGGCTTTGGGCGCGGTGTTCTTCTCGATCTTGTCCAGTTTCTTGATGATGACATCGAGCTTCGATTCGACTTTCGAGCCGTCTTGAGCGGAGGCGATGGCGGCACAGCCGATGGCGGCGGCGAGGATGATGAGCAGGCGGATCAAGGGCATGGGAAAGACGTTTAGAGTTGAAGTTCGGCGAGGCTGGCTTCGAGTTCGGTGAGGAGCTGGCGGCGTTTGGCGGTGTTTGGCACGTGGTCGAGGATGGCGGCGGCCAGTTTGCGCACTTCGGCCGGCGGCAGGCGGTAGGGGTCCTGGGAAGGCATGGCCTCCAAGGTGCGGTCAATGAGGCGTGAGGCCTGTCCGCGGCCCATGACTTTGCCGAGGAGGCCTTCGACGGCTTTGCGCACGTTGCCCCACTGGTTCACGACGGGTTCGGCCTTCTCGGTGATCTGCGTGAGGGCTCGTGGTGATGTGACGACGAGCTCTTCGATGCCGCCAGGGGTGCTGGTGGCTGGTTTGGCCTCGATCGAAGCTGCCGCGAGGGCCGCCGCGTGGTCGCTGATGAGCACGGAGCCGGCGCTGGCGGCCAGATCGGGATCGGCTTTCGAGGTGAGGAAGAACACCAAAGCGACTTCATCACTGGCGACGACGAGCAGCACGCCGCCGTCGAATTCGAGGTAGATCTGGCGGATGCGCCGGCGGACCTGGCGGTAACCGGCGAGCATTTCCTCCAGCCGCTCGCGCAGCTCCTCGGCACGGGTTTCGGAGAAGGGCATCTGCCGGTGGATGGTGTGGCGGCCTTTGAAAAGAAGCACGCCCGCGACGCCGTCGAGGCGTTGCAACGCGGCCGCAGCCGAAATGACAGGATCGAGGCTCATCAGCGCGGTGGTGGGTTATTTGCCGAGGGATTCGAGCACCTGCTTGATGGAGCGGCGTGTGGTCTGGATGGAGCCACGCCAGCTTCCGGCATGGTTTCCGGCGGCGATGGAAGTCTGGCCATCGCGATCTTCGAGGATGCAGGCTTCGAGACGACGCATGCCGAGCGTTTCGGCGAGCCTTGTGGCGTAGTAGCTGACGTAATGGACTTCGCCTGCAAAGCGCTGGGCGTTCTCGGGCTCGCCTCCGCTGAGCTGCTCCTGACCATTGACCGTTTCCAGGCGGATGAGGCTGGGATCGGCTTCCATGCGGATGATGTTGGCAGGTTGCGAGGGGCGTGAAGTGGTGATGGGAATGATGCGGGTGGGTTCCATCGGGCCCCTTTTTCGAAGCAGTGCGCATGCCAAAACACGGTTGCGTTCGTGGCGGGCACCGCCATGAGTCGCCGCGCATGAGCGAGGAAAGCAAGACGCAGCAGATCAACATGGCCGTGGAGGACGCCGATGAGGCGCGGGTGGCCGCCCAAATGGCCGAGCATGCCGCTGAAGATGCGGAAAAGGCCGCCGAAGCCGCGGCGGTGGATGCGCGGGTGGCTTTGGAGAAGTTTGAGGCCGCCGAGGAGGCTGCGGAGCAGAAGCAGGCCTCCATCGAGCTCTTTGAGCTGTGCACGGCCATTCTGCTGGGCCTCGGCGCGATCTTTTCCGGTATCGCCAGCCATCAAGGCGGCCTGTGGGACGGTGCCTCGCTGGAGGCCTACAGCCAGGCCTCCACGATCTCCACGCAAGCCGCGGACGCGGCCAGTCTGGCGAATGCGATCATCACGCATGACAACAATGTGAACCTCCAGGCCATGCAGATGATCTGGCGGGCGCAGCTGCTGCCGCCGGATCATGCGGATCGCGAGTTTCTCCTGCATCAGGCGGCTGTTTTCTATCTCCGCCAGGCTAGTGACGAAGCGTATGCGGCGCTAGGGCTGCCCGAGGAATCGAGAAAGGAGTTCAAAGACTCCGGTTTGGAAAGCATCCCGGAGGATGAGCTGCTGCTGGTGCAGCGAAAGGAGTTCAGCCCGGACTACTACCAGGCGATGTACGCGGGCAGCGATGAGAAGTACAAGGAGGCCAAGGTGAAATTCGACGAGGGAAGCCACGCCAACAACGCAGGGGATTACTTCTCCCTGGCGGGGGTCTATTATGCGCTGAGCCTGTTCTTTGCCGGTATCGGCCTCGTTTTCAAAACCGGCATGCGCTGGTGGTTTTTCATCGTCGGCTCTTTCATCTTTGTGGCCACCACCGTTTACATGTATACGCTCGAATGGGCGTGAACCCAGCATCTCCACCATGATCCGCAGAGACGAAAACGGCCACGTTCACTTCGGGCGCTGGCTTGATGTCATGCTGCAGGTCATCATCGTGATCAATCTGGTCACGCTGGCGTTGGAGACGATGCCAAACCTCTCGGATCAGCAGCTTTACTGGCTCAATCTGGTCGAGGTGGTCAGCATCGCGATCTTCACGGTGGAATACCTCGCCCGATGCTTTCTCTCGCGCCCGATGCTGCGCTACGCGCTGTCGTTTTACGGTCTTATCGACCTGCTCTCGATCGCGCCCTTCTTCCTCAGCGTGGGGCTGGATCTGCGCAGCGCCCGGGCGCTGAGGCTCATGCGGCTCTTCCGGCTGTTCAAGCTCACCCGCTACAGCAAGGCCGCGCGGCGCTACCGCCATGCGTTTATGATTGCCAAGGAGGAGCTCGTGCTCTTTGGCTGCGCGGCCCTCGTCGTGCTCTACCTTGCTTCTGTGGGCATTTATCACTTCGAAAACGAGGCGCAGCCGGACAAGTTCTCGTCTGTGCCGGATTCCATGTGGTGGGCCGTGGTCACGCTCACCACCGTTGGCTACGGCGATGTGTATCCGGTCACCTTGGGCGGGCGTCTTTTCACCTCCGTCGTGCTCGTTTGCGGTCTCGGATTCGTTGCCGTGCCCACCGGCCTCCTCGCCGGAGCTCTGGCGAAGGCTCGCGAGCAGGAAAAGAAGCTCGAAGAAGAGGAAGAGGCCCGCGAGGCCTCCATGGCCATCGCCGAGGCCTCGAGTGAGGAGTGATCACATTACCGTAAAATGCTTCGGAAGCCTGAAAAACCGGGCCTCCGGCGACTTTGTGAAAAATTTCACAAAAGGGCTTGCCACGCCAATCCGGACTTGTTAGATGCGGCCCCGCTATTCCGGCGAGACCCTATCCATCCTGTCCCCGGAGGACCCTACGACCATGTCGATTCTGTTTTCCCAACCAGCCCCGTTCTCTCCCGTGCTCGCCAATGTGAGCAGCAAGGCGGCGGAGCTGTTCGCGAAGGAAGGTTTCCTCGCTTTCATGACGAACTCGACGCTCGTGGCGCTTTGTGTGCTCGGGATCGTGCTTTGGTTCGCCCGTAAGGCGACGAAGAACATGTCGCTCATCCCGCACAAGGCGCAGAACCTTTTCGAATTCGTTATCGAGTTCCTTTACGGCCAGGTGGTGAATATCGTCGGCGAAAAGCAGGCAAAGCTGGCCTTCCCGCTGCTCGGCACGCTTTTCATCTACATCCTCGTTTCGAACTGGTTCGGCCTCCTTCCGGGCGTCGGCACCATCGGCTGGGGTGAATCGACCGGCTTTCTCTCCGTGAAAGCGGCTCACGATCCTCTTCTGCGTCCGCCGACGGCTGACCTGAATGCCACCGCAGGTATCGCGCTTTCCGCGTTCCTGGTCTGGATCTTTCTCACCCTCAAAGAAGTGGGCGTTTGGGGCTTCATCGTTCATACCTTTGGCCCGAAAGGCGGTCTGAAAGGCGTGATGGGCCTGATCGTGGCGCTCGTGTTCATGTTCGTCGGTGTGATCGAAATCGTCTCCATCGTGATCCGTCCGGTGACGCTCTCGATTCGTCTCTTCGGGAACATCTTCGCTGGCGAAAACGTGCTCCACATCATGAGCGACATGATGAACTCCAAGGGCCCGGTGATGAGCTTCCTTGGCAGCGTGGCGCTTCCGCTTCCTTTCTACTTCATGGAGCTGCTCGTGGGCCTGCTGCAGGCCATCGTGTTCACTCTCCTTTGCTCGGTTTACATCCAGCTTTCCACCACCCATGACGATCACGGTCATGAGGAGGGCGAGCATCATTAATCTCTGAATTTGCCCGCGGGACCATGCGCAACGTGTGGACGCAGGCGACACAACACCAACACCCAACTCGATAACACACTATGACAATGGAACTCATCTCCATGGCCCAGGAAGCCGCCGCTCACGCCGCCCCTGCCGCTGGCCTTACCGGTAACCTCACGATGGCCATCGGTGGTGCTGGCGCCGCCCTCGGCGTCGGTATGGTCGGCTCCAAGGCTGTGGAAGCCGTCGGTCGCAACCCCGGCGCTTTCGGTAACATCCTGACCCTCGGCATTATCGCCATGGCCCTCGCTGAAGGTCTCGGCATTATCGCCTACCTCGGCGGTCTGTAATTCGCCTTCCGGTGGCGGATCGCGTTTGCGGTCCGCCACCACCCCGTTTCTCTCACCATTTTGTTCGTCTTCAGATCCATTTTGCTCCGCCTATGATCACCAGCTTGCCCACCATCCTTGCCGCCGGCAAAGTTGACGCGCTCGTCGAGAAATTCGGCCTCGCCTGGCCCAAGTTCTTCGCTCAGGTGATCATCTTCTGGATCGTTTTCTCCATCCTGAAGAAATACGCCTTCGGCCCCATCCTTGGCATGCTGGAGCAGCGTCGTCAGCGCATCGCCGATGGCGAGGCCAAGCTCGAAAAGATCACCAAGGATGCCGCTGAGGCCGCCAAGAACGCCCAGGCCATCCTCGACAAGGCGGAGGCTGATGCAGCCCGCCTCGTGAAGGAAGCTGATGAAGCCTCCAAAGCCCTCCAGGAGCGCCGTCAGCAGGACGCCGTGGCTTCTGCCAATTCCATCCTCGCCAAAGCCCGTGAGGCTGCTGAACTCGAAAAAGAGCAGCTCATGTCCCAGCTGAAGCGCGAGTTCGGCCGCATGGTCGCCGACGCTACCAGCCGCGTGACCGGCAAAGTGCTCAATTCCGACGATCAAGCTCGTCTCAACCAAGAAACCGCCGCCCAAGTCTCCGCTTAACCGCGAACTGAGAACTGCGAACCGAGAACTGCTCCGATGAAAATCTCCAAGGAAGCCCGCCGCACCTCCCGCCAGCTTTTCCGCGCCTGCATGGTCGATGGAAAGCTCGATGAGTCCCGCGTGCGCACCGTGGTGAGCGGCGTCGCCAGCAGCAAGCCGCGTGGTTACATCGGCATGCTCGATGCCTTCGCCCGCCTCGTCGCCAATGAGGTCAGCCGCCAGCGTGCGCTGGTGGAAAGCGCCTCCGCGCTCACCCCCGCGACGCAGACCGAGCTCCAGGCCAGCCTTTCGAAGAAATACGGCCGCCAGCTCACCCTCGATTTCAGCGTGAACCCCGAGCTCCTCGGCGGCATCCGCGTCAAAGTCGGCTCCGACGTCTGGGACGGCAGCGTCAAAGCACGCCTCGAAGGCCTCGCCGCCTCCCTCGCCGCCTGATTTCATCCTTTCACATTTAGTCTTCAGCTTTTTCCCCTCCACATCCCATGAGCAACATCCTGCAAGAGATCGAATCCCAAATCGCCGGCCTCAAGACCGCCGTCACGAAGTCCAATGTGGGCATCGTCCGTGAAATCGGCGACGGCGCCGCCAAGATTGAAGGCCTCAGCGATGTCATGCTCAATGAGATGATCGAGTTCCCCGGTGGCGTTTACGGCCTCGCTCTGAACCTCGAAGAAACCGAAGTCGGCTGCGTGCTTCTCGGCTCCGGTGAAAACATCAAGGCGGGCGACGAAGTCAAAACCACCGGCCGCCTCCTCTCCGTGCCCGTCGGCAAGTCGCTCCTCGGCCGCGTGGTGAACGCGCTCGGTCAGGCCATCGACGGCAAAGGCGAGATCAAGGGTGAAACCCAGTATCCCGTCGAAAAGCTCGCTCCTGGCATCATCGCCCGTAAGTCCGTGTCCGTCCCCGTGCAGACCGGCATCATGGCCATCGACGCCATGATCCCGATCGGCCGCGGTCAGCGTGAGTTGATCATCGGCGACCGCTCCACCGGCAAGACCACCATCGCCGTGGACGCCATCATTTCCCAGGCGCAGCAGAACAAGGCCGCCGAACAGGGCAAGCTGCAGGGCCACAAGCCCCTCTACTGCATCTACGTCGCCATCGGCCAGAAGCAGTCCAACATTGCCCGCGTCGTGAAGACCCTCGAAGACGCCGGCGCGATGGAATACACCACCATCGTCTCCGCCTCTGCCTCCGACTCCGCGGTGAACCAATACCTCGCCCCCTACGCTGGTGCCGCCATCGGCGAGTGGTTCATGGATCAGGGCCAGGACGTGCTCATCGTCTATGATGACCTTTCCAAGCAAGCCGTCGCTTATCGTCAGGTCTCCCTCATCTTGAAGCGCCCCTCCGGTCGTGAAGCTTATCCGGGTGACGTGTTCTACCTCCACTCCCGCCTCCTCGAGCGCTCCTGCCGCGTCAGCGAAAACTACGGCGGTGGTTCCATGACCGCGCTGCCCATCATCGAGACGCAGGCCGGCGACGTGTCCGCCTACATCCCGACGAACGTGATCTCCATCACTGACGGTCAGATCTTCCTCGAAACCGACCTTTTCTATCAAGGCATCCGCCCCGCCATCTCCGTCGGTCTTTCCGTCTCCCGCGTGGGTTCCGCCGCGCAGACAAAGGCCATCAAGAAGGTCTCCGGCACCACGAAGCTCGACCTCGCCCAGTTCCGCGAGCTCGCCGCCTTCGCCCAGTTCGGTTCCGACCTCGACGCCAGCACGAAAGCCAAGCTCGACCGCGGTGCCCGCATCGTGGAGCTCTTCAAGCAGCAGCAGTATCAGCCGAAGAGCCTGCCCATCATGGTCAGCACCCTCTACGCGATGCAGAAGGGCTACTTCGACAGCGTCGCCGTTGATCGCGTGAAGGAATTCCAGGCCAAGCTCGAGGAATACCTCACCACACGCAAAGCCGAACTCATGGGCCAGCTCGCCAATGAGAAGGCCCTCGACAAGGTCGAAGAAGGCCTCAAGTCCGCCCTCGACGACTTCAAAGCGTCCTGGAAATAAGTTTTCGGCACTCCGCCCTTAGCCCTCTGCTCTCCGCTCCATGCCTTCCACACGCGACATCCGACGCCGAATCAAATCGGTCAAAAACACGGCCCAGATCACCAAGGCCATGCAGCTCGTCGCGGCCGCGAAGATGAAAAAAGCGCAGGACCAGGCCGCCAACGGCCGTCACTACGCCGAGCTGCTGAACAAGGTGCTCGTCAATCTGAAGGAAAAAGCCGAAGAAGGCCTTCATCCCTTCTTCAGCGAAGGAAAAGGCGGCAAAATCCTCGTCCTGCTCGTCTCGAGCGACAAAGGCCTCTGCGGTGCGCTGAACACGAATCTCTTCAAGAAGCTCATCACCACCGATTTCGGCACCGATGACGTCGATTACGTCACCATCGGCAAAAAAGGCGTTCAGGCCATCAACCGCCTCCGCCGTCACCTGCTGGCCGATTTCCCGATCAAGGATCCCGCGAAGTTCGCCGAGGTCCGTGGCGTCGGCCGCTTCCTGCAGGAGAAATTCCTCACGGGTGAGTACAAGAAGGTGCTCGTCGTCTTCAACAACTTCATCAACACCGTCACCGTCGTCCCCACCGTCGAGCAGATCCTGCCCGTCAATCCGGTGACCCTCGGCGGCAAGCGTGACTTTGCCCCGGAGATCGCCACCGCGACCGCCACGACCGAGTACACCTTTGAGCCGAGCGCCGCCGTGGTGTTTGAAACCGTGCTCCCGCAGTATGTGAACGACACCGTGTATCAGATGGTGCTCGAATCCCGCGCTTCCGAGCACTCCAGCCGCATGGTGGCCATGAAAAACGCCACCGACAACGCCAAGCAGATGATCAAGGACCTCAGCCTCGAGTACAACAAGCTCCGCCAGGCCGCGATCACCAACGAACTCCTCGAAATCACGACCGCCAAGATGGCTCTGGAGTAATCCCACCTTTCACATTCAAATTTCAAATCACCCAACATGAGCAACATCGGCAAAATCGTCCAAGTCATCGGTCCCGTCGTGGACGTGGATTTCTCCGCCTCCGGCAAGCTTCCGGCCATCTACAACGCCCTCGAGATCAAGTTCGAGCAGGGTGGTAAAGCCGCACGCCTCGTTTGCGAAGTGCAGCAGCATCTCGGCGACGGCTGGGTGCGCTCCATCGCCATGATCTCCACGGAAGGCCTCAAGCGCGGCATGGACGTCACCGACACCGGCGGCCCCATCACCGTCCCTGTCGGTGAAGAAGTGCTCGGCCGTATCTTCAACGTCACCGGCGACGCTTGCGATGACCAGGCCTCCCCCGCCACCGAGAAGCGCTACGCCATTCACCGCCCCGCGCCTGCTCTCGTTGACCAGAATCCTTCCGCTCAGATCCTCGAAACCGGCATCAAGGTCATCGACCTCATCTGCCCCTTCACCAAGGGTGGTAAAGTCGGCGCCTTCGGTGGTGCAGGCGTCGGCAAGACCGTCGTCATCATGGAGCTCATCAACAACATCGCCAAAGGCCACGGTGGTTACTCCGTGTTCGCCGGCGTGGGCGAGCGTACTCGTGAAGGTAACGACCTTTACCACGAAATGATCGAGTCCGACGTCATCAAGGTGAAGAAAAACGGCCACGACATCGTGAAGAACGAGCAGGGCGGTTACATCAGCGAGCCCGGCTCCAAAGTGGCCCTCGTTTATGGCCAGATGAACGAGCCTCCGGGTGCCCGTCTCCGCGTCGCCCTCTCCGCCCTCTCCATGGCCGAGTACTTCCGCGATGAAAAGAACCAAGACGTGCTCTTCTTCGTCGATAACGTCTTCCGTTTCTCCCAGGCCGGTTCCGAAGTGTCCGCCCTTCTCGGCCGCACGCCCTCCGCCGTGGGTTACCAGCCCACCCTCGCCGCGGAAATGGGCGCCATGCAGGAGCGAATCACCTCCACCAAGACCGGCTCCATCACGTCCTTCCAGGCCGTTTACGTCCCTGCCGATGACTTGACCGACCCCGCCCCGGCCAACACCTTCGCCCACCTTGACTCCACCGTCGTGCTGGAGCGTTCTCTCGCCGAGCTCGGCATCTACCCGGCCGTCGATCCTCTCGCCTCCGTCTCCAAGGCCCTCGCGCCTGAAATCGTCGGTGAAGAGCACTACCGCGTTGCCCGTGGCGTCCAGCGCGTCCTTCAGCGCTACAAAGACCTCCAGGACATCATCGCCATTCTCGGCATGGACGAGCTCAGCGAAGAAGACAAACTCACCGTCTTCCGCGCCCGCAAGCTTCAGCGCTTCCTCTCCCAGCCCTTCCACGTCGCCGAAATCTTCACCGGCACCAAAGGCGAATACGTCTCCGTCAAAGACACCGTCAAAGGCTTCGCCGAGATCCTCGACGGCAAGCACGACGACGTCCCCGAAGCCAACTTCTACATGAAGGGCGGCATTGATTCCGTGAAGAAGTCCTAAAGCCTTGTTCTCTGTTCGCGGTTCTCGGTTCGCAGTTAGATCTGCGGAGACCAGATCGCCAACAGTGAACTGAGAACTGAGAACCGAGAACAACTTTCCCCAACATGCCTTTAAAACTCGAAATCGTGACCCCAGAGGCCCGCATCTTCTCCGATGAGGTCGATACCGTCGTGCTTCCGGGTTACGAAGGCGAAATGGGCGTCCTCGCCGCGCATGCCAACCTCGTGACCACGCTGCTCCCCGGTGAGCTGCGCATCACCAAGGGCGGCAAAACCACCGAAATGGCCGTCGGCGAAGGCCTGGTCGAAGTCACCGGCACCGTCACCCGCATCCTGACCGACATGGCCATCGACGCGGACAAGATCGACGAAAAAGCCGTCGAAGAAGCCCTCGCCCGCGCCCAGAAATCCCTCGCCGACCTCAAACCCGGCGAGCAGCAAGAAGAAGTCGCCGCCGTCATGGCCATGATCCAGCGCAGCACCGCCCAGCTCCACCTGAAGCGGAAGCGCAAGACGGTCTGAGTCTTGGGATGTACTGAAAGTCCTGTTTGGAAAATGCAGATTCGTGAACGACGAATCCTCACATGCATTTTATCACCACTCCGACATTCCAGTGGTTGCGCCAGCACGTCAGTCGCTGCCGGAATGAATTGATTGTTGCTTGTCCGTTCGTTGGGCGGGCATTTTTGGACGAGGTCAAGCGCATCAAATTAAAGGTGTGCCTGAAACTTATCACCAGAACTGACTTGGCTGTCTTTGCCGCGAATTCTTCAGATCTTGATGCGGTGATTGGATTTGCTTCTATCGGTGGAGATGTTCGCAGTCTGCCGAGGCTTCATGCCAAGGTTTACATTGTGGATAGAAGTGTGGCTTTAGTCACCTCTGCAAATGCTACCTTTTCCGGGATGAACCGGAATCTCGAATGTGGAGTCGAAATAACCGGAACTGAAGAGGTGGAACAGTTGGCGGCTTTGGCCGAAACGGGGTTTGGATCGTTTGCTATCCCCCAGTCGTGGAGCACGTCGTCTCTGGAGACGCTAAAACAACCAGTATCCGCCTTGCGCGCGACTATGTCGGACAAACGTGTATCCACTATTATTCGACCTGATGAGTTGGTGGAGATAGCTGTTTCTGACAAAAGCTGGGGTGAATTGCAACAAGGCTTGCCGGGTTGGACAAAACTAACCATGTCAGTGGTCCAAAACATCACCGAGGACACTTTTAATCTTCAAAGCATCTATAGGCACGGCCTACCGTGTGCAAGGCAAGCCTTTCCACGCAACAAGACGCCTCGAGAAAAGCTCCGGCAGCAACTCCAACTACTCAGAGACATGGGAGTCATCGAGTTCATCGGTGGAGGTATTTACAGAAAACTCATCACATCTGATGCAACTACGGCTAAGTGCAAAGCCTGATGGCTTCCTTCTGGTAGCTTTACCCTACTGAAGCACGAGCGATCTGTTGAAGTGCCAAAGGAAGTGTCTTTCGTCGTCTGGCCATGAAAGTCGCGCTTGGCGGGGCGCTTTCTGTGTGAAAGCATGATTCGATCACTCATGAAGCTCTCACTCGTCTTTTTTATTATCGCCACCGGCCTGTCGCTGCATGCGGCGGGGGATTTGTCGAAGCCTCTCGAAGCCTTGCGGGGCGTGCAAAAGGAAGGGCAGGGGAATGCAGAGGCGTCCAAGGCCTGGCAGCAGATCACGAAGGCGGATGCCTCGAACCTGCCTGAAGTGCTCAAAGGCATGAACGGGGCCAATCCGCTCGCCGAGAACTGGTTGCGGGCGGCCGTGGGCGTGATCGCGGATGAGGCGTTGAAGGCCAAAAAGATGCCGGTCGAAGCTCTCGTGAGCTTTTTGAAGGACTCGACCAACAGCCCCGGCGCCCGCGTGGTGGCCTTTGACCTCATCCAGCGTGCCGATGCGAAGCTGGCGGAGATGTTGACGCCCACGCTCATCAACGACGTGAGCAGCGAGCTGCGTCGTCACCCCGTGGCGAAGCTCATCGAGACGGGCGACAAGGCGCTCGACGCTAAGGAGAAGACCGCCGCCGTGCTCGCCTATCGCAAAGGGCTCGACGGTGCCCGCGACGAGGACCAGATCAAAACGCTCGCGAAGAAGCTGCGTGACCTCGGCCAGGAGGTCGATCTCCCCACGCACTTCGGCTTTCTTATGAGCTGGAAGCTCATCGCGCCCTTCAGCAACGCGGACCGCGGCGGCTTTGATACCGTCTATCCACCCGAGAAGGAGCTCAAATTTGACGCCGTTTACGAAGGCAAGGGCAAGGAGGCCAAGTGGGTCGATTTCACCAGCAAGGACGAGTATGGCAAAATCGACTTCAACAAGCCCTTCGGCATGGAGAAGAGCGTCACAGGCTATGCCGCCACGGATTTCATCAGCGCCGAGGACCGCCCCGCGGAGATCCGCATCGGCTGCAAAAACGGCTGGAAGGTCTGGCTGAATGGCGAGCTGCTCTTCGCCCGCGATGAATACCACCGCGGTGCGAAGCTCGACCAATACAAACTGCCCTGCCAGCTCAAGAAGGGCAAAAACACCCTGCTCGTGAAGTGCTGCCAGAACGAGCAAACCGAGCAGTGGACCGTCGAGTGGGAATTCCAGCTCCGCGTCTGCGATGCCACAGGCACTGCGATCGTGGCCAAGAACTAAAAGATCCAAACGAACCAACCCTGCAGACCATGAAGACGACTCTTGTTTTGGCTTTTGGCCTCTCCCTTTCCTCCATCGCCTTCGCCGACTGGCTCCAGTTCCGCGGACCGAACGCGGCGGCGGTTTCCACCGAGGCGAAGGCTCCGGCGGATGAGCTCAAAATTGCGTGGACGGCCGATTTGCCGGGACGCGGGCTCTCGGCACCGATCGTGGTGGGAGATAAAGTGTTCGTGACATGCTCCAGCGGCCCCGGTCAGGAGACGCTGCATGTGTTTTGCTTCAACGCGAAGGACGGCTCGAAGCGCTGGGAGCGTGCGATGCGTGCCACGGGCCGCACCATGTCGCACACGAAGACCTGCGTGGCGGCGAACACACCGTGCAGCGATGGCGAGCGTGTCTTCGCGCTGTTTTCATCGAACGACCTCTTCGCCTTCGATCTCGATGGCAACCTGCTCTGGCTGCGCGGCCTGACCTTTGACTATCCGAACGCGAGCAACAGCCTCGGCATGTCGCAATCGCCCGTGGTGATCGGCAAGACGCTCGTGGTGCAGAGCGAGAACGACGCGGAGTCCTTCGCCGCCGGTCTCGATGTCGCCACGGGCGTGAACAAGTGGAAGCTGGAACGTCCGAAGGCCGCGAACTGGACCAGTGCCACGCTGCTGAAGGGCGTGGCCGCGTTGCAGTCCAGCAAAGGCATCCTCGGTGTCGATGCGGACACGGGCAAAACGGTGTGGAATTACGAAGACGGTGCCAGCACGATCCCATCGAGCGTCGTGAGCGGCGATTTGATCTACGCCGTGTCGAAAGGCATCACCGCGCTGGCGCCCGAGAAAGGCTCGGTGACGCAGCTTTGGCGCAATGAGAAGCTCAATCCCGGCACGGCGAGCCCACTGGTGCTCGGCGAAAACCTTTATGTCGTGAACGGTGCGGGTGTGCTGATCAAGGCGAGCACCAAAAACGGCGATGAAGCGTGGAAGCTGCGGCTCAAAGGCCCATTCAGTGGCTCGCCGGTGGCTGCGGGCAAACGCATCCACATCGTCAATGAGCGCGGCATTTTCCAAACCATCGATCCCGATGCTCCCGAGGGCAAAGTGACGCAGGAGATCGAACTCAAGGAGACCGTGCTCACCACGCCCGCCATCTCCGGCGGCGCGATCTATGTGCGCAGCGATGCGAAGCTTTGGAAACTGCAATGAGCGGGCCGTCTGACCAGCAGGACGAGCTCCTGATCGCCAACGAGGTCGAGCAGGAGACGTCGCGTGCGCTTGGCAAGGAGACACGCCAGGTGCTCACGGCCGTGCTCATCGTGGCCGCCTTCATGGCGCTGGCGCACTTCACGCCGATGAAGGCCTGGATCACGAATGTGCAATCGTGGAAGGGCTTCGTGCGCGAGTTCGGCTGGATGGCGCATGCCGTCTTCATGCTCGTCACCGCCGGCGCGGTGATGATGGGGGTGCCGCGTCTCGCGTTCTGCTCGGCCGCCGGGCTCATCTTTGGCTTTGGTGAAGGGCTCCTTCTTTCGCTCGTGGGCTCCACGCTGGGATCTTACGGTGCCTTCATCCTCTCACGTCATGGCTTCCGCCGTGCCGCGGAGTCGCGTGCGGAGAAGTGGCCGTGGCTGAAGAAGATGCTGAAGAAGCCCTCCGTCATGCGTGTCTTCTGGGCGCGGCAGTTCATGGTGCCCGGCATCGTGCTGAACGTGCTCATCGGCATGACGCCCGTGCGTCACTCGCGTTTCCTGCTCGGCACGGCGCTCGGTTATCTGCCGCTGAACATCGCGTTCAGCCTCGTCGGCAGCGGCTTGGGGAAGGAGAGCATCACCACGACGATGACACAGCTCCTCGCGGCCATGGCGGTGATCAATGTGGCCGCGTGGCTGGTGTTTCGTTTCATCAAGAAGCAACGCCTGGCCGGTGAAGACGCGGTTTGAGGCCAGCGGAATGATTTCGTCCTTGCACGCGGCGTGATTTCCCGGCATCCCCGAGAGCGTGAAAACCAACCACGCTCTTCTCTTCACGATCGTCGCCAGCCTTTTGACCTCTTGCGGCGACAAGGCCAAGCCATCGCAGGCCGCCGCCCCCGCACCGGCGGCTGAAAAACCCGCCGCAGCTCCCGCACCTGCTCCTGCAGCACCGGCGAAAGACGAGCCGAAGAAGGTCTATTGGACGCCCGAGATGATGCACACCGAGGTGAAGTATCACAACCAGGGCTACGAAGGGAATGGCGAGTTCAACATCCAGGAGGGCAAAGTGATCGCGCTGAGCCTCCGCGGGGCAAAAATCACCAACGTGAAGTTTTTGCAGCACATCGAGCCGCTGGCCCTCGACCTCAGCGAGACGCCCATCACCGATCTGAAGCCGCTTCAGGGCAAAAAACTCGTCGAGCTCTACCTCGAAGACACGCAGGTGCAGGATCTCTCGCCCATCCGCGGCATGCCGTTGGAGAAGCTCTACCTCTCCCGCACACCCGTGCGGGATCTCAGCGCCCTCGAAGGCATGCCGCTCGTCGAGCTCAATGCCGTCGAGTGCCCCATCGGCGATATCTCCGGCATCGCGAAGAGCCCCATCCAGATGCTCTGGCTCACCGGATGCCCCGTTGAAGACATCTCCGCTCTCAAAACGGTGCCGCTCGTCTCCGTCACGCTGCATCGCACCAAGGTGAAGAACCTCGCGCCACTTGCCGGCACCGCTTTGCAGCGACTCCACATCGCCGAAACACCCGTGACGGATCTGTCACCGCTCAAAGGCATGCAGCTCACGCGACTCGTTTTCACACCCGCGAACATCATTGAGGGCATCGAAGTGGCACGCGAGTTGCCCTTGCAAGAAATCGGCACCCGCTTCGACGAAGGCAGCAAGGATTTGCAGCCTCCCGCCGCTTTCTGGCCCGCTTATGACGCTGCCATGCGCAGCACCACAAAATGAAACAGTTTTCTCTTGTCGGCTCTCACCCGACCCTGACAGAATCACCGCAGAAATGAAAGAATTCGCTTACATCCATGACTCCAAGCAGGGATCGCCGGTCAAGACCGTGCCCGCCTTGGCCAGCTTCAACGAGGAGCAGCTCGACGAGGTGCTGAACTCCTCCAGCCTCCTCCAGTGCGAGCCCGGCGATGTCATCATCAAGGAAGGCAGCATCGATTCCCGCATCTACATCCTCCTCAGCGGCGAGCTCGAGGTCCGCGTGGGTGACAAACGCGTCGCCGCCATCAGCCGTGCTGGCGAGGTCTTTGGCGAGCTCGCTCTCGTCAATCAGGACAAACGTCTCGCCTCCGTCATCGCCTCCACGAAGTCCGTGTGCCTCGCCGTGGACCAGAAGTTCCTCCAGGACATCCATCCGCGTGAGGAAGACCCCGATTTCCACGCCTCGCTCTACGAATTCGTCGCGCGACTAGTCGTGCGGAAGCTCGAAGCCACCTCACGCCGCCTCGCCGAGGTCGAAAAAGAACTGCGCCAGCTCCGCGAAGCCGCCTCTGCCGGCGAGGCGAAGCCCGCCGCCACGCCCGTCATCCCGCGTGCTCGCAAGGTCAAAGCCCGCGTCACCGCCCGCAAGGCTGTGCGACGTCGCTGAACGCGACCACCAACGCCGCTTCCTCCGCCGGAAACACGCCGCGTTCAGTGATCAAGCCGGTCACCAAGCGTGAAGGCGTGACATCAAAGCCGTAATTCGCCACCGGCGATCCTTCCGGCGTGATGCGCACGTTTCGCAGAATGCCTTCCGCGTCCGGTCCATCCACCCACGATACCTCCGCGGCACTTCGCTGCTCGATCTCGATCTCCGCCACGCCATCCGTGATGCTCCAATCAAAGGTCGAGGAAGGCAGCGCCACATAAAACGGCACGCCATTGTCCCGCGCTGCCAGCGCCTTCAGGTAGGTGCCGATCTTGTTCGCCGCATCACCACGCCGCGTGACGCGATCCGCGCCGGTGATTACGATGTCCACGAGACCATGCTGCATGAGATGACCGCCCGTGTTGTCCGGAATCACCGTGTGCGGAACACCCGCCTGCGCGAGTTCCCAAGCCGTCAGCCGTGCGCCTTGACTGCGCGGCCGCGTTTCATCCACCCACACATGCACCTTCAAGCCTGCCGCCATCGCTGCATAAACCGGCGCCGTGGCCGAGCCATGATCCACAAACGCCAGCCAGCCTGCGTTGCAATGCGTGAGCACATTCACCACGCCATCCGCCTTGCGTCTCGAAATCTCGCTCAGCAGCACCAGGCCATGCTGACCGATCTGCTCGCAAGCCGCCGCATCTTCATCGGCGATCTTTGCTGCTTCGACTTTCGCCGCTGAAGCCCACGCTTCACGCGGAAGAGCCTTCAACAACTTCAACTGCCGGTTCACCGCCCACGCCAGATTCACCGCCGTTGGTCGCGTGGCGATGAGATGCGCCGCGAACACTTCCAGCCTCTCCAACGACTCCGCTTCACGTGCCGCGAGAGCCATGCCGTAGCCCGCCGTCGCGCCGATGCATCCCGCGCCACGCACCGCCATGTCTCGGATCGCCTCCGCGACCTCCGCGCTGCTTTTCAAATCGAGACACTCAAACGCCCACGGCAGCTTCCGCTGGTCGATGATGCTCACGATGCCCTCCTGCGGCATCCAAACAGTGCGGTAAGCCTGATCGCCCACTTTCATGAGACTACTTCCAACCGCCTCCGAGTGCCTTCAGCATGGCCACGCTCGCCACAAGCCGCTGGCCGTCGATTTGAGCGGCGAGCAGTTTAGCGTTCAAAACCGTGCGATTGGCGTCGACGACCTCAAAGTAGCTCGCGAGGCCTTTTTGATAGCGCAGCTCGGCGAGACGCTGCGTCTCCTGCGCCGCCTTGATGGCTTCATTGAGCGCGGCGGACTGCTGCGAATAGCCTTGTGAGTCCAGCATGCTGTCCTCGACCTCCCGGATGGCCGTCAGAATGCTCTGGCGGTAAGCAGCGAGGCTTTCCTCGTAGCGTGCCTTGCTCGCGGCGAGGTTGGCCTTGAGCCGACCACCTTGGAAAATCGGCAGCGTCATGCTCGGCCCGATGGTGAGTGTGCGGCTCTTCGCATCGTAAAAGTCCACCGTGCCGATGCTTTCGAGACCGCCGGTGCCGCCGATTTTGAAGGCCGGGAAGAACGAGGCCTTTGCCACGCCGATCTGTGCATTCGCCTCACGCATCTTTTGCTCGGCGGCACGGATGTCCGGCCGGCGCTGCAGCAGCGTGGAGGGCAACCCACCCGGCACGCGTGGTGGTGAGGGCAGCGCGGCATTCCGCGAAAGCTTGAACGTGCTCGGAATCTGTCCGCAGATCACTGCGAGCGCGTTTTCCGCATTGCCACGCTGACGCTCGAGCGAGGCGAGATCGTTGCGGGCGAGTTCCAGTTCCGTTTTGGCTCGCGAGACATCCATCTCATTCGCGAGCCCACCTTTGAAACGTGATTCTTGCAGCTTCACGGCCTCCTGACGCCAGTCGAGCGTCTCGTTCACGACACTGATCTGCTTGTCCATCGAGTGCGCGAGGAAGTAAAGACGCGCCACTTCCGCCGCGAGGCTCAGTCGCTGGGCCGCGAGCGTTTCAGCGGCGGCGGCCTCGCTGGCCTTCGCGCCCTCCACGCCGCGTCTCACACGGCCCCAAAGGTCCAGTTCCCAGCCAAACTCGAAGAGGTTCTGAAAACGACGACGCTGGATCGACGGAAGCTGGATGCCGGGCGGCAGATTGGCACCGAAAGACGTGGCCGAGAGCCGCTCATACTGCATCGCATCCTTGAAGCTGAGCTGTGGAAACCATTCGGAGGCCTGCACGCCGATCAGCGCCCGCGCCGTCTCCACGCGAGCCAGAGCACCACGCAGGTCTTGATTGCTGCTCATCGCCTGATCGACCAGACGGTTCAGGTCCGAGGAGCCATACAAGCGCCACCATTCGCCCGGCATCGGCAGATCGCTCACGCTTGCCGTTTTGCCGTTTTTCCATTTCGCGGGCAAGGCGAGGTCCGGAAGGGCAAAATTCGGTCCCACTGAACAGGAGGCGAGCAGCAGGGCGGGAAGGCAGAGAAAGGTTTTTGAGGTCATGGCTGGGCGTCCTGGGTGGCGATGAATACATCCATCTGCTGCCCGGCGAAGAGAGCGGCGGGCACGGGATTCTGCAAACGATAGATCACTTGAAGCACGCGGGTGTCCACACGCTCGGTGGCATCGCCGGTGAGGGATTTTTTCGGAATGACGAGCGGTTCAAAGCGCACGAATTCGAGCTGCGCGGCCAGGGCGGGGTTGCCACGCACCTGCGCGGTGGCTTGCGATCCGGGCCGCACCTTCCAGGCCTCGTATTCGTCCACATCAGCGCGGACGTGCAGCTCGCTCAAGTCGCCGAGCACGAGCCAAGGGGTCTCTGAGGGCGTGGCGGCGATGTATTCGCCCTCGCGAACCTTCATCTGGAGCACGGTAGCGTCTCGCGGTGCGGTGATGACGCTCCGGGCGATCTCGGTTTCGATCACGTCGATCTGTGCGCGGGCTCGCTGAATGGCGGCTTCGTTGGCTTTCACCTTCGCTTGAGCGGTGCCGAGGGTGAGCTCGCGCTGCGTGCGTTCCTCATCGGACATGGCTCGGGCATCGGTGAGGCTGCGGGCGAATTCGACATTCCGCCGCGCCTGCGCTTCCTCGGCCTGTGAAACGGCGAGCGCGGCCTGCGCCTCGTTTACCTGCGCCTTCGCGACGGCGAGTTCGGCGCGAAGTTGTCGCGTGTCGAGCGTCACGAGCGTGTCGCCCTTTTTCACCTGCTGGCCGGCCTTGACATGCGTCTGCTCAACGACGCCGCTGCGATGGCTGCCCAGCGTGATGAGCTCGCTCGAAGGTTCGATCAAACCTACCGCGGCAACGGTGTCGGCATAAGCAGAGCGTGGGGGTGGCGCAGGCGGGGCGGTGACGGTTTCCTGCGGCAGCTTGCTGATGACCGAGGTCACGGCCCAGCCGAGGGAAAAGAGCGCGATGAGAGGTAGGACGGGGAGTTTCATGAGGGTGAGGTGATTTGGGTGATGATGCCGTCATTCATGTGGGCGATGCGGTGGGCGTGGTGGAAGACGCGGTTGTCATGCGTGACGACGAGCACGGCACGCTGCGGTGCCACGGCCGCGCTGGAGAGCAGTTGCATGACGGACTCGCCCGTCTCGTGATCGAGCGCGGCGGTGGGTTCGTCGCAGATGACGAGTCGCGGTTCATGCACGAGCGCCCGGGCCAAAGCCACGCGCTGTTGCTGGCCGCCGGAGAGGAAGCGCGGATACGAGGGCGCCTTCGCGCCGATGCCGAGACGATCCAGCAAAGCGCTCGCTCGTTTCACCGCGTCACTCCGCTTCACGCCATCGGCGATCAACGGCACCGCGGCATTCTCCGCGGCCGTGAGCGAGGGCAGCAGGTTGTATTGCTGAAACACAAAACCCAGCTCGCGACGGCGGAACTCGACGCGGTCTTTGCCACGCAGCGAACCATGCGCACGACCCAGCACATCGACTTCGCCCGTGCTCGGCTCCAGCAAGCCAGCGATGACGGAGATGAGCGTGGTTTTACCGCAACCACTCGGACCGACGAGGAAGGTCATCTCGCCGAGGCGGGCATGGAAATCGACCCCGCGCAGCACCTCGGCGCGGTTTTCGCCCTCGCCAAAGTGCTTTCGCACGGCGCGGCAGGTCACGGCATGGGATTCGTTCGTCTTCATGATCATCGGAAAACACTCGCGGGTTCCAGCACCAGCACCTTGCGCACGCTCAGCAGGCTCACTGCCGCGGCCACGAGCGCCATGAGCACGGCCACACCGACCACGGACTCCCACATCAGCACGATGCCGCGTGTGGCGAGCTTGTTCAGCGTGGCCTCGAAAAAGACGCCCGCCATGCCGGTGCCGATGGCATAGCCCACCGCGCCACCCACGAGCGCCTGCAGCAGCACCATGCCGACCAAGCGCGTGTTCGTGACGCCGATGGCTTTCAGTGCGCCGAACTGCCGCAGATTCTCGACGGTGAACATGTAAAACGTCTGCCCGCTCACCGCGAGACCCACGATCAAGGCCACGGCGATGGTGATGCCGAAATTCACCGGGATGCCCGTGTTCTTTAAATAGTAAACCACACAGTCCCACGCGAACTCCGCCGTCGTGCGGGCCTTCAAACCCGTTTCGCTCTCGATCCGCCTCGCGAGCGCCACGGCATCGACACCGGCCCTCGGCCTCACGAGCACATAGCTGAGCATTTTTCGCTCACGGCCCTGAAACTGGATCGCCTCGCTGTACCTCGCGTGAATGACGGGAAAGCTCACAAACGGCGCGGCGGCATCGGAGATACCCACGATGCGGGCCTTGTGATCGTTCAGCTCCAGCACGCGACCGAGCTCCAGCGGCTCGCCGGGATAGAGCAGGTCATAGCCGGCCCGGTCGATGACGATGCTGTTCGCCTCGCGAAGCTGCTCCCAGCTACCGAGCAGCATCTTTCGCGGTGCGCCGACCAGCGTGGCATCGTCGAGGCCGAGCGTGAAGGTGGACGCGAACTTCCCGGCGGCCGTTTTCGCGGTGGGATTGCCTTTGAAGAGCCGCACCGCGTAGTCCACGTCCTCCACGCCACGCACACGGAAGAGGTCCGTGTCCTTCAGCGCCTTCGTTTGCTCGAAGTATTCCGTGTGTGGGTCCATCACCCAGATCTCCGCATCCGTCACATCACGCACCTGGCTGCCGGTGCGCTTCATGATGCCGCAGAAGATGCTGATCTGGTTTTGCAGCAAAAAGGTCGAGAAGGCGAAGGCGAACACGAGGCCGAAGTACTTCGCCTTGTCGGCCATGAGCATGCGGAGGGCGATGAAGTTCATGAATGAAGGTCGTTGTTTGACCAATGGTCAATGATGGGACAAAAAAAGAGGCAGGCGTCAGGCGGCCTTGAGCCACTTCGAGGCGCTGGGGAAGATTTGTTTCAGGATGCGCTGGTCCGTGGCGCGGTAGTCGTGCTCGTGCAGCAGCGGCTTCCAGCCCAGGCCGTCGCAGATCAGGTCCTGGTTCAGCCGCACGGCCTGCATCTGATCCTTGATGCCGGCGAAGACCTTCAAATTCGGCTCCTGGCTCATGATGTGGCTGCCCACGGTCACCGAAACCAGCGCAAAGGTGGCCTGCTCGGCCGTCACGCGATCCTTGGGCAACTCGCCGAGCGCCATCGCCTCGATGATGATGGTATTGATCGCCCGCCAGCAGCGCATGCCCTCGAACGCATGAGCTTCCCGACGCTCCTGACTGGCCTTTTCCACGAAGGAAGACGACTTCAGCAGCATGTCCGTGTGGAAATAATCCGGATGCGCCATCGCAAACTCGCAGCAGGCAAAACCGATCGCCCGGCAGCGCTCCCGCGTCCGCCCCTGAAACGTGGCCGCCTGCTCAAAAAGATCCGCCCGCTGCCTCAGCGACTGCGTGGCCACGCCGAGCACGAGATCCTCTTTCGAGCTGAAATGCTGATACAGCGTGCCCTTCGAATACTCCACCGCCTCCGCGAGCTGCTCCATGTTCCAGGCCTGAAAGCCCTTCTCCAGCAGCAACCGCCGTGCATGCTTTAAAATCAGCTCCTCCCGCGCGATGAACTCGCGCTCCTTGCGGCTGAGAGAAGACGTTTGGGAAGGCATGGGCGGACTTCTGCCCATTTTTGACCAATGGTCAAATAAAACCTTGCTACGCCAGGATCTGCTTGATCACCTTGCACGGCTCCACGCCGGTGAGTTTGAAGTCGAGGCCAGCGGCACGGAAGGACAGCCTTTCGTGATCCATGCCGAGTTGATGCAGGATCGTGGCGTGGATGTCGGCCACGTGGACTTCGTCTTCGATGATGTTGAAGCCCATTTCGTCCGTCGCGCCCATCGTGACGCCGCCTTTGATGCCGCCGCCGGCCATCCACATGGTGAAGGCCTGCGGATGATGATCGCGGCCCATGCTGCGGCCGAGCGATACACTGGCCTCGACCATTGGCGTGCGGCCAAATTCACCACCCCAGACCACAAGCGTGCTGTCGAGCAGGCCGCGCTGCTTAAGGTCCTTCACGAGCGCGGCGCTGGCCTGGTCGGTGTTCTTGCAGTTGTTGCGCACGTTGCCCTCGACGTTGCTGTGCGCGTCCCAGCCTTCGTTGTAGATGTTGATGAAACGCACGCCGCGCTCGACCATGCGCCGCGCGAGCAGGCAGGCACGGGCAAAGGATGGCACCTTCGGATCACAGCCATACATTTTCAGCGTGGCCTCGTCTTCCTTCGTCAGGTCCATCAGCTCCGGCGCGGAGGTTTGCAGGCGGTAGGCCATCTCGTAGTTCGCGATGCGCGTGGCCGTCTCGCCATCGCCATCGAGCTTTAGGCGGCGATGATTGAGCGCGTTGATGAGCTCGATGGTGTCCTTTTGCGTGCCGGGGGCAATACCTTCCGGCGTGCTCACATTCAAAATGGGATCGCCCGTGTTGCGGAAGCGCGTGCCGGAATACACGCTCGGCAGGAAACCGCTGCTCCAGCACGCCGCGCCGCCGCTGATGCCGCTGCCGGTGCTCATCACGACAAAGCTCGGCAGATCCCGCGTCTCCGCGCCGAGGCCGTAAGTGATCCACGAGCCCATGCTCGGCCGTCCGGGCTGCGAGAAGCCCGTGTTCATGTAAATCTGCGCCGGGGCGTGGTTGAACTGCGTCGTGCGGCAGGATTTCACGATGGCGATGTCGTCCACGATGGTCGCCAGATGCGGCAGCACCTCGGAAAGCTCCGCGCCGCACTGCCCATGCTTCGCGAACTTAAAGCGCGGCCCCAAAACGGCGGCGTCAGGCCGGATGAAGGCATAACGCTGTCCGCCGATCACCGAAGGCGGCAGCGGCTTGCCTTCATACTTCGTCAGCATCGGCTTGTGATCGAACATCTCAAGCTGCGACGGTGCACCGGCCATGAACATGTGAATCACGGCCTTCGCCTTCGGCTGAAAATGCGACGACGCGGCCACATTCGGGCTCTTCGCCGCTCCATAAGCCGATTCCGCCAGCAACGAAGCCAGCGCGATCTTGCCCGTGCCGACGGCACAATCCTGGAAGAAGTGTCTGCGGGTGATGTTGGGAGTGTTCATGAGGGGAAGAGCAGGTTAGCGTTTCTCTGGAAGAGTGAAAATGTGGCGGCGCTCCAGTTCGGCTCGCAACTCCTCCTCACTTGGCAGCACCAGCCGGTATTTGGAGGCAAAGAGCCGCCGACTTTCGCTCAGCACTGAGTAGCGCACGATGGTGTCGTCCTTGTCTGTGCAGAGAATGATTCCGAGCGTCGGGTTATCGTCCGGGCCGCGTTTCAGGTCGTCAAACATGCGGACATACATGTCCATCTGCCCGATGTCCTCATGCTTGAGCTTTCGTGTCTTGAGATCGATCAGGACGAAGCACTTCAGCAGGTAATTGTAGAAGACGAGATCGATGTGAAAGTGTCCGGTCTCAGTGCTAACTCTCATCTGGCGGGCCACGAATGAGAAGCCGCGTCCCATCTCCATCAGGAAGTCGCGCAGCCTGTCAACGATGGCCTGCTCCAACCCGCGCTCATCACGTCCACCATTCTCGGGCAACCCGAGAAATTCCATGACATAGGGATCTTTGATCAACTCCTGCGGAGCGGACGGCACTGTTGGCTCTTTGGATTTCTTTGCTTTCGGAGCCATCAACAAGCGCTCGTAGCTCAACGAGGCGATCTGCCGCTCAAGTTCACGACTGCTCCATGAATGATCCGCAGCCTCCTGGATGTAGTAGTTTCTGGCGTCCTCGCTTTCGACTCGCATTACCAGTCGGTAGTGCGTCCAAGTCAATTCGCTACGCAGTGCGTAGCTTTTTCCAAGACCGGGATAAGTGAGGTAAAACTGACGAAAATTCTTGAGGTTTGCCACGGATAACCCGCTGCCAAACTCATCTCCAAGTTGTCGAGCAAGATCGCGGATCAGATCACTGCCATACTTTGCACGTCGACTGCCTCCCTGCTCCTCCTCCACGATGCGCTGGCCGATCTTCCAATAAGCTTCCACCATGAGGAAATTCACCGCCGCATAGGCCTTCTGCCGCGCCTGACGAAGAATGCTCTTCACATCGTCAAAGAATCGCTGACGTGTCGTATTTTCGACCGAGTCAGTCTGCTCAAGCTTTCGCTGCTTGGCTTTTGATTTGTCTTTGGAAGATGTGGCACGTTTAGCCATGGGCATAGAGGTTATGGGTGAGTGATCGCCTCATCGAGATTCAACACCGCGCGGCACACCGAAGTCCACAGCGCTTCACCGTCGAGCTTTTGGTCGCGTTGCTTTTGAAGGAAGGTTTTGAGCATGGTCAGCTCATCGGCGGCGGGTGGGCGGGTGAGACAGCGACGGAAGGTGTTGGTGAGGCGGGAGTCGTCGTCGGGGGATTCGGCGAGGACGGCTTTGGCCATGGCTTGCGCGGCTTCCATGAACATCTGGTCGTTGAGCAGCGTGAGGGCTTGCAGCGGGCTGTTGGAGACATCGCGTCGCGCGAGGCAGGCCTCGCCGGTGGGCGCGTCGAAGGTGGTGGCCATGGCGAAGGGGGCCGTGCGCTTCGTGAAGGTGTAGAGGCTGCGGCGGCAGCGATCCTCGCCCTCGCTCGTTTTCCACTCGACCTTGCCGTAGGTGCCCTCGGTGGTGAC
Organism: Verrucomicrobiaceae bacterium; assembly: GCA_016795465.1. Taxonomy (GTDB): domain Bacteria; phylum Verrucomicrobiota; class Verrucomicrobiia; order Verrucomicrobiales; family Verrucomicrobiaceae; genus Prosthecobacter. Next base: position 34,239 of record JAEUHK010000031.1, on the reverse strand, counting down.
GCTGGCTGGTTGCGGCGGATACACGCCTGGGCCGCCCATTTTGAGCGAGAGCACGCCGGCGGCTTTGAGCGCGGAATCGCGGATGATTTCGGCATCGAGGCGGAAGCGCGGAGCGATGACGTAGAGCGAGTTTTCCAACTCGCTGTTTTCTGAACGAGTTGGAAAACTCGTTCTACGGCTCGCCTGCTTGTAGGTCTGCGACATCACGATGAGCTTATGGAGCTTTTTGAGGCTCCAGCCTTGCTTCACAAACTCCACGGCGAGCCAGTCGAGCAACTCGGGATGGCTTGGAGCCTCGCTTTGATAGCCGAAGTCCTCCAAGCTCTTCACGAGGCCGCGACCGAAGAAGGCCTGCCACTGACGATTGACCGTCACGCGGGCGGTGAGCGGGTTCTCCGGACTGAAAAGCCACTTGGCGAAAGTGAGTCGGTTCGCGGGCGCGTTTTTCGGCAGCGAAGGCAGGAAGGCGGGCACGGCGGGCGGCACGGTTTCCTTGGGCTGGAGGTATTCGCCGCGATGGTAGCGATTCGTCGGACGCGGATTCGACGCCGGACGCTCCTTCAACGCCAGCGTGGCCTGTCCACGCGGCATCTGACGACGCGCAGCAAGCAAAGGCGCGGCCGCTTGCTTCATCTCCGGCGCGGTGACGAGGAATTCACACATCAAGGCCTCGCGCTTCGTTTGATCGTTGGTGGCGAGGGCATTCTCCACTTCAAAGGGATGCCCAGTGGCCTCAGCATGATCGCTGGTGGTCACGGAGAGGCGGAAATGGCCGAGCGGGCAGGCGAAGTGCTTCTCGAAAAGCATCTTCAAATCGAAGCCGTTGGTCAGATCGATAGGTTTTTCAAAATGAAACACCGCGGCGTGGCTTTGACCGTAACCGCCGAGCACCTGCCAGCCGCTGCTCATCTCGGCGTCGAGCGTGGCCATGGCGTTGTTGGTCTTTTTCGCGGCGGCTTTGCGTGCGGCTTTCTTCGTCGGCTTCGCGGCGGCGGCGGCATCGTTGATCTTGTCTTCCTCTTCTTCGTTGGTGGCTTCGGCATTGGTGATCTTCACTCGCTGGCCGTTTTGGAAGGCTTGGAGCTCGCTGAGGAAGAATCCGCCGATGGGGCCTTCGTAGTAGGTGAGGCCCGGGCCGTCGTTCGGCAGGCTCGGATGGCTGGCGACCTCGAGTTTGATCGCGGTGACGCCTTTAATCGGCGCTTTGAAGCTCAAATCGTAGACATCGCTCTTCGAGATGTCGCCGCTGCCGAGGATGAAGCCATCAGGCTGCTGCTCCAGATGCGGCATGGTGGTCTTCATGGCCGTGGGGCGAATGATTTGCCAGTTCGAGGCCCGTTTTGACTCACCTTCGATCCAACCGGCAAAACGACTCTGCATCGCCGCCTCGCCTCCGGGGAACTTTTTCGGCAAATCGGCCTCCAGCTTCGCGATGCGCTCCGCGTGGGCCTTTTGCTGCTTTTCGATGTCGGGCGTCGGGATGTGGTAGGTCGGTTCGTCGGCGTTGTTGAGCAGTGCCATGACGCTGTAGTAATCGGTGTGCAGGATGGGATCGTATTTGTGCGTGTGGCACTGGCAGCAGTTCAGCGTGAGGCCCATCCACGCCGTGCCGGTGACGCCAACGCGGTCCACCATGGCGTAAAAGCGGTATTCATTCGGATCGATGCCGCCCTCCTCGTTCAGCATCGTGTTTCGATGAAACCCGGTCGCGATGATGTCCTCCGGCGTGGCATTCGGCAGCATGTCTCCGGCGAGCTGCTTGATGCTGAACTGATCGAAGGGCATGTCGTCATTGAGCGCCTTCACCACCCAATCGCGATACGGCCAGATCTGACGCGGGCGGTCTTTCTCGAAGCCGTTCGTGTCCGCGTAGCGTGCAAGATCGAGCCAGCGGCGGGCCCAGCGTTCGCCGTATTGTTTGGAGGCGAGGAGGGTATCGACGAGCTTCTCGTAGGCCTCCGGCGATTTGTCATTCACAAAGGCATCCGCTTCCGCAGGTGTCGGCGGAAGGCCGGTGAGATCGAGATACACGCGGCGCACCAGCGTGTATCTATCTGCTTCAGCAGAAGGCTTCAGGCCCTCTTTTTCGAGACGCGCACGAATGAAATGATCGATGCTGGCTTTCGGGTCCTTCGAAGGCTGTGGCGGTGAGTAGGCCCAGTGCGCCTCATACTTCGCGCCTTCGGCGATCCACTGCTTGAGGATGCTCTTCTCCTTGTCGGAGAGCACCTTCTTCGTGTGTGGCGGTGGCATGACCTCGTCCTCGTCGGTGGAGAGGATGCGTTTCACGACCTCGCTGGCCTCCGGCTTGCCGGGCACGATGGCGATCTCGCCGGATTTGCCCGCGCCGTAGGCGGATTCGCTCAAATCGAGGCGCAGCTTGCCTTTGCGCCCGTGGTCGTCCATGCCGTGGCAGGTGAAGCACTGCTGCGCGAGCACCGGGCGCACATCGCGATTGAAATCGAGGGCGCTGGCGCTGGACAAGCCGGCGGCAAAAAGAAGAACAGAACGAGTCATGAGAGGGTGATCAGAACGATGGAAACCACCGCCTTTTGATCACAACACATCGCGCGAGCAGAATCAGCCAATAAAAAGGCAATTCGCTCAATACCCGCCGGAGCCAATTTGCCCCGCGGAGCCGCCTTCTCCCGCAGCCTCGCGACGGCGAAACTCGTCCATCATCGCCGCGGTGGCCGTCGCGCCGCAGCGGGTGCCGCCGAGGTCGCGCACCTTGATGAGACCATCGAGATCACGCACGCCACCGGCGGCCTTCACCTGCACTTGGGGGCCGCAACTGGCCCGCATGAGCGCGAGATCGTGCTCGGTGGCACCTTTGTAATTGTAGCTGCCATCGGGCTGCTTCACGAAGCCGTAGCCGGTGCTCGTCTTCACCCAATCGGCTCCGGCGCGTTCGCAGATCTCGCAGAGCTTGCGTTTGAAATCATCGCTGCTGAGGCCTGCGCCGCCGTTCGTGAGGTAATCGTTCTCAAAGATCACTTTCACCTTCGCGCCATGTTGATGCGCCTCGTCGCAAACGGCCTTCACGTCGGCTTCGACGTATTCCCAATCGCCGGAGAGCGCCTTGCCGATGTTGATGACCATGTCGATCTCGTTCGCGCCGTCCTGGCAGGCGAGTGCGGTCTCGTAGCGCTTCGACTCGGTGGTGCTGTTGCCATGCGGGAAGCCGATGACGCAGCCGACGAGCACGCCGGAGCCGCGCAGCCAGTCCACGGCCTGCTTCACGGCGTAGGGTTTGATGCAAACGGAGGCCACCTGATACTTCGCGGCGAGCTCGCAACCGGCTTTGAGCTCCGCATCCGTCATCGTGGGATGCAGGAGACTGTGGTCGATCATCTTGGCGAGGTCGGAGTAGCTGTAGGTCATGGTCTTTCGAACCATGTGCTCAAAGCCCGGCGAACACAACGCGTGTGTTTTCCACGCTCTGCTGGTGCGCCTTCACGGCATCCATCGTGTGCGGCGAGCCGTTTTCGACCGCCTGCTCCAGAACGAGGTGCGGCTTGAGAGAATGCTCGCGCAGCCAGGAGGCGAGACGGGCGTAATCGATGTCTCCCGCGCCGGTGAAGACCTCCGTCCACACACCGCCGGCGGACTGGCGCAGGTGCAGCTCGATGATGCGCGAGCCATGCATCTCCAGCGCATCGAAAAGCGCCACCTGCGAGTCACCGCAGCCGCGGAAGACCCAGTGCGCGTCGAGGCAGAACTTCACGTTCTCCGGGCTGGTGGCCGTGAGCATGTGGTGAAACTCGCGGGCACCGTTTCGCAGCTCCATGTCGTGATTGTGATAAGCGAGCGAGATGCCCAGCTTACGCAGTTCGCCACCGATCTGGTCGAGGGCCTTGGCCTGCGTGACGAGTTGCGCATCGGTTTTGCTGTCCGCGCCGCCCCATTTGAGCGGCGAGGGATTCGTGACGATGATCTTGCAACCCAGCTCCGCAGCCCGTTGAGCGATGGCGGTCACGCTGGCGATGCTGGCCGCGGCCTGCGAGTCCTCATGCAGCGTGCTGTTCACATACAGCGAGCGCATTTCGAGCCCGTGAGCCTTCAAACGGCCGCCGAGACCATCAAACTCCGCCAGTGAGTTGATCGCAGGCTCGTAGCCCTGGAGGCCGCACGAGGCGATCGCGGCTAGTGCCTCATCGGTGTGCGGTTTGAAGGTCTGGCTGTCCCGTTTGCAAAGGTGCCCCACGGGTAGGTGTTTGTGGCGATGTGCATCGAGGAGGAGCCGCCGGCGGCGAAAGCGCTGGCGGCGGAGCTGAGGGCGAGAAAGTGGCGGCGGTTCATGGAGAGACAGGGTGATGCGTAATGCGTAATGCGTAATGCGTGAAGCTGAAACGAGGGCCGAACGTGATTCACGCATCACTCGTCACGCATCATTTGATGAGCTTCCGCACCTGCTCGGCGAGCTTGTCAGCACCATCTGGCGAGTAGCCGGTTTTCACGAAGGCGACTTTGCCATCGGTATCGATGATCACTGTGTGAGGAATGCCTTCGACTTTGAACTGCTGGCCGACGCGTTGGAAGGCATCGAGAGCCACTTCCATCTTCCAGCCGCGGGTTTCGAGGAAGGTCTTCACTTGATCGGAAGGCTCCGCCTGGTTCACGGCGATGAAGCGGACCTTCGCGGGATCAAACTCGGCCATGTTTGCGATCATGTCGGGAAGAGACTTCACACACGGACCGCACCAGGTGGCCCAGAAGTCGAGCACGACGACTTTGCCCTTTTCCTTCGCGAGATCGAAGTCGCCACCGGCAAGCAGCGGCAGGGTGAAGGTCGGCGCTTCCTTCGTGAGCATGGGCGAGCTCTCGCCGCCGGTCTCGGGCAGCACGGGCTCGGGCGTGTAGGCGAGCTTCCACTCGCGGAAGCTGCGCAGCAGGGCGCTCTCCTCCGGCGGCGTGGTGCGCACGGTGACGATTTGATTCATCGGCACCTTCACCTCACCGAGTCGCGGCGCGGTGCCGCTGACGGCGTCGAGATCGAAACGAGTCACGTTGAGGGCGAGACGACCGCCATTGCTCAGCAGCAGCGTGTGCGTGCTCGGTGGCGGGGCCTCGGCGGGTTTTGCATCGGGCTTTTCGAGCCAGATGAGGGCGCTGACGCGATCCGCGGGCACCTTGATGGTCTCCAGGCCGCTGCGCACGGCAAAGTGCTGGCTGGTGGCGGCCTCGATCACGCCGCGGAGGAGGTCGCCATTCGCGGCGACGAGCACATGCTTTGGCGGCGATTCGCGACGGAAGCGCGGGATGAGCAGCGCATGCTCGCGGGCCTTCGGATCGACACCCGGCAGGGCGATCTGGCCGGGGCCGCTCTTCGCTTCAAAGTGCGTGAGCTTCACCTCACGCTCGCCATTTCCCCAGAGGCTGAAGGGCTCGAGGATGAGGCCCACGCCGCTTTTCATCTGCGGTGTCACCGCGATCTGGCGCACGGGCACGCCATTGATGGAGACCTCCACAAAGCGTTCCTTCATCGCGATGCGCAGCGGCACGCTGCGAGGCGTCGCCACGCGGTTTTGATTGTCCATCTGGTCCGCCTGCTTCTCGATGCCGAAGACGGTTTCGTTGCTCATCTGGCCGAAGAGCAGGTTCAGGCTCTTGCCGGCGGGATCGGTGCCGTTGGTGAAAAGGCGCACGCGGAGGCCGCAGAAGCCGTTGCTCTCCATGCGAAAGCTCATCTCGCTCACTTGCGAGAACGTGGGATGCGCCAGCGAGCCGCCGGGCTCGATCTCCGCATGCTGATCGGCAAAGGAGACCTGCTGCTTCGTGCCTCGGATGGCCCGCCAGCCCTTGTCTTTGAAGCCGGAGGCATTCAGCGGCTCGCCGGAGAAATGCACGGCGTGCAGTTCCTCGGGCTTGAAGGAGGTCGTGGCACACAAAGGCGATGCCATGTCGAGGCGCTGCTCATCCATGGCGCGGAGGCTGCCGGGCACGATGTCGCCGTTCTTGAGGTAAAAGAGCGCCTCGGCACGCGACTTCGCCGGATCAAAGCCGGTGCGGGTGATTTCAAGATCCTTCGTCGGCAGCACGGACACCGATTTGGAAGAGCCGATCGGCTTCCAGCGCGGCATCGGGCCGCCATCGGCCTGCATCGTGCCATGCAGTGTCTTGCCGCCGACGGTCAATTTCCCGAACTGCGCCAGCGGCGGCATCTTCGGCGTGCCTTCCGGTGGGGACACACGCAGCTCGATGCGCATCGCGCCTTTCAATTGGAAGGTCACCGGCTTCGCGGCAAAAGCGGTGCGCAGTTCCACGCGGCCATCCGTCATCGAAACGAGGTCGCCACGCACCCACATGCCATCGGTGTAGCTCAGGGCGATCTGCGGCGTGGAGAACCACGCGCCGGTGAGATTGTCCTTCGCCTGATGCGCGGCGGCGAGTTGGCTCCAAGGCAGCGCCGTCTCGCGGGCGCCGGCTTTCACGGTGAAGGTCTGCGCATCCGCCTTCACGATGCTGCCTTTCAGCACGCGACCGTCCATCAGCTCGACCCGCGGCACGACGTCGGTGATCTCCTCGGGCAGCTTGCCATTCCACTCGCGCAGCTGCAGCTCGTCGAGCGTGAGGTCCTGGCCTTTGTTTTTGAGCATGAGACCGGGAATGAGGGCGATTGCGGTCTTGGGCGTGGCCGGGCGGCTGTTCGCGATCTTTGCCTGCACGAGTCCCGCGATGGCCCCGATGAGGCCGCCGACCTGCGGCGGGCGATTTTCGACCTCTTCGGGCTTTTCAGCCTCTTTGGACTCCACCGGCGGCATTTTCGTCTCCGCCAGTTTTTTGCCTGAACCATCAAACAGCGAGCACAGGCCTGTTTTGCGATCCCAGAAGATGCCGAGCGTCACGCTGCGCTGGTCGTCGGTGAGTGTGTTGAGCACGTTGAACTCGCGACCTTGCAGCACGATCTCGTTGTCCCAGGTCTCGATCACGCAGCGCTGCTGTTCTTCGGAGGCCAGCTCCAGTTTGAAGTCCGGCCGCTGCTGCGAGCGCAGGCGCAGGCGCAGCTCCACCCGCTCCGGCAGCTTCATCTCGACCCGCGCGGCATGATTCCAGCCGATCTGACTGATGTAACCGCCCGGCACGTGACGCCAGAGGTGCTTCCGCTCCATCTTCTCCGGCTTCCAGGATGCCCGCCCGCCCGGCCCTGCCATCAGAATGCCGTCACCATTCATGCACTGCACACTCGTCACCGCGCTGCGTGCCACCGCCACCGTGCCGAACCGTGCCGCTTTCACCGTCACGTTCTTCGCATCGAAGCCGGTGATCGTGCCGAACAGCCGCGAGCCATCATCCAGGCGGATGCTGAGCGGTTCCTGCGTGCTCTCATCCTTGCTCCAGTCCTTGTTCGCATCCGGTTTGAGATCGATCGAGCGCAGCACATCGAGCCGCAGCTCCAGCGGCTCCCCAAAGCGCGGCGGATCGACCCGCCACACCAGTTCCTTGTCTGTCCCGCTGACGATGCCACCACCCACCGTCTCGCCATTTTTCCATTCCAGATTGGCACCCTGTGAGGACGCCGCAATGCATCCGCCCAAAAAGAGAAGCGAATTCAGAGTGGAAACCAATACCCGACGCGGCATGCCCCGATGAAAACGCCCCGGCCGGGAAAACGCACGGGATATTTTCGGGGTCAGCGGGAAGTTCGTGCGCCAGCAAAGTCGCCATCTCGCTCCGCGAGATGAGCTTGGGACTCCGCCTTGCCGGGCTGCTGGCCGTTTCCCACATCGGGCAGTCAGGCTGAAAGCTGCGCAGGTTCTCAATCTCAGGACCGGCAGGGAGGGGGAGAGGCTACTGGCGCGACCTTGGGTGTTCGCGGTTCATTCAATTTCAATTACTGTTCCTGTTCCTGTTCCGATCAGTCTTGGGCCTTCTTGAATGCGCCAAATGCGCCCTGGGAGGAGCAGTTCGCGGAGTCCTCGGGCATTCAGAAAAGTGACTTGGAGTTCTCTAGCCTCACCGGGATAAACCCAATCACCTTCTTCGACTTCAATCTGGCCAATAAAAAAGAAGCGGTCATCAGGGCCGCCGAAATTGTGGTTGGGTCGAAAGACCTTGGTGAAAGGGCCGGGCCTTCCTCCTTTGTCTTGGGCAACAAGAGCAATCGTAGCCCTAACCACAATCGGCTTGTCGTCTAGGATGTCGAGGTTGTCGGTGAAGGCGAACATGCTCATGGTTCTCCGCTATAGATCTCAAGTGCGATTCCACAGGAGGCTAAAATCTGTGACACTGATGGTGGGATCGTCACAGCCAGTAAGCCTTCAGAGAATGCAATGGTGATGTGAAGCGTGTAATCGGTGCTGTCCGGCCCCAAGCTTCTCAGGAATGCCTCGTTTCGACTCAATGTTTCATGAGTTTCCGAGAGCCAGCTAGCCCATGAGTCCTTTGCGAAGGGGCCAAGTTCAAGCACCCAAAGCCCGGGAACTTTCTCGGCTCGCTCAAAAAGAGGTGCCGCTTTTTGATCCTCACGAGTGCAACGAAGCAGCGCATTGAGAACCAAGGGGCCAAGATGCCCTCTGGCTAGTACAGTTGAGGTGGATTCCATGCTGATATGCTTACTGCTTATTGCTCGAACGTTGTTTAGTAACAAAAAACCGCGTCCGAATCATCTCCACCCACCGATTTCTTCCATGCCCATCCAGCCAAGCGAAGGTCGGACGAGTGGCGGGAGTGTCCGAGGAGGGCGGGGGAAGTCAAGTCGGGTGAGCTTAATCGGAGGGCGGGATTGCATTCCCGCCCCAGGCCGCCTCGGAGAGGCGGTGTACCATCTAACGGCGCAGGGCGGAGCGAAGCGGATTTTTTCTCCACGTCATCACTTTTGGGGACTCTGGGTTCAGAATGATCTCCCACCGATTCAGGCAGGCCCACAGATTGGATTCCAAAGAATCTGTGGGCTTCGCTGAATCGGTGGGAGTCACCCTGATTTGCGATTCCCATCCTGGAGTGTCGGAGTTGTGGAGTGTTGGATTTCCAATTCTCCATCACTCCATCACTCCAACTGCCCGTTTCACCATTTGTGGTGACGCGGGGCACACCTCAACCGCCTTGTCCGGCTTTCAGCCCGCTCTGGGAGCTGCCAAGCACGGCCTGAAGGCCGAACTACAAACGCTTCAACGATACGGCGACTTGTAAACGAGGGCTCGGCGGCGTGAATCGAACTCGATGTAAGGCTTGGCACCGGCGACTTGGTCTGGTGTGGCTGGCCTGAGGAAGGTTCTCTCTTTGTAGATGCCGCCGCCCTTCACCCCGGCATCGATCATGCGCTGTCCAGGTTCATCGCCCATCGAGCTCCCAATAGATGTCGTTAATCATGACGGAGTCTGTGGACCATTCAATCTGAGCGAGCTGAATCATGAAAAGATCACGCTGCTCTAGCAGATGACCTGAAGAGTCGAATAGCTTAACTATCGCCGGGGCGTCACCTCCACTGCCCGGTGTCATGGACTCGTTGGGGAGTCGATAAACCACCACGCGGAATCGCCCATCGGGGCTGTCCTCGTGGAATGCTTCAGTCGCTGATAAACGATAGTTCCCGTACCAGAGGATCCATCCAAGGGCGAAAACGGTGATGGAAGTGAACACAAAACGAATCCACCGCCATCCTCTCGTGGAGGTGATCGCTGCACCAAGAACCAGTGATCCCACGATGCCGAGGATCAGGTATATGAACAGAATGCTATACATGCTCTCTATAGGTGCTGCTGGTTAGCCATGAAGTCTTGCCTCTTCGTTGTCGTGGGGTCGCCGTGCTCATCGGGCGATCTGGCGGATGAGGTCGAGCAAACGGGCCGCCTGCTCCAAGGTGGAAGGCGGTGGCGGCAGTGATGGAAGCTCCTGAAGCTCCACCGTCATGGGATAAGCACACTCCGAGGGAGAACGAGTGGCTCCATAATGCTTGCCGCTGTGGGTGGCATAGATCTTCATGGTCTCCCAGCCACGTCCATAGGCCATCTTTCGTGGAATGTGAACCACACCCTCCCGACCTTCGAGGCGGGTCGGGTGGTAATCGTGGATGGGATCGTAATCCAAAACAACGGAGGGGGCGGCAGCAACGGCGCCATCTGGCAACACAACGATGACTCGATGCCGGTGATAATCGAAGGCGGCCCACGCCCCTGCGACCATGGCGGTGCCGACAAGCATGGCGATCACGGCCTTAATTTGGCGGGGCGTTCGCATCGGAAGTTTGGGTGAGCTTTACGCAAAGTTCATCGCCAACGATTGCTTCAGGAGCGCTCTCCAGATACGCCGAGACTTGCTGTTGTAGGAACTCTTTCAGGTCAGGCATATCCAAGGAGTCATTTTGGCCGAACGGCTAGCTCATGCACGGCGGTGGTGGAAGCCCGAATTCAAACTGGAGCATCACCCGCCGCTGGCATTGAACCTGTAGCGGCTCCAATCAAACCCTGAGTGGTGCGCGTAGTGGCAGTCTGGCGTGTCGCCAGCATCGTCATGTGCTCGCTCATCAGCAACCCAGCGCAGCAGGCCCTCTCCAGTGACGTCGAGAGGAACGCCCGGCTCTGTGGACGAAGGGCTGGTGGTCTTGAGCATGAAGATGGTCTCATGGCAGGCAGCGCAGCGGAACACCCGGTAGCCGAGAGAGGGAGTGACGACGAAATCGACCAGACGGTGAACTTCTGGGAAATCGTGAGAGCACGGGAAGCACTCACGGCAGAACGGGAGCAAGTCGGTGACATCACCCGATTCCATGCAGGATCGAAGTAACGCCCGGGGTATGGACTCTGGAGCTGCTGCCTCTTGGTGATTCATGGCTAGATGGCCGGACGAGTGGTGCGAGTGTCCGAGGAGGGCTGGGGAAGTCAAGGCGGGTGAGCTGGATCGGAGGGCGGGATTGCATTCCCGCCCCAGGCCGCCTCGGAGAGGCGGTGTACCATCTAACGACGCAGGGCCGAGCGACGCGGATTTATTCTCCACGTCATCACTTTTTGGGACTCTGGGTTCAGAATGATCTCCCACCGATTCAGGCAGGCACACAGATTGGATCCCAAAAAATCAGTGGGTTTCCCTGAATCGGTGGGAAGTCACCCTGATTTGCGATTCCCATCCTGGAGTGTCGGAGTTGTGGAGTGTTGGATTTCCAATTCTCCATCACTCCATCACTCCAACTGCCCGTTTCACCATTTGTGGTGACGTGGGGCATACCTCAACCGCCTCGTCCGGCTTTCAGCCCGTTCTGGGACCTGCCAAGCACGGCCTGAAGGCCGAACTACGAACGCTTCAACGATACGGCGACTTGTAAACGAGGGCTCGTCGGCGTGAATCGAACTCGATGTAAGGCTTGGCACCGGCGACTTGGTCTGGCGTGGCTGGAATGAGGAAGGTCCTTTCTTTGTACATGCCGCCGCCCTTCACCCCGGCGACGATGAGGCGGATCGCCTGATCGACCGTGCTCACCTTTTCTAGTGCCTGGCTGCCGGTGGAGCGTGCTTCATTGTAGATGGAGACGATGGCTTGGGCATTTCGTGCGGCCAGAGCCTGTTTGGCGGCCTCGTGAGACTCTCGAATGGCTTTTTCCATCTCGGCGACATTTGCAAACGTCCTGCCGCCAAAGGTGACACCTCCTCCGACCGCCCGGCCGACCTGCATGACCTGGGGCCTCGTCGTTTGACCGGCCGCGACGGTGCTGGAGCCGTGGCTGCCGCCGATGGGAGTGGCAGAGTAGCTCAGGGTTTTCGTGAACGAATCATACCGGAGGTAAGGCTTGGCGGCCTCGTTCTCCCCCGGCTTGGTTTTGGTGTAGATGCGTTGTCCCTTCAAGGGTCCGGGTCCGCCGATCAGCCCGGTGGTGGTGAGCCGTTCGATCACCGCGTCGAGGGTCTGAAGTTGATCGATGTCCTTTGAGCCTGTGGACTCGGCGATGGAGTAGATCGCGACCAGCCTCCGCGCAGTGCTCTGGGCCTTGGCGTCTGAGCTGCCGGAGGCGAGGGTGGGAGCCTGGGCCTCTGACCTGGGCGGAGGCTTCGGGAAGTGGAAATTGGCATCCATGCTGCCGGGCTGGTAAAACAGGCTTTGGTTGCCCGGATCGAACTTGAGGAAGGGTTTGGCGGCGGCGGCCTGGCTGGAGGTGGTCCGGACGTAGAAGCGTGTTTTGGCGAAATCCCCGCCGGCTTTCACGCCGATGTTCAGGCGCTGGATGATGGCATCGACGCTCTTCACGTCGTCGAGCTCCTTCGAGCCGGTGGCCTTCGCGAGACCAAAGGCAGCGGCGAGATTGAAGGCGATGCGCTCGGCCTCGGCGGGTGACCCTGGATAGTTCAGGCTGGGGCTGGCCTGGCGTGCCATGGGGCCGTCCGGGATCGCATTCAGGCCCGCTGGACTCAGCAGGAGGAGCTTCTTTTTGAGGTCGAGCTGGACGTAGGGTTTGGCCGCCTGAGCCAGCTCCAGTGTGGACTTCAGAAAGTGGGTTTGCGAGCCGCTTTGCACGCCTTTCTTGAAGCGCTGGATGATGCCATCGACGGTCTTCACGTCGTCGAGCTCGGTCATGCCGCTGGCCATCGCGGTATTGAACACCCAGCACAAGGCCAGCGCGGCGTGCTTGACCTCGTCGTCAGGCTTTTCGGAGGTGCCGCCTGCGACTGGAGAGGCCGGCGCGGCTTCCGGCGTTTGCTTGATGAGCAGGGCCAGCTCCTCGATGCCCTCCAGTGGCACGGGGAAGCCTTCGATCTTCACGGACTTGGGAATGTAGCGGAGGGTTTTGTTCTTCGCTTCAAACTTGAGGTGCTGCCGGGCCTCGGTGGCGAGCTCAGGCGTGTTTTTGGAGGTGAAAACCTTGCTCTTGGATGTGCCGGTGCCTTTCACGCCGGCGTTCAGTAGCTGGATGATCTCGTCGAGGGTCTTCACCTGGTCGAAGGCCCGCGTGCCGGCGGCTTTCGCGTCCTGGAAGGTGGTGGCGAGATGCTCGGCGGTGCGCTGCGCATTGGCGATGGCGATCTCGGCGTTGGTCACCTGGGCGAGTTTTTGCAAAGCGGGAGAGCCGTGGAGCTTGCCGGTGTCGAGGAACACGAGCGACCACTCCATGGTGTCGCGCAGATCGTCGTTCAAGGCGAGGTCTGGATACCGGTCTGCGTGGGTTCGCAGCAAGCCAAAGGCCCCCGAGACGCTTTGCACGCGGGCTTCCTGGCGCAGCTTTTCCGGCATGGCGTTGTAGGCCTGCACCACGCGGCCGAGCGTTTCGATTCGTTGAACCGCCAGGGCTCGAAGCTCGGCTTTGTTCACGAAAGGGGCGGGGCCGGCGGGAGGTTCGGCTGCTGGTGTTTCTTCCGCTTTTTGGGCCGTGACAGGTTTGGTGGATGCCTCGACCGGGATGTCCTGCCCGTTTTTCTTCATCACGGTTTGGCCGCTGCTGGCCATCGTCATGGGATTGCTGAGCGGCAGCTTCTCCATGATGCCGAAATCCTCTGGCTGGGCTTGGGAGGCCAGAGCCGTGGCGAGGCCCAAAAAGGTGGCCTTATCCGCAGTCGCCGGGACCGAGAAGGCATCTTCATTGAACCGGTCTTTGAGTTCCGCCTCACTGACAGCGACGAACATGTCCAACGAGATCGTCTTGTCACTCAAGTTGAACATCGCCGCCAGCCAGACCGGTCCCTGATTCCAGATCGCCATCAAAGCGTTCCCTCTCGGGGTTTTGCGGACTTCTTTGGGTTGCTGGAATTTTTCAGCCAGCCAGTTCACATAAGCCATCGTCGTCTTCGTCCCGATGCTGCAGGCCGTCTCGTAGTCGATCCTCACGACGCGGCCATCTTTGACGGCGGTTTTCTGATCTTTGAAAACCCATTCCTCGCCAAAGTAGTCCTCGCTGAAGTGGTGATCCTTTGCCTCCGGCGGCAGGCGGTGGAGCAAAGGGTTTCTCTCCCACGCCTCCTCGATCGTTTCGCCAATCCTCGTGCTGAGGGCACGCGCCGGCATGAGCTTTTGCACGAAGGCCTCATCGACAGACGGATGCGACGGCACGGAGGCTCCCCAGACCTCGGTCAGCGGGGTGCTCAGGGGTTCAGGCGGCCGAGGAAAGGACAGCCAGACGATGTCAATGTCCGCCGGTTCCTTCATCGAGGGAATCCAGGGCTCCTTGCTGCTCACGGCGGCGATGACAACGCCTGTGCTCGTTTGAATGACGGGATCACCGACGCGGATGGCCTTGTAGGAACCTGCTTCATCCAGCTTGATCCTCGCATTCTGCCCGATGGCCTGGCCTGGCAGGATCGAGCGGGCAGGATGCATGCTGGTGAGCACCGCCTGCTTTGGCCCCTCGGCGGTGAGGATCGTCATCTCATCCTGGTACATGATGAGGGGGAGCGGCAGCTTCTCACGCACCAGCGGCACGGCTCCTGGCGGCAGTTCCGCCTCCCACACCCACATCAGGCGATGCGAGGCATTCGGCGGGCTGCGGAGAAGCGGTCCCAGCTTCACCAGTTGCCCTTTGAATCGGATTTCACGGTGGGCCTTGCCGCCATACTGATGCTCGTAACCCAGCGCCAGAGCCGTCTTGTCCCCGAGCTGGATGAAAAAGGCATGGGTCCCTTCCTGGTGACTGTCATTGTCGTTGTCGAAGACCTCGATCTCATTGCCGATGACATCCGCAAAGGAAACGTTCGCTGGCACTGGCCGGGCGGAATGATTCGACCTTTCAAGGTGAAGCTCCCGCAGCCGCGTGTCCGCTGGCAGCCCCTCCGCCCGCAAGGACACGGAACCCATCGCCAGCAAGGCGAGCATCGCCCCGAGCTGGGAGAAAAGGTTCCTGAGTAGGGCGGCAAAGTGGTCCACTCTGAACTATAATTACCATAATTTAGTGGCGCAAGCGTTTGGACCAGGTGCTTGGACGTATCGCGACCATTCCTGGCCCCTCTAACGGGGCAGGAATGCCCCGGATACGATTCTTGGTGCAAGACACTACAACTGCTCGATCACCAGCCGCATGAAGTAACGCGGCTGCGAAGTCTGGGAATCGGGCACGCCGACCTCGGTGGGCACTTTGCCGCCGCTGGCGGGGCCGGTGGTGATCTGCGTCGTGCCGCCGGCGGACCAGCTCCAGGCGCCGGTGCCGGTTTTGCGGGCGATTTCCGTCCAGGTGCCGCCAGTGAGGCTGGTGTTGCCTTGAATGATGTAGCGCACATCGGCGAGGGCGGGCTGCGGGAGGTCGAGATGCAGCCAGGTGCGGCCCGTTTGCTGCACGGCACGGCCCATGGAGCCATTCGGCGTGCCGGGGGCGAGGCCCAGCGCATACTCCGCGAAGTTGTTGAGGCCGTCGCCGTCTGGGTCGCGGTCGGCGAGGGCGGAGATGCCGCCGTTGGGGTAGTTCGCCGATTGCCATGCGGCGAAGCCGCTCGCCCCGGTGAGCGTGGCGCTCTGCCAGATGCTACCCGCATCGCCGACGGTGATGAAGGTGTTATTGAAGAACACGGCGGCGTTGCGGTCCGTCGTCGTCGGGGCCGCGTAGGAGAACCAGTCGGTGCCGTTGAGGGAGAGGAGGTCGATGTCGGCGTTGGAGGCGCTGCGATTCACCCCGGCGGCAAAGTACACGCCACCGCCGTAGGCGAGGCCCGGCGTCTCCTCGCTGTCGGTGCGGGTGGTGGTGAAGGCCGCACCGCTGTTGGTGGAGACACGCAGCTTCGAATACCAGCCGCTGCTGACGAAGCGATCATTCAGCCAGGCGGACTTGCGCAAATCCTGCCAGCTCGCCACACCGGCTCCGGCGGATTGATCGATCCAACTGGAACCATCCGACGAGGTGAAGACCTGTGTGGTGCCGTTGCCGCCGGTGTAGCCGGTGAGCAGGAAGACGCTGCCATTCCAGGAAAGACCTTCAAAGGTGACGCTTGTGCTCACGCCGGGAATGGTCACTGAGGACCAGCTTAAGCCGTCCGTGGAGCGAATGACACTGCCGTCATTCCCTGCCGCTACATACACGCCACCACCAGACGCGATGGCGTAAAGCTCGGTGCCTGTGAAATAGCGCTGCGTCCATGTCACACCATCCGGCGAGGTCTTCACCAGTCCGCGCCAGCCGCCGCTGCTGCCCTGACCGGCAGCAAGAAACAGGGCTCCATCGTGTGTGATGGCATGCATCTGCTCGTTCAGCCCGAATTCTCCTGTCGTCCATGAAGTGCCATTGCTGGACCAGGCCCAAGGCCCCTTGAAGGTGGTGTTGAACCGGCTGCCGACTGCCACCACGCGACTGCCGCTTGCCGCGATGGCATTAAGATCCCCCACAGCCGAAGAGACCGAACGATCCGTGAACGTCCGTGCGGGATCGGTGATGGTGATCGTGTGGTTCAGCGTGGCCACGCCGCCACGTCCGTCGCTGACACGCAGCGTGACGTTGTAAGGCCCGCCGAAGCTGAAAGTGGGCGCGATCTCAAAACCATCCTGCACATCAGCCTGCGAGCCAAAGTCCCACGCATAGGTCAAAGTGCCGCCATCGCTGTCGGTGGCATTCGCTGCGAGGTACACGGGCTGGCGGGCATTCGCGGTGGCCGGTGCGGTGGTGAAGCTGGCATTCGGCGCGGCATTGGTGGGATAGAAGGAATTGCAGCGACGCGTCACACCACCGTCCTCGACGGTGAGGAAACGTCCGTCGCCCCATGCAAGCGCGTCGGCATTCACCACGCTCGTATTGCCACTGGCACGCACCCAGCGCTGGCCGTCCATGGAGACCAGCAGCGCATACGACGTGCCGGGCTCATCCATCGCCCGGGCGGTGCAGAGCAGCGTGCCATCCTCGGCCACCGCCATGAGATACGTCGTCCAGCGTGTGCCGGAGGGCAGCGTCGCATCGGTCCAAGTAACACCGTGATCGGCGGAGAACTGCACGCCGCCATACCAACCGATGGCAAAGACCTTCCCGGCGCTGACGACGAGCTGATACACATCAAAATCACGAGCTGTCCACTCCGTCCACGTGCTGGCATCGGGCGATGTCCAGATCACCTCGGCATCGCCGCTGGTGGGATGCAGAGCCGCCGCCACCCACGCACTGCCGCTCCAGACGATGCGGCGCAGGTCCGGCATGGCACCGATGGTGGTCACGCTCCAGGTCTTGCCATCGGCGGAGGTCAAAACGGTGCCGTCATCACCCACCGCCACGAATTTGCCGCCGCCAAAAGCCACCGCCCGCACATACGGCACGCCATTGGGGAAGGTCGCCTGATTCCAGCGGCGTCCATCGGCGGACCAGGTGATCTGTGCCGTCGTGGGAGCACTCTCTTTAATGCCAGCAGCCACGAAAACACCTGCGCCGTAGGCCAGCTTCGGCCGGTCGATGTCCGGTGGATCGCCCACATTGATCCACGTCACGCCATCCCAGCTCAGGAAGACGCCGCCAAAGTATTCCGCGCTCACATAGCGGCCCTCGGCATACACGATTTGCTCCAGATACTCGCTGCTGCCCACGCTGCCGGTCGTCCAGGTGTCGAGCGGATCGGTCACGGTCACCGCTTTGGAAAGCGGCAGCGTGCCGCCCTTCATATCGCTCACGGTGAGGTTCAGGGTGTAGCTGCCGCCGACGGTCCATGTTTGGGCGATGCCGGAGGAGTTGCCAGGCACGCTGCCGTCGCCGGTGTTCCATGAATAGGCGAGCGTGTCGCTATTCGCATCGCTGGCGGTCACGGAGTAGAGATTGCTCGTGCGGGCGGGCACGGTGGCGAGGCCGCTGATGGCACCGGCGGTGGGCGCGGCATTGCCGGGGAAGGGGCCGAAGTTCACCCGCACATCGAGCCAGGCATTGTCACCGCTGCCGCCGAGGGCCACTGGCGTGATGAAGGCATTCGACGAAGTCTCCGCAAAGGTGCTGCCGAGCGGAATGGGCGCATCGGACTTCACACCGCTCGTCGCGGGTGTGGTATCGATAAGCCAGCTCCGTGTCTGCCCGGGCCGTTGCCACACCATGTAAGCGCCTTTTTCGAAAAACGGGATGCCCACATAGAGCGGGCGGTAGTTCAGCCAAAGATACTCCTCACTGCCGGAGACAGAGCTGCGGGTGATGCGCACGCCGCGCGGCGTGCCGGTGGTGAACTGGCTGTCGATGCGATGCACGCGATACGTGCCCGAGCCGCCAGCGGTGGCATCGCTCCACTCACTGGAGGTCAGCCAGTTCAGTTTCGCCTTCGCCTGCGCATGGAAGTGGCCTTTCGGAAGGTCGCCATCGCCCATGATGTCGTAGTCATCGCCATACTCGACGTTCGTCCCGGTGCCGAACACGCTGCCATCGCTCGTCTGCCAGAAGCTGGAGTGGCCGATCCCGTAGTTGTGACCGAACTCATGGGTGAAAACGCCGTCGCTGATGCTGCCCTGCATCCACAGGTTTCCACCGCCCGCGAGGCCCGCGTAGGTCACGCCGCCGCTCACCATGCCCATGCTGCCAAACAACACGCCCACGATGTCGTAGGGACCGAGGCCTTCACCGTCTCCATTCGTGTTGTTGCTTGCCGGGCCGATGTCGATGGCCGCGTCACCGCCGCTGCGGGTGTTGCGGAAGGTGTTTCGCGCATCACGGAGCAGCTCGCTGTTCCGGCTCGCGCCTCCATTCACATAGTAGGCGGAGGTCTGCGGCATGCGGTAAAGGTTCTGGCTCACACCGGCGATGATCCATGTTTTACCATAAGACATGGCGCGGATCTGATCGGACACCGCGCCATTCATCACATTCGCCGTCGTCGCCTGCGAGTAGGAAAGGCCCGTGAGGTCGCTGAAGTCCGCCCGGATCAAAAACACGTTCTTTGGATTCTCCGTCCACGCGTCCGCCTGCATCTGCTCGGCCGCTTGAGCCGCAGGAAGATCAAACCCACTGCCGCTGCCATCCGCCGCCATCGCCTGATACAGCACATCCGAGCCCGCCTGCGGCCCCGGCAGCTCGTCGAGCTTCACCAGAGCTTCGTTGAGCTGCGTGAGCTCCGCCTCGTCCGCGAAGTGATACAGGCGACCTCCACCCAGCGCCACCACCGGTGCCACCGCGAGGGGTTGGCCACTGAGAAAGCTCTTCGTGGCATCTTTTTGCCCCATCGGGAAAAGCCGCTGCGCCGTGGCCACCTCCGCCACGTCGAGCCTTCGCAACGGCAGATCATGCATCGCCGCCGCGCCATCAAGGGTGATGCCTTGCACGGGGATCGATCGCTTGCTCATCACCCCGGCCCGGCGGCCGAAGGTGAAGGCCTCAAACGTCCCGTCTTCCAGATTGAGCGCTGCCACATGGTCCGCCATGCCCGCCGGTGCACCGCACACGGGATAGTATTCATAGGCCGCCGCGGCACTGAACGGCTTCTCCACCATGCCGCGAAGTTCCTGCGGCAGGTTTTCATACTCGTGCAGCTTCAGCGACTCCTTCAACGCCTGCTCCGGGTCCTCGCGAATCAACCGCGCCATCCTTCCCCGACGCTGCGCCAGCACCGCACGCCCCTCCGGCAGCATCGCTGCCCGCTGAGACACCGGTGCAACCTCAAAACGCGTCAACCAGGCCCGAAAGGCTTTTTGAGCCTCCACATCATCCACCACCGCCGGAGCCTGTTTTTCACTCACAGCCGCCACTCGGGTCACTTCCGTCCTTTCAGTCTCTTCTGTCCCTTTTCGTGTCCTCGTGCTCTCCCACCCAATTACCCCCACGAGCAGCAGCAGTGGCAATACAACAGCGAGGAGTCGAAGACGGCGGTTCATCGGAAAAGCGGTTTAGCGTTCGTAGATCGGCAAAAAGCGATAGTTCAGCGCCACCGCGAGCAACGACATGCCCGTCTGATAAGCATCGCCAAAGCCACCGTCATCGGTTTGGGTCTCGCTGAGGGTGCGGACGGTAGCGGTGTTCCATTTTTGCCAGGCCTCGTAGTCACCTTGGAAGAGCGCCTGGGCCATGTAGTAGCGGAAGTACTCTTTATAATGACCTTCCTGGTGATCGAGACGCGTGTTGATGTGCTCCAGCGTGGCCTTGTATTCCTCCGTCTCCTTTTTCTTCCCCACCGCGGCCACGAGCGTGGCGATGGCGCTGCGGTTCATCGACTCGCCCATGCCGCCGAAGCCGCCGCTGTAAGCCACGCTGCCATCCTTGCTCGTGCTGCGGCGCATGTATTCGAGCGCAGCCTCCAGCACCTCGTCACTCACCTCCAGGCCGGCATTCCGCGCCGCGAGCAAGCCCATCAGCATCGCGCCAGTTACCGACGTATCGGCATCGCGAGCCTCCGGCGAATAGCGCCAGCCGCCCCAGCGATTGTTCTTCTGCGAGGTGCCGCTCAGCCGGATGGCGAGATCAAGCGCCTGCGAGATCGTGCGGACGGGCTTCTCACCTTCCCAGAGCAGCGCCTCGTCCACCGCGCCGTAGGCCTCGGATAGCGCCAGCATGGCGAAACCATGGTGATACATGCTGTGCGGGAAATAACCGGACTCCTGCTGCGACTTCAAAATGGCCCGCACACCGCGGCGGATGTTCCGCGCATACTTCCCGAAGTTCGGATCATCGCCGCTGGCGAGAAACGCCATCACGCAGATGCCATTCACACCGGGCCCGTCATTCCCGCCCGGCCACCCACCCTCGTCACTCTGCTTCGATGCCAGCCACGCAAGACCTCGCTCGTAGATCATCTCGACCTCATGCGGGATCGCGCCGCCGAAACGGAGGTCGGCGCAAAGGGCGAAGGGCGAAGAGCAAAGAGTCCAAAAAAGCACCAGCAACACGCCAAGCACCTTTTTGTCCGACGGGTCCGACACGTCCGACCTGTCGGACGTTGCTCCATGCCCCATGCTCCATGCCCCATGCTTGGTTTTCATTCGTCAAAAAGCACCGCGCCTCCATCCGCGTCCTTGTTCTGTTCCATCCGCTGCTTGTGGTAGCTCTCGATGCCTTCCCAGTATTGCACGGCATCGGCCAGATCGCGTTCCTGGACGAGCTTCCACTGGCGGTCGGTGAGCGTGGATTTCAAATCGGCCTCCTTCACGCCGGCGAGAGGCAGCAGCGCGTAATAGTATTGCAAGTGCCAGGTGTGGTTCATGTAGCGCTCGATGTCCGGCAGGTAGTCATCGAGCACGGCGGAGACGAGTTGATGGACCTTTTGCACCTGCTCCGGCGTGAGACGGCGACGGCGATCAAGCTCGTTCACGCTCATCGTGGCCATCGTGGCGGTGCGGTAGGCCTTGCGGGCATCGAGGACCTTCTTCCACGCGATCTGCTCGCTCTCGGAAAGCAGCGCGGTGACGGTGTCACGCCAGCGATCCTGCGTCTGCGGCCCTTTGCCCTGCACGTTGTAGCTGGAGCGGGCGAGATTCGCGAGCGTGGCCTTCACCGTGCCGGGCGTGGCACGCTCGACCGAGTTCCGCACCCAGCTCTCGACCTGCGTGCGCCATTCCTCCATCGCGGACTCCACGGCACCTTTCGCGGCGGTGGTGAGGCGTTTCACCTTCTCCTCGGGCAAATTCAGCACGCGCTTGGCATCGCCCACCTGCGCCAGCATCACCTCGAGCAGGCGTTTGCGCTCGTTCACACCGAGTTGGTAAAGGTGACGCGAGATCTCCACCTCGATGTCGGGCTTCTCCTCCTCCGCGTCGAGCTCGCCGGAGTTCACGGTGACCCCGCCGCTGCGGCTGTAGTTTGGCGAGGCGCTGACGAGCGTCTTCCACTGCTTCAATTGCGACTCGTCGAGGATCGTGGCGAGCTTCTTCTCGTCCACCTTCGCGGCCGTGTTGAAGAGCTGGTAGGCCTGGTAGCTCCAGTACTCCTGCGTCTCATCACGCAGCAGAGGCTCCATCAGCGGGCGCAGCAACGGCTCGAGGTCGGTGCGTTGCTTCACGCTCAGCGCCAGCGTCTTGTCCATCTCCGCCAAAGTGGCCGCGGCGAGGGCACCGCTCATGCGTGTCTTCCGTTCCGAAACCCCGGCCTGCATGCGCTGCAGCTCGTCCTCGCTGAAAAGCTTCTTCAAGCCCTCGGCCCACACTTTTTGCTTCGGCGGCTGATCGTCCTCGTTCACGCCAAAGTAGTAGTTCTTGCGTGTTTTCCGATCCGCGGCCGACCAGCCCTGGATGGTCTTGATCCACTGCTTCTTCGACGCCTCGATGCTCGCGGTCACTGCCTGCTTCGCGAGCGCCTCCAGCTCCTTTTTGCGCTCATCATCGAGATTCAAGCCGCTCACATAGCTGTCCACCTCGCGACCGATCAGCTCCTCCATCTGCATCTGCGCCTGTTGCTCGCTCGGTTTGAGTGAATCGACCAGCTCCGCCTCTTCTTTGGTCTTCTGCTCAGCCACCAGCTTCTGCCACTGCTTCACCGATTCCGCACCGACGAGGCTCGTGATGGTCTCCGCCCACTTCTTTTCGAGGTCGATCCCCTTCGGCCGCACAAAGCGTGTGCCGAAGCTATTGCCCTGGCCCATCGCCACGAGGCGCTGCTCCTCCGGC
This sequence comes from Verrucomicrobiaceae bacterium, assembly GCA_016795465.1. GTDB lineage: Bacteria > Verrucomicrobiota > Verrucomicrobiia > Verrucomicrobiales > Verrucomicrobiaceae > Prosthecobacter. Next base: position 11,856 of record JAEUHK010000031.1, on the reverse strand, counting down.
AGCGAAGACAGCAAATCCATGCCCGCCACCACCTCGGAGGCCACATGCTCATCCACGAGCTTCTTCGCCGCGGTGAAAAGTTCGTCCACCTTCGGCTGGTCGAGCTTCAACTCCTTCCGCAGGCTCTCGATGAGCAATCGCAGCTCCTCATCCATCGGCACGCGCCCCGTGCTGGCCCAGCGTTCGAGAAAGGACTCCATTTCCTTCTTCACCTCTGCCCGCTGCTTCGCCCGGATGGCGATGGCCTGCGCACCACGCTCCTCGCCGAGATGCTTTTTCACCAAAGCCTGCCACTCCGGCGAAAGGTCCGGCAAGGTCCAACCCTCCACGGTGAGGCGTTTCTCCGCCTGATCCATCTTCCACTGCGCGATGCGCCGGGCCGCGGAAGCATCATCCGTGTAGCTCACCAGGTAAAAACGCAGCGATTCGATGTAGCGCGGCCGCCACGCCTTGATCGCCGAATCGATCAAAGGTTCCGCATCCTTCACGATCGCGGCTTTTTCATCCTTAGTGATCTTCACCTCCTTCTCCGCCAGCTCCAGCGCCCACTCCAACTGCTGCGTGAGCTGCTCCTTTTTGCCGGCCAGTCCATCATCCGCCAGCTTCTCCAGCCCCTTCTCCGAATCCGGGCCGAGAGATTTCTTCGACTCCGCACGCGTGGTGAAGGGCGCGGCGGCAAAGACGAATGCCGAATGCAGAATGCAGAATGCAGTCGCGAGATGTCTCAGCGTCTGGTGCCATGCTCTCTGCGTTTCAAACCTCATGGGGCAAGCATGCACAAAGCGGGCGGGGAACTCCAGCTAAATTCAGGCGGCCTGCCGGATGGAAAGCCAGCCTGCCACGGCCGCCTCAACTTGTTCCAGCGTATGATCACTGACCCGTCCCAGCAGTTTGATCAACTTGGGTTCGGGAACAGATCCAAGGTTTTGAGCATCAAAGGCACCCGGTTTGAAAAGGGCGGCCGTGTGGGAGACCTCGAAACGACCGCCGCGAAGAGTCGTGGTGCGGGCCACATAGGTGTACAAGGCGCGTTCATCATCCCGGAACTCGACGCTCAGGATCAATCCCGGCCGAACCTTGGCCGCCAGACCAAGATCGACGAGCCAGATATCCCCGCGTTTTATTCGCCCAGCCATTGGTTTCCAGCGTCGGGACCTTCTTCTTCGTCCAGCATTTGAAAAAGCGATTCGGATGCCTGGATCATGGCTGTGCGCTCATCCAGCCAACTGGCGATTTCCAGCATCTGCTTCGTGGGCAGTTGCTCAATGGCCTTTTCGATTTCCAGAACGGTGCTCATGACAGCCGGAGACTAACGCCTGGAAGTGCTTTTTCAACACGCAGGCTCATTTCGCTTCCTCCAGCTTGTTGAAGTAAGCATCGAGACCGGTCTTGAACTCCTCCGGCAGCTCGCGGCCAGCTTTGCCGGTCGATTGGCCGACGGGGCGGGCTTCTACGTTCGTGGCAGCGTCATCGCCTTCACCGAGATCAGCAAGCGCAGCGAGGCTGGTGGAGGCGGCGCTGCCACCGCCGCCGGGATTGCTGCCGCCACCGCCGCCACCTTTCGGGTTCGGGCGCTTGGCTTGCAGCAGCAGTTCGATGGCCTCGGTCTCCGCGGCGATGGCGGGAGCACCGGTGTCCGGCTTGTCGAGGATGGTGCCGGCCTCGTCCATCACCTGCATGACGGCATCGAGCAGCTTCAGTTCCTTGCCGAACTTTTGGCTGCCATCAGGAAGGTGCAAAATGTCATCAAAGGCACCGCGCACATTCAGCCTGATGCCGAACTGCTTCGAGGCGAGGCCGCTGGATTGAGTCGCATACACTTTGGCGTCGAGAGCGGCCTTCGCATTCTCCAGCTCACGCGTTTCATCGCGCAGCTTCATTTCATCGCGCAGGGCCTTCATCACTTTGAGCACGATCTCCGGCGGCAGGCTGTCGGCGCTGCAGGAGCTGCACGCTTTGCATTCGCTCGCAGCCACCATCTCCTCGGCCCAGCGGTCGAGCGTGTCGGCCCAAAACTCTGCACCGGCCATGCTGCTGCCGCTGAGGTTCACCGCGGCCTGATCACCGAGTGTGTGGAGGGCCTTCACGACCTGCGTTTCTTTCATCTGGCCGATCACCGTCTTGAAGTGCATCTCCGGCTTGCGGGCGTAGTAGGCTTCGAGATCGCTTTGAATGATGCGCACGACCTCGCTCTGCCCTTTTTCATGCTCGGCGATGCTCGCGGCTTCCTTCACGGGCTGTTTTTCCAAACCGAAGGCGCTCAGCGTCTTCGTGTTTAAATCCTTCGCGGCCACCATTTGATCGCGTGAGGCCTTTTTGAGCCGTTTCACGAAGGTGCTGGCCTCCAAACTGGCCAAAACGGCCGCCAGCTCGTCGGAGACCTTCGCGAACTCGGCGAGCAGCAATTCCTGCTCTTCGATCGCTTCGTCCATTTTTTGCTGCGCGGGCGTTTGCGGCTGTTCTTCGTCCTTTTTGCCTTCTTTCGGCGGCGCGGCGGCCATCTGCGTCGTCGGCAATTTCATCGTGCTCGGCTTCGGCGGAGCCGGTTTGGCATTGGGATCGTTTTTGGCCTCCACCGGCTTGCTCATCGAGCTCTCGCGATCGCTGATGCTCGGCATGTTGGCCTTCTTTTGCTCTTCCTCGCTCGGTTTGCCTTGTGAGCCGCTTTTCGGTGATTGCTCGCCGTTTGCGATCTGCTGGGCGGAGGGTTTTTGACTTTGTTGACCGGATTGACTGGGTTGAGTTTTTGCGCCGCTTTTGGCTCCCGCACTCTGTTTGAGCAGCTCCGCGACGCTTGGCATTTTCTTCGATGCGATGTCTTGGAGCGATTTGAGCATCGTGGCCCAGCTTTCGAGGCGTTGGGCATCAAACTCATCGTTTCGCGTGGCCTGCTCCACGAGGCTGCGGCCGCTTTGATTGAGAGCGCCGAGTCGTGCGGCATTCGCGGTCTCCGCGCTGGCTTGCTGGGCGACTTTCCGGCGATTTTCAGGCCGGTCGAGTTCTTCGGGCTTCATCTGGCGCAGTTCGCGATTCGTGGCGTGGAGTTGCTGCTCGCGTTCGTAGGTCTCGCGGGCGGATTCGAGCCATTTGCCGAACTGCTCCGTGAGCCACAGCGCGTGATCCGTCTTGTTGAGGATCTGAAGCTGGAAAGCGGCGGAGTAGGCGCGTTTGCGGCCCGGCAGGTAATCCTCAGCCCAGGCACGGATTTCGAGCGTTTGCGGCGTCACGCCATCGCGCACGGCGGAGAAGGTGGCCTTGGCGTTGAGCGTCTTTTTCTCCGGTTCACCAGCCGCGGCGATCTTGTCGCCCTTGGTGGATTCGTCGTTCACGCTGCGCCATTCGAGCCCGACGCGTTGAATGCCGAAATCATCCTGCGCATCGACTTCGAAGGTCACGACTTCGGTATCGAGCACGACCTGTTCCGGCGATTCGCGACGCGCGGCAAGCCTTGGGGCCTCGTCCTCGACCGCGTGAAGTCGCAGCACGAGCGGCTCGCGGGGTTCCAGGCCATCGCGATCCTTCCAGGTCATCGTTTTGTCCGCGTCAGCGGCGAGTTCGCTGAAGCTCGTCGTCATCTTGTCGCCGGAAACCGTCTGCGATTGGCCATCGAGCGAAGCGCTGGCAAGTTCGCGGCTCGCGGTGGCTTCGATGGAGGCTTGAGCGCCTTTCAGCACGCTCACCGATCCGCCGCGCACCTCGATGACAGGCTGCGTTTGGTATTTGAGATACGCTGGCAGCCTCGTGCGAACGGCGAGCGTCGTGAGCTCCGGCCTGGCGCGAGGCAGCACGGCGATTTCCTCGCGCACATCGCCGAGCGAGAGCTTCATCGTGGCGTCATCCTTCTGCGGCGGCAGGGCGAGCATATACGCGCCGTCTTTGAGCGTGCTTTGAATGAGTGGCTGGCCTTCGAGGCTCGCCTTCGCGCCTTGCGGCGACCAGCGTGTGTCTTTGTCGAGCTTCACCGTGAGCTTCACCGGCTCCGCGAGCGGCACGACGAGCTTTTCAGGCAACGGCTCGATGCGGGCAAAGGTGAAGCGCTCGATGTTCTTCCACGGCATCGCCCAACGCTGAGCGGCATTCCACGCGGCCTCCGGAAAGCCGAAAGCAGCGGTGAGCGTGACGACCGCTGCTGCGCCGAGGCCCCAAGCCCAGCGTGCATGCCGCGCCTCCGGCACCGCGTTGGTAAAATCCTTGTCCTTCACCGCGTCGGCCGCCTGCGCCATGGCCGCCTGCACGAGGCGCTCGCTGCGCGAGGCATCGTCATGTCGCGAAAGCTCGACGATGCCGAGCAATTGATCGCCGAGCCGCGGGAAAGTGCGCTTCAACAACCGCGCCGCATCTTCGAGCTGTCGCTGCCGCCACACCCAGCGATGCCACTTGAGCGGCAAACCGAGCCCCAGCACCGCCGAACCACCCAGCATGAGCGTCCAGCGCATCCACGCGGGCGTTTCCATGACGCGATCCAGCACAAACAGCACGATCCACGACACCAACAAACCCACGAAGCCCGCGAGCAAGCCCTCCAGCACCTTCACCACCCAAACGCGACGACGAAAGTCCGCGAGCTTGGACTCCAGGATCGGAGGTAGGGTCGTTTTCATGGGCGGAATTGTGCGCGGAGAAGAACGCCGGTGCCAGAGATAAAATTGGGCGCGGCAGGGAAAAGGCGGGGACGCAGGGCGGATGGAGTCGTGGAGTATTGGAGTGATGGGGCCAAGCCAGCATCGCCATGACTCCATCACTCCACTGCTCCATCGCCGATCTCTCGCAAAACAAACTGGCACCCACGTCCCGCATCGGTTTCATTTCCGGCCGCATGCCTGTTCCCGAGACTGATCCGAAGCTCACCGCAAAACTCCACCGCCGCTGGCGCGGGATGGGGGCGTTGTTGTTCACGGCGTTTTACAGCTTCTTCTTCGCCGGGCATCTGGAGCTGGTGAAGACCACCGTCTATTTAAAAGATGGCGTGGTGATGGGGGCGAATGCGGCGGCGGTGCAGGCGGACCTCACGTTGCCGGGAGCGGATGCGGGTTCCAAGGGCACCGGAACGGCTTCGAGCTTTCTTTTGGTGCATCGCATCCCCGTGGCGGTGCTGGAGACCGGTTGGCGACCGTTTTCGAAAGATGCCAACGAGGCGAAGAAGATGGCCGTGGGCACGCTGCAAGGCATCGCCGGGGCGCTGGCGGTCGTCTTTCTCTACCATCTGCTGCTGTGGAGCGGGCTGAACACTTGGAACGCAATGATGTTCGCGGCGATTTTCGGCTTTTCGACGACAGCGACGGTTTTCACCGCGGTGCCGCAGGTGCAGATCTTCAGCATGCTCGGCCTCACGGGCATGCTGACGGCCATGGCTCGCGGCAAGCGGGCGCAGTGGTGGGAATTCTCCGCGGCGGCGCTCTACTCCGTGCTGTGCTCGCATTGGAATCTCATCCCGGTGGCGATCCTGGCGGTAAGCCGGGCTGTGTGGCGCTGGCGCACCTCGGATTCCTTCAAGCCGGTGCCCGCCGTGCTCGGCAGCATGAGCCTGCTCATCCTCGTGGCCACCGGTGCCATGATGCTGCAAAGCTGGTGGTATCCGAAATCGAGCCAGATGGATGTTTTCGACGTGGCGAAGTCCTCCATGACCACACTGCATCAGGCCAAAGAACGCGCCGCGGTGACGCCGTGGGTCTCGCGGCTGCAGGATGTGTTCTTCACGAACATCCTCGCTCCCACGCCGACGATGCTTGATCAAAGCAAGGCGCTGGAGCGGAAGACGCGGCGCACGGTCTCGCTCGTCGATGAGGAATGGTTCGTGCTCGATTTCCGCCACGCGGTGTGGGCCGGGTGGATGATCCTCATGTTGCTGGGCCTCACCGGCTTGCCCACGGCGGCGGAGCATGCTGGCGTGGCCACAGGGGCGCTGCTGCTGCTCGGCTGGCAGGTGTTGTTCCATGGGGCGCTGGAAGATCCCGGCGAGCGTCTCCTGCAATCTGCGGCGTGGACGCCAGCCGTGGTCGCTATCACGGGAGTCGGCGTGGGCCGGGCGCTGGACAAGTTCAAGACCCTCGGCGTGCCCGTGGCGGTGTTGCTGCTCGCCTTTGCGGTGGCGCAAAGCACGGGGAACTACCGCTTCATTCACGAGATCGCCGAGCAGCTTCGCATTTCAGCATCGATGTAAACCTCACTGAATGGGCGAAAAGTCCGTCGCGGTCATGTACACGCTCTTCACGCCTTCGGAGCGGGGTTCGATGGTCAGCGAGCCGTCCTTCTCGGACTCCGTCTTTGCCTTGATCCAGTCGGGATCAGCACGGAAGGCCTCGAAGGAGGCGAGCCCGGCTTCTTTGCTGTCGTGCGCGAGGATGTAGATGAGCTTCGTGCCCGCGCCTTTGTCCGCATCCGTCGGCGTCCAGTAGGCGAGGTGGCTCATGCCGTGCTTGCTGAAGAGCTTCATCGTGTGATCGCGAAAGCGGGCGTGCAGGGCATCGAGCTTGCCGGGAGGCGTGGTGTAGGTGCGCATCTCAAAGACGCGTGGCTTGCCGCTCTTCTCGATTTTCAAAGCAGGCGAGTAATCCGTCGGCGTCATGAAAATGGACTCCGGTGCCTTCGCGAGGATCTTGCCGCCTTCCTCGCTGGCCTTGCGGGCAGCCTGCCACTCGGGATCAGCACCGAAGGCCTTGAAGCTCTCCTTCGCGGCCTCGCGGCTCGCATGCTCCAACACATAGATCAGCGTCGTCTTCGAGCCGTTTTTCTCATCCACGGGCACCCAGTAGCCGATGTTCTTCATGCCGTGCTTTTCGAAAAGCTTGCACGTGTGATCGCGGAAGCGCTTCAGCAGCGCATCGAGCTTCCCTTCATTGCAGGTGTAGATGCGGAGTTCATAAACGGGGTCGGCGACGGCTTGCGAGAAGGCGGCAAAGACGAACGCGGCGGCGATGGCGAGGGTGCGGAGGAGCTTCATGCGCCTAAAGAACCTGCGAAGGCGGGCGCTTCTATCCTCGACTTCTCGACATGGCGCTGCTCTTTCCGCGCATGACCACCTCCTTCATCCTGAAATGCCTCGGCATCGGCGTCGTCAGCGGCATCATCGCCGCCTTGTGCGGCGTGGGTGGCGGCGTGGTGATGGTGCCGGGCTTTGTGCTGCTGCTGGGTTTGCCGCAAAAGACCGCGGTGGCCACCTCGCTGGCCATCATCATCCCCACCGCGCTCATGGCCACGACGCAAAATGTCCGCGCCGGCCTGGTGAACTGGCAGGTGGCGCTCATCACCGCCATCTCGTCCTCGCTGCTGGCCTACTTTGGAGCCAGTTGGCTGAAGTCGATGAGCGATGACCGCCTCACGAAGATCTTTGGCGTGCTGCTCATCGTCTTCGGCGTGCGCATGCTGTGGGCAGGGAAGCCGTGAAAACCTCAGCCGCCCTGCACCGGCGGCATGATGGCCACCTCCGCGCCCTCGTGCAGCACCGCGTCACGCTTCACGTAGCTTTGATCCACGGCGAGCAACAAGCTGCCATCCCAGGCACGAAGGCCCGGCCAGCGTTCGAAGAGCGTTTCGAGCAAAGCGCCCATTGTTGAGCCTTCGCGGCAACTCACCGGCACCTCGTCCGTGCCGGTGATGTCCTTGAGCACCGAGAAAAACAGCACGCGCACAGTCATGGCCTCACGCGGGGTTCAGGATGCCGATGCAGGGCAGATTGCGGAAGCGACCCTGATAATCCATGCCGTAGCCGACGACGAATTCGTCCTCGATTTCGAAGCCAACATCTTCCACGACCACCTCGCGCACGCGTTCACGCTTCTTCGCCAGCAGCACACCCGTGCGCAGCGTGGCCGGTTGCTGCGCCGCGATCTTGTCACGCAGCACACTGAGCGTGAGACCGGTGTCGAGGATGTCATCGAGCAGCAAAACGTCCGCGCCTTTGAAGTCGAGGCCCGCAGGCCAGTTCATCCGCACCTCACCGCTGCTCGTCGTGCCGCCTTGGTAGCTGCTCGCACTGAGCGTGTAGAGCCTCACCGGCATCTCGAGGTGCCGCAAAAGGTCCGCCACGAAAAACAACGCGCCATCCATCAGCGCCACCACGCTCACCGTGCGCCCGGCAAACACGCGATTCAGCTCCGCGGCCATGCTGGCGACACGCGTCTGAATCTGCTCGGCGGAGAGCAGGACGCGTTCGAGATCGGCAAAGACTCCAGTGACGACTTTGGGCATGGCGCAGGTCTTCTAACGCGGGGCCGCGGGGTGACAAACGGTATCTGCGCCCGCACCAGAATGCCGAAACAAGCTGCCCGCTGCTTTCGTCACTACGCCATGCGCTTCCTGCTCATCCTTCTCGCCCTCTGTGCCTCGCTTTCCGCGGCGCAGCCGAACATCGTCTTCATCCTCGCCGATGACTTTGGCTATGGCGATCTCGGCTGCATGGGCGGCACGGACATCGCCACGCCGAACATCGACCGCCTCGCCGCGGAAGGCGTGAAGTTCACCGACTTCTACGCCAACGCGCCGGTCTGCACGCCGACACGCACCGGCTTGATGACCGGACGCTGGCAGCAGCGCTGCGGCATCGAGTTCGCGTTTGGCTATCAAGTGGAGCAATTCCGCCGCGTGAAGGGCGAGTGGGTGCCGGAGAAGGATTTTCACGGCCTCGGCCTGCCATTGGGTGAAATCACGCTCGCGCAGAAAATGAAGGCCGCGGGCTATACCACCGGTGTTTTCGGCAAATGGCATCTCGGCTTCAAAGATGAATACAATCCCGTGAACCGCGGCTTTGACGAGTACTTCGGCGAATTGCTCGGCCACTGCGATTACTACGGTCACGCCTACTACGACGGCACGTACGCGCTGCGGGATGGTTTGAAGCCCGTGAAGCTCGAAGGCTACTTCACCGACCTCATCAACGACCGCGCGGCCAAGTTCATCCGCGAGCACGCGAAGCAGCCGTTCTTCCTCTATGTCCCGCATCTCGCCGTGCATGCCCCATTTCAGCCGCCAGATGCACCGCAGACGCCTGTGGTGACGAAGGACAACATGCATCGCGGCAGCCGCGCCATTTACAAAGCGATGGTCGAGCGCATCGACAAAGGTGTCGGCATGATCCTCGCCGAGCTCGAAAAGGCCGGGCTCGCGGAAAACACGCTCGTCGTTTTCTCCAGCGACAACGGCGGCGAGCGCTACAGCCGCAATCTGCCGCTGTTTCATCACAAGGCGACTGTTTGGGAAGGCGGCATCCGCGTGCCCTGCCTCATGCGCTGGCCTGCGAAGCTGCCGAAAGGCAAAACGACCTCGCAAATGGCCATCACGATGGATTTGCATGCCACCTTCCTGGCCGCTGCTCGTTCTGTAGTCCCGGCTTTAGCCGGTTCTGAGCCGCCTAAAGGCGGAACTACGAACAATGAAAAGCCCCTCGATGGCATCGACCTCCTCCCGCTGCTCACCAGCGACACCAAGCCCATCGACCGCACCTTCTTCTGGCGCATTGACCGCTCGAACCGCAAGCAGAAGGCCATCCGCCACGGCAAATGGAAGTACATCAACGATGGCAACACGATGGAACTGCTCTTCGACCTCGAAGCCGACATCGGCGAGCGCACGAACCTCGGCTATCAGCATCCTGAAATCGTCGAAGACCTCCAGAAGCGTCTCAAAGCCTGGGAAGCGGAGATCGATGCCACCGAGCGGGAGATTCTCGTGAAGTGAGATGAAATGCGCCGCCGGTTTCGCCGTTCTCGCGCGGCCATGAAACGTGCTTTTCTCTTCCTCGCCCTTTGCTCATCGCTCTTTGCCGCGAAGCCGAATGTCGTCGTGATCCTGAGTGATGACTACGGCTGGGGCAGCGTCGGTTGCTACGGCGCGAACCCGGAGCTGGTCAGCACGCCAAACCTCGACCGCCTCGCGAAAGAAGGCCGGCGCTTCACGGATGCGAACACGACTTCATCGGTATGCTCGCCCACGCGTTACTCGATGATGACGGGCCGCTACTGCTGGCGCACGTCGCTCATCAGCGAGGTCTTGAGCACCATGGCGCCACTGCACATCGAGACGACGCGGCTGACGATGGCCTCGATGCTCAAATCGCAGGGCTACAACTGCGCCGCCGTCGGCAAATGGCATCTCGGCTACGGCACGGCGGAGCGTTGTGACTACACCAAGGAGCTGAAGCCCGGTCCGCTCGAAATCGGCTTCGATTACCACTTTGGTGTGCCGAGCAATCATGGCGACATGGCCGGTGTGTATGTCGAAAATCATTGGGTGCTCGGTTTGAACAAGGAAAGCCCTTCGCAGCCGAGTCCACCATATGTCACGATGGGCCAGCAGAAGGGCAAAGCGGTCAAAACGCTCGATTTGAACGCGCCGAAGCGCGTGGATGAAAACGTGATGGAGACGCTCACGGACAAGATCGTGAACTGGATCGGCCAGCAGAGCGCGGAGAAGCCCTTCTTCGTCTATTTCACGCCGGTGGCCGTGCACAACCCCATCACGCCCTCGAAGGGCACGGCGGGCAAAAGCAAGGGCGGGCCGTTTTGCGACTTCATCAGCGATCTCGACCTCAGCGTGGGCCGTGTGCTCGATGTGCTGGAGCAAAAAGGCTTCGCCAAGGACACGCTCGTCATCTTCACCAGCGACAACGGTGGCGTGAACAAGCCGGAGAACGCAAACCTCGTGCAAACGGATGCGCAAAAGGCCGGCCTCAAGCCCGTCGGACCCTTCCGCGGTGGCAAGCATGATGTGTGGGAGGGCGGCTTCCGTGTGCCTTACCTCGTGCGCTGGCCCGGTCATGTGCCGGCGGGCACGGTGTGTGATGAGACGATCAGCATTGTCGATACGTTGGCCAGCGTGGCGAAGATCACCGGCTATGCTTTGCCGAAGGTCAGTGAAGGTGCGGAGGACAGTCACGACATCTCGAAGGCCTGGCTGGGCGAAAAATATGAAGGCTCGCTGCGGCCGGATGTGATCGTGCACAGCGCGGATGGCGTCTTTGCGATCCGCAAAGGTTCGCACAAATGGATCGAAGGTGTTCCAGCCGATGACGTGAAGCCTGCGGCGAGGAAAGCGCACACCGCGCAGTATCAGCGCATGCTGTTTGATCTGAAAAACGACATCGCGGAAGAGAAGGAAATCTCCGCAGCGCATCCTGAAGTGGTCAAAGAGCTCGAAGCGTTGCTGAATCGCTACCGCGATGGCGGCTACAGCCGCGAACTCCCGCCCGCAGGCGTGAAGCCGAAGGCCGCGTTTGAGCCGCTGCCGCCCTTGAAGAATGCGGAGCCGGTCGATTTGACGAAGTTCAAAGGCTGGACGCAGCGCGAGGGGGCCTGGTTTGCGAAAGCAGGCGACAAAGGCGCGCCGTTCACCGGACCGCTGAAGATGCAAAACGGCGTGTTGGAGTTCGAGATCAAGCTTGGCGAGGCGGATCGTCATTCGCTGCGCCTTCACACCGCGGACAATGCGCACAGCTTCCGCGTGGTGCTGTCACGGGCGTTCGTGGACATCGCGAAGAATCCGTCGAAGGGCGAAAATGCCGATCAAACGGTGCCGCTGGGCAAAACGCGGGTGAAGTTCAAAACGAGCGAATGGCTCAACGTGCGCCTTACCTTCCAAAACGACGAACTGACTGTCGAATGCGCCGGAACGACGACGAAGGCCAAACATCCCGTTTTCGCCGCCGAGAAGGCGCAGGCGAACTTCATCGCGTTTGATGGCGAGGTGGGGCTGCGCGGCGTGCAGACCGCCCGCTGAATTAGGCCGTGTTTGAAAACCCAAGGCGCGCTGATCTTGCAAGGCGCGTCTGGAGTATGTTGTTCACGCTTTAGCGTGCCAAAAGCCACCACACGCTAAAGAAGTTCTATCTGTCGCAAGTGGAGATTTGGGGAGTGTTGTTCGCAT
>JAEUHK010000027.1 GCA_016795465.1 Verrucomicrobiaceae bacterium | reverse complement strand
GTGCCATATTGCAAACCGGGCTGGAGAAGGTTCTTCGGAGCCTCCGTGCCCGCGTAGGTGGCGGCGGCGACGGAGTCAAAGAAGGCACCGAGGCTGTAGCCGTGGTGTTTGAGCACCAACATGCTCAGCATGAAGGCACCGATCATGAGCAGGATGGCCTTGATGATCTGCACCCAGGTCGTCGCCAGCATGCCGCCGAAGACCACATACACCAGCATCAGGATGCCGACGCCGATCACCGCCGTGTGGAAGGAGGCACCGATGAGCTTCTCAATGATCACGCCCGCTCCCACCATCTGGGCGATCATGTAAAACGTGGACACCGTGAGCGTGCTCAACGAGGCGAGAGCCCGCACCGGACGCGGCTTCAGGCGGTAGGCGAGCAAATCCGCCATCGTGTATTTGCCCGCGTTGCGCAGCGGTTCGGCGACCACCAGCAGCACCGTGATGTAGGCGACGAGGAAGCCCACCGAATACATAAAGCCATCGTAACCATTCAGACAGATCGCCCCCGAGATGCCGAGGAAGCTCGCCGCGCTCATGTAGTCCCCCGCCACGGCGAGTCCGTTCTGCCAGCCGGTGATGCTACGCCCTGCGGCGAAGTAGGCACTGGCCCCGGTGTTCTTTCGGGCAGCCCAGAAGGTAATGAGAAGCGTCAGCGCAACAAAGCCGACGAACATGGAGAGAGCGATGGACATGAGGGGAAAGGAATGACGAATGAGGAATGCAGAATGACGAAGCGGCTCTTAATGGTGATCTTTGATCACGTCTGCCGCCTCCTTGTCCCACGCGGCGGCTTTGCGGACGTAGATGAAGGCGACGGCCCAAGCCATCACGAACTGCGAGAGGGCGAAGACGTAGGCGACGTTCACCTTGCCCCAGACGGGCGTCTTCATGAGGTCGGGAAACCAGCCCACGAGCACCGGGAGGGAGAGGTAGTAGGCCAGGAAGAAGATCGTGGCGCTGATGATGAACTTCGCTTTCCGGCCCAAAAGGCTGCGGAAAGCCGGTTTGGCCTCGATTTGGTCCCAGTTCACAGGCGATTTTTCGGTCATAAGGGCGGCGAGGTTAGGGAGTGGGCCGGTTTTTGGCAAGGGAAGCTTCAGATTGGCACGAACTACTTTAATTTTTATGGCATTTGCATTTCATTCGACTTAAAATACTCATTCAAACCAGCTAATGACCGGAACCGACCGCATCCGCATCTTGATTGTCGAGAACGAGGGGCTCGTCGGGTGTGACATGGCCGCGTCGCTCGGGAAGCTCGGTTACCTCGTCACCGGCATTTGTGCGTCGGGCGAAGAGGCACTGGAGAAATTTGATGAGATGCAGCCGGATCTGGTGCTGCTGGATGTGCATCTGGCGGGCGAGATTGATGGCATCGAAACGGCCCGGCGGCTGCAAACCCGCTCTTCCGTAGCTATTTTATATGTCACGGCCTGCGCCGACCTCGAAACGGTCACGCGAGCTCGCGAGACACACCCGCAGGGTTATTTGCTCAAACCCTTCAGTCATGACGATTTGCGTCTGGCGGTGGAAGTCGCGGCGCAGCGACACATGGAGGAAAAAGAGCGCCGTCGTCGTGAGCACAGCTTTTTTGAAGCCTTCCAAAGTCTCGCGGATGGCGTCATCGCGGCTGATCTGGCCGGTGGTGTTGTTTTCATGAACCCGGCGGCAGCCCGTGTGACGGGCTGGAGTCCGCAAGAAGCCGCGGGAAGGTCCTTGAATGAAGTCTTCCGCATCTTCCAGGCCTCGGGAGAACCCGCGGAGGTCATGTCGGTCGAAGGCGACATGGCGGCCGGAGTCGAGCGCACCGTGTGGCTCACCACACGCAGTGGCCATCGCGTGCCGATCATGGACCGCGGCACGCCGATGCGCGATGCGCACGGGCACCTGACTGGCCTCATCATCCTTTTCCGACCTGTTTTGCAGGAAAGCGAGGCCCCGCCCGCGCCTCAGATCACGCCCTCACATGCCTCCGCTCCTTTGGTGGACATCGTCGAGAGCATTTCAGATCCGTTGATCGCCCTCGATGCGCACTGGCGGCTCACTTACGCGAACGCGAGTGCCACGAAGCTCTTCGAGCGGGAGTCTGCCTCAATGCTGGGCGTGTCGTTTTGGGACCTCGTGCCAGCCGCGGTGCGTGATGAGCATCATGAGGCCTTCGCGCATGCCTTGATGCATCGCGAGCCGGTGAGCCGTGATTTGTATTATGAGGCCAAACGAGCCTGGCTGGAGCTGCGAGGCTATCCCTTCGGCGAAGGCATGCTGATGCTCGTTCAGGATGTGACCGCGAAACGCGAGGAAGCCGAGCGCCGCAGCCGCATGGACAGGCTCGAATCACTCGGGCTGCTGGCCCGCGGCTTCGCGCACGATTTTAACAACCTGCTCACCGTTCTGCTCGGCAATATCTCCCTCGCCGAGATGCGCCTGCGCAATGCCATCACGCTGCCGGAGCTGCACACCGCAAAGCAGGCCACGCTGCAAGCGCAGAATCTCGTGCAGCAACTGCTCACGTTTGCCCGGGGCGGTGCGCCGATCAAACGCCTCACGAATGTCGGCGACCTGATCGATAAGTTTTTCGCTCATCACACGCGTGCGGCACGGATCGATTACCGTATCGAGACACAGCCCAACCTGCCGTCCATCCCGCTCGATCCTGCGCAGGTGCGCCGGCTTCTCGGCAATCTCATCCGCAATGCCGAGCAGGCGCAGCCCGAGGGCGGCCGGATCATCGTGCGGGCCTTCCTGCCAGATCACGCGCAGATGTTCCCCGGCGAGTTGGTGAATGATCAAAACTTCCAGCCTTCCGGCATCGCCATCGAGGTGCAGGATTTCGGCGAAGGCATCCTCGCCGACCATCTGCCGCATATTTTCGAGCCTTACTTCAGCACGCGGAAAAGCGAAAACGCCACCGGCCTCGGTCTCACCGTGTGCGAAAGCATCGCCAAGGCCCACGGTGGCACCATCACCGTGAGCAGCGAACACGGCCACGGCACCACGGTGCGTTTCTACGTGCCGCTCGATGCGGATGCCGATGAAGCCGACGGCTTTGGCCTGAGCAATGTGTTTGATGCCGCACCGGACGCTCCGGTGAGCCAGCCGCGCATTCTGGTGCTCGAAGATGATCCGCTGGTGCGAAATCTCATCGTGCGAAACCTCGTGAGCCAGGGCTTTGAAGTCACCGAAAGTGCCGAAGGCAGCGAAACGGTGCGCCTGTATCAGGAAAGCATGAACCAGGGCCGCGTCTTTGACCTCGTGGTGCTCGACTTGAGCATTCCGAATGGCATGGGCGGTGTGCGCACGATGGAGAAGCTCCGTCAGCTCGATCCCGACGTGCTCGCCATTGTGAGCTCCGGCTACAGCGACGATCCCGTGATGGCGAAACCCGCCGCTTACGGCTTCGCCGCCGTGCTTCCGAAGCCCTACGAACCCGCCGACATGGCGCGTCTCGTCCGCAACGTGCTCACCTCGCGCGGCATCCGCCGCGGCGCGTAAGCCTCACTCGCCGGCAAACCGGCCCATGAAAAGGATCAAGCCGGTGCGACGATGCTCGATTGTCCAAAGAAAGGGGTGATTGGCGATGAAGCTCTCCCGACGGGGTTTCGGCGGTTCATTTGCGGGAGCGCCAAAAGGATCGGCTGCCGCGGTCGCTGCGGCGGCTACTGCTCCTATCTCGTTTATCTCGATGGTTGCCTCATGGAGCACCTGGCTGATCCAGCACGGTTTTTTGGCTGTCATCGCATTCAGATCAGACTTCTGCCGCTCAAAAGCATCACGAACACCCAACACCTGCCAGAGGCCTTTCATGTCCAGCTGGGTGCTGAATCCAAATCGTGGCAGCATCACGTTGACCTCACAGAGGCCTTCTCCTCGACGCACCTGATCCCAAAGCGTGACATTCAACGCGGCCTCGATTGCACTCCGGCCGCCATCCGCTCGAGGGAGAAGGAAACGCATGCAGCAGGCATCGCCAGCGAACGACATTTCGAGGTGCTGCCAGGACTCTGAATCGCTGAAACCAAACATCGCCGTTTTCAACATCATCGGCAGCATGCTCATGCTGCCGGAACCTTGCGTAAACTCACGTGGTTTTGTTTTAGCTGGCTCGAAAGGCTGGTCCCACACTCCCTTCAAATAGACCGTGTTCACTACAAGGGCTGTCTGATGATCGGGAAGAAAAGTGCCAGGACCTACAAGAGAGGTGATGCGGCCGCGTGTCTTCTCGCGAATCCAATGATTCACCATGGCAGATGAACTGGCAGGGGCGCCAGCGGGCAGCAACAGAGATGCCGCCTCAAACTGATCTTTGGCCATCGATTCAAACGAAGGCAGGAAAGCATTCCCGGCAGGCATCCAAATGGCATTCGCCACGTCGATTGAGAGCCCCTGGCCTATCGAATTGGAAAGTTCCTTCCTCAAGGCGGCCGATTGCACCACACGCACCTTTTGATCCGACGACAAATGGGCCATTGCCATGATTTGCTCCTGCGTCTGCCCCTTCGCTCCCTCCGCCAGCATCGCCGCGACGCGATGGCTGCTGTAGGGTGAGAAACAAAAATTGCCTTTGGTCATCTGCCGGAAGAGCTGGAAGAGCTCGAAGGCATGTTGATTGGCTTCACGTGCCGCGAGTGTCGCGGCATCCTGGGCCCGAGAAGCTGCGCACAACAGGAAGGCGATGGCGCTGGTGATGATGAACCTCATTCCCGAGGATGCTTATCAGGTCGGGATTCTGGCGACAACACAAGTTCGTAACTCAGTAAACAAAGCAGGGTTATAACCACCAGAATGAACACCGCAGATTCACGAAAAAATTTGATCGCATCGCGTGAAGCCGCGTGTCAAAATCGAATCAAGTAACAGCCACCATGACAGCCTCACTCGGACAACGCCTCAGAGCCGCCCGCGAATCGCGCGGCCTTTCGTTGGCGGATGCTGCCCATGAGACGCGCATTCCGGCGCAGAGGCTGCAGCATCTCGAGGCGGAGAACTTTGCCTCGTTTGGCAGCATGACGTATGCGCGGTCGTTCCTGAAGCTGTACAGTGATTTCCTCGGCGTGGATGCCTCGGGCGTGCTCGTTGAGCTGCCTTCCGCCGTGCTCGGTGGCCCGCGGGACTATCGTCACCTCGTTGAATCGTTCGGACCATGGCTGCGCGAGAAGCCGCAGCGCATGGAAAAGCTCGCCGATCCTGCCGTGGGACGTGTGCAGACGATCAAATCACCCGTTCCAGCGGCGTTGGCGGTGTTTATCTGCGTGCTCGCGGCCAGCGGCATCTTTGGAAAGTATGTGATGGACTCGCAGCGCACGCTGACGGAGCAGCAGATGGTGCTGGAGCAACAACTTCCCGCCGGCGTGGCGCGGCCGATGGGCTCGGCGAATGAATTTCCGGCCAAGGAACAGGTGCAAGTCGCTGTGCCGGTCGATCCGATCACGCTGGAGCCCAGGACTCGCACTTATCCGGCGATGCAGCCGCGAAACGGCCTCTAACACCATGCCGACACCTGCCGCTGAATCCCGACGCTGGTGGCTTGGGCCATTGCTTTGGTCGCTGGCCATCCTCGGTGGTATCGTCATCGCCTGCCGGGTGAATGAAACGGCTCGCGAGGTGGTGATGGAAGGCATCGGCTACCTGTTCGCGTTTTTCACCACGCCTTTCATCCTTGAGGCCAGCCTCTTCATCGGGGGACTGGGCCTTGTGATGATCATCAACGGCCTCCGCATGGAACGCGAAGGCGATGGCTGGGTCGAGATGGAGGTCAAAGACGAGAAGCCAACGAGTGACGAGACTCGCTGAAGTCTCTCACTTCTTCTTTTTCTTCGCCACGCGTTGCACGAGCGGCCAGTCGGGATGGTCGGTGCGTGAGGATTTCATGAGTGTCTCGGCTTTGGTGACAAGATCGGGGTGCTGCTTCGCGAGGTCGGTTTGCTCAGCGGCATCGTTTTCGAGGTTGTAGAGCTCGATGGGTTTCTCCGGGCCGTTGCGGACGGCTTTCCAGTTTCCGAAGCGCACGGCTTGAAGCGAAGTGCCTTCGTGAAGCTCCCAGTAAAAATGATCGCGTGACGGCGCAGGGCCGCCTTGGAGGAACTTCACGAGCGAAAGGCCGTCCGTGTGGCATTCGGCGGGAATTTTCGCTTCTGCCAATTCAGCGGCGGTGGGCAGGAAATCCCAAAAAGCCCACGGTTCATCGCTCACACGACCCGCGGGCACTTTGCCGGGCCACCAGGCGAGGGCGGCCTGTCGCAAAGCACCTTCGTAGAGACCGCGTTTGTAGCCGCGGAGGCCGTTGGAGGCTTGATTGAATAGACTGCCTACTTCCGACTTGGGATCGAAAGACGAGCCGTTGTCGCCCGCGATCATGACGAGGGTGTTTTGATCGATTTTAAGCTCTCGCAGCAGGTCGAGCAAACGACCCACATCGCTATCGAGACGCGTCACTTGAGCGGCGTAGGCCTTCTGCGTGGGCGTCCAGTCTTTGTCAGCATAGATGCCGAGCTTGTCGATCTCATGGCGACCATGCGGCAGCGTGATGGCGTAGTAGAGAAAGAAGGGCGCGGCGTGATGATCACGCACCCATTTCAATGCTTCGCCGGAGATGAGTTCCTGCGCATACGTTTTGCCGATGCCTTTGCCGTCATTGCCGGGCAGGTCGAAGCGCTTGTTGTCGTTGTAAAGGTAGGTGGGGAAGTAGCTGTGAGCGTGGCGCTGGCAATTGTAGCCGTAAAAGTGGTCAAAGCCGAGCTTCAGCGGGCTGCCGGTTGTGTCGAACATGCCCATGCCCCACTTCCCGCACGCAGCGGTGGCATAGCCGGCCTCCTTCAAAATCCGCGCCACGGTGATCGTGCCTTCCGGCAGCGGTTTTTGGCCTTCCGGTTGCACTTCACGATTCGCACGAATGGGGCAATGACCGGTGTGCAGGCCCGTCATGAGCACCGAGCGTGAAGGAGCACACACCGTCGTGCCTGAGTAGCCCTGCGTGTAGCGCGTGCCTTCCTTCGCCATGCGGTCGAGGTTCGGCGTCTGGATGATCTTCTGGCCGTAGCAGCCGAGATCGCCTTGGGCGAGGTCATCGCACAAAATGAAGACGATGTTGGGCTTCGCGAAGGCGGAGACGGCAAAGAGAAGCGAGAGGGCAAAAGTTCCAAGTTTCATGTTTCAGGTGCCATGGTAACGCGGCCCCCGCTTGAAACTTGTGACTTGAAACATGAAACCTAGTTCACGCCCTTCATCAGCTTGCTCAGCGGTCGCGAGAGGAGGAGCAGCACCACGCCGGTGGCTCCTGCGAGATACACGACCTGCATGAAGACATGCGGCATCTGCGCAGCGGCATCGCCGCTCACTTCGCCAGCCAGCAGACCGGCGAGGATATTCCCCAATGAACTACCGAGGAACCAGATGCCCATTGTTTGACCGGCCAGCCTTTCGGGCGCCAGCTTGGACACGGCGCTGAGGCCGATGGGACTGAGGAAAAGCTCGCCCAGTGTATGCAGCAAATAGATGCCGATGAGCCAGGTGGGCAGCACCGGACCGGTGGCGAGCGCCCGCTGCGCCGCGAAGGCAGCGACGACAAAGCCCAGCGCGAGAGCGAACAAGCCCCAGGAGAATTTTGTGATCGTGGTCGGCTCGGCTTTGCGGCGGGCGAGCCAGTTCCAAAGCATCGCGACGACCGGTGCCAGGCCGATGACCATCAATGAGTTCAGCGATTGAAACTGCCCGGCCGGAATCGTGCCGAGCGAGCCCACCGTGCGGATCGTGTAGCGTTCCGCGAAGAGGCTGAACGACGAGCCCGCCTGCTCAAAACCCGCGAAGAACAACGCCGAGGCACCAAACAGCACGACGATGAGCACCATGCGCTTCTTTTCCTCCGGTGTGAGACCCGCAAGAAGGAATGCCCACGCGAAAAACAACGCCGCGAGGCAGGAGATGATCGTGGCCGTGGCCTTCGCGAGAGCGACGGGATCAATGACGATGACCCCGCTGACGCAAAGCGTCACCAGCACCACGATGGCCGCGACACCGAGTAGCAGCAGCAGCTTGTCGCGTCGCATGTGCGCGGCGGGATGTTCGGGGAGCACGCCGATGTCCGCGATGCGTTTTTTGGTAAGCTGAAACTGCACGAGGCCCAAAATCATGCCCACCGCCGCGGCGGAGAATCCCCAGCGCCAGCCAAACCGCTGCGCCAGCCACGGGCACAAGATCATGCCGATGAAGGCACCGATATTGATGCCCATGTAAAAGAGCGTGTAGCCCGCGTCACGTCGTGCGCCGCCTTCTGGATAAAGCTGCGCCACCATGCTGCTCATGTTCGACTTCAGCAGCCCGGAGCCCACCGCCACGATGACCAGCCCGATGTAAAAGAACTCCGGCCGCTCGATGCCCAGCGTGATGTGCCCGAGTGCAATCACCACGCCGCCCCACCACACCGCCCGCTTCATGCCGAGCAATCGATCTCCCACCCAGCCGCCCGGCAGCGCCATCACATACACGAGCGCCGTGTAGAGCCCGTAAATTGCCGTGGCCTGCGCATCGCTCAATTTGGCCCCTTGCACCTGATCCACCATGAAGAGCACCAGCAGCGCCCGCATGCCGTAGTAGCTCATGCGTTCCCACATCTCGGTGAAAAACAGCGTCATCAATCCAGGCGGATGTTTCACAGGGGCGGTGGTGGTCATGAGGAGACGAGGAGAGTTTTGGAAAAGGCAAAACGGGGTTCTGTCATGCTGACGAGCAAACGCCAAGCCATTATTGACGGCTGCGCAGGCCAAAGCCCGCCAGCATCGACATGGCCGCGGAGACCACACCGATCACGCCGGCGCATCGTGCGATGGTTTCGCGGGACGAATAAGTCTCAAACTCCGCCGCCGTGCGCACCGCACCGGTCTTGTCGGTATATGCACCATCACGCTGCATCACGGGACCACTTTTGAAATACGGCAGCATGATGAGCCAGCTGGCCGCCATGCCGAGCGCGAAGGCGACGAGCGAGCCGATTTGCACGCGAACAAGCAGGCGGGTGAAGCTGGACTGGGTCATCAGGCCGTGGCGTTGCGTTTTATCCCTGACGCTCCTGCTCACGGAACTGTGTCGGTGTGAGCTTGGTCATCTTTTTGAAGTCCTTCGAGAAGAAGAACTGGTCGTGATAGCCCACCTGGCGGGCGATTTCCTTCACCGGATCATCGCTTTCGATGAGGCGGCGCTTGGCCTGATGAATGCGCTCGCGGCGCAGCCAGTCGATCGGACTCGTGCCGAGGGCGGATTTGAACTGCCGGCTGAAGTGGCTCTCGCTCATGCCGCTGAGCTGGGCCAGCTCCACGACCCGCGTGGGCATGTGAAAGTAGAGGCGCATGCGTTCGACGGCCTTTTGCACGGCCAGCGGCAGCTCCGGCTGGATGGCACCGGGCTCCGAAAGCCGCGCATCAAACAGAATGCCAATGACCGCCGCCACCGCGGCACTTGTCAGCGCACCATCGCTCGGCCGCTGGCCCATCATGCGGTCAAACGCACGCTCAAACTCCAGGGCCAGCGCCTTGGCATCCACGTTCTCAAACACCGGCTGCGAGCGGATCTGCAGCAGCTCCGAGATGCGATCGAGCGGGCGGCCTTCCACCCGCAGCCAGTAAAGCTCCCATGGGTCCCGCGTCACCGCGCCGTAGGCATGCGGGTGGTGACAATTCACCCAGACGAGCGAGCCCGGGGTCACGTCGTGTTTCTTGCCCGCCACGCGGAGCCAGCCCTTGCCACCGAGGCAGAGGATGAACTCATGGCCGGGATAGGTCTCACGCTCGATGCGGTGATCGATGCCCGCTTTGAGGTGCCCGGCCCTCACCACCGAATAAAACAAATCGCGCTGCCAGTCGGCGGGCGTGGCATACAGGTTCTGGTAAAACACCGTTTCTTGGAACAAGGAGGGCATGGCGGGATATTACATGATCCGCCTTCATTCTGTCGAGAGAAGATTCTGTGACTCAGCTTTCCTCGAGTGATTTGCGGTTCGTCTCCTCCGCCAGCCAGACGGATACGATCGTGATCGCCGCCATGCCGATGAGGTAAAGCGCCACCGGCCACGGTTTGCCTTCCGTGCGTGCCAGCAAGGCGGTGGCGATCAGCGGCGCGAGCCCGCCAGCCAAGGGCGAGGCGAGTTGATAGCCCAGCGAGGCTCCGCTGTAGCGCACGCGAGTGCCGAAGAGCTCCGAAAAGAAGGCTGCCTGCGGCCCATACATCGCCGAGTGGATGATGAGACCCAGCGTGACGGCACCGACGAGTCCGAGCATGCTTTTTTGATCAACGAGCCAGAAGAACGGAAACGCGAAAAAGACCACCAGAACGGCTCCGGCGAGGTACACGGGCCTGCGGCCGATTTTGTCCGACCAGATGCCAAAGAGCGGAATGGCCACAAACTGCACCGCGGAGCCAATCAGCACGGCTTGCAGCACCTCTTCCTGCGCGAAGCCGGCCTGCTTCGTGGCGTAAGTGAGCACGAAGATGGTGATGACATAGAAAAAGGCATTCTCGGCGAAGCGGGCCCCCATCGAGAGCAGCACATTTCGCGGATGACGGCGCAGCACCTCCATCACCGGCATGCCTTGCGGAGCGGATGTTTGCTTCTGCGCCGCGGCAAAAACCGGGCTTTCGAGCACATGCAGGCGGATGAACATGCCCACGCCCAGCAGCAGGATGCCGATGAGGAAGGGCACTCGCCATCCCCAGCTCATGAAGGCCTCCTCGGACAGAGCCGATGACATCACACGAAACACTCCCGTGGCCAGCAGCAGTCCCACCGGCACACCCGCCTGCACCCAGCTCGCGAGAAAGCCGCGTCGCCCGGCTTTGCCATGCTCCACGGCCATCAGCACCGCGCCGCCCCACTCACCACCCACGCCAAAGCCCTGCACGAACCGCAGCAGCACCAGCAGCGCCGGGGCGATGATGCCCGCCTGCTGGTAAGTGGGCAGCAGCCCGATGGCAAAGGTGGCCAGCCCCATCATCATGAGTGTCGTCACCAGCATCGACTTGCGGCCCACCTTGTCCCCGTAATGCCCGAAGACGATCCCGCCGAGCGGCCGGGCGAAGAAACCCACCGCGTAGGTGGCAAACGAGGCCATCGTGGCCGCGAACGGGTCCAGCGAGGTGAAAAACAGCTTCCCGAAGACTAGGGCCGAAGCTGTGCCGTAGAGGAAAAAGTCATACCACTCGATGGTGGTGCCGATGAAGCTCGCCAGGACGACGCGGGTGGTGGACTGCATCCGGTGATTCAACTCCGCCGCGACCGTTTTCGTCAATCATTGATCGCCGCGAGGCCGTTTCGAGGGCTGAAACACCCCCGGAAGGCCCCCGAACTTCCTCCTTGCCAAAACGACGTTCACCCCGAGTATGGCGGCCCTCTTGTCCGGGCACCCTCTGGTGCTGCGGGACGACAGCCCGCTGAGTGCCTCCGGAGCGGAAGCACACACGCGGTTCACCCACCCAACGCTCCCAACCCGTAAACAACAGTAATGAGTGCAAACGCAACGCTCGCCGACCTGATCGCAGGTTCTTTCCGCGAGCTCTCCGAGGGATCCATCGTCAAGGGTCGCATCCTCGAAATCAAACCCCAGGTCGTCCTTGTGGACATCGGCTACAAGTCCGAAGGCGCCATCCCCTCGAACGAATTCGAAGACGAGGACATCCAGGTCGGCGACGAAGTCGAAGTCCTGCTCGAGCGCCTCGAAAATGACGAAGGCATGGTCGTTCTCTCCAAGGAGAAAGCCGCCCATCGCCAGAATTGGGAAAAAATTTACCACGTCTTCAAAGACGGCGGTCTCGTCAAAGGCAAGGTCAAGAGCGTCGTCAAAGGCGGCCTCATGGTCAACGTGGGCGTCGAAGCCTTCCTGCCCGGCAGCCAGATCGACATCATCCCGCCGAAGGATCTCAACGAATACGTCGGCAAGGTGTTCGAGTTCAAGATCGTCAAGATCAACGACGAGCGCAAAAACATCGTGCTCTCCCGCCGCGAGGTCATCGAGGCCGAGCGTTCCGAGCAGCGCCAGAAGTTCCTCGATTCCGTCACCCCGGGCGACAAGGTCACCGGCGTGGTCAAGAACATCACCGACTTCGGCGTGTTCGTGGACCTCAACGGCATGGACGGTCTGCTTCACATCACCGACATGTCCTGGGGCCGCCTCAACCATCCTTCTGAGATGGTCGGCATCGGCCAGGCTGTGGACGTCGTGATCCTTGAAGTGAATCGCGAGAAGGAGCGTGTCTCCCTCGGCCTGAAGCAGCTTCAAAACAATCCGTGGGAAAACATCGAAGGCCGCTACCCCGTGGGCCACAAAGTCCGCGGCAAGGTCACCAAGCTCGTCGCTTACGGTGCCTTCGTGGAAGTGGAAGAAGGCGTCGAAGGCCTCATCCACGTCTCCGAGCTCTCCTGGACGAAGCGCATTGCCCGTCCGTCCGATGTTCTCGCCGTCGGCCAGGTCATCGAGTCCGTCGTTCTTGGCATCAACAAGGACGAGCGCAAGATCAGCCTCGGCGTGCGTCAGCTCGAGCCGAATCCGTGGGATGACATCGACACCCGCTATCCGGTGGGCACGAAGATGACCCGCCCGGTGCGCAACCTCACCGCCTACGGCGCCTTCGTCGAGCTCGAAGAAGGCATCGACGGCATGATCCACGTGTCCGACCTCAGCTGGACGCGCAAGATCAACCATCCTTCCGAGATGCTCAAGAAGGGCCAGGAAGTCGAAGCCGTCGTTCTCGGCATCGACAAGGCCAACCAGCGCATCTCCCTCGGCATGAAGCAGCTCGAAACCGATCCGTGGAGCGAGATCGACACCCGCTTCAAGGTGGGCGACGTCGTCAAGGGCAGCGTCTCGAAGATCGCCAGCTTTGGCGCCTTCGTGGAGCTCGAAGACGACATCGACGGCCTCGTGCACATCTCGCAGATCAGCGAGGAGCGCATCGAGAAGGTCAAGGACAAGCTCAATGTCGGCGACCAGGTCGAAGCCCGCGTCATCAAGGTGGACAAGGTGGAGCGCCGCATCGGCCTCTCCATCAAGGCCATGTCCTACAGCGACGCCGACATCCAGAAGGAAAGCGCCGCGTTCGAAGCCCTCAAGCCCAGCACCGACCTCGTCGGCCTGGAGCAGGCCTTCAAGTTCGCCACCGAAGAATGGCGCCCGGGCGGCTCGTAAGAGCTCGCACGACCATATCACATACTTCACCCGGAGGGGACGCCGCGAGGCGTCCCTTCTTTTTTGGCTGAACATTCCGCTGAATAGCCCCATCAATGCCGCGTCACAGTTCCGCCATGCACACTCCCACGCTGCTCCCCGCCATCGTTCTGGCCCTCGTCCTCGCCAGTTGCGAAAAAGCCACCCCGCCGCCTGTCGTGCAGGCACCGCCCGCCGCCGTGCAGGATGACGCCCAGCTCATCGCCGCCCGTGACGCCCTCGCCCGGCAGGCCCTCGAGATCGAGACCCGCAGCGCCTTGCTCGACAAGCAGCTCGCCGAAATGGAGCAGAAGCTCCGCCAGAGTGAAAACGACGCCCTGCGAGGCCAGCTCGATGCCTTGAAGCAGCAAAACGAGCAGCTCCGGGCCCAGGCCGACACCGCACGCCAGCAGAGCGACCAGCTCAGCCGCCGCCTCGTCGTCAGCACACCACCTCCCGTCCCCGTTTTGCCCCCGCAGCAGACCGCCCCGCGGGACTACAGCCTCTTCTACGACCGCCTCGCCCCGCATGGCCGCTGGGTCGATGTCAGCGGATACGGCCTCTGCTTCCAGCCCCGGCTCGCCCGCACCACCACCTGGCGGCCTTACGTCGATGGCTGCTGGAGCTGGTCCACCCTCGGCTGGGCCTGGCAATCGAATGAACCCTTTGGCTGGGCCACCTACCACTACGGCCGCTGGATCAATCTCAGCCGCCACGGCTGGCTTTGGGTCCCCGGCTGCGAATGGGCACCCGCATGGGTCGCCTGGCGTCAAAGCCGCGACTACATCGGCTGGGCACCCCTGCCCCCCGAGCCCGGCCCCTGCACCAGCATTCAGCGGGATTGCGACAGCCGCTACAACCTCGGCCCCGCCAGCTACACCTTCATCAGCGTCACGAATTTCGTCCGCCCCACCTACACCACCATCTGCCGGCCCGTCAGCTACAACAGCACCATCTTCCACCACACCGTCAACAGCACGCAAATTGTCCCCTGCGGCGGCCCCGCCCAGGGCGGTACCCCGCTCTACATGCACCACGGCGGCCCGCCGCGGCATCAAATCGAGCAGCAGTGCCAGCAAACGATCCCGCAGACCCAGCTCCGCCCCATCGAGCACCACCAGATCGCCGCAGGCGGCCTGCCCGGAGACAGCCACAAGCCCGGCAAACCGCACCTCCTCCCCGTCATCGAGCTCCCCGCCCTCTCCAGCCGCCCCACTTTGCCCGACATCAAGCCCGCCGAGCACATCGAGCGGCCCCAGCTCGCCGATGCCTTCGCCGGCGTCCCCGCCAACGCCCGCCCCGCCATCCAGCAAACCATCGAAGCGGACCGCAAACGCCCCATCTTTGCCGATTCACCCCATCCGGCCACTCCCAGCCCCAGCCAGCCCGTTTTGAGCCCACCAGCAGTCGCTGAGACCATCCGCCCAGCACAGCCCGTCGAGGTCCAAAACGGCCCCGCCAGCCCGCTCGAGCCCGCCCAGGTCCCGCCAGCCCTCGCCAACCTCGGCGCGCCCACCGAAACGCGTGGCAGAAAGCCCCACTTCAAAGGCCAACAAGCCCCCGAACAAGCCCCCGAACAAGCCCCCGCCATCCCCACCACCCTTCCCGTCCCCGCCGTCGTCGAAGCCCTCGCCACTCCCACCATGCCCGCCGCGGTCGAAACACCCGCCCCGACCCCACCTGCCATCCCAGAGCCCACCATCGCCGCCACGCCCGAGCAAGCCCCAGCGGCACCCATGACCCAGCCTCCGGCTCAGCCCGCAGCCCCCGACCCAACCGTCGTCGCCGCCGAACAACAAGCTCGCCAGCAAGCCGAAGCCCTCGCCATGCAGCAAAAGCAGGCCGAAGAAGCTGCTGCCGAACAACAAGCCCGCCAACAAGCCGACGCCCTCGCCATGCAGCAAAAGCAAGCCGAGCAAGCCGCCGCCGAACAGCAGGCCCGCCAGCAAGCCGACGCCCTCGCCATGCAGCAAAAGCAAGCCGAGCAAGCTGCCGCCGAACAACAAGCCCGCCAGCAAGCCGAAGCTCTCGCCATGCAGCAAAAACAGGCGGAAGAAGCCGCCGCCCGTGCTGCCGCCGAAGAGCAAATGCGCCAAGCCCAAGCCGAAGCCCAGCGTCAGGCTCAAATGGAAGCTCAACGCCTAGCTGAAGAAGCCCAGCGCCAAGCCCAGATGGAGGCCCAGCGTCAGGCCCAAATGGAAGCCCAGCGCCAAGCCCAGATGGAAGCTCAACGTCAGGCTCAAATGGAAGCCCAGCGCCAGGCCGAAGAAGCCGCCCGCCGTGCTCAAGAAGAGGCCCAACGCCAAGCCGAGGCCGCTGCCCGTGCCGCCGCCGAAGCCGCCGCACGCCCGAATCCTCCGCAGTAACTCCAAGCCGTCGGGAAGTTCGGCGAAGCCTGCTTCAAACCAAGCGTCTCACTCCATCCGCCGAACATTCCCAACCTACTCAAAGCCCACTCGAAGCCTCGCCGTAGGTTGGGAATGTTTGGCGCACGAACCCATCGTCTCGCCCAAAGCCTTCTTCGCCAAACTGCTATGAGGGTGTTGGTCAAGGTGGGAGTTTTGATTTTGTTTCTGGGTGCTTGAGGGGTGTCTGGTTTGGGGGGGATCTCTACGATTCTGGTGACGGCTTCCTCCAGCTCTTGGGGGGCTTTCTCAGC
>JAEUHK010000083.1 GCA_016795465.1 Verrucomicrobiaceae bacterium | reverse complement strand
TTCGGCGTGCTTTGAGAAACATTCTGCGCATGCAGCGCAGGCTTCGGCAGCGGCAGTTTCTCGCCTTTCGGCCATTCGCCGAGCACGACGCGGAAGCCGATGCGCTCATTCACCGCCTCCGGCACCCACGACATGCGATTGGCCGAGCGCAGCAGCCGCGTCTGCGTGGAATGACTGCCGCCGCGGATCACACGGAAGTCGCCATCGACGCGACCGAGCGGATCGGTCTGTTCAGCCGCGTCATACGGCCCATACCAGTCTGCGCACCACTCGGCCACGTTGCCGTGAATGTCGAAAAGGCCCCACGCATTCGCCGGAGTGCGTCCGACCTTCAGCGAGAGCTTCGTGGCCTTCGGCTGAAACTCCGGCGGCAGCTTTTCATCCGGGAAAAAGCGATCACGCACGCCGATGTCGCTCGGCCATGAGTGAAAACCGGCCGGAAGCGCATCGCCGGTGTGAAACAGCGTCGTGGTGCCCGCGCGGCCCGCAAACTCCCACTCCGCCTCCGTCGGCAGGCGATACGGTTGGCCCTCTTTCCTCGACAACCCCTCGCAAAACGCCACCGCATCCTTCCAGCTCACCTCCGTGACCGCGTCGTCGTCGTTTTGCCCCCGATGCTTCGGCTCAAACTGCCGATACTGACCCACCGTGACCTCTGTAGCGCTCAAATGAAACGCCTGCGTGATCGTCACGCGATGCGCGGGCCGTTCGTCCCAGTCAGCGTCATCAAACTTCGCCGCGTGCTTCTTCACGTTGTAATCCGCCGCCGGTCCATCCTGTCCCATCGTGAAGCTGCCGGGCGAGATCGGCACGAGTTTCATGCCGATGGAATTGGTGATCGTCTCGGCAGGGAGCAGCGAGCTGAGGACCAGGAAAGTGAGGATGGGGCGCATGCGAGGAAGCGTGAACGCTCACTTTGGCTGCAACTTCTGCAGATACTCGCTCGGGGTCATGAAGACGACGTTTTTGGATTTCAGAAAGTCGATGATCTTCGTGAAACCGGTCCAGCGTTCGTCAGTCCACTGCTCGGGATGGCCTTGGAGCACGAGGACATCTTTTTGCGCGGCGTGCTTCTCGTAGAATGCGATGAATTTGTCCGCGTCGGGCACGAAGGTCGGATTTTCGAGGGCCATGACGCGTGGGATGCTGAGGCGAGTGAAGAACTTCGGCTTTGCGGGGCCGTAGAGCCAGATTTTGACCTCGGGCACGCCTTCCATCGCCTCGTCGGTCGCATCTGTGGTGCCGCTCCAGTGCGGGCCGAAGGCGGGGAGGTCGAAGCCGAGCTTCTCCTTCGCAAGACGCTCACCTTTGGCCAGGATCGCGCGTTGCTCGGCCGCGGTGCCGTTCTCGAACTCGCCGGCGTCGTTCGCGCCGCGCATCTTGTAGCCGTGCATCCAGAGTTCGATGCGTCCGGCGGCCTGCACGTCCTTGAGCCACTGGAAATACATGGGGTTGTCCTTTTCCAGCGACTCAGTGATGACGCCGAAGGAGCCTTTGATGCCCTGCGCGATGAGATAATCGTGCACCTTCTGCCAGCGATCTGACACCGGCTTCGTGCCGACACGCCGCGCGATGACATCGTCGAGCTTCAAAAGAATGATCTGCTGCGCATGAGCAGCGGTGACGGCAAAAAGAAAGGCGGCGAGGATGAATCGGAGCATAGCGGGCATTGCACGGACTTCACGGCTGCTGTCAACACGACGCATGGAAATAGAGGCCGCACCGCGGCGTTTCACCTGCCACGCATCACACATGAAACGCTACCTTCTCTCACTCGCTCTCATCACCGGGCTGCAAGCCGCTGAAACCTACACCGAAAAACCCGGCAAGGACGGCGATGGTGCCTTCGAGGTCGGGCCGGAATACCGCATCGATCCAGATTTGACAGAAAAGGGCAATCCGAAGGGCCGGAAGTTCGAGTTCATGATGAAGCTGGCGGACAGCAAGGTCTTCGACGGCAAGGACAAGACGCTGGAGCCGGACAAGAAGAAGGTGAACACCGAGCGGAAGATCACGGTGTATGTGCCTGCGGCTTACCAAGATGGCGCGAAGGCTCCGCTGCTCGTCATTCACGATGGTCCTGGGCAATTGAAGCTCATCAGCAATGCGCTCGACAATCTCACCATCTCGAAGGACGCGAAGCGGCGGCTGCCGGCGTTTGTGTGCATCGCAGTCCAGAATGGCGGCAACGATGGCAAGAACAGCGAGCGTGGCCTGGAGTATGATACGA
Organism: Verrucomicrobiaceae bacterium; assembly: GCA_016795465.1. GTDB lineage: Bacteria > Verrucomicrobiota > Verrucomicrobiia > Verrucomicrobiales > Verrucomicrobiaceae > Prosthecobacter. The sequence goes on along the minus strand of JAEUHK010000083.1, from coordinate 4,018 downwards.
TGTCGGATCGCCTCGCGCGGTTCATTCACGACGAGGTGCTGCCTGCCGTGCTCGCCAATGCCGAGATCCGCGCCGCGTATCCGAAGTTCGCGCTGACCGAAAACCCGTGGGGCCGTGCGGTGATGGGCTGCAGCTCCGGCGGGGCCGCGGCGCTGACGATGGGCTGGTTTCGCCCAGATTGGTTCCGCCGCATCATCGCCTACTCCGGCACCTTCGTGGACCAGCAGGACGACGACGCGCCCGAGGAGGCGAAGTATCCGCTCGGCGCGTGGGAATATCACTCCGGCATGAAATTGATCGAAACGAGCGAGCGGAAGCCGCTGCGCATCTTCACGCATGTCTCGGAGAACGATAATCGCTCCAACGACCCCGAGGAAACCTATCACAACTGGGTCATGGCAGGGATGCGCACGAATGTGGCCCTCGACAAGAAGGGCTACGACCACCGCTATGTCTTCAGCAAAAAAAGCGGTCACTGTGACAAGCGCGTGTTTGAGCACACGCTGGCGGATACGCTGGTCTGGCTTTGGCGTGGATGGGAAGGATAAAGAACGCTTTCACGATTGGTGACGCTGCCGCCCATGGCGTGGCACAAGCTGCGGCTTCACAAAAATCGCTCCGCATGCGCCACCATGCCGCGTTTTAGGATCGCCAAGCATTCTTCCTGAAACGTCTTCACGCGATGATGCTCCTCCTGGTTCAGCAAATAGGCCCACACGGCCTCCAAATCGGGCGCGGCAAAGGTGAAGGCACCATAGCCCTCCTGCCACGCAAAGCCCGCCAGCCGCCGTTGCTCGTGAATCCAGCGTTAGGACACTCGAGATATACCTCCCACATCGCATTCGCCAGGCAATGCGATGTCCGCAGACCCGATGCGTTGTCAATGCATCGGCGAAGACCAGGGATTCCGGTTCTCCGTGCTGAAGCAAGTGTGCCGAGCCTCACTTCTTGAACCGCAGCGAGTCCACCACCGCCAGAGCGGCAGCAGCTTGGGCGGCGGAGCCTTGGTCGATGCAGCGGATGATGAGGACCACGCCTTCGCCGTCCACATTGTTTTCACGCGCGAAATCCACGATCACATCGACAGGCTTGCCATTTTGCTTCGCGGTGCAGGTCACCACGCGCATGCCGACACCGGAGCGGAAAACGTCGTGCTCGGTGCTGACTTCAACGAGATCGGTGAGGCCGGGGAGGAAGGGCGCGAGTTCCTTCGCCATGTTTTCCTGAATCTTGTCCCATGGCGAGTCGATGTCCTTTGGCAGCGGCTTTCTGTGGATGACCACGCTCGCTGCGCCTTCCGGGCTGACGGAACTGATCGTGTCGTCGGTGGAATTCGTGATCCAATCAGCCACAAAGCGGAACCGCATGCCGCCGACGGATTCACCGCCGCCGAGTTCAGGTGCGGCTGCTTTGCCAGACTTCTTCTTCGCGGCAGGAGGAGCGTCGGCCTGCGCTGCGGCTGCAGGCGGCGGTGCATCGGCCTTTCCGTCCACTTTGTATGGATGTTCGCCTCCATAATTGCCTGCCTCTTCGTAGTTTGCGCACAGCATCGCCATCCCGTTCTTCGTCATGGCGATGCCGAAGCCGACCTTCGTCGATTTCCGCCAGATCATCTGTGTGTAGTGACCAGCCTCAAAGTTCACGGCGTCCATGACTCCGCCGTTGTAGTCCTTGATCTCCTCATACCACATTTGGGCACCGTGAACGGGCCGCTCGCCGTATTCGGGCAGATACCCGGCGAGGTTCTCGCCATACTTGCCATTCGGGCGATGGATCATGTTGTCTTCAGCGGCGATCTTCTCGGCCCACTCCTGCGCGTAAGCAGCAATTTCTTCATCCCACACCAGCGGCGGCACCCCGACCTCAGCCCGCGCATCGTTGTGAATCTTCAAAAACTCGGCGATCTGCTGCTCCATGTTATCGCGCAACTTCTTGCGCGCGACTTCGATCTTCACCTGCGGTCCCGCCGCCGGCAGCGGGATGCCGAGTGGCGTTCTGAGTTTGGCGTTTCCAGCTTGGAGTGAGACTGCGGGAAAGCTCAGACCGAAGGCTGCAACGATTCCAAAGGAGCAGAGGGAGAGATGGAATTTCATGGCGCGTTTTTCAAAGAAGAAGCGCCGGGTTTAGCAGAAGCGGCCCGCAATGGAAATCCAATTCGCTGAATGACAGAAAATTACACCGAGTGAAAGTGTTCCTGCGGCCAAACGAACGGCGCCGTTTCGTCGCAATCAATGCTTCACCGAGCACCCGGGCCCGACACTTTGGAAGAAGTCGTTTCCTTTGTCATCAATTAGGATGAAGGCCGGGAAGTCTTCGACCTCGATCTTCCAGATGGCTTCCATGCCGAGTTCGGGGAACTCGACGACTTCGACCTTCTTGATGTTTTCCTTGGCGAGGATGGCGGCGGGGCCGCCGATGCTGCCGAGGTAGAAGCCGCCGTGCTTCTTGCAGGCGTCGGTGACCTGCTGGCCGCGATTTCCCTTCGCGATCATGATCATGCTACCGCCGTGGCTTTGGAAAAGATCGACGTAGCTGTCCATGCGGCCGGCGGTGGTGGGGCCGAAGCTGCCGCTGGGCATGCCAGCGGGCGTTTTGGCGGGACCGGCGTAATAGACGGGGTGGTTCTTGAAGTAATCCGGCAGCGGTTTGCCAGCGTCGAGCATCTCTTTCAGCTTCGCATGCGCGATGTCGCGTGCGACGATGATGGGGCCGTTGATGAGGAGGCGCGTGGTGGTGGGATACTTGCTCAGCTCGGCGCGAATCTCGGCCATCGGGCGGTTCGTGTCGATGCGCACGGCGTTGGTGTCTTTGCGATGGCGCAACTCCTCGGGGATGTATGGCAGCGGATTGGTTTCGAGTTTCTCGATGAAGACGCCGTCTTTCGTGATCTTGCCCTTCGCCTGGCGGTCGGCGGAGCATGAAACGCCGATGCCGATGGGCAATGAGGCACCATGACGCGGCAGACGGATGACGCGCACATCAAGCGCGAAGTATTTTCCGCCGAACTGGGCACCGATGCCGCACTCGCGAGCAGCCTGGAGCATCTGTGCTTCGAGTTCTACATCGCGGAAGGCGCGGCCGTGCTCATTGCCGGTGGTGGGGAGGTTGTCATAGTACTTCGTGGAGGCGAGTTTGACGTGTTTCATCGTCGATTCGGCCGAGGTGCCACCGATGACGAAGGTCAGATGGTAAGGCGGGCATGCGGCGGTGCCGAGCGTGACCATCTTGTCGGACAAAAACTTCACGATGCTCTTCGGATTGAGCACGGCGCGGGTTTCTTGATACAGGAAGGCCTTGTTCGCCGAGCCGCCGCCTTTGGCGATGAAGAGGAACTTATACGCGTCGCCATCGGTGGCATACAAATCGAGCTGCGCGGGCAAATTGGTGCCGGTGTTTTTTTCGTCGAACATGTTCAGCGCGGCGTTTTGCGAGTAGCGCAGGTTGTTCTCCGTGTAGGCGAGATAGACGCCCTTCGAGAGCGCGGCCTCATCACCGCCGCCGGTCCACACCTGCTGGCCTTTTTTGCCCATGATGATGGCGGTGCCGGTGTCCTGGCAAAACGGCAGCAGGCCCGCGGAGGCCACGTCGGCATTCTTGAGCATCGTGAGCGCCACCATGCGGTCGTTTTCGCTCGCTTCCTTGTCATCGAGGATCGCGGCGACCTGCTTCAGGTGCTTCGGCCGAAGGAAGAAGTTGATGTCATGAAACGCCTGGTTCGCCAGCAGCGTGAGCGCTTCGGGATCGACGACGAGCATCTCTTTATCGCCCAGTTTTTCGACGCGGATGTGATCCTTCGTCAGCAGGCGGTATTCGGTGTCGTCGGTGCCGAGTTCGAGGAGAGGCTGGTAGTGGAAAGCAGGGGTTGGCATGGCTTTCCTGAGCTAGCAGCGGTTTTGGAGGGCTGCAACGTGCTGGATTGACCATGCGGCTCGCGTGGGTTCATACTGGGCACATGAGCGATGACGATCTTCCACCCGAAAAGGCCGCTGGGCGGCCCGTTTCGCCGTGGGAACTCGAC
>JAEUHK010000105.1 GCA_016795465.1 Verrucomicrobiaceae bacterium | reverse complement strand
ACGAACGATGCCAGCCATGCAAATCGGCTCCAGCAGGGCTTCATCAAACTTCGGCGTGCTCCACTTCGTGGCACCATCCGGGCTGGTGACGATGAGGCGGCGATGTGCTTTGGACTCGCTGCGCACGTTGAGCATCACACGACCATCGTTGAGCTCCACCGCGACGGTTTCATTCGGATTGATCCACTCATCCGTGCAGGGCACGGCGATGTCACCAGCCTTCCAAGTCTTACCTTGGTCATCGCTGTAGATCGTGGCAGTCACGCTGGGGCGGTGCGCATTACCGCCTTCACCGGTGGAAAGCCAAACCGGCACCACGAGGCGGCCGGTTTTGAGCTGGATGCTGTGATTCGGCCCCGTGGCCAGCACCTTCCATGCGTAGTCTTTTTTGAAGGCGTCGAAGGTGGAGGTGATTTCGACCGGCTTCGACCACGAAAGACCGTCGTCTTCGCTGCGCTGATAAAACGCCCGCTCGTATTCGAGGCAGAAGAGCATGTGCACGGTGCCGTCCTTGTCCGCGATGAGCACGGGGTTGTTGTAGGTCACCTGCGTCGTGTCCACGTTCTTGAGGCGCAAGGCGAAGGGGTTCTTCTGCTTCGGCCCCGGCACATCGGCGATGCTTTGCGGTGCTGACCATGTTTTGCCATCATCGGTGCTGCGACGGAGAAGGATGCGGATGTCCGACCAGTCGCCGCCGCCCTTGCGGGCCTCGCACCAGGCCAGCACCGTGCCCTTCGCGGTCACGACGATGCCGGGGATGTGGTAGATGTTGTAGGCGGGATTATCGCCGACGACGAAGAGGTCTTGTTTCTCCAGCATCGGCTCGGCAGCCAGGACGAGTGACGCATGCAGAAGGAGGAATGACGACAGGAGAAGAGCGAGTTTCATGGTGGAAGATCAGGGTGACATGAAAACGGCATCGCAGGCCATTTCTCCGTGGTCAAGTGAGCTGACCAGCCTCATCATCGCCCTTTCTTTCTCATGAATGCCGTCCCGCCCAGACCCTCGCTGGTCACTCACAGCGCTGATTTTTTGCGTGAAACCATCCAGCGTGGCGAGTGGAAGGACCACCTGCCATCGGAGCGCACGCTGTGCACACGCATGCGCATCAGCCGGCCCACGCTGCGTGCGGTGCTGAGCCAGTTGGAGCGTGAGGGCATCCTCTCGCCGGTGACCCACAAACGCCGCCACATCCTCTCCGCGGCCAAAGCCACCGCAGGCCGCGCACGCTCGCGCACCATCGTGCTGCTCACGCCAGTGCCGGCGCAGTTGATGCCGCCCTTCGTTTTATTCTGGCTCGATGCGCTGCGGGAGCTGCTGGCGGATGCGGACTACCTGCTCGAGGTGCATGCCAGCCCGTCATGCTTCACCGGCAAACCGGCGGGCAGCCTCAAAAAGCTCATGCAGCGTGTCACACCCGCCGCGTGGGTCTTGTTTCGATCCACCGCGGCCATGCAGCGTTGGTTCAGCGAGCATCAACTGCCCGCCGTGCTCGCCGGCACCTGCGCCGAAGGCATCGCGCTGCCGTCCGTGGACATCGATTACCGTGCCACCTGCCGTCACGCGGCTTCGCTGCTGGTGAAGAAAGGCCATCGCCGCATCACGCTGCTGCTGCCGGACTCGACGCATGGCGGCGATGCCGAGAGCGAGCTCGGCTATCGCGAGGGCCTGAGCGTATCGGGCACCACACCGGCCATCGTTCGGCATCGCGAGAGTGCCGCCGATCTCGTGCGCTGCCTTGATGAGGCTTTGCGCGGCCCTATGAAGCCCACCGCTTTCCTCGTGGCCCGCTCCATGCATGCGCTGACCGTGGTCTCGCACCTGCTGCGGCAGGGACACCGGCTGCCGCGTGATCTGGCGGTGGTCTCGCGTGATGACGATGCCTTCCTCGATCATCTCGTGCCAAAGGTCACCCGCTATGCCGCGAACCCGGCGCGGTTTGCCCGCCAGCTTTCGAAGCTCGTGCTCGAAGTCGCGCAGACGGGTCGTGCCCGCCCCAAGCCAATGCGGCTGATGCCCGACCTCGTGCGCGGTGAGACCGTGTGAGGCCGCTCAGCTCCCGAAAGCCTGGATGAATCCCACTTCGAGTGCGAGGCCTTCATTCACGTTCGTGTGCAGATGGCTTTCGAGCTGGCGTAGCACCCGCACACGCTTCGCGACATCATCCGGAGCCCACTTCGCGGCGAGCGAGGCCGTCATCGTTTGATGCTTGGGCAGATCGAGATGCTCCGCACCGGCCTGCTGGCGTGCCACATCACCGAACCACGACAGCAACAAGTCCATCAAAGCACTGCGCTGCTGGATGTAGTCCGCTTCAATCGCCGCCTCGACCTGCTCCTCGCGTTGCTTGAGCCACGAGCCGTCCGTGGTCTTGCCGTAATGCTCCGTTTCGCGCTCAAACTCCTCCTCATGCTTCTTTTTGAGGTCGTCGTGCAGTTCTTCCAAAATCTCCTCGAACTCCGCTTTCAGCGCCAAAGCTCCCGAAAGCGTCCCCGAGCCCTTCGCGGCATGTTTGCCGAGCACGATGAGCAACTTATTCTCATGCTCCGTGAAGATGCGAGCACCTGCGGGCGGCATCAGGCCCACCTCGATCACGCGGGACTGGATCGTGGGCAGGAGCTGCTCCGGCTGCGTCGTGAGCAAAAGCAGCAGCGTGCGCGGCGGCGGTTCTTCGAGTGTTTTGAGGAAGGCATTCTGCGCCTGCACATTCATCCGCTCCGCATCCACGATGATACCAAGCTTCCAGCCGTTTGGCGAGGCGGTGCGGCGGATCATCTTCTCCAAAAAGCGGATCGTGCCCGGATCATCGCCATCTTCTCCGATGGTGATGCGGCGTGATTTGCTCTGCGGCCGCAAAACAACGGCCCCCTGTCCCTCCCAGCCCTCCAGCGTCCGCATCGGCGTGCCGACGACGAGATCGAGCACCTTCGCCGCAAAGTCCTCATGCCGCGCCTCCTTTGGTCCCGTGATCAAATAGGCATGCCCCAGCCGCCCGTTGTCACGGGCCCGTGCGAGAAGCTGAAGGGCATGATCGGCTTTAAACGGCATGGTGGGCTAAGCAGGCAACAGGCTCCAAATATGCTCATGAACAGCCTCGGGCGACTTCGCGGCATCCACCACGCGAAAGCGCTCCGGCTCGGCCTTCGCCAGCGAGAGATAGCCTTGGCGGACTTTTTCGAAGAACTCGGGAGGCTGGCTTTCCATGCGATCGAGCTCGCGACCGGTGGCGTGGATGCGCTGCCACGCGGTTTGCACATCGAGATCGAGCAGGATGGTGAGCTGGGGCAGCGTGCCGCCGATGGCGAAGCGGTTGATGGCGTTCACGGCATCGAGCGGAAGTCCACGGGCATGGCCTTGATAGACCGTCGTGGAATCGAGAAAGCGATCGAGGATCACAAACACACCGCTGTTCACCAGCGGGCGGATTTTCTCCCGCACGATCTGCGCCCGGCTGGCCGCGAAGAGGAGCAACTCGGTCTCCGAGGTCATCGCGTGGCCTTCTTTGGCATGCTGCAGCAAGTGACGAATGCTCTCACCGATCTCCGTCCCGCCCGGTTCGCGCAGCACGATGACTTCACGACCGGATTTCTCGAGCCGTTCCTTGAGCAGCCGGATCTGCGTGGACTTCCCGCAGCCTTCGGAGCCTTCGAACGAAAGAAGAAATCCAGCGCTCATGGTGATCACTCCCACTCGATGCTTGCCGGCGGCTTGGTGCTGATGTCGTAAAGGACGCGGTTCACGCCTTTGACGCTGTTGAGGATCTTGTTGGAGGTGCTGGCGAGCACTTCGTAGGGCAGGCGGACCCATTCGGCGGTCATGGCGTCTTCACTGATAACGGCGCGGAGGCTGATGGCCTGCTCGTAGCTGCGTTCGTCGCCTTTGACGCCGACGGTTTTGACGGGAAGCAGAGCGGCGTAGGCCTGCCAGGTCTGCTCATACCAGCCGCTGCGGCGGAGTTCGCCGATGAAGATGGCATCGGCCTGCTGCGTGATGGCGACGCGCTCCGGCGTGATCTCGCCGGGGATGCGCACGGCGAGGCCGGGGCCGGGGAAGGGATGACGCCACAGGGCGCGATGCGGGATGCCGAGGCTGGCACCGAGGGCGCGGACCTCGTCCTTGAAGAGCTCGGCGAGCGGTTCGAGCACTTTGCCCTGCTCTTTGAGCTCCATGATCTTATCGACGCGGTTGTGATGCGTTTTGATCTTGCTGGCGATGCTGCCGCTGGTGGCGCTCTCGATCACGTCGGGATACAAAGTGCCCTGCGCGAGCAATTCGACGTTGTCGGCCACTTTCCAGAACTCCTCGACGAAGAGCGTGCCGATGATGCGGCGCTTTTGCTCGGGATCGGTGACGCCTTTGAGTGCTCCGAGGAAGATCGCGCTGGCGTCGATCTGCTCGATGGGCACGCCGACTTCATCAAAGAGCGTTTTCACCTCCGCGGCCTCGTTGAGACGCATCATGCCGGTGTCGATGAAGATGCAGCGCACCTTCACGCCGGCCTTGGCGAGCAACACGGCGAGCACGGTGCTGTCCACGCCGCCGGAGACGCCGCAGATGACCTCGCGATTGCCGACCTCGGCCTTGATGCGCTCGAGCATCTGCGCCTTGAAGGCATTGATGTCGAACTTGGCGAGCTTTGCGCCGCTTTTCGTGAGGAAGTTCCGCAGGATGGCGGTGCCTTCGTGCGAATGCGTGACCTCCGGGTGGAACTGGATGCCCCAGCAGCGGTCGGACCATTTCAGAGCCACCGGAACGGCGTCTTCATTCGTGGCGATGACTTTCGTCGTCGTCCCAAGGTTCGCGCAGGTATCGCTGTGGCTCATCCACACCTGGGATTCGGGCGAAATGCCTGCAAAGAGGTCCTCGTGGTCGGTGACGACGAGTTTCGCCGGTCCATACTCGCGTTTTACGCCGGGCTTCACGTTGCCGCCGTGCTTGATGTTGAGGAGCTGCATGCCGTAGCACACGCCAAGCACGGGAACGCCGAAGGACATGAGTTTGTCGTAATCGACATCCGGCGCGTCTTTCTCCGAGGTGCTGCGCGGGCCGCCGGAAAGGATGATGGCACCGGGAGACTGCAAATTCGCCAGCTCCGCGGGCGGATACAGGTGCGAGGCAAAGCCGAGCTCACGCACGCGGCGGACGATGAGCTGGGAATATTGGGAGCCGTAATCGAGGACGGCGACTTCTTGGGGCGTCATGGGGAAGGCGCAGCCTTTACGAAGACCGGCCGTGCTTGCAAGCGGTAGGAGCAGGCACCGCCAGCCGGCGCAGCGCTCATCTCACCAGCAGCGCGGCGGTGACCTCGCCGTTTTCGCCGGCGGTGAAGGTGCGGCGTTGGCCGCCGACCTCGTGGACGATGACCAGCGCCTTGTTCCAGCCGGGCGTGGGATCGGCACCGAGCCAGTTCGGATTGGCGAAAAAGCGGGCGCCGGGCTCGTCGAGCAGCGACTTCACGCGGTCGGTGACATCGGCGAAGGCGGTGCCGGAGCCATAGACGGCGGAGATGAGCTTCAGCGGGATGCGGGCAGGCGGTGGTGCGGGTTTGCCGTTGGGCTGGAGTTTGACGAAGGAGGCCTCGCCGATGCCGAGGGAGAGGGAGTTGGTGTTCCAAAGGTTCTCGAACTTGGCGAGGTCGCACACGCCGGTGACCTCGACGAGGTCGCGCTCGCGGAGCGTGGCCAGCTTCGGCAGCATGTCGGGATTCTTCCACTGGCTGACAAAGACGCGGATGGCATAGCCTTCATCGGCCGGCAGGTGGGACCACACCACGAAGCGGCCCCAGAAATCGACGCCATGCACCTTGAAGCGCATCTGCGCGGGGCGTTTGGCATCGACGAGCTTCTTTTTGAGCAGGCCGTTCGCCACCTCCTTCTGCGCCTCGGTCCAGTTGCGGGCGTTTTCAGGCTCCAGGTCCTTCGGGATGACGGCGAGGAAGTCGCCAAAGGTGCGCAGGGGCTTCACTGGCTTCGGCTTGGCGGGCTCGGCCGCGTGCAGCTGGCAGGCGGAGGCGAGGGCGAGAAGGCAGAGAGCTGGAGTGGAGGTCATGAGAGGGAAAGATCGTGATCAGCGAACCGCGATGCAAGCGCGGCGAAGGCCTTCTTCAGGTCTCCGGCGGCACCGGTCGGGTGACGAGACGTCGCCAAAGAGCGGCACCGACGACGAGGGCGGTGCTGCCCAGCAGCACGGGCCAGAGAAGGAAGCTCCAGCCAGGGTGCAGGGCATAGACGAGGAGTGGATTCGAGCCCGCGGGCGGGTGCACGAGGCGCAGGCCGAGCATGAGCGTGATGCTCAGGCCCACGCTGAGCCCGAGCGACCACGCGTGCTCGCCAAACAGGTGCAGGCAGGCCAGACCGATCGCCGAGCAGAGGACGTGGGCACCAATCACCCGCAGCGGCTTGCAGAAGCCGGACTCGGGAAAGCCGAAGACGAGCACCGCGGAGGAGCCAAAGGAGCCCATGAGCAGCGGCAGCGAGGTGGAGCGTGTCCCGGCGAGCAATCCGATCACCAGCATGCCGCCCGCACCGGCCGCGAGAGCTTGTTTCCAGCGTTTGGGACGGTTCGAGGCGTGGGTGGACATGTGGCGTGCGGTGCTAACACAAATTCAAGTCCATGCATGCTCAGAATCGGGTCTTGAGGTCTCCGAATGCTAGAGTGGCAATTGTTGCATCGTTTGGGCAACTTAGCATCTCGGCGACCAACCACGCCGGTTGTCACCCAATCTCCCCAACCATGTTTTTCCCAGCTCTCCGCCGGTGGCTCGGTCTTGAGATCGTCGAAATCAGCCTCGCCGAGCGCGTCGTGTCCGGCGCGGGGGCGATGCTGGCCATGCTGATGCTGATCGGCATCTCGTCATGGGCGCTGCCAGGCATGGGGGGGCTGGCGGTGATCGCGTCGATGGGGGCCAGCGCGGTGCTGTTGTTCGCGGTGCCGCATGGGCAGCTCTCGCAGCCCTGGCCGGTGATCGCCGGGCATGGGATCTCGGCCTTCATCGGCGTGCTGTGCGCCCGGTGGGTGCCGCAGCCGGAGCTGGCGGCGGCGTGCGCTGTGGGGCTTTCGATTGGGGTGATGCAGCAGTGGAAGTGCATTCATCCGCCCGGCGGCGCCACGGCCTTCACCGCCGTGATGGGCGGCGCGGCGATCCGTGATTTGGGCCTGTGGTTTGTGCTGGTGCCCGTGCTGCTGAATGCGCTTGTGATGGTGCTGCTGGCCGTGGCGATCAATCTGGCCTTCCACTGGCGACGTTACCCCGCGGCGCTCCAAATGCCCACGGATGCCGCGGAGCCGGAAACACGAGAAATCAGCCCGCAGGAGCATGAGCGCGTGGTGGCGGCCGTGCGGTCACTCGATGCGTTTGTGGATGTGAGTGAGGAAGACCTGCTGCGCCTCGTCGAGCTGCTTCAGGCACCTGCGAACGCGCGGGGCCGGTGAACCGTGTCTGCCCGGTGGCGGTTGGTGTGGTTCTGCAGTCGTGGGTTCGTCTCGTGAAGTGAGATGGCCACCTGGCTGTCGCCGGGCTCGGAGGCTGGATGCACTGAAGCTTTCTTGATAAAAGAAGACGGGCGATGCCAAAGTGGCATCGCCCGTCGGGAAGGCATCAGTTGGTCAGTGTGCTCAGTTGGTGTCCTTGCTCACCTTCTCCAGCAAAGCATCGACAGCGGCTTCCTCGGGATCAGGAGTGCGCTCGGCAGCGGCGAATTTGAGGCGTTTCAGCTCGGGGTCGAAGGTGATGGTCACCTTGTCGCCTTCGCGGATGTCCTCGCGGAGCAGGTGCTCGGAGAGCGGGTCCTCGATGTGCTTCTCGACCGCACGGCGCATCGGACGGGCGCCGTATTGCGGGTCGTAGCCTTCCTTGATGAGGAAGTCGCGGGCGGTTTCGTCGAGGTTGAGGAAGATGTTCTTGCTCTGGAGGCGCTTGGTGACCTTCGAGACTTCGAGATCGACGATTTTGGAAAGCTCGGGCTTTTCCAGCATGCGGAAGACGACGAGCTCATCGAGGCGGTTGAGGAACTCAGGCTTGAAGAACTTCTTCGCGGCCTCGTTGATCTTGCCCTTGATGCCATCGTTGTCGGCGCTGTCCTGCTGCATGGCGATGAAGCCAAGGCTGGTCTGGCGCTTGATCTGCTCGGCCCCGACGTTCGAGGTGAGGATGATGATGGTGTTCCGGAAGTCGATCTTGCGGCCGAAGTTGTCGGTCACCTGGCCTTCTTCGAGAATCTGAAGCAGGAGGTGCATCACATCCGGGTGAGCTTTCTCCACTTCGTCGAAAAGCACGACGGAGTAGGGCTTGCGACGCACGGCCTCGGAAAGCTGACCGCCTTCTTCATAACCGACGTATCCGGGAGGCGCTCCGATGAGGCGGGAAGCAGTGTGCTTCTCCATGTACTCGGACATGTCGATCTGGATGAGGGCATCCGCGGTGCCGAACATGAACTCGGCGAGGTTCTTCGCGAGGAAGGTCTTGCCGACGCCGGTGGGGCCGAGGAAAAGGAAGCTGCCGATGGGGCGGCGCGGATCTTTGAGGTCCGCACGCGAGCGGCGCAGCGCCTTCGAGATGGCCACGACGGCCTCGTCCTGTCCAATGACCTTGCCTTTGAGTTCGTCGGCCATCTTGAGAAGCTTCTGAGCTTCCGCCTGCTCCATGCGCTGGAGCGGCACGCCGGTCCATTTCGACACGACGGCCATGATGTCATCCTCGGCGACATCGACGATCTTCTCCTGGCTGTTGTTGCGCCAGCTTTCGAGCACGTCCTCATAGCGCTTTTTGGCGTTCTTCTCGCGGTCGCGAAGATGCGCGGCCTGCTCGAAGTCCTGTTCTTTAATACTGCCTTCCTTCTCGACGCGGATGGCTTCGATCTCGGCCTCGATGTCTTTCAGCTCCGGCGGGCGGGTCATCGCGGCGATGCGGGCCTTGGCACCCGCCTCGTCCATGATATCAATGGCCTTGTCCGGCAAGAAACGGGAGGTGAGGTAGCGTGAGGAAAGGGTCACCGAGGACTTGATGGCATCATCGGTGTACTTTGCCTTGTGATGCATCTCGTATTTGCCGCGCAGGCCCATGAGGATCTTGATGGCATCCTCGATGGATGGCTCCTCGACCTTCACCTGCTGGAAGCGACGCTCGAGGGCGCTGTCCTTCTCAATGTGCTTGCGGAACTCGTTCAGCGTGGTGGCGCCGATGCATTGCAGCTCGCCACGGCTGAGGGCGGGCTTGATGATGTTCGACACGTCGAGAGCGCCTTCCGCGCCGCCTGCGCCGACCATCGTGTGCATCTCGTCGATGAAGAGAATGACGTTCTTGTGACGGCGGATCTCGTCCATCACGGCCTTGATGCGCTCCTCAAACTGGCCGCGATACTTTGTGCCGGCCACCATGAGGGCGAGGTCGAGGGTGATGACGCGTTTATCGCGAAGGATTTCAGGCACATTGCCGGCGGCGATCTCTTGCGCGAGGCCTTCGACGATGGCGGTCTTGCCCACCCCGGCTTCGCCGATGAGCACCGGATTGTTTTTCGTGCGGCGGCAGAGGATCTGGATCACGCGGGCGATCTCCTCGCTGCGGCCGATGACAGGGTCCATCTCGCCTTTGATGGCCACTTCGGTCAAATCACGTCCGAAAGCCTTCAAAGCGGGCGTTTTCTCGTTCTTGCCCTTCTTCTCGTTCGGTGTGTTGCCGCCGGGTGTGACGGCTTCCTTGTTGCTGTTGCCTTCTTCTTCCTCTTCTTCGCTCTCGTTTTGCGAGGTGAAGTTCGGATCGAGTTCGCGGAGGATCTCGCTGCGGGCCTTGTCGAGGTTCACTTCGAGGTTGCGCAGCACTTGAGCGGCCACGCCTTCACCTTCGCGGAGCAGGCCGAGGAGGATGTGCTCGGTGCCGACATAGCTGTGATTCAGCGCCTTGGCTTCCTTCGAGGCCAGAGCGAGCACCTTCTTCACCCGCGGCGTGTAGGGAATGTTGCCCACCATCTTCGTCTCCGGACCAGAGCCGACCTGCTGCTCGACTTGCAGGCGCACGGTTTCGAGATCGAGGCCCAGTTTCGTCAGCACGTTCACGGCGACGCCCTGGCCGAGTTTGATCAAACCGAGAAGCAAATGCTCAGTGCCCACGTAGTTGTGGTTGAAGCGATCCGCTTCTTTGCGGGCGAGCGCCAGCACCTGCTGGGCGCGAGGAGTAAAGTTGTTCATCATGGGATGCGGAAGGGGTTCCGGGAGGTTATTTCAGCGGAAAGTTAGGAGGGCTGGAAATGGAATGCAATAGCACGGATGGATTTTCGTCCTCCGGCCCTCGGCTGGTTTCATCGCGATTTGCGATGGGCCTTTTCGGCGTTCAATCGACGCGGATGATTTTCGCGGCGTAGGCACCATCCATGCCCGAATCAGGCGGGAAGGAGCTTTCCTCGGCTTCAAGGCGGAAACCGGGCAGGCTTTCGAGCACGCGACGCACCAGCGGGCCGTTTTCCTCGGGATCAATGCTGCAGGTGGAATACACGAGGGCACCGCCGGGCTTCAACGCCCGCAGCGTGCTGCGCAGCAGACGCTCCTGCGTGGCGGTCTGCTGTTCAAAACTACTCTCCTCCAGACGCCAGCGGACGTCCACGCGGCGGCGCATCACGCCTGTGTTGCTGCATGGCACATCGAGCAGGATGCGGTCAAAGCCTTCGCCGACAAACGCAGGCACGGCGTCGCTGGTCCAATCGTGCAATTCAACGCCCGTGTTGGTCACGCCGAGGCGCTTCAAATTATTCGTCAGCCGGCGTAGGCGGCCTTCGGAGACATCGCAGGCCACGATTTCACCTTCGTTGGCCATGAGCTGGGCCATGAAGGCCGTTTTGCCGCCCGGAGCGGCACAGGCATCGAGCACCCGCATGCCGGCCTCGGGCTTGAGAAGCCTCGGAGCGATCAGCGTGCTCGGGTCCTGGATGTAAACCATGCCAGCGGCCAGCTCGGCACGGGGGAGGTGTTCGTAGTTGGTGAAATCATCCACCGCGGATGCCATCTCGGGATGCAGGCGGTTGGCACGGCCGAGCGTGGGAGCTGGCTGCTGATTCCACTCGCAGAGCGCGGCGGTCTTTTCGGGGCCAAAGGCGGCCTGCCAGCGTTGAACGAGCCATTTGGGATGCGAGGTGCGTGTTTCGAGAGGCAGTTCAGCGGCTGCGGCAGTCAGCTCGGCGGCTTCACGGCAGGCACGACGCAGCACGGCATTGATCAAGCCGCGGGCACGGCCGGTGGCGGCCACGGTTTCATTGACCGCGGCATGCTCGGAGACCTTGGAAAGCAGGATCTGGCTCAGGCCGATGCGGAGTCCCCAGCGGCAGCGATGGTCGAGATGCTTGTCCTCCGTGAGCACGGCGATCCAATGATCGAGCAGGGAAAGGTTCCGCAGCGTGGTGAGCACGATTTCACGCAGAAAGGCGGCATCCGGCGCGATCAAATCGACCTCGCGCTGGGCCTGGTCGAGGATGTCGGAGGCATAGCGTTCACCGCGAGCCCATTCGCCCAGCACATCGATGGCCAGGCCGCGGACGCGGGAGGCGGGCTTCTTCTTCGGGTGGTGGGGCTGCGAGGGTCGGGACGGCATGGGCGGGTGCCTTTAGACCGTGTTTGGGCGAGCACAAGGAGGGCTTCGCAAAGCTGCGAAGCGAGCCTTGACCATCCCGCCTTCCCCGCCTTTGTAGGCGGCCCCCGATCCCAACCCACCTTTCAACTCCTGCTCCTACTATGGATTTCATCGCCAAGAACATCGCCGAAGTCGCCCCGTCCATGACCCTTTCGATCACTGCTCAGGCGAAGGCGCTCAAGAAGCAGGGGATCGATGTGTTGAGCTTCGGGGCCGGTGAGCCGGACTTTGACACGCCCGCCCACATCACCGCCGCCGCGGTCGAGGCCCTCCAGAGCGGCAAAACGCGTTACACCGAGAGCGCCGGCATCCTCGAACTCCGCGAAGCCATCGCCGCCAAGTTCCTCGTGGACAACGGCCTGCAGTATGAGCCTTCCCAGATCAGCGTGAACTGCGGCGCGAAGCACTCCTGCTACAACGCCATCCTCGCCGTCGTGAACCCGGGTGATGAAGTTATCATCCCTGCTCCTTACTGGACGAGCTACCCGGAAATGGTGCGCATGGTCGGCGGCATCCCGGTCATCGTGGAAACGAAGCGCGAGAACGATTGGAAGATCACGCCGGAAGAATTCGAGGACGCCATGTCCCCGATGACGAAGATGATCATCATCAACAGCCCGGGCAACCCCACCGGCAGCGTCTATTCCAAGGAAGAACTCGCCGCCATTGGCGAGATCGCCGCGGGCGAGGACATCATTATCCTCAGCGATGAAATCTACGAAAAGCTCGTCTATGCCGGTGAGAAGCACGTCTCCATCGCCAGCATCAGCAAGGAGATCTACGACCACACGATCACCATCAACGGCTTCTCGAAGGCCTACGCGATGACCGGTTGGCGCCTCGGCTACACTGCCGCTCCGAAGAAGATCGCTGATGCGATCGACACCATCCAAAGCCACACCACGAGCAATCCGACCACCTTTGCCCAATACGGCGCCCTCGCCGCCCTCCAAGGTGATCAGCAGATCGTCGCCGACATGCGTGACGAGTTCGACGTGCGTCGTCAATACATGCTCAGCCGTCTCGCGGGCTTCAAAAACGTCCGCGTCGTCGAGCCGAAGGGTGCTTTCTACTTCCTCGTGGACATCGAGCAGACCGGCATCAAGAGCGTGAACTTCTGCGAGAAGCTCCTCAGCAAGCAACGCGTGGCCGCCGTCCCCGGCGTGGCCTTTGGTTGCGAGCACACCCTGCGCTTCAGCTACGCCACCAGCCTTGAGATCATCAACACGGGCATGGACCGCTTCGAAGAATTCTGCTCGCAGCACTAATCGTCCCTTTCTGAACTGAGAACCGCGCACCTCGCACTGCCATGATCTACAACAACATCGTCGAAACCATCGGCCGCACGCCGCTTGTGAAGCTCAACAAGGTCACCGCCGGCCTGAACGCCACGATCGCGTTGAAGTGTGAGTTCTTCAATCCGCTCGGTTCTGTCAAAGATCGTATCGGCATGGCCATGATCGAGGACGCGGAGAAGAAAGGCATCCTCAAGCCCGACACCATCATCGTCGAGCCCACCAGCGGCAACACCGGTATCGCGCTGGCCTTTGTGGCCGCCGCGAAGGGTTACAAGCTCATCCTCACGATGCCCGAAACGATGTCGCTGGAGCGCCGCACGCTTCTCGCGCTGCTCGGTGCCGAACTCGTGCTCACCGAAGGCCCGAAGGGCATGAAGGGCGCGATCGCCAAGGCCGAGGAAATCGTCAAATCCACGCCAAACGCCTGGATGCCGCAGCAGTTTGAGAACCCGGCGAATCCCGCCGTGCACATGCGCACGACCGCGGAAGAGCTTTGGACCGATACCGACGGCAAAATCGACATCCTCGTAGCCGCCGTCGGCACCGGTGGCACCATCACCGGTTGCACGGAAGTCATCAAACCTCGCAAACCGAGCTTCCAGGCCATCGCCGTCGAGCCCGAGGCCTCCCCGGTCATCAATCAAACGCTCGCCGGCCAGCCCGTGCAGCCCGGCCCGCACAAGATTCAGGGCACCGGTGCCGGTTTCGTGCCTGCGAACCTTCACCTGAAGGACAGCGCTGGAAACGCCCAGATCGCCGAGTGCATCAAAGTCAGCAATGACGACGCTTTCGCCATGGCCCGCCGCCTCGCGAAGGAGGAAGGCATCCTCGTCGGCATCAGCACCGGCGCGAATGTGTGCGCCGCCATCCAGGTGGCCTCCCGCCCGGAAAACGCCGGCAAACTCATCGTCACCATCGCCTGCTCCACGGGCGAGCGTTACCTCTCCACCGCGCTGGCTGACGAGGCTCGCGCCAAAGTGGGAGCGTAAACAGAACCGCGAACCGAGACTCTTTTCGTGAGCCAAGAACCTTCCAACAATCCCGCCGCGTTTGATCCCTCTTCCGAGGAGCAGGCGCTGAACAGCCAGTTCAAAAAGATCCTCATGCTTTTCGGCGTGATTGTCGCCGGTCTGGCCGCCTACGGTCTCATCAAGCACAACGCCCGCGTCGCCGCGGAGGAGGCCGCCGAGGCCTTCACCAGCGCCAAGACCGCTGATGACTGCGATCTCGTGGTGAAAAAGCATCCCGGCACGCCTGCGGCCGCGAATGCGCTCCTTCTCAAAGCCACGCTGCATTGGGAAAAGAACGAGAAAAGCTCCTCCATCGAGGCTTTGAAGGCCTATCTGGCCCAGCACAAGGATCACGCCTTCTACAAGGAAACGCTCCTGACGCTCGCCACCCGCCTGGAAGCGATGGGTGAGAAGGGCGAGGCCAAGGCCGCTTACGAGCGTGTCATCGCCGAACTGCCCGGATCGGAGCTGGCGCAGCTTTCCCAAATCCGCCTTGGCGATATGCTCTGGGCCGATGGTAAGGAAGAAGAGGCCAAGAAAGCCTATGAAGAGGCTGGTTCGAAATTCCCAGGCGTTACCGCTTTCGAAGGCGATAGCAAAACACGCCTCGACTGGATCGCCGCGAACCTTCCCACCAAGGAAGTCGATCCTCCACCCGCTCCGAAACCGGACCCGAAAGCCGCGCCCGCCATGCCGAACCTCAAGCTGAATTCGGTCGAAGGTGGCCTCAGCCCCACGATCAAGCTCGGCGATGCTCCGGCCATGACGCAGCCCGCTCCGCCCGCCGGCGCCACGCCTTCCATTCCGCCGCCTCCGGCTCCGATCTCGGCTCCGTCAGCCGCGATGCCAAAGCCCGCGACTCCGCCAGCACCAGCCGCTCCCGCTCCTGAAGTGCCAAAGTCCGCCACCTCGCCCGCGGTGCAGGTGCCCGCCACGCCCCCGGCTCCCGCACCCGCTGCGCCTGCCACACCCGCGCCTACGCCAGCTCCGGCACCCGAGGCTCCGAAGAAGCCCTGAGGCCTTCAAGACGCTCTTTGAATGCAAAAGCACCGGGAATGCTCCCGGTGCTTTTTTGTTGTCTTGACTCCTTTCTTGCGGCCCGGCATTCTCGCGGCCCGGAAATTCATCCAACAACAACTCACACCATCATTTTATGGCCATCAAAGTCGGTATCATCGGAGCAGGCGGCATGTTGCAGTATCACGCGGCGGGTTTCCGCCAGGCAGGCGCGGAAATCGTGGCCGTGGCGGACGCCGCGCCCGGTGCCGCGAAGCGTGCCGCTGAAAAATGGGGCATCGCGAAGTCCTATGAGTCCGTCGCCGCCATGCTCAAAGGCAGCCCGGAGATCAAGGCCGTCAGCGTGATCGTGCCGAACAAGTTTCACAAGCCGCTCACCATCCAGTGCCTCAAGGCCGGCAAGCACGTCTTCTCTGAAAAACCCCCGGCGATGAATGCCGCTGAGGTCAAAGAGATTATCGCCGCTGCCAAGGCCGCGAAGAAGAAAGTGCTCTTCAACTTCAACAACCGCGCCCGCCCCGAATCGCAGGCGATGATGAAGTACATCACCGACGGCACCGTGGGCAAAATCAACTCCGCGCAGGCCAAGTGGATCCGCCGCACCGGCATCCCCGGCTTCGGCGGCTGGTTCACGACGAAAAAACTCTCCGGCGGCGGTCCGCTCATCGACCTCCTGCACATGATCGACCTCGCCATGTATTTCATGGGCTATCCCGAGCCCGCCCACGTGCTCGGCCAGACCTTCTCTGATTTCATCACCGACAAGCAGTTCAAAGGCCCGTGGGGCATCCCTGACCGCGCCGATGGCACCACCGACGTGGAAAACGCCGCGCACGGCTTCGTCACCTTCAAAGGCGGCCAGGTGCTCAGCCTCCAGGTCTCCTGGGCGGAGATGGTGAAGCGTGAGGAAGTCTCCGTCGTTTTCCAGGGCACGAAGGCCGGTGGCAAAGTCGAGCGCCTCTTCGGCATCGACGGCCTCGACAACACCGCCATCGACACCTGCGAGCTTTACGTCCAGGAAAACGGCAACAGCGTGAACCGCAGCATCGTCACGCCTGCTTGTGAAGACATGGGCCGCATCGGCTCCGCCGCGAACTTCATCCACGCCATCGAAGGCAAGGCCGCCCCGCTCAACACCCCCGAGCAAGCCCTCCGCCTCATGCAGGTCATCGACGCCATCTACGCCTCCGCGAAGACGAAGAAGCCGGTGTCGATCTAAGGCGCAGCCCATTCCAAACACGGGGAGAACAGGTTCGCGCCTGTTCTCCCTTTTTTGTCTTCCCGTTTCCCGGTCGAGCGCCTACGCTTCATGAACCACGCATGAAGACGATCCTCTTCCTCATTCTGCTTGTCCCGCTGCTTCTCCCGGCGCAGTCACTTGAAAAGGCCCGTCGCCTGGCGGCGGACGGCAATCACCGCGAGGCTGCTGATCTTCTCAAGCCACTCGTTCTTTCGCCCCAAACCTCCGCACAGGCCGCGGCGGATGCCTTGCGAGTTCTTTCCGAATCTCTGGCTGCGCTCGACGCCAGCGAAGAGCTTCATGAAACCGCCGACGCGGCAGCCAAGCTGCATCCAAACGATCATCGCGTGTTGCTGGCGGCATCGCTGCACCAGTCGCGCATCCGCAGCATGCAGCTTCTCATCGCCGCCTTGCCTGGCAGTGCCAAAGCTCCAGCGCAGGAGCGTGTCGAGGTGCTCTGGGCGCTCTATCAAGCGCTCACAGCCAACGGCGAGATGGGACCCGAGGATTTCACGAAGCTCACAGACATCACCACCAGCTCCGAGCCTGCCGGCGGCGATCCCTTTTTCTTCTACCGCCAGGATGACATCTACCCCACCGATGACAGCGGCAAGCCAGTCCTCTTCACCATTCCCACGAGCTGGGATGCCGCCAAAAACGACGGCGAGCGCATTCGCTGGCTGCTCGATCAGATCGCACATCTCGCGCCGGGCAATGAGAGCGTCATGGGGGCCTTGTGGGGCGAATCGATTCACGACTCTCTTCGCACGCTCAAGATAGAAGCTTCCGCTGAACTCGACTGCCTGCCGCTCTTCCGCGCTTTCTTGAATGCTCCGAAGGACGACCGCGTGCTTCCCAGCGTATTGAATCTCGATCAACTGCGAGGCAAGGCACAAGGCGGCATTCATGAAGAACTTCTCCATCGTCAGCAGCGCCCCGCGCTCGTCGCGGAGTTGCGCGAGTGGCTCAAAACAGCCTCCAAAGACGAAGCGAAATGGATGCGTGAAGACATCGAGATGCTCACCGGAGCCTACGGCCGCTTCCTCGGCCATCCGCCTCAGGTGGCAGGCCAAAAAGCCACGCTGGAGTTCATCTTCCGCAATGCCACGCACGCCAGCTTCACTGCTCGGAAGATCGACGTCGCGGGCATCCTCTCGGAGTCGGAGAAGCGCCTCAGCTCCTACCGTGAGATGGAATACATCGACCCGGACAAGATTCCCAAAGACTCGATTGTCCACATGCGCAGCATCGGCACTCGCTTGCTGCTCCAAGGCGCGGACAAATTCCTCAGCAAGCCCGTCGCGGAGTGGCGCATGGACTTGCAGCCCGCCGCGAAACATGAGGAAAGCACGGTGAAGGTGAACACGCCGCTTCGCGATGGAGGCGCTTATTGGATCGAGGCCGAGCTGCCTGGAGGGCACAAGGCACGCTGTGTCTTGTGGATCGAATCTCTCGCCATCGTCGCTACGCAGGTGAAGGACGGCATGCACTACTTCCTCGCGGATGCGATCACGGGAGCGCCCGTGGCCGGTGAGGAACTGCGCCTGTTCGGCTTTGATGAAGACTACGAGAAGAAAAGGCAGCTTGTGCGACGCATCAGCGTGAAGACCGCTAGAGACGGCACTGCCACCGTTCCATGGTCGAAGTCGGAAGACTACACCTGGCTTGTCAGCGCCCAGCTCGCGGATGGACGCGAGACGCATCTCGGCTTTGACGACATGCGAGGTGCTCCAACCGACGACCCGCTGGACCGTGGTCGCGTTTTCATCGTCACCGACCGTCCGGTGTATCGTCCTGGTCAAAAAGTAAGCTGGCATGCCTGGGCACGGCGTGTCGGCTATGACCCGAAGCTCAACACCAACTCCTATGCTGGGCGTGACTGCCACGTCACCGTTTCAGGCCCGCGTGGCGACAAGCTCAGCGAGCAAGAACTCACTTTCGATGACAACGGTGCCTTGCGAGGCTCCATCACACTCGCCGACCATGCGGCGCTGGGTGACTACAAGGTCGAAATCCGCTTCGAGGGCCGTCGCCCGCTCACCGAGACGCTTCGATTCAAGGTCGAGGAATACAAAAAGCCCGAGTTCGCGGTGAAAATCGAGTCACCGGCCGCGCCAGTGCTCCAAGGTGAGGACATTGAGTTCACCGTGCGTGCGGATTACTACTTCGGCGGCGCGGTGAAGGGCGCGAAGGTTCAGTATTCGGTGAGTCGTGAGAACGAAGACGAAACTTGGCAGCCATCCACTGCCTGGGACTGGCTGTATCGAAGCAAAGAGTCCGTTTACGATTACCGCGGACACGACAGAGACTTTGGATTTCGAGGCGAAGGCCGCCTCGACGAGCACGGGCTGCTGAAAGTGCGCGTGCCAACCTCCAAGGCAGACCACAACCACCGCTACACGTTCCGTGCCGAAGTCACGGATGCTTCACGCCGTCTTATCGCGGGTGTTGGCAATGCATTGGCTGTGAAGCAGCCTTTTGATCTGCGCATTGACATGGATCGCGGCTGGTATGCCACGGGAACGACCGCACAGCTCACCGTCAGCGCCCACAGTGCCGTCGGAGCCGCTGTGAAGGCCCAAGGCAGCCTCAGCGTCTTCCTCGGCGAAAAACGCATCACAAGTTTCGCTGTCGATCTGCCTACCAAATCGGCTTTCAGCCTTCCACTACCTCAAAGCGGCCTCTACCGCCTCGAACTGGCTCTGAAGGACGACAAGGGCCGCGAAGTGAAACGAACGCAGAGCCTAACTGCGCATGGCGACGATGCCGAAACACCCTCGAGCGGCTTTTCCGGCCTCCAAATCGAGGTGGAGAAAAACGGATACCAGCCCGGCGAGGAGGTCCGCATGCTGGTCCGCACTGAAAAGCCGGGCAGCAGCGTCGTCCTGTTCATCCACGACATGCCTGTGGTGCTCCAATTGGCTCAAAACACCGCCGAGCATCGCTTCACACTCCGCGCAGCCGATCAGCCGAATGTGCCCTGGTCCGCCTACTCATTGAGAGATGGCCGCAAGCACGAGCAAGGCGGCAACATTCTCGTCCCGCCCACACAGCACATCGCGAAAGTGGAGCTGATACCCGATTCTGCCATGCACGGCCCGCGTGATACCTGCCGCGTGCGTTTGGTCACTCGCGATGCCACCGGCAAAGCCCTGCCTGCTCGTGTGGTGCTCACAGGCTATGACAAATCCCTCGAATACATCTCCGACGGCTCCAACATCGGCGACATCCGCGCCCATTTCTGGGGGTGGCAAAACTCAGGCGTCGGCAGCTTTCAGGATACGTTGCGGGATTTGGAGGCTCGTGTGTTTCTCGACGATGATCGGCATAAAGAACGATGGCTGGACGCAGCGAACGAGTATCAAGGCTGGAAGCATGGGCTCGATTTCCCGTCCTATGCTGCGGGTGCACTAGCACCTGCTCCCGCTGTTTCCGCAGGCGGCAGCCCCGACGAAGCTGAAATCGCTCTCATGATCCGCAGCCGCTTCGCGGATAGCGCGGTGTGGCGGGAGGATTTGGCGACAGGAGCAGACGGCACGGAGGAGATCGAATTTCCGTTTCCGGACAATCTCACCACCTGGAAGCTCAAAGCCTGGGTGCTCGGGCCGCAGGCGCAGGTCGGCGAAGCAGAGGTGGAGGTCATCACTCGCAAAGACCTGCTTGTGCGCCTCCAGGCACCGCGTTTCTTCATCGAAAAGGACGAGGTGCTGCTCTCCGCCATCGTCCACAATGACCACGCAACTGCTCAAACGGTCGAAACCACGCTGGAACTCGAAAACGGCACGTTGGAGCCTGTGGAGCCGCTTTCGCCACAAAAGACCGCGATGCCGCCGCACAGCGAAAAACGCCTGGAATGGCGTGTGCGGGCCAAAACGGCCGGTGAAGCCAAAATTTGCGTCTCCAGCCGCTCGCCAGCCAGTGCCGATGGCATGGAGATGACCTTCCCGGTGCGCGTGCGCGGCGCGGAACGCGTGGAAACGCAGTCCATCTCCCTCAGCGCCACCGAAAACACCCGCACACTGCGCTTTGAAGTGTCCGCGGCCCGTCGCGCTGACTCCACACGTTACGAGCTTCGCTACACGCCCTCGCTTGTGCCGCTCATCCTTGATGCCTTGCCACCTTTGATCGACTACCCGCACGGCTGCGCTGAGCAGACACTCAACCGCTTCGTTCCCGCCGTGGTGGCGGTGGACCTGCTCAAACGTCTCAATCTCAACCACACCGAATACACGCCTGCCAAAGCCGCCAAACTCGCCCGCACCGGTCTGGAACGTCTGCGTGACATGCGCAGCGAATACGGTGGCTGGAGCTGGTTCCCGGGCGCACGCGATGCCTCACCTCATATGACCGCGCTCATCGTGCGCGGCCTTCAACTCGCTCGCTATGCCGGCCAAAGCGGCACGGAGGAACTGATCGAGCATGGCGTCGAGCATCTCGAGCTTCATCAGATGCTTTCATTGAGGAAGTTGAACTCAGCGAAGAATGATCGCGACTACAAATCCGCTCCCGATGACACCGACGCCCTCGTCCACGCCGCGCTCTTCCCGGAAAAGGCGGCTGATGCAGACATGCGCACGCGCCTTTATGAAAACCGTGCCGCTTTGAGCCGACAGATGGTCGCGCTGCTGGGACTCGTCTGCCATCAGGCCAAAGAGGTGGAGCGTCGTGACATGTGCCTGCGAAACCTGAAGCAGCATCTCCAGCAGGACGACGCCACGCAGACCGCCTGGTTGAAACTGCCCGCTGAAAACCGCTGGCTCTGGCAAAACGACGCCATCGAAACTCAGGCCACTTTCTTGCGCCTGTTGATCGCCGCGAATCCTGCCGATCCGCTCGCTCCGCGTGTGGTGAAGCATCTGGTGCAGACCCGTCGCCACACCACGCACTGGAACAGCACGCGTGACACCGCCACCGTCATTCACGCCCTCTCCGAATACCTCCGCGCCACTCAAGAAACCACGCCGGAGCTCGATCTCGAATTCGTGCTGGATGGCAAGACGCACTCACGCGCGCATCTGAATGCCTCGAACCTCCTTGCCGCCGGTCACATGCTGGCTTTGAGCGATGCGGAACTGCCCACGGGCCAGCACACGCTCGAAATCCGCAAGACTGGCACCGCACCTCTTTTTGCCACTGCAGCGCTCGCGCTTTTCATCCAGGAAGAGTCGCTGCCTGCCGCCGGACTCGACATCCAGACACAGCGCCGCTTTCTCCGACTCGAGAACGACCAGCGCATCGAAGTCACCAGCGACACACCACTGCGCTCCGGCGACCTGCTGGAGGTCGAACTCACGCTCAAGAGCCTGCACGATGCGGAGTATCTGCTCGTCGAAGACTTCAAACCTGCCGGTTTTGAGACCGTCAGCGTTCGTAGCGGCTGGAACTGGGACGGCGTGCCCTGCTACCAGGAATTCCGCGATGAAAAAGTCTGTCTCTACATCGAGCGGCTGCGCCAAGGCACCCACACCCTGCGCTACCTCGTCCGCGCCGAGACTCCCGGCCGCTTCACCGCCCTTCCCACCCAAGTCAGCGCCATGTACGCGCCGGAGGTGCGTGCCAACTCGACGGACTGGCGGGCGCGGGTGGGGGACTGAACGCATTTAACAAAAAAGGAGAACAGGCTCGCACCTGTTCTCCCCTTTTGAATATCCACGTCGATCAGCTCAACCCACCACGATCGCTGTTCAGCGACGCATCGCCATACTTCGCACGCGGCGAAGGCGTGAAGTCGAGCGGGGTCCAGGCGGCGTTGTTGGCGGAGGATTTCACGACTGCTTCGATGAATGCCATGCCGGCGACGCCGTCCTCGATGGTCGGGTAGTCCATGTCGAGCGGGTTGGCGGGCGTGCCGGCCTCGAAGGCGCGGACGTGGTTGACGAAGTTCTTGTAGAGGTTCGCGAAGCCTTCGAGGTAACCCTCGGGATGGCCGGCGGGCGTGCGGCTGGCGGCAGCGGCGGCGGTGCCGAGGAAGCCCGTGCTGGTGCGCAGCACCTGCTTCGGTTGGTCGAGCCAGGTGACGATGAGCGTGTTCGGATCGAGCTGGCTCCATTCGATGCCGCCGAGTTCGCCATAGACGCGCAGGGTGAGATTGTTTTCGCAACCGACGCTGATCTGGCTGGAGTGCAGCACGCCCTTCGCGCCGTTGGTGAAGCGCAGCAACACGTTGCCATCATCCTCAAGGCGGCGGCCTTGGTCGCCGAGGAAGTGCGTGAGATCAGCAGCGAGCTCTTTGACATGCAAACCGGTGACATACTCCGCGAGGTTCATGGCGTGCGTTCCGATGTCGCCCATGCAGCCGGCGGCGCCGCAGATGGCGGGATCGACGCGCCAGGAGGCCTGCTTCTGGCCAGTGTTTTCGAGCATCGTGGCCAGCCAGCCTTGCGGGTATTCGGCGACGACTTTGCGGATTTTGCCCAGCTTGCCCTGCTCGATCATCTGGCGGGCGTGGCGGATCAAAGGATAGCCGGTGTAGTTGTAGGTCACGCCGTAGAGACGGCCGGTCTTCTTCACGATCTGCGCCAGTTCCTTCGCTTGGGCGAGGTCAAAGGTGGCGGGCTTGTCGGAAAGCACATGGAAGCCGCTTTCGAGGGCCAGCTTTGCGGCGGGGAAGTGCATGTGGTTTGGCGTCACGATGCTGACGAAGTCCATGCGTTTGTCGGCGGGCAGAGCGGCCTCCGCTTTGATCATCTCTTCGAAGGTGCCATAGCAACGATCGGGCGGCAGGAAGAAATCCGCGCCGCTGGCCTTCGACTTCTCCGGATTCGACGAGAACGCGCCGCAGACGAGCTCGATCTGCTGGTCAATAGATGCCGCGATGCGATGAACGCCGCCGATGAAGGCGCCGCGTCCGCCGCCGATCATGCCATAACGAATTTTCCGGCTCATAAGGGGGAGAAGATGGGTGGTAGTTGGGTTCTGGGTGAGGGCCGCGATACTGGAGCAAAGGCCGTGGAGTGGCAAGAGGTCAGTGTTCGGCCTTATTATCACTGGAAATCCCGCTTTCAGAGGCTAAAGCACCAGCCCGCTTTCCCCAACGGCGGCTCTTTCTCATCTCCCCCATGCCCCGCTCCCCCAAACTGGTTTGTGATCCCGTGGAAGCCGTCATCGCTGACATCCGCGCCGGGCGCATGGTGATCGTCACCGACGACGAGGATCGCGAAAACGAGGGCGACCTCATCTGCGCGGCGGAAAAGATCACGCCGGAGATGGTCACCTTCATGGTTCGCGAGGGTGCCGGCATGCTCTGCGTGCCCGTTTCGCGGGAAATTGCCAAGAACCTCGGCCTCGAAAGCATGGTGCCGCAGAACCGCGAGGCCTTCACCACCGCCTTCACCGTCACCGTCGATGCCGCGAAAGGCATCACCACAGGCATCAGCGCCGCCGACCGTGCCCGCACAATCCGTTTGCTCGCCGATCCGAAATCGAAAGCGGATGATTTCGTCCAACCCGGCCACATCAACCCGCTCGTGGCCAAACCGGGTGGCGTTTTGCGTCGCGCTGGTCACACCGAGGCCGCAACCGATCTCGCCCGCCTCGCCGGACTGCGCGAAGCCGGTGTGTTGATCGAAATTATGAATCCGGACGGCACGATGGCCCGGCTGCCGGAGCTCAAAAAGTTCGCGAAGAAGCACAAGCTCAAGATTTGCAGCATCGCCGATCTCATCGCGTATCGCCGCAAGAGCGAAAAGCTCGTCGAGCGCATCGAAGTGGTCGAAATGCCCACCGACTACGGCGAATTCAAGCTGCACCTCTACAAGAGCCACCTCGACGGCATTCACCACGTCGCCCTCGTCAAAGGCGATATCAAAGGCAGCGAGCCCACGCTGGTCCGCGTGCACAGCGAATGTCTTACAGGCGATATCTTTGCCTCACGCCGCTGCGACTGCGGTAGCCAGCTTCATGCCGCGATGGAGCACATCGAAAAGGCCGGCAAAGGCGTCATCATCTACATGCGCGGCCACGAAGGGCGCGGCATCGGCCTGCACGGCAAAATCTTGGCCTACAAGCTCCAAGAGCAAGGCCTCGACACCGTCGAAGCGAACCTCAAGCTCGGCTTCCCGATGGATCTGCGCGATTACGGCATCGGTGCCCAGATCATCTACGACCTCGGCGTTCGGAAAATCCGCCTCATGACCAACAACCCGCGCAAGGTCATCGGCCTCGGCGGCCACAAGCTCGAAATCGTCGAGCAAGTCCCCGTGAAATCCCATCCCAAGCCCGAAAACGCCCGCTACCTCGAAACCAAGAAGAAGAAGATGGGGCACAAGCTGTGAATGACGAAACCAGAATGACGAATGAGGAATGAAATCCGAAATCCAAAGCCCCCAAACCATCTCGTGAGCCAGCGCAACGCCTTCGTCATTTGTGCTTAGTCATTCATTCGTCATTCTGAATTCCTCATTCGTCATTTCTCCCCCCTCATGTCCCAATTCGCCCCCGCCCGCCCTCGCCCGCTTGATGCGCCGGTTTCCATCGCCGTCGTGGCAAGCATGTACAACAACCAGTTCGTGCAGGGCCTCGTGAATGCCGTTGCGGCAGAATTGGAAGATCTCGCGCCGCAGGCCACGGTGGATGTGTATCGCGTGCCGGGTGCGTTTGAGATTCCCGTCACCGCGGAGCTCGTGCTGCGCAATGCGAAGCCGGATGCCGTCATCGCCTTGGGCGTGATCATTCGTGGCAGCACGCAGCATGCGGACCTCGTCGGCAGCAGCGTCACGCAGGCTCTGCAAGACATGGCGGTGAAGCATTGCACGCCGATTGTGCACGAGGTGCTGCTCGTCGATGACGCGGAGCAGGCTGAGGAGCGCTGCCTCGGTGCCACCATCAACCGCGGGACCGAAGCTGCGCGTGTCTGCGTGCAGATGATCAATCTTTTTGCCAAAATGCGTGCCGGTTTCGCCGGTGAAGCCGAACTCGCCTGATCTTTACACACCATGGGAAAACGCCGCGAAGGCCGCGAAGCCGCCGTCCAATACCTCTTTGCCCGCGACATGCACGGCGAGCAGGCCGATGAAGGCCAGCTCGACACGTTCTGGACCATTCACACTGCCAAAACCTCGACGCGACTGTATGCCGAAAGCCTCATCAAAGGCGTGCTCGAGCACATCGTCGAGATCGACGACCACATCCGCGGCTCGATCCTCAATTTCCGCCTCGAACGTCTCGCTCATGTGGATCGCAACGTGCTCCGTGTGGCCGTTTATGAGCTCGCTTTCTGCCCGGACGTGCCCGGCCCGGTCATCTTGAATGAAGCCATTGAGGTGGCCAAGGCACTCAGCGCTGGTGAATCCGGTTCCTTCGTGAATGGCGTGCTCGACCGTCTCGCCAAGAAGCTGCGCCCGAACGAGCCGAAGTATTTCAAACCCGCCCCAGCACCGAAGGAGGACTGACCATGGCAGGCTTCTTCAAATCGCTGATCCAACGCTTCACCAAGCCCGACATCGACTGGGACGAGCTCGAGGCCTCTCTCATCAGCGGCGATCTCGGTCCACGCCTCGCCGTGCAGATCGTCAACGACCTCAAAGCGCAGCAGCGGAAGCTTCACGGGGCCGACATCGTGCAAGTGGCCCGCGAGCATGTGCGGAAGATTTTGCCCGAAACGGTCCCGCAGCTCACGCCGCTCGAAGGAAAGCCCAAAGTGCTCCTCATCGTCGGCGTGAACGGCACTGGCAAAACAACCTCCACCGCGAAACTCGCGCACGTTTTGCATCAGCGCGGCCACAAGGTTGTCCTCGCTGCCGCGGACACCTTCCGTGCCGCTGCAGTCGAGCAGCTCACCGTGTGGAGCGAGCGCCTCGGCATCCCGCTCGTCAAAGGCCCGCCGAACTGCGATCCGGCCTCCGTGTGCTTCGATGGCTATGAAAAAGCCGTGAAAGAGAAGGCCGACTTCCTCATCTGCGATACCGCGGGTCGTCTCCACACGAAGCACAACCTCATGGAGGAGCTGAAAAAGATTCACCGCATCCTCGGCCGCCGCGATGAGACCTCCCCGCACGAGGTTTTGCTCGTCTGCGATGCCACCACCGGCGGCAATGCCCTCTCCCAGGCCCGCGAATTCAACAAAGCCATCCCGCTCACCGGCGTCATCGTCACCAAACTGGACGGCAGCGGCAAAGGCGGCGTCCTCGTCGCCATCCAGCAGGAACTCGGCGTCCCCACTCGCTTCATCGGGCTCGGCGAACGCGTCGAAGACTTCCAGCCGTTTGATTCGAAGCGATTCGTCGAGGAGCTGTTGTAGGTGGAGGAGGCATTTTCCATGTCGCAATTGGTCCTGCGGTTGCGCAGCCGCGTCAGCGTCGTGGAGTGCGGTGGGAAGCGAAGCGCGACACCGCTTTCGCCAGCCGGACGGTATTGTTTGCCCTAGGCGCACTCCTTCCTGCATCCGAAAGCGGTGTCGCCGATGCAAGGGGTGCCCCTTGCATCTCTGCCACCGCACTCCACGACGCTGACGCGCAGTGCGAAGGCTCCTTTACTTCTCAATCCTTCAGGCTCAGCAGGCGTTTGGCTTCTTCGAGGATGAACTTGGTATCGGTGAAAGGGGTGTAGCTGATGTCCTGCCAGCGTTGGTTGCCTTTCGTGTCGATGAGGAGGGTGGCGTGGAGGGTGTCTTTTTCGAAGTCGTCGTAGGCGCGGACTTTTTTGAAGGCTTCGAGGCTGCTGTCGCAGAGGATGGGGAAGGGCAGGGGAGCGTCTTTTTTGAGGTTTAGCTTCGTGCGGAGGTTTTTGGCGACGGGGCTGGGCTCAATGGTGACGCCGACAAGCTGGATGCCTGCTTTTTCGAAGTCGGCGGTGGCTTTGGCGAAGGCCTGCATCTGCTCGACGCAGTGCCCGCATTCGTGGCCGAGGTAGAACATGAACAGCGTGGGCTTCTTCGCGGTGAAGTCGGTGCTTTTCATCGGCTTCGCATCGAGATCGAGTGCTTCGAAAACAGGGGCGACGGGTGGATGCCAGTGCATGGGGCCGAGCTTGCTCAAGTCCGGGCGCACGCCGGAGTCCGTGCGTTTCGGTGCCGTGGCAGGCCAGTTCGCATCTTTGGCAAAGGTGGTGGTGAGGCGTGCGAAGACGGGAAGATCGCGATCCATGGCGAAGGCGAGCTTTTGGACCTCCTCGAAGGCCTTCTTGGCTTCGTCGGCCTTGCCTGCGGCGTGGAGGATTTCGGCTTTGGCAATGGTGCCAGCGAGGTCCTGCGGGAGGTTTTTGGCCAGTTCGGCGGCTTTGGTCTTTTCGTCGAGCTTGAGCCAGTAGCGGGCGAGGCGGTCTTTGGGGATGTCGCTGTCCTTCAAGCCATCGAGGAGCTTGGTTTTGCTCTCCTTGGTCACTTTGGGTGTGAGGAAGGCAACGAGCAGTTTGAGCTCGGAGAGGGCTTTGGCCTTGTCGTCGGGCTTTTTGGGTTCGGTGGGCTTTTTCGCGGCAGCCTTGGTTTTGTCGGACGAGTCGGACTTGTCGGACTCGTCGGACGGTTTTACGGCTTCGAGAGCTTTGAGTGCCTCAGAGAGTGCTTTGAAGTCATTTTGATGATATGCCGCGAGGCCCGCGGCACGAAGCCGAGTGATGTCATGGCCGGGATGGCCGGCGGGCGTGGCCGTGAAGGTCTTCAACTCATCCCACAGCTCCCATTTGGTGAGTGTTTCGATGAATCGAGTGCGGCCGTAGCTGGCGGAGGTGCCAGATTTGTCGAGCGTGTTGTTGGAAGGATGGCGTGGATTGCCGATGAGGCTGTTCGCTAGGCCGAGGGCGTCCTTCACGCGGCCGAGCTCGTTGAAGTTCCGCACGAGCCACTCTTCATTGTGGGCGTAGTTGTGAATCTGATCGGGCAGAATGTAGCTGCGGATCATGTAGGCATGATCGACGCGGGTGCTGGCCTCCTGCTGCCACACGGCGTCGTCGAATCGCTTCAGCTTCGAGAAAGTATGGCCGGGCATGTGCCACATGTGGGCGATGCCGGGGGCGGCCTGACCACACTGCGCGGCGGAGGTGACGGCGCGGATCGGTTTGCGGTCATCCCACAAATGAATGCGGTAGTGATGCGCCGGATGATTCGGCACGGCGGCAAAGATTTGATCCAGCATGGCATCGACAACCTGGGCGCTGGAGATGGGGACATCACCTTTGCCGAACCAGATGCGCCAGACGAGGAAGGCCTTGGCCTCGATGTCCTTCGGATCATCCTGCACGAGCGTTTCGAAGTCGCGGATGCAGTCGAGCTGGCGCTGCTTTTTGTCCCGCTTGTCGTCTTTGTAGAGGTTTTCGAGCACGGCGATCCACTGCTTCTCGCGGGCGGAGGCCTTGTCCTTGAGCTTCACGGCCTTGTCGAGGAAGCCCTTGGCTCGTTTGTCGTTGTTCACGTTCGCCATCGCCATGCCCCAGTAAGCCATGGGGCATTCAGGATCGAGCGCGGCGGCCTGGCGGAAGCTGCGTTCGGACTCGTAATACCAGAAACCATGAAGCTGGCCGATGCCCTGCGTGAAAAACTTCTGCGCGTCCGCGTTCTTCGTGCTGATGGGAAACTTCACCGCATCGCCGCAGCCCGGGATGAGCACGGCGGCCTGCCGCGGGCCTTCGTTGAAGGTTTCACCATGCGCGGAATGGCCGGGCAGAGGATCGGCGGCGAGAGCGGAGAGGCCGAGGAATGGGAGGACGAGCAGGTTTTTCATAAGTCATATGGGTCACATGGGACTCACATGACCTATGAGAGTAAATCGGTGCCGGGTGTTACTTGCCGTAGCCGTCCTTGGCCTTGCCATTCTCGTCGAGGTGGCCGGTGGTCCAGAGGAGGCCGCGGGTGATGAGGTCGAGGTAGCGGGCATCGGAGACGGTGGCGGTGTTGTGGCCGATGGTGGTGGAGAAGATCTTGGTCTTGTTCGGGCCGTATTCATTGGTCCAAGCGACGACTGCGGTGGCTTCGGTGGGCTTGGCATCGGGCGGGAGTTTTTCGCCCTTCTTGGCCTTTGGCGGCACAATCTGATGGCCGGAAGCAATCGCTTTGCCGGTGAGGACTTGGATGTTGTTATAGAGTTCCTCGTTGATGGTCGTCCAGTTTTCGAGGCCTTTGGTGATCGGGTTGTCCTTGTCGGTGAAGGTGATGTCGATGGGCTGCTGCGGGCCGTGGCCGGTGGATTGGAGGCCGAGGTATTCATACCAGCCAGCGTTGTCGGCACCGGGCTTCACGGGCTCGCGGAAATTGCCCCAGCGGTAGCTGTGCATGGCGCAGTGGAGGTTCACGGCGGGCTTGCCGGCCTTGTGGGCACCGAGGATGGCACCCACATAGGCGGGATCGGTGACATCGGCGCTGCATTCGTCGTGGATGATGACGTCGAAGTCCTTGTCCCAGTCCTTGGCTTTGTAGATCTCAAAGGTGGCCTTGGTGCTCTTGTCGGGATTGTAGGCGACATCGACAATCGCGTGGATGCGGGACTCAATGCCTTCTTTGAGGGCCATGGGCTGCTTGTCGTATTCGTGGCAGCAGCCGCCGGCCACGATGAGCACGCGGAGGGGCTTCACGGGCGTGTCAGCGGCGCGTGCGAGGAAGACGACGGCGCTGAGGCCGAGAGTGAGCAGTGGGAAGAGCAGTTTCATGGCTGGGAAAGGGCGGCGATTGCAGCGTGGAAGGAACGGTGTGTCGAGGGGAAAATTGCGGGCGCTTTGACAGGCCATGCTTCCGAGCCATGTCTGCGGGCAATGGGCGAGTTTTTGAACTTTGACGAACTTTTGAACTGGGACGCGGTGGCGGGGCGATTCGCGCCGCCGGCACGGCTGGCGGTGATCGGCGATCCGATCGCGCACTCGCGCAGTCCGCAGATGCACAATCCGGCTTTGCAGGCTCGTGGCATCGAGGCGCAATACATTCGCGTGCAAGTGCCGCAGGGCAGGGTAGCGGAGGCGTTCCGGCAGTTTGCCAAGTGTGGATTCCTCGGAGTGAACATCACGATCCCGCACAAGTTTGAGGCGCTGGACGCCGTGGATGAAATTGATCCGCTGGCGCGGCAACTCGGTGCAGTGAATACGCTGGCGATCCGCGAAGGCAGGCTGTTTGGCTACAACAGCGATGGCCCGGGCTATCTGCGCAGCGTGCGTGAGGCCTTTGGTGCCGAGGTGAAGGATCTGCGCGTGCTCATTCTCGGTGCCGGTGGTGGCGCAGGACGTGCGGTGGCGGTGCAAAGTGCGCTGGTGGGCTGCGCGAAGCTTGTTTTGGCCAATCGCACGGCTTCGAAGGCCGAAACCCTCGCGAGTGAGGTTTCGGCGATTTCGCGTCAAACGGAGGTGAGTCTGATTTCGTGGACCGATGAGGCCGTGGCGGCGGTTTTGCCGGAGATCGACCTCATTGTGAATGCGACCTCGCTCGGCATGAAAAGCGGTGATGCATGCCTCGTGCCCGCGGGGGCCTTGCAGGCGAGGCACCTTGTTTTTGACATGGTTTATCGTGCGGATGGCGAGACGCCGCTGCTCGCGGATGCGAGGCAGGCTGGTGCGAAGGTCGTGGATGGCCTCACGCTGCTGCTGCACCAGGGAGCGATCTCGTTTGAGCACTGGTTTGGCGGCGCGGCACCGCTGGAGGCCATGCGCGAAGGCTTGCGGAATCCCGCAAAGGCGTGAAAGATGCCCGCTCATGCTGAAAGCCAACCAGCACTTCATCCTCAGCTTTTTCGGCCCGCCCTTGCTGGCGGCGGTTGCCTGCTATGGGGCCTACTTGCTGAACTTTTGGTTCGAAATGAAGACGCCGGTGCTGATGATCACCCTTTTGGTGACTGCGGTGGTCTTCTTTCTGATCGGCCGCTGGGCGATCCGGGTCTTTGTCCCGGTTCGTTGCCCCTACTGCAAGGGCAAGGCCTATGAGATTGAGGGCCGTGGCAACCGTTTTATGTGCCTTGTTTGCGGGAAGGATCATTAGACTTGCACTTCCGGGCCGGATGGACACCATCCCGCCGCCTTTTCGAGGCCTGTTCCCCGGGTCTGCTGGCAATCAACCAATTCAAACTCTTCGTTCGTGGTCAAAGCATCGTATTTCTCGCCTGGCGCCCTGCTGTTCTTCACCATCCACATCCTCGCGATCAGTGCCTTCTTCGTGAAGCCAGAGCCTTGGATGCTCGCCTTGGCCGTGGGACTGTTCTTGATTCGCAAGTTTGGCATCACCGGTGGTTACCATCGCTATTTCTCACACCGGTCGTATAAGACGTCCCGCTGGTTCCAGTTCGTCCTGGCCTGGCTGGGTGGCATGTCGGCCCAAAAAGGAGCGCTCTGGTGGGCGGCGCATCATCGCCACCATCACCAGCACTCCGATCAGCCGGAGGACATCCATTCGGTGAAGCAGCAGGGATTCTACTGGGCGCATGTGGGTTGGATCCTGGCACCCGATTACGAGACTTTCGATGCGAAACGCGTGAAGGATCTCACCAAGTTCCCGGAGCTCGTTTTCCTGAACACCTACCACTTCATCCCGCCTCTTGTGCTGGCACTGACCTGCTGGTGGCTCGGCGGCCTGGTCGCCTTCCTGTGGTGCTTCTGCGTGAGCACCGTGGTGCTCTATCATACCACCTTCTTCATCAACTCCCTCTGCCACATGCTCGGCAAGCGTCGCTATGAAACGGGCGAATCGAGCAAAAACTCCCTCATCCTGGCCATCCTGACCCTCGGTGAAGGCTGGCACAACAACCACCACTACTACCAGCATTGCGCCCGGCAGGGCTTCCGCTGGTGGGAGATCGACATCACTTACTATGTGCTGAAGGTGCTGGGCTGGCTGCGCATCGTGCATGACATCAAGGAGCCCCCGAAGCATGTCGTGGAGGCCACCATCGACCGCGGTGCTCCGACTGCAGCCTGATCCGTTTGCGTGCGGATGCGCACTTGGGATAAAGAATTCTTGCCGCTTGGCATGAAAGCTCCTACACTATAACTGCGTTTGATGCGCGACTCCGTTTAGGCATGTTTCAAGTAGGCCAGACGAAGTCTTCCCAAGTTTCCCCCCTGCATGATTTGTCATTCCCAGCGCCCTGACCATCCGGAAAACCGGGGGAACGAGGCGCGTCTCATGCCGATGGCGGGCTGGTGCTGATGTATGATCGACAAAGCACCCCGCCAGATGAAACCTTTTTCTTCCCGGGATGGTTCCCGGTGGGAAAGCACGCGAACCAACACGGAGGTAACCTATTAGCAATCCATTCCAAACCCTGAACAGCGGACAATTCGGAGGCCTTCCGGCCCGTCCGCAGCAATCTCAACAAGGTCCCTCGCCGCAGCGTCCGCTGGGTGCAGGTGGGCCGAGACCCCAGGGCGCGGGTGGCGGTGGAGGTAATCGCTTCGGTGGAGCTCCTTCAGGACCTCCGCAGAATCGTCCCCCTGGACAAGGCGGTGGCCCTCCGCGTCCGTTTGGCGGAGGACCACAAGGCGGTGGAAACCGGCCCGGAGGCCCCGGTGGTCGTGATCGCGACCGCGGACGTCATTCCAACGAACTCTATCGTGTCAACGAACGCATCCGTGCGCCAAAGGTCCGCGTCGTCGAGGAGGATGGCCAGCATCAGCTCGGCATCCTGCCTACCCATCAGGCCCTGCGCATCGCTCGTGAGCGTGGTTTGGATCTCGTCGAAGTGGCTCCGCAAGCCGATCCGCCGGTGTGCAAGATCGTCAACTACGGCAAATTCAAGTACATCCAGGAGAAGCACAAGAAGGAGGCCCACAAGCATCAGAAGGGCGGCAAGGTGAAGGAGATGAAGTTCCGCATCGGCATCGATCCGCATGACTACCTCATCAAGATCACCCACGCTGAGGACTTCCTGGCTGAAGGTCACAAGGTGCGCATCCAGCTCCAGTTCCGTGGCCGTCAGATGGCTCACCAGGAACTCGGCCATCAGCTCGCCGGCAAGATCAAGGAGGACCTCAAAACGATGGGCCAGTGCGATCAGGAGCCCAAAATGGCCGGTCGAAACATCAACATGCAGATCAGCCCGCTACCGGGCCAGCAGCGCCATCGCAAATTCAAGCCGCACCTCAAAGGCATCACCGAGCACCATGAGCATGACTTTCATGGCGATCATGACCCTCGTGAGGACAAGCATGATGAGAACGATGATCATGACGACCATGAGGAGGAGCACCACGAGGAGCGCCGCCAGCCTCAGCACAAGAAGAAGCCTGTCATGATCGAGCCCCCGCTCGAATAGTATCCAGGCCCCGATTCACGGAGCGGAAGACTTGATGTCTTCCGCTTCTTTTTTTCAACTCAGGCTACTGCCGCAGCCAGATCACGCATCGCCTGGCCCATGTCTGGCGGGCCGAAGGACGAGGTGCCGCAGACAAACAGATTCGCGCCGTTCTGCCGGGCGATTGGCGCGGTGTTTGTGTAGATGCCGCCATCGACTTCCAGATGGAACTTCAGGCCATGCTGGTCGCGATAATCCCGCGCCGCGGCCAGTTTGGGCATCGTTTCCTTCTCCATGAAGGGTTGTCCGCCAAAACCAGGCACCACGGTCATGATCAAAAGCAGATCAATGTCCTTCATGTAAGGCAGGGCGGCCTCAAACGGCGTGCTGGGATGAAGTGCGATGCCGCAGTGCAGGCCCGCGGCACGAATGCGTTTCAGTGTTTCTGCCACAGAGCTTTCGTAATTCGCCTCCACGTGGATGGTGATGTTGTTGGCGCCTGCTTTGATGAACCTTTCGAGGTAGTGGTCCGCACGGTGGATCATCAAATGCACGTCGAGATACATCGCGGTGCACTTCCGCACCACCTGCACCATCTGCGGGCCGAAGGAGATGTTGTCCACGAAGCTGCCGTCCATCACATCGAGATGCAGCCACTGCGCCCCGGCATCCTCGGCCCGTTTTACCTCAGCGGCCACTTTGGACCAGTCGGCGGCCAGCAGGGAAGGAAGGATCAGGTTTGTCTCGTGCGTCATGGCCTCCCCTTTAAAGGGCCGGGGTCCCAAGTTTCAAGTTTCAAGTTTTGCGAAGCACGGTAACAAACCCGCAGCTTGAGCTCCGAGTCCGACATTTTTATTCCCGACGACGCCCATTACATGCGCGAGGCGCTTCGCATGGCCCGGAAGGCCGCGAAACAGCACGAGGTGCCCATCGGAGCTGTCATCGTGCATGAGGGAAAGCTCATCGCCAGGGCTTGGAACCAGGTGGAGACCCTCAAAGATGCCACCGCGCACTCCGAGATGCTGGCTCTCACGCAGGCACAGAGCGCCTTGGGCGACTGGCGGCTCACTGATTGCGATCTCTACGTCACGAAAGAGCCCTGCCCGATGTGTGCGGGGGCCATCGTGCATTGTCGCGTGCGGCGTGTCATTTTTGGATGCCCTGACCCAAAGGGTGGCGGAGCCGGCGGTTTCTGGAATCTCATCCAGGCTCCCAATCTGAACCACCGCTGCGAAATCACCCAAGGTGTGCTTCAAGACGACTGCGTCATGATTTTGAAGGATTTCTTCGCCGAGGCACGCAAACGCCGCGCTGAGGGCCGCGAGCATCAAAAAGGCGTCTCCGGGTCTTCTGATGAGGCTTTGAAGTTCGACGGGCCGTGAGCCAGATCAGGCGAGGACGCCCTTCACCACACCGCACTCGCCCACGCCGGTCAGTTTCTCGGCGAGACCATTGTGTTTGAAGGTCAACCGGTCGTGATCGAGGCCCAGCAGGTGCAGGATTGTCGCGTGTAGATCGTGGATGTGAACCTTGTCCACCGCGGCACGCAGGCCGAAGTCATCAGTGGCACCGTGGACATGACCGTGTTTCACGCCGGCACCGAACAGCACGGTCGTATAGCCCCACGGATTATGATCGCGGCCCATGCCCTTTTCGCTCATTGGCATGCGGCCGAACTCACCGCCCCAGATGACGAGCGTGTCTTCGAGCAGGCCACGTTGTTTCAGGTCGCGAATCAATCCGGCCACCGGCTTGTCCGTGCGGGCGGCATAGTCTGTGTGATTCTTCAACACATCCTCGTGTGCATCCCAGCCGTTCGTATCGCCGGAGTAAAGCTGCACAAAACGCACGCCGCGTTCGATCATGCGGCGGGCCAGCAGGCAGCGGGTGCCAAACTCGCTCGTCTTGGGCTCATCGATGCCGTAGAGACGCTTCGTGGCCTCGGTCTCGTGTGAAATGTCCACAACATCCGGCGCGGCGCTTTGCATGCGAAAAGCCAGTTCGTAGGCCTTCACTCGCGCTTCGAGCACGCTGTCGGCAGGACGTTGCGCCTGATGCGTGGCATTCATCTGCTGGATGAGATCGAGCGTGGCCCGCTGGCGGGCGCTGCTCTGCGGACTTTGCAGATGCAGGATGGGATTCGCCCCGGCACGCATCGTCGTGCCTTGATACGTCGCGGGCAGAAAGCCGCTGCCCCAGGCAGGTGGGCCGCCTTTGAGTCCTCCACCGGGATCAGGCATCACCACAAAGGCCGGCATGTCCGCGTTTTCGCTGCCGAGACCGTAGCTCACCCAGCTCCCGAGGCTTGGTTTGCCCATCAGGATCGAGCCCGTGTTCATCTGATAGACCGATTGCGGATGGTTCACGCTATCGCCATGGCAACTGCGGATCACGCACATCTCATCCGCGATCTCCGCCATGTGCGGCAGGAAGTCACTGATCTCGATGCCGCTTTGGCCGTGCTTCCGAAAAGGCTTCACCGGAGCCAGCAGCGGATTCTGCGCCACCTTCCGCCGCGTCTCGACGGCTCCATAACTGTCCGGTAGAGGTTTGCCCGCATGCTTCACCAGTTCCGGCTTCGGATCAAACAGGTCCACATGGCTAGGCCCGCCATGCATGAAGAGCCAGATCACCCGCTTCGCCTTCGCCGGAAAGTGCGATCGCGACTCCGCCATCAAATGCGAAAGCGCCACGCCCGACAATCCCATGCCCATCCCGGCCAGCAGGCGGCGGCGGGAGGTATGGACGGCGAATTCGGATGGCATGCGGCTAAGACGATGAAAACAGGTGGATCTAACCAGATTGCATTCATGCATGGCAAGGCTAAAACCCTCGATG
Organism: Verrucomicrobiaceae bacterium; assembly: GCA_016795465.1. Taxonomy (GTDB): domain Bacteria; phylum Verrucomicrobiota; class Verrucomicrobiia; order Verrucomicrobiales; family Verrucomicrobiaceae; genus Prosthecobacter. Next base: position 15,488 of record JAEUHK010000105.1, on the reverse strand, counting down.
CTCGTTCTCCTCACCAATGACGATGGAATTGACGCCCCGGGGATCGCGGCGGCGGAAAAGGCGGTTTTGGCGCTCGGATGGCGCCCGGTCATCGTGGCACCGGACAGCGAGAAGTCGATGTGCGGGCATCGCGTGACCACGCATCAGCCGCTTGTCGTCGAGCCGCGTGGCGAGCATCGCTACGCCGTGCAGGGCACGCCGGCCGATTGCGTCCGGCTGGCGCTCTTTGCTCTCGATTTGAAGCCGGATCTCGTTTTGAGCGGCGTGAATGCCGGTGGAAACATGGGGCAGGACATCGTCATCTCCGGCACCGTGGCCGCCGCACGTGAGGCCACCTATCATGGCGTGCGCAGCATCGCCTTCTCGCACTACCTGAAGCGTGGTGTGCCGGTCGATTGGGAGCGCACGGCCCGCTGGACCTCCACCGTGCTGGGCGAGCTGCATCATGCCACGAAGGCACCGCGAAGCTTTTGGAACATCAACTTCCCGCATCTGCCTCCTGACATCGCCGACATGCCGCCCCGCTTGCGTTGTGAGCCCGCCAAATCACCGCTGAATGTGACCTACGCCCGCCGCGATCATCCTGAGCATCACATATTCGACTACACCGCCTCGTATGCCGAGCGACCGCGTGATCCGGGCTCTGATGTCGAAGTGTGTTTTTCCGACAGGGTGGCTGTGTCGATGGTGGGTGTCTGAAGCGGGCTCCGACGTAAAAAAGGGATGCAAAAGCGGGTGAAGTGGCGAGAGATGATGTCTTTCTCGTCTCATGGATTTTGAATCGCCCTCAAACGCCTCCTCCACCAACCGCCGGAAGGCGGGCGGCGGTCGAAAGCTTGCCCGCGTGCTCGGGCTCGCTGCGGTGGCGGGAGTCGCGTGGGCCATCGTTCCTCGCAAAACGCGGGCGGCGCTGCCAGCATCGACGGAAACGCGTGACGTGGAGAGTCGTGCGATCGATTCGGGCCTGCTGGCACCGGTTTCCGCCGTCAACCGGAAGCGTCACACCTTCGCCAAGCGTCTGCTTGGCCTGGCGGGCGTGCTGCTCGTCGCGGGCGTGATCCTTTGGGGAATCACGACGGATCTGCCGACGACAAAAGCAGTGACGAAGGCCGCGTCGAAGCCTGTTCCGCCGCCCGCACCAGTCGTGGTGAAAAAGCAGCCCGGGCTGCGAGTCGCTCCAGTCGTGCGCACACCTGCGCTCGAAAAGGACTTTGTGCTCGTCGAAAACGCCGCCGGCGAGCTGGGGGATGCCTTGGATGGCATTCGTGATGCCTTGCCACATCGCGTGAAGCTTTCCAGCTACTGGATCGCGCGTCATGAGGTGTCGCAGTTGCGTTGGGACAAGGTGCGGGAGTGGGCGCTCGCGAATGGCTATCCGGATCTGCCGGCCGTGATTGCCCGTGGGCCTGAGCATCCGGCTACCTCGGTCACATGGATGGACGCGGTGAAGTGGTGCAACGCCCTCAGCGAAATGGAAAAGCTCACGCCGTGCTACTATCTCGACGCGGAGCACACGCAGATCATTCGTGCTGGAGAGGATTACATCACCTCCAGGCAGGTGAATTGGGACGCCAACGGCTTTCGCCTGCCGACCGAGGCGGAGTGGGAACTGGCCGCACGCGGCGGTTTGCAAGGCCGCCGCTTTCCCTCCGGCGATGAACTGACGCCCGAAGAGGCCAACTACGCTGGCGCAGGTGATCTGGCGTATGACAAAGGCGGGGAACGCCCTGCACCGCAGCTCATTGACGGCCGTTACCCGCCCACCACTCCGGTCGGCAGCCTTCGGGCGAATCCGCTAGGCCTTCACGACATGGCAGGAAACGTCGCGGAATGGTGCTGGGACATGTATGACAAATACTACGGCATTGCCGAGCTCAGCAGCCTTGGCGATGCGACCGCTGGCCAGCCCATGGTAGAGGTCGTCGATCCGAAAGGGGCAGATTTCAGCTCCACCTGGGTCGTGCGCGGCGGCAGTTGGAGGCATCGGGCGGATGATGCTCGCTGTGCCAATCGAACGGACTACCGTGATCCCTGCCGCTCGCTGCACATAGGCTTCCGCGTCGTGCGTCGTCCTTGATTCAAGGTGCTTGCCACACGCGGCCTGCATGCGCCATGCTTTGCCATCATGCTGAACCACATTTGGGCGGCCCTTCTTTTCATCGGAATCCTCGTCGCGGGGCTCACCGGGCATGTCTCCGGTGAGGGCAGTGTGCTCGATGCCGCTGCGAAGGCATCGGAGAAAGCCGTCATGGGCATCGCACTGCCGCTGGCAGGCATGATGATGTTCTGGCTCGGCGTGCTGCGGCTCATGGAAAAGGCCGGTGTGCTCGATGCGGTCGTGCGGCTGCTCTCACCGCTGCTGCGCAGGCTCTTTCCCAATGTGCCAAAGGATCATCCCGCTCTCGGCGCCATGGTGATGAACCTCTCCGCGAACATGCTCGGCCTCTCAAACAGCGCCACGCCGATGGGCCTGAAGGCCATGACGCATCTGCAGGAGCTCAATCCGCACAAACAGAGCGCCAGCAACACGATGGTCACCTTCCTCGCGCTGAACACCGCGGGCTTCACACTCATTCCCATCACCGCGATGAACTTCCTCAATGCCGCGGGCATCAGCAACAGCTTCCGCGTCATCATTCCCACCATCATCGCCACCGCCTGCACCTCCACCGTGGCCGTGCTCGCCGCGAAGAGCTATCAACGCTTCTCACCGCAACTGCCCGATGAGGTCGAAAAGCCCGCCGAGGCTCAAAAAGCCGCAGCGGGCGGCCTTTCGATGCGTTCGAAGATTTTCCTCGGCATCGTCGCTCTGCTCTTCGCTGGCATGGCGGTGCTCGAACTCGGCCCCAAGCACCTTCGCGGTGATCTGCTGCATCGCACCGGCCTTTCCTCCGTCATCGAAAAAGCCGCCGAACGAAAGGCGATGGCCGAAAAAGTTCTCAGCGAGCAAAAAGCTGCGCAGACCCAAGTCATCGCCATCGAGCCGCCGGTGTGGCGACGCGTCATGGATGGTGCTTCAGGCCTCGCCATTCCCGCCATCTTGCTCGCTGCTGTCGGCATCGCGTGGGTGCGTGGAGTGCGTGTGTATGAAGAATTTGTCGAAGGTGCCAAAGAAGGCTTCGCGGTGGCCACACGCATCATGCCCTACCTCGTGGCCATGCTCGCCGTGCTGGCCATTCTGCGTGAATCAGGTGCCTTTTTGCTGCTGGAATATGCGCTCGCGCCTGTGCTGAACCTGCTCGGCTTTCCGGTGGAGCTGCTCACGCTCGCCCTCATGCGACCGCTCAGCGGCAGCGGGGCTCAAGGCATCCTCAATGAGATCCTCACGCGGCCTGATCTCAGTGAGACGGTCAAATTCACCGCCGCCGTCTTGTATGGCTCAACGGAAACAACCTTCTATGTGCTCACCGTTTACTTTGGCAGCGTCGGCATCCGTCATTTTCGCCATGCTTTGCTCGCTGGCCTCACGGCTGACTTTGCCGGGATGATTGCTGCCGTGTTCTTTGGTCGCTTGCTGTTTGCTCTCGCATGAAAACCATCCTCTGCCTCCTCAGTCTCACGCTCACGACGGCCGCCGCTGATCTCATCACGCATGCGCCGGGCGATGGCAAAGCCGCTTTCACCTTCGACAAAGCGGCCTGGAGCGCGGACGAGGCCACGCGACGTCTGCCCATCGGTGTCTTTGACTCCGGCATCGGCGGTCTCACGGTCATGGAGGCCATTTTGAAGCTCGACGCGTTTCACAACGATACGCTCGCTCCTGGCTCGGATGGCGTGCCGGACTTTCAAGACGAGCGCTTCATCTACTTCGGCGATCAGGCGAATATGCCGTATGGCAATTACTCCGCCGCTGGACGCACCGATTACCTCCGCGAGCTCATCGTGAAGGATGCCGTCTTCCTGCTTGGCAGGCGTGTGTGGGCTGCGGAGCCTCGTTTCGACAAACCACCGGTCAAAGCCATCGTCATCGCGTGCAACACCGCCACGGCTTACGGCCTCGAAGACATCCGCCAAGCCATCGCCGCCTGGAAGCTGCCGGTGATCGTCGTGGGTGTCGTCGAGGCAGGTGCACGCGGTGTCGTCGAATCGAAAGCGGAAGGCGGCATCGGCATCCTGGCCACCGTGGGCACCTGCGCGAGCGGCGTCTATCCGCGGACCATCACAAGCTCGCTCGGCCTCGCGGGTCGTTCCGTGCCGATGATCGCTCAGCAAGGCAGCGCCACGCTCGCCGGTGCCATCGAAGGTGATTCAGCCTTTCCGGACTCGGTTTCGAGCTATGCGCTCAAAGAGGCCCGCTCGCTCGCGGAAGCTTATCTGGCCCTCAAACCTTCCAAACCGCTCGAAACGATTGTTTTGGGCTGCACGCACTACCCGCTCGCTGAAGCGGAGATTGATGCCGCCTTCGCGCAAATCCGTACCGAGGCCGCGTGGAAGGATCTCATTGCCGAAAAGCGCACGTTTGTGAACCCGGCGCAGCTTACCGCACGCGAACTCTTCCGCGAGCTGGCTCTCGCCAAGCTGCGTTTGAAGCCCGGTGAGGCCTGCGTGCTCGCGAAGGACCTTTTCTATCTCTCGGTGCCGAACACGGCCTGTGCTGGCATCAAGCTCGCAGCCGATGGCAGCCTAGATCGCGACTACAAATACTCTCGCATGCCCGGTCATCTCGAACGTGAGGACACGAAGAACGTGCCGCTCACGCCTGCGATGCTGCCTGCGCCTTCGGTGAAGTTGCTGAAGGAGCGTTTGCAGGCCGTCTGGAGCCGGCTTCAGGCTGCGCCGTGAGTTTCAACGTCCACCTGCCGCACCGCGGAACTTCGAGCGATACTCGCTCGGTGTCATGCTGGTCACTTGGCGGAAGCGGCGGTTGAAGTTTGCGAGGTTGCGGTAGCCGCAGTCCATCGCGATGTCGGTGATGTTCAGCGCATCCTCCGCCAGCATGCGGCAGGCACGGCCTACACGCACTTCGTTCACATACTCCGGCACCGTTTTGCCCGTGCGTGAATGGAAGAAGCGGCTGAAGGCACCCTCGCTGAGATGTGCCAGCTTCGCGAGCTGCGCACGGTCGATGTCCTCGGTGAGGTGCGAGTGGATGAAATCACACACACGTTGCATGCGACCCTGGTCGGCGGATTCGAGCTTGGGCGTGTAACCAGCACTCGAGAGCGGCTTCACATCGCTCTTCGCTTCCGAGAGCACATGCAGGATGGCCAGCAGTTCCAGCAGCCGGGCAAAACCTTCCGTCTCCGCGATGCGCCGCATGTGCGCCGCGATGATGCCACGCGTCTTGCCGCGCACTTCGAGGCCGCGTGAGGCTTTTTCGAGCAGGCGACGGATGCCATCGAGTTCCGGCAGCTTGAAGAAGTCCGCCCCGAGCGTCTGCGGATCAAAGCGGGCGATGATCGCATGCACATCCTTGCCGGCGTTCTCATCCTGATGCCAGACATGCGGCAGGTTTGCGCCGAGCAGCACGATGTCGCCATCTGTCAGCGGGGCGATGTTGTCTCCCACGACGCGATGGCCGCTGCTTTCAATGGCCAGCGTGATCTGGAACTCGGGATGAAAGTGCCAGCGCGTGCCGTAATCGCGGCCGCGCACGATTTCGCAGTGGAAAGACTCCCAGTCGCGTTTCGGGACTTTTTCAAAGACAGGCTTCATGGGCATCAAACGGGATACTTCCATTCACCGCGATACTCGCGGCGGAGGAGTTTGGAGGCTTCGGCATCGCCGATGATCTGTTCTTTGTCGGCGTCCCACTGGATGCTGCGGCCGGCTTTGTGGCTGAGCATGCCGAGCATGGGCAGGCAGGAGGAGCGGTGGGCGCTTTCGATGTCGGCCACGGGTTTGCGCTTCTTCTCGATGGCGTCGATGAAGTCCACCCAAAGCAGCGCGATGTTGTGACCATCGGGCTCTTGAAGCTGGTGGTTGCCGTGTTTCTCGCCGTCCTTCGGATTCGCGGGGTGGAAGGTCCAGCCATCGCGCCAGCCGATGTGGAGCACGCCTTTCTCGCCGTAGAAGTAAGCGCCGATGCCGTGTTTCTCGCTGTCGTTGCCTGCGAATTTGCGATGCTCCCATACGGCGGTGAATTGCTCGAACTCAAACGTGGCCACCTGATGATCTGGTGCGTCGGTGGTCTGCTCCTTCTCGTTGAGGATGGCAGGACCAGCGATGTTCCGCCCGCCGGTGCAGAAGACCTTTTTCGGGCCCTTCTCACCGCTCCACCAGAGGATCTGATCGAGCCAGTGAACGCCCCAGTCGCCCATCGTGCCGTTCGCGTAGTCGAGGAAGTTCCGCCAGCCGCCGGGATGCAGCTTGGTGTTGAAGGGACGCAAGGGCGCGGGGCCGCACCACAGGTCCCAGTCCATGCCTTCGGGCACCTTGCTGTTCGGGCGGGGTTCCTCGTGGCCGCCTTTGCTATGCGCAAAGACACGCACCATGCCCACTTTGCCCACGGCACCGGATTTGAGGAAGTTCATCGCCTCGACGTGATGCGGGCCGATGCGGCGATGAAGGCCCACCTGCACCACCACGCCAGCCTCGCGGGCGGCCTTCACCATTGCCTGGCTCTCGCCGATGGTGTGGCCGGTGGGTTTCTCGACGAGCACATGCGCCCCGGCCTGGCAGCAGGCGATGGTTTGCAGCGCATGCCAGTGATCCGGCGTGGCGATGATGACGATCTCCGGCTTTTCCTTCGCCAGCATGTCGCGGAAGTCCTTGTAGGTCTTCGGGTCGTCGCCATTGAGGCCGTTGATCTCATCGGCGGCGTTTGATGCCACGTCTTCATGCGCATCGCACACGGCACAGACCTTGATGCGGCGGCTGGCGATGGCCTCACGCAGGATGTTCATCCCCCACCAGCCCGAGCCGATGATGGCGGTGCGATACGTTTTGTTCGCATCAGCACCGAAAATATGAAACGACGGCAAAGTGAGCGCGGCAGCGCTGGCAGTGATGAAATGGCGGCGGTTGGTCATCGGCGGCGAGTGTAGGAGGTCGCCGCGAATGAACAAGCGCGAGTATCGGGGGGCTGCCGGCTTTTGGCGAGCCTACAGTGGGGCAAAAGGCACGACGTGCCTTCGAGTGACGAGTGCCTTGATAAACAAGTCATTTCACAGGCTTGCACCGAGGCAGATGTTTTTTAGCGTGTTTGATGCATTTCGATGAAGGCGCCCTGGCTTGGCATTTCGACACTTGGCAATGGTTCCTTGAGAACTTTGATGGAGTGGCTGCTTTGCGGAAGCGGAGGCTGATCCTTCCTACCCGTGAGTTTTTTCCCTTTCAGGCTGGCAACGATCACGAATCGGCCCTGCGTCTTTTTGAACATGTGAAGGCACTCATGGGCATGGCGGACTGGCCGTGTCAGCTGAAGCAGATTCCCCGCGATGAGCATTCTCGCAAAGCTCGCGAAGAAGGCTGGATCGGAGATTGGGCATCGAGTGGTCCTGCCGGGCTTTACATTCACGATGAGGGGGAGATCACCATCGCTTACCAAGAGGACTTGCTCGCCAATCCGGTGCATCTGACAGCCACCATGGTGCATGAGCTATGTCACTATCTCTTGCGAAGCAAAGTGCGCAGCCACCCGCCCACTGGTTGGGCTGATCATGAGCTTCACACGGATGTGATGTGCAGCTTCATGGGCTTTGGTATCTTTGTGTGCAATGCGGTCTTCGACTTCCGCCAATGGGGCAGCCAGGGGACCACAGGGTGGTCTTGGTCTCGTCAGGGCTATCTTAGCGAGAGCGAACACGCCTACGCTCTTGCGCTCTTTTGTGAATTGAACGGGTGTGATCCCAGAGTGGCGGCAGGCCATCTGAAAGTGAATCCGCTCAACTACTTTGGCCTTGCCGTTGACGACTTGGAGTCTCGCCGGGAAGAAGTGCTCAGGCTGGCTGCTACCGTGCCGCTCAACGATTCGCTTCCGCCGATCCTCAGTGTCGAATCCGAGGCGGATGGAAATCCTTCGTTCGAAAGAGAGCCGCTGGAGCAAATCGTGTTCAGCCTAGCTGATGTAGTCGCACTCGGTCCCGAGAAGCCATGGTACACACCACTGTGGAATTTTTATTTTCGACTGGCTCAGGCCCAAACGGCGGCAACTTGGCACGCGATGGAGCTTGCCGCCCTAGAATCCCTTCAACCAGATCTCCAGACGGCAATCCTGGCAATTCGCTTCTCATTGCGGTGCGATGGTGAGGGGCTGCAAGGAGCGATCATCCTCGATGAAGAAGTCGACGTAACGGAGTGTGGAGCAATGTTGGAAAGAACCAGCCGTGCCTATGACGCCCTCGGAGATCAGCCCAGGGCCGCATTTCTTCGCTCTCTACTGCCCAGCGTGCAGATTCACTTTGATTCCCTGGAGCACGCTCAAAACGAAGGAACACTGGATGAGTTCTACTCGCCATTGGATCAGGACGAAACCTGGCAGGGGCTCGGCCTGCTTTGGGTGAAAGGACTCCATCTTCTCAAGACGCGGAAGCCTCACACCTTGACTCATCCGGCTTGAGTCGAATCAATACGACACCCTTTGTAGCACGCGTCGTGCTCAGACATCAGCGGTTCGTCACGCGAAACATCGCTCCAAAGGAATCAGAGACCTGGTGGGGTTCTCCCATGTAACTCATCTCGCCGCTCATCTCATCGGAGAAGGCAAAGCAGGAGTGGATGGAGCCGAAGTCGGCCGCATTCAGAGACATGAAGTAAAGGCCCATGGCTCCGTCACGTCCGATCACGAGCCAGTTGGTTTTGCCTGGAGGCGGGGGCCAGTGGAGGGTGCTGAGCAGCGAGGCTTCCATCTCCTGGGTCTGCATGGAGAACAGAAAGCCGAAAGGGTGGCGGATCTGGCGAGGAAGCCCGCCGTTGTAAGCCCGAAGGTAAGCCTCGTAATCGGGTGGCAGTGCACGGCCTGCCTCCTGCTTGAACCGCTCATACGCGGACTCTTCGAACTCGCCGAATTCGTTCCGTAACTCCATCTCCGCCCCCATCGCTGGCAGCATCACCTTGGTGAAATGCTCGGAGCGCTCGTCTGGGATGGGCGGTGGCGAGTTGGCTCTGCGAAAGAAGGAGGAGATCAAGGATTTCATCGGGTGAGAGAGGTGAAGCCACACACCGACCTCACGGCGGTGGCAGCGGGATGCCATCGACCTGCTGGGCAGGCGGGACGGCGACGGGAGGGGGCGGGGCGCTGGCGGGCGGGCTTTGAGGGATGGTCGGCGCGGGAGCGGGGGCGATGCGGCGATTGGCGGGAGGTTCGGCCTCGGGCGTGATGGTGGGGATCTGTGGAATGTCTCCACGAAGGGCGGCGGGGGCATTCGGTGGCAGCAGAAGACCGGCGGAGGCCGCGGCGGGGGCTGGCATCTGGCGGGTTTGCAGGCCGGTCTGAGGCGCGGCGGGCACGCCAGCGGGGGCGATGGTCTCGGCAGGTGTGCCGGAGATGCCATCGGAAAGCGTCACCCAGCCGACTTGATCGCCTTTTTGGAGCTGTACACGGATTTTGGCGCTGGTGATGTCGCCATCGATTTTCCGCACTTTGACGCCGATCTCGTTCTCGGAGCCGATTTTGGCATCATAGACCATAGAAGTCGTTTTATCGGACAAAGTGGCCGTCAACTGGCCTCCGACCTCACGGAGACCGAGGAGCGTCAGATTGTCCGCGAAGCTGGGGCCCGCAGGTGCATCGGGGGCGGGGAGGTCCTTCGTGGTGAAGACGCTGCGCTCCCACAAGGCCGCGTAGGCTTCGAGTTTGGGGAATTCGACGGGCTCTGATGCCAGCACCGAATTGACCAGAGTGACCGCAGTGACGATCGAAATCGTAAATCGTAAGTCGTAAATCATAAGTCAATTCTTGGTGACCTTTGGGACGCTCTTCTCGCGGTAGAATTGCGTGAACTCGACCTCGGCGTTGATGGTCTTGTTGGTGCCGCTGGGGTTGATTTGGAGGCGCGTGATGCCGATGAAGTTCTTCGGCTGCTGCAGGGCATGCAGCCAGGTGTAGAAGGCCTGCTCGGTGACGCCAGTGAGGATGGTTTTCACGGCGGCTTTGTCGAAGTGGGTCTCCTCTTCCTCGACGGGCATGCCGTCGGGGCCGATGGCGGCGGTGGGTTCGAGGAACTGCGGCGTGCCGATGTCGAGCGAATGCTTTTGCGCGGCCTGCATGATGGCATCGAGCAGGCGGGCGCTGGCTTCCTTGTTGCTGGTGAAGCTAGGGGCGTTCTCATCGAGCCAGTCGTGACGCTCGGCCCATTCGGTGCCTTGCGAAACGGCGAGGTTCATCGAGCTGAGGCGGTCGCGCAGCAGCTCGACCTCGTCCTGGACTTCGAAGTAGGTGCGGAAGGCGAACGCGCCGCCGCCGATGAGGGCGACGCCGATGAAAATGGCGGCGAAGATGCCGAGCAGGACTTTTTCACTCTTCTTCATGAGCGACTCCTCCTTTCATTTCAAAGGTGGTGCTCTGATCCGCGGCGATGACGGGCGCGGGACCATCGAGGCCGTATTGGGCGAGTGCCTCGCTGTCCTTCAGCGCCTGGGTGTATTCGAGCGCGAGGGAGGCGCTGGGCATGCGGCCCATGATGCTGAGCATGTCAGGCGTCCATTCCCAATGCGTGAGCAGGGCTTCTTTTGATGATTCCGGCTCCATGCAATGCAGCAGGACCTGCTGCGGCCAGGTGGTGGGATCGACGGCAGGCACGGCCTCCATCCACGCACGCTTGTGATCCATGACGCGAGAGGCGCGGGGCATGAGCTCGGCCACTTTTTCACGCAGCATGTTCCGCTCCTTCAAAGCGAAGGCGGTGAGTGTGGCCACAAGCGCGATGGCAGCAGCCGCGGCGGCGCCGAAGGTCATCGCCAGGAAGCGTGTGCGGGCACGCGTGCCCTGGCGGCGGCTTTCGTGAACGAGCTCCTCCGGCATGAGCAGGCTGGAGCCGCGTTGTGGCATCGTGGGCGCAGGCATGTCACAGCGGAAGGGCGCGAGGCCGGTGACGCGCTGGATTTTACCGAGATCGCCCTCGTCGATCCACAGCACGATGCTTTCGAGCCGGCCGAGCACGCCCTGAAAGCTGAGCTGGAGGCAGATGTTGTTCAGCTCGGCGAGCGCGTGATCATCAAGCCGTGGTGAGGAAAGCGGGGCGCAGTAGATGAGCTGCGATCCGGAGGTGATGGCGACGACGAGACGGCCCAGCTCGCGGAAGAGCGTGATGCTGTTCTGCACCATCGGGTAGCACAGCGCATGCAGCGTGACTTCATCGGGAAGGCGTGCGGTGTCATTCAGCGGCACGGGCAGGTCTTTGAGCGCGATGACGCGGGCGAGGTTCGCACCTTCTTTGGCGGCGACGCTGCGCACCTGCACGGCGGCCTCGTCTTCGCCGGACTTAACGCCCATGCGCTCGAGATGGAGCAGCGCCATGCTGCGGAGGTGTTCCGTCTCGCCTTTCAGCCACGCGGGCAGCACCCAGAAATGCGCGGCAGGCAGGGCGAGCACGCGGCGCGGTGCTTCTTTGCCGAAGGAGCCGCCTTCGGTGGTGAATTCGCTGCGCTGCTGGCAAAGCTCGCCTTCCGCGCCGGTCCAGCTTTGCCAGACGGACGCGCCGGGGAGCAGCAGCTCGTGGATGGATTTACGAGTCCTGGCCATGAATGGGGAGTTCGCCACGCCAGACGGCCTGTCCGCCCTGCGTGATGAGGATGAGTTTGCGTTTCAGGGGCCCTAGGTAGCCGACGCTCTCGATGCGACGGATGGGGCCGGTAAATTGAATCCACTGCGTGAGCTGCTGCACGGTCTGGCGATTGAAGACGCCGAGCATCTGCGCCACCTGTGGCACGCTGGAGAGGCGCATGTCATCGCGGGTGCGGTGCGCCCCATCGCGGCCGTTGCGGAAGGTCAAAACGGGCTGCACCCGCTCCATGGGCACATCGCCGAGCAGGGAGATGATCTCCGCGCTGGTGTCATTGATGTCGATGCGGCCATCGCCATACACGGTGAACCACTCACGCCAGTCGGGGCGCTCGGCGTTCACGATGTCCATGCCGCGCACGTGGAGCATCTCCTCGACCTCTTTGAAGGGGCGATTGAAGGGCATGCCGTCGAAGCCGGCTTTTTGATACTCGCGTTTCTCCGCGCCATTGAGGCTGGCGTTGTCATCGGCATCCACCCAGTCCTTCAGCGCATCGCCGAGCGCGGTGGCGAAGTCCGGCTTGAAGCCCCAGCGGGTGAAAAGACGGCGCAGCAGGATCTTGTCGCCGCTTTGGAGGAGGAAATTGATGTTGAGACGGGCTTCCTCGGTCTTCAGCGTCACGTCAAAGCCGCCGCCGTTGTCGCTGCTGAAGTGCAGCAGCGGATCGTCCTGCTGCATCGCCGGATGGCGGGCCAGTTCGATGCCCGTTTCAGCAAAACGCTTCGCAAAGATGCGGCCGCGCATCATGCGCGTGTATTCCGTGTCCGCATGCAGCGACTTGGTGGCCGCGAAGAGGACCATGCCCAGCGCGAAGATCATCCAGAAGACGGCGATGAGGGCGGAACCGCGTTGGAATGACGAATGACGAATGGCGAATGACGAAGGAATGACGAAACCCCTGCGGAATGACGAATGAATGACGAAGTCCGAAGCCACACTCGAAGGCTGGGTGGGTTCGATGGCTTTGAAGGTCTCACGCAAAGGCGCAAAGGCGCAAAGGTTCCCAGAGGCTTTCAGGACTTTGCGCCTTTGCGCCTTTGCGTGAGATACATCTGAGCTTCCGATTTTACTCAAGATGATGACGTTTTGGCCTGCGAATGCTCCCAAACCAGCCGGGTAATTCGGCGAAGAGGGCGTGAGATGCTGACGAAGGTCCTCCGCGCCGAACACACCCGGCCTACGGGCCTGGCGGCTCGTTGGCGTTGCTTCGGTCATTGGAGCTTCATTCGTCATTCGTCATTCGGAATTCCTCATTCGTCATTTCTGCGGAGCAGCCGCGATCTGCCCGCGCAGATCATTCGCGACCCAAAACGTGTATTCATGCTCCCTCGGGTCGTTGAGGAAGGCGAAGCGGAGTTTGATGAAGAGCGGCGGGGTGGGGCGCTTTTTGGGGTCCCAGTCGATGAACCACTTTTTGTCTTCGGGGCTGAAGAACTGCCACTGCATCTGCTTGAGGTTTTCGAGGATCGGAAGCTCCGCGAGCGTCTCGAACTCGTCTTCGCGGCGGGCTTTGACGGGACGCTTCAAATGGCGCACGACGAGGTTGAGGCTCTTTTGCGGCCCGGGAGCACGCACGAGGCCGAATTCGACCGCGTCGGCCATTTTGAGCGAGCGGTTCCAGACGAAGGGCATCTGGCTGCCGGTGATGAACAGATTGCCGGAGGAGCCTCGCGCGGCCTTTTCGGCTCCGGCGGCCAGTGTGATGCCCGGCGGCACGTTTTCGAAGTAGTCGCGCCATTGCATGACGAAGTTCGAGATGCGTGTTTCGGCCACGCGAGCCTGCCCCATCGACTTGCCGAGCTGCATCGCGCCATCCGCCACGCCAAACACGCCCGAGAGCACCAGGCCCACGAGGGCGAGGGAGAGGAGCACTTCGAGCAAAGTGAAGCCGGAGCGGTTCGTGATGCGTGAGGAGTGATGCGTGAAACCAGATTCACGCAGCACGCAGCACGCATCAGATGGGGCTGTTGGGTGAATAGACATAGGTTTCCATGCTGCGGACGATGCGGCGGGAGGTGCCGTCGGAGATCCAGGCTTCGGCGCGGACGCGGAAGACGTGATCGAGCTCTGCTTTGTCGCGGGTGAAGAGGCGGACTTTTTCGATGGTGGCGCTGGCGTCGATGTGATCGGCGGTTTTGGGGAAGTCGATCTTCGTGGCCTTGAACTCCGGTTGGTGAGCGACCTCCGCGAGCACGGATTCGAGCACGCGAAGCACCTGGGCTTCCTGGCGGGCTGCGGTCGTCGTCTGCGCGATGCCATTGAGCGCCTGCGTCATGCCGACGGAGACCAACGCGAAGAGTGCGATGGCGAGGAGAATTTCGAGCAACGCGAAGCCTTGAGCGGACGAATGGCGCGTGAGCGTTTTGGAGTGCTCCAGCCCTCTGGAGCTTTGCGCGGGCCAAACGACGCTCGAAAGCGCCGGAGGGCCGGCGCACTCCAGGACGCTGTCGCGTGCTTTGTGACGAAGCTTTTGAACACACTGATGGTGCCGTCACGAGCATGGACATCTTCCCACGCGAGTGGTAACCTCCGTGCATGCGCTTGGGTTTGCTCGCTTGTCTTTTCGGATGGATCGTTTCGCCGTTGAGGGCGGAATTCACGACGTTGTGGTCGCTTGGGGTTTGGGATGGAGATCCGCAGGATGAGTTTGGGAGCTCAACGTGGGATTACAACGCGGCGCCGGGCAGTGCGACGGCTCTCGACAATGATTTTTACTTCGCGGGCACCTACCCAGCGCCCATCGGCACAGTGGCAGGCGAGCCGGCGACGAACTTCGAGCCGGTGCTGGATACCCAAAACCTCTCGGTGAGGCTGCATTTCAACCTCTCACCGTCGCAGGCGACCAGCACGGCCCGGATGCGGCTGAACATGCATCAGGTCTGGGGCGGCTGGTGGAACCCGGCGATCAGCAGCTATGCCGAAGGTTACGGACGGCATCAGTTGGAGGTGTTTTGGAACGGGGTGCTGATCAAGACCGCCATTCACACGAAAGCGGACACGCTGATCGTCGAGGTGAATGCGCCCGCCTTCACTCCGGTGGCCGGGGCGAATGTGCTGGAGATCCGTCGTGCGCCTGCGCCAGCGTCCTCGACGGATGGCTGGGTGCAGTTTGATGCGTTGTCGCTGGAGATTGATCCCATCGCTTTGCAGGACGTGGATGGCGATGGCTTGCCGCGCTGGTGGGAGGTGGATCATGGATTCAGCGATGCGGTGGCGAGCGCGGCCCAGGATGCGGATGCTGATGGTCGCACGAATGCGCAGGAGTTCGCCGCGGGCACGGCGCCGACGCAAAAGGACACGGATGGCGATGGCTTGAGCGATGGGCAGGAGTTCACGGCCGGCACGAATCCGCTCAAAGTGGACACGGATGGCGATTCGCTGAGCGATGGCGAGGAGACGGCCTCCAGCCCTTTGTTGGCTGATACGGATGGTGATGGCGCGGGCGATGCCTGGGAGCTGCGCACGGGTTATCTGGCGCATTCGGCCGCGAGCACGCCGCCGGTTCAAAATGGTGTCATTGGCATCAATTTCGCGATGGAGCTGAATCCAGACAATACCATCGCCAGCCATGAGGTGACCGGTTTGGTGCCTCAGCGCTTCTGGAACAACACCTGGGCTCTCACGAGCTGGCGGAATCAAAATGGCACGCAGGCCGACATTCTCTCGCCAACAGCGGATGTGATCGTGGACAGCACCGGTGCCTCTACCGCGATGACGATGAACTGGGCTTTTGGTGGCACCTGGGCCAACGGCCAATCCGGCAACGCCACGCGGAAGCTGCTCGATGGCTACCTGAGCGTCTCGTCGGACACGCCGGGCAGTCTC